>JANNWY010000049.1:0-17627 GCA_031409335.1 Chthoniobacteraceae bacterium | reverse complement strand
TGAGGTGGACCCCGGAATCCGGCCAGAGTGGCTAGCAATTAAGCTATGGCGGGGTGGCGTGTGAGAGTGGTGGATGATTCGGGGATTGAGGTCAATACGGGAGCTGCTTTGTGGGTGGTTCTGCCGAGGGGGCTCCGCTTTTTTGCTCCGGAACGGAGGGCGGCAAGAGCCTCGGAGCGTAGCGGTGAGGCTCGCAGCCGCCCGGAGTGGAGGAGCAAAAAAGCGGATGCAAAATCCCTCCCTGCCTTGTTCGGGTTTGCGCTTGGGGTCGGGTTCATGCCGCGGTTTTCAATGGCGCCGCGCTCTCGGCCGCCGGCTTTTTCCCATGCACTTGCGCCGGGGTTTCTCCGCCAAGCGACTCGTGGGGCCGCCAGTGGTTGTATTGCTCGAACCACCGCCGCAGCCCCGCCTCCAGCGCGGCGATGGTCGCGTATTCGTGCAGGTAGATGTCCTCGTATTTGACGCTCCGCCACAGCCGCTCGATGAACACGTTGTCCATCCACCGCCCCTTGCCGTCCATACTGATGGCGATCGCGCGGCTCTTGAGTTCCTCGATCCATTCCACCGCCGTGAACTGGCTGCCCTGGTCGGTGTTCATGATTTCGGGCAGCACGCTGCCATCGCCCACGGCCTGCGTGAACGCCGCCACCACCAGCGCCACGTCCATCGTGTTGCTCAACGCCCAGCCGAGGACTTTGCGCGAGTGCCAGTCCATCACCGCGCACAGAAACGCATGGCCGTGCGGCATCGGCACGTAGGTGATGTCCGCACACCAGACCTGGTTGGGCCGGGTGATGGCCAACTCCCGCAGCAGGTAGGGATACTTGACATGTTCCCGGTCCGGCACGCTCGTCCGCGGCCGGCAGTAGATCGTCTCCAGTCCCATCTCGCGCCGCAGCCGCTGCAACCGCTTTCGATTTACCACCAGCCCGTGGTCGCGTTCCAGCACCGTCACCAGTCGGCGTGTCCCCAGGCAGGCGTCGCGCAGGTAGGTCTCGTCCATGAGCCGCTTGATCTTTCGATCCTCCGCGCTCTCAGGCACCGGCTGGTAATCGAGCGTCGAACGCGCGATGTCCAGCATCTGGCATTGCTCCCTCACACTCAGTTGCGGATGTCCTTTTTCGACCAACTCGGCACGCCCGCTCATAGGCCGAGTTGTTTGGATTTTTTTGTCAGGAAATCCACTTGGACCGTCAGTTTCCCGATCGTCTCGTGCAGTTCGGCGCGCTCCTTCTCGAAGCTCTCCGGCGCACCCGTCTGCGCGTTCTTGTCGAACACGCCCGCCATGCGTTCCTGCAGGGTCTTCTTCCAGTCCGAAACCTGGACCGGATGCACCCCGTATTCGCTGGCGATTTGCTGGATGGTTTTGACTCCCTTGAGCGCCTCAAGGGCGACCCGGGCTTTGAATGCGGCTTCATGCCGCTTGCGTTTGCTCTTCATTTTCGGTGGTTTTATGCTGCGTTTTTACACGCGCTCCCACCGCCATTTTATAGCTTAACCTCTGGCCCGATTTTCGGGGTCCACCTCAAACCGCACCCGCCACTTCATCGCTTGAATTGAGTTGCCTCAACTCTTGATGGGCGAGCGTGAGGCCGACACGATACTTTCGCGCACCGGTCAAAATCTCCGCCATCGAAGGCGTGATGAAGCAGTGGAACTCGTCGATTTATGTGGTGGTCCACATAAATCGACGAATTCCACAATTTGACCACCGACGCCTTCGCCGCGATCCACACCGAAGCCAGGAAATATCGGCTCTGCCTCGCGCTCTCGCACCAATACATCGAGCAGGTGCCGCCGACCGTGCGCGGCGCGGTCTTTGGCAATGTCGGCTCCCTTGTGTCCTTCCGCATCGGCCACTCCGACGCCGAGGTTTTGCACAAAGAGTTCGGGAACACCTACCCGCTGGAAACCTTCACCGGCCTTGATCGCTACGAAGTCATCGCGCGTCTCGCCGAGAACGGCAGAACGCGCGAACCCTTCCGTGCGAAAACCCTCCCTCCCATCGAGCACAGCTTCGGTAGGCGCGAAAAGCTCATCGCCCGCTCGCGCGAAAAATACGCCGCACCCCGTGCGGAGGTGGAGGAGAAGATCAATCGCTGGCTGACTCAGGGCGAGGATCCTCGCCCGCGCGTGCGCAAGGGCCGCATTCCATTGTCTTCCATTGGAGCTGTGAACAACCGTCGGCCTTTCTTGCGTGTCCTCATGGTAGAATGCGGCGATGACGTTCCCCCGGCATCCGCGCTTTCGGCGCGTGGACAACTTTGCTCCGATGGAAATGACGGCGCGTGACACGGAGATTCTTCGCATGGTGAATCGCCACCGCTTTTTGCACTCGCATCAAATCGCTGATCTCGTCCTAAACATCTCAAAATAAGTGTTTTCCGACGAACAGCCTGAGCTTCTAAGAAGCCCTTTCGAGCAGGGTCAGTCAATTTAACACGCAACTTGCAACCTCACAGGCAACTCAGCACTCCATCTCCGCATGAATGATCGCAAAATAACAGGCACTTGGAACGATGACCCCGCGCACTTCCTTCGACCGAAGGGGATGGCACGACGCAGCTTTTTGCAGGTCGGTTTTGTGGCCGGTCTGGGAATTACGCTAGGCGATTATTTCCGCATGACGGCGCGGGGGGAGACCAAGTTTTACGAGTCGAAAGAAGGGCCGGCGAAGAGCATCATTCATATCTTCCTGCCTGGGGGGATGGCGCATCAGGAATCGTGGGATCCGAAGCCGTATGCGCCGGTAGAGTATCGCGGGTCCCTAGGGACGGTGCCGACGAAACTCGATGGCGTGCTGTTCAGTCAGAACCTCGCGAAAACGGCGCAGATCGCGGACAAGATCACGGTGTGTCGCTCGATGACGCATGGCGAGGCGGCTCATGAGCGCGGGACGCACAATATGTTCACCGGCTACCGGCCGAGTCCGGCGCTTTCGTATCCGTCGTTTGGAGCGGTGATTTCGCACGAGTTCGGGCCGCGCAAGAATCTGCCGCCGTATGTGTGCGTTCCGAGCATGCCGAATGAATACGCGGGGAGCGGCTATCTCAGTTCGGCGTATGGGCCGTTTTCGCTGGGGTCGGACCCGGCGGATGCGAATTTCCAGGTGAAAGACCTCGTGCTTCCGGGCGGCGTGACCCCGGAGCGGTTTGCGAAGGCGAAGACGATGTTACAGTCGGTGGACTCGCATTTCCGGACTCTGGAAAAATCCGACGCGCTGGATGCGATGGACACTTTCTACCAGCGCGCTTACGGGCTGTTGAGTTCGGCGGAGGCGCGCGAGGCCTTCAACATGAAGGCCGAGCCGGATGCGCTGAAGGACGCCTACGGTCGGAACGCGGCGGGCATGCGGATGCTGCTGGCCCGCCGGCTTGTCGAGTCGGGCGTGCGGATGGTGTCGCTGACGTTTGGCGGCTGGGATCATCACGACAACATTGCGGGAGCCATCAATGGCCAGATGCCGCCGTTCGACCAGGCGTTTGCGATGCTCATCACAGACCTCGCGCAGCGCGGGTTGCTCGACTCGACGCTCGTCGTCGTGAGCAGCGAGTTTGGGCGGACGCCGAAAATCAACGCCACTGCAGGGCGCGACCACTGGCCGAAGGTTTTCAGCGTGGTGCTCGCCGGCGGTGGGATCAAAAAGGGCTCGGTCTATGGTTCGTCGGACGCGACCGCGTCGGAGCCGGACGAGAAACCGCTCACCGTCGAGGATTTCGCGACGACGATTTACCACCAGCTCGGCATCGTTGCGGACAAGGAACTCATGGCACCCGGCGACCGTCCCATCGAAATCGTGGATGGCGGCAAGGTGCTGACGGAACTCATCGCCTAGCCTTTCAAAATGAAACGGCCAATGACTCACCGCAACCCCTGCTGGCTCGCGGCGCTGGCGCTCTTGTTTTGCACGGCGCTGCTGCACGCCGCATCGCCAAACCTCTCCATCGTCACGCCACGGAGCATCCAGCGCGGGACGGAGGCGGAGGCGCTGTTTAACGGCGCGCGGCTAAACGACGCGCAGGAAATCCTTTTCTACGAACCGGGCATCTCGGTCGTCTCGATGGACGGCGCGAATCCCGCGCAGCTCAAGGTGAAGCTCAAGCTCGACCCGACCGCGCGGCTCGGCACGCACATCGTGCGCGTGCGGACGGCGGGCGGCATCAGCGAGGCGGCGACGCTTTCCGTCGGGCAATATCCGGTGGTGGATGAAAAGGAGCCGAACAACGATTTCGCCGCGCCGCAGAAAGTGGCGCTGAACACGAGCGTCCATGGCATCGCAGACAATGAGGACATTGATTACTATCTGGTCGAGGCGAAGAAGGGCCAGCGCATCACCGCGGAGGTCGAAGCGATGCGGCTCGGGTCGGCGCTCGTGGATTGCTACGTGGCGATTCTCGACATGAAGCGTTTCGAGCTCGCAGTCTGCGACGACTCCGCCCTTGCGCTGCAGGATCCGGTGGCATCGATCATCGCGCCCGAGGACGGCACGTATGTCATCGCCGTGCGCGAGAGCAGCTATGCGGGCAACGGCGGCAGCCGCTATTGCCTGCACGTCGGCGAGGCACCGCGGCCGTTGATGCCATATCCGGCGGGCGGAAAAGTGGGCGAGGAAATCGAGGTGAAGCTGCTCGGCGATGTGCGCGGGCCGGTGACGCAGAAAATCAAACTGCCGGAAAAGACGGGCGATTTTGACTACTACTTCGCGCAGGATGGGCAGTCTGTGCCGTCGCCGAACAAGTTGCGCGTGATGCCGTTTGGCAACGTGCTCGAAGTCGAGCCGAACAACGCCGCCGCCGAAGCGACGAAGACTGACGCGGCACTTCCGCTCGCGTTCAACGGCATCATCGAAAAGGCGGGCGACATTGATTTCTTCCGCTTCACGGCAAAGGCGGGGCAGACGTTCGATGTGCGCTGCGTCGCACGCGGCGTGCGTTCGCCGCTGGATTCCGTGCTCACGATTCACAAAGGCGACGGCGCGCAGATCGCCGACAACGACGACGCGGGCGGACCGGACAGCCAGGTGCGCTGGGCCGCGCCGGCGGATGGCGAGTATCTCGTGGCCGTGCGCGACCACCTCGGCAAAGGCGGTCCGGAATATGTCTATCGCGTCGAGTTCAAGCCGGTGACCGCGAGTCTGTCGCTGGGCATTCCGGAGTTCGCGCGCAACAGCCAGGAACGCAACACAGTCTCCGTCTCGCGCGGCAATCGCTTCGCGACGCTCATCCGAGTAGGGCGCGCGGATTTCGCTGGCGACGTGACGGTCGCTGCACCGGAACTGGCCGCGGGCGTGACGCTGGCCTGCGATACCATCGCGGGGAATGTCAACGACGTGGTCGCCGTGTTTGAAGCCGCTGCCGACGCCCCGGTTGCCGCAAAGCTCATCCCACTCGCCGGGCAGAACGTGCAGAACCAGGACATCACCGGCGGCTTCAACCAGACGCTCGAGCTCATCTACGGTCCGCCGAACGCCACCGTCTATTACCGTCAGTCGGTGGACCGCATGGCCGTCGCCGTGACCGAGGAGCTTCCGTTCAAAATCAGCATCGTCGAGCCGAAGGTGCCGCTCGTGCAAAGCGGCTCGATGAACCTCAAGGTCGTCGCCGAGCGCAAAGAGGGCTTCAAGGCGCCCATCACCCTGCGCATGTTGTGGAATCCGCCGGGCGTCGGCTCGGCGAATGAAGTCGTCATTCCCGAAGGCCAGACCGAGGCGCTGTATCCGGTGAACGCGAACGGCGATGCCGCGATCCGCGCTTGGAAAATCGCCATTCTCGCCCTGAGCGATGCGGGCAAGGGCGCCGTGTGGAGTTCCTCGCAGCTCGCCACGCTCAACGTCTCCGCGCCATTCCTGACGATGCAGATTCCGATGTCAGCAGGCGAGCAGGGCAAACCTGCGGGCGTGCTTTGCAAGATTCAGCAATTGCAGCCATTCGACGGCGAAGCGCAGGTGCAGCTCACCGGACTGCCGCCAAAGGTGACGATTGAAAAAAATCCACTGCCCATCACGAAGGCGAGCGCGGACGTGACGTTCAACGCTGCGCTCGCAACCGACGCGCCGGTCGGGCAGCACAAGTCGCTCTTCTGCCAGGTCATCGTGATGAAGGACGGCGAGCCCATCGTTCACAACGTCGGCGGGGGCGGCGTGCTGCGCATTGACGAGCCGCCCGCGCCAAAGCCGAACGCGCCCGCACCGCCGCCGGCCGTCGTCGCGGCTGCCGCGCCCGCTGCTCCGCCAGCCGCACCCGCCGCACCAGCGAACCCGCTCACCCGTCTCGAAAAGCTGCGCCTCGAAGCCAGCGAAGCCCGCGCTGCGAGGAAGTAGCAGCGCCCGTGTCTGTCGAATCATGAATATGTATCCGCGCATTCTTTCGTTTCTTTTCGCGATGCTCGCCGTCGCCGCACCCGCGTTTGCCGAGCGCACGCTCGCGAAGGTCGAGGTCTTCCCGGACTCCGTGGCGCTTCTCCACGCGCGCGACCGCCAGAGCATGGTCGTGCAGGCGACCTACAGCGACGGCGTCACCCGCGACATCACCGCCGAGGCAAAATTCACCTTCGCCAATCCCGCGCTGGTGAAAATGAACGACGGCCTCATCACGCCCGCCGCCGACGGTGCCACGGAGTTGAAAATCGATTTCGAGGACAAGTCGCTCAGCGTCCCCGTCAGCGTGAAGGACGCCGCGAAGGAGCGGCCCGTCAGCTTCAAGAACGACGTGACACCCGTCTTCATGCGCGTCGGCTGCAATACCGGCTCGTGCCACGGCGCGGCGCGTGGCAAGGATGGCTTCCGCCTTTCGCTCTTCGGCTTTGACCCCGATGGCGACCACTATCGCATCACCCGCGAGATGGCCGCGCGCCGCACGAACCTCGCGCTGCCGGAAGAGTCGCTGATGGTGCTCAAGAGCATCAACGCGGTGAACCACACCGGCGGCGAGCTTTTCAAAAAGGGCGATCCGGAATACGAGACGCTCGTCCGCTGGCTGGCGGCAGGCGTGCCGAACGATCCGCCCGACGTCATCAAACCCGTCTCGATGGAAATCCTGCCGAAGCAGGCCGTGCTCGAAGGCGAAGGCGTCACGCAACGCATGACCGTGCGCGCCACGTATTCCGATGGCTCGATGCGCGATGTGACGAACCTCTGCCTCTTCCTCTCGAACAACGACACCTCCGCGAAGATTGACCGCGATGGCCGCGTGACCGCCGGCCAGCGCGGCGAGGCCTTCGTCATGGCGCGCTTCGCGACGTTCACCGTCGGCTCGCAGGTCATCGTCATCCCGAAGGACGTGCCTTACGCGTGGCCGAACGTTCCCGAAAACAACTACGTGGACGCGCTCGTCTTCAACAAACACAAGAAGCTGCGCCTCACGCCGTCGGAGCTGTGCAGCGATGAAGTGTTCATCCGCCGCGCGACGCTCGACATCGCCGGGGTGCTGCCAACGCGCGAGGAGAGCGACCGTTTCATCGCCGATGCCGATGCGAAGAAGCGCGACAAGCTCGTGGACGAACTGCTCGGGCGGAAGGAGTTCATCGAGATGTGGGTGATGAAATTCTCCGAGCTGCTGAAAATCCGCAGCGATGGAAATGTGAAGATGAGCTACAAGGCGACGCTGCTGTATTTCAATTGGCTGAACGAGAAGCTGTCGAAGAATGTGCCGATGAACGAGATCGTGCGCGACCTCCTCTCCGCGAGCGGCGGCAGCTTCAACAATCCCTCGACCAACTACTATCAGGTCGAGCAGGAGACGCTGAAAATCGCCGAGAACACCGCGCAGGTTTTCATGGGCATGCGGATGCAATGCGCGCAGTGCCACAACCATCCGTTCGACCGTTGGACAATGGACGACTACTACAGCTTCGCGGCTTTCTTCAGCCAGATCGGCCGCAAGGCCGCCGAGGATCCGGGTGAGCGCATCATCTTCAACTCCGGCGGAGGCGAGGTCGCGCACCTGGTCGGCGGACGCGCGATGCCACCGAAATTTCTCGGGGCGGAAGTCCCCGATGTCGCGGGCAAGGACCGTCGCGCGGTGCTCGCCGAGTGGCTGGCATCGCCGAAGAATCCCTACTTCGCGCGCAACCTCGTGAACATCGTCTGGGCGCACTTCCTCGGTCGCGGTATCATCGAGCCGGTGGACGACGTGCGCATCAGCAATCCTGCCGCGAACCCGGAGCTGCTCGACGAACTCGCGAAGCGGTTCACGGAATACAACTACGACTTCAAAAAGCTCGTCGCCGACATCTGCAAGTCGCGCACTTACCAGCTCTCCTCGCAGCCCAACGAGACGAACAAACTCGACACGAAAAACTACACACACGCCGGCATCCGCCGCATCCGCGCGGAGGTGCTGCTCGACACGATTTCGCAGGTCACTGAGACGAAGAATAAATTCCAGGGACTGCCGCTCGGCGCGCGTGCGGTGCAAATCGCTGACGGCAATGTGAACACGTATTTCCTCACCACGTTCGGCCGCGCCAAGCGTGACACCGTCTGCTCGTGCGAAGTCATCATGGAGCCGAATCTCTCGCAGGCGCTGCATCTCCTCCTCGGCGAAACCGTGAACGCCCGCGTGTCACAAGGCGGCGTGGTGGCGAAGCAATTGAAGGAAGGAAAAACGCCCGAGCAGGTCGTGGAGGATCTTTATGTCCGCTGCTTCAGCCGCAAGCCGACGGCTGAGGAAAAGGCCGACCTGCTCAAGCAAATCGACGCGGAGCCGAACAAACAGGAGGCGCTCGACAATCTGTTCTGGGCGCTGCTCAACGCGAAGGAATTTGTCTTCAATCACTGAGCAGTTTCGCATGAAGAAAACGTCTGGCTTCAAAACCACTCGCTCCACCCTGGCCGCGCTCATTTGCGGCACTGCAGTGTCCGCGTTCGCCGCGGATGACGCGAAGGTCACATTCGACGACCACGTTCTCCCCATCCTCAAGAACAGTTGCCTCAACTGTCACAACCCGGACAAAAAGAAGGGCGACCTCGACGCGTCGTCGTTCAATACCCTCATGGCTGGTGGCGGAAGCGGAAAGGTTGTGCTGTCGGCTGACCCGGATGGCAGCCTGCTGTGGAAAGCCATCAATCATCTCGAGGATCTGAAGATGCCGCCGAAGGCACCGAAGCTCCCCGACGTCGAGCTGGCGACGATTAAGAAATGGATTGATGGCGGTCTTTTGGAAAACAGCGGCGCCAAGGCCATCGCGAGCAAGAAGCCGAAGATGGATTTGTCGCTCAAGACCGTCGCCAGTGGAAAGCCCGACGGCCCGCCGCCGATGCCGAACGGCGACCTCTTGCTCGAACCGCCCGTGGTTGCTCCGCGTGCTGGCGCGATTCCCGCAATCGCCTCGAGTCCGTGGGCGCCGCTGGTTGCGGTCGCCGGGCAGAGGCAGGTGATTCTTTACCACGCCGACACGCTCGCCATCGAAGGCGTGCTGCCATTTCCCGAGGGTTACCCCTACGTGCTGAAATTCAGCCAGAACGGGCAGTTGCTCATGGCCGGCGGCGGCATCGGCGCGAAGCTCGGCAAGGTCGTGGTCTTCAGCGTCACCACCGGCAAGCGCATCGCGGAAGTCGGCAATGAATTCGAGAGCGTGCTCGCCGCGGACATCTCGCCCGACCAATCGCAGATCGCGCTCGGCGGTCCATCGAAGCTCGTCCGCATTTACTCCACATCCACGGGCGAGCTTTTGCAGACCATCAAGAAACACACCGACTGGGTGACGGCCCTGGCGTTCAGTGCTGACGGCGTGCTGCTCTGCACCGGCGACCGCGCGGGCGGCGTGCATGTGTGGGAGGCGGCGACGGCGAAGCAATACAGCGAGTTGAAGGCCCACACCGCGTGCATCACCGACATCGCGTGGCGCGATGACTCCGGGCTCGTCGCGACGACGGGCGAAGACGGGCAAATCATGCTGTGGGAATTGGAAAACAGCAGCCGCGTGAAGAACTGGGCCGCTCACGGCGGCGGCTCCGCGTCAGTGCGTTTCGCCCACGACGGACGGCTCGTTTCCACCGGACGCGACAAGACGACGAAGCTGTGGGACGCCGCCGGTGCCGTGCAGCGTGCCTTCGACGCGCATGCCGACATCGCGATGACCGCCGCCATTTCGCACGACATGACGAAAGTCATTTCCGGCGATTTCACCGGCGAAGTCCGCGTGTGGAACGCCGCCGACGGAAAGCTCATCGGCAAACTCGACGCCAACCCCCCCACCCTCACCGCCCGCCTCGACGCCGACACCAAACAACTCGCCGCCCTCACCACCGCCCATGCCGCCCTGGTCGCCGCGCACACCGCGGCGCAGGACGCGATGACCAAGGCCACCGCCGCACTCGAAGCCGCCAAAAAAACCGCCGCCGACACCACCGCTGCCGCAAAGGTTGCCGAGACCTCGCTCACCACCGCGAAACAAGTGCAGGCCAACGCCCAAGCCGCCCGCGACGCCGCGCAAAAAGACGAGCCCCCGAAGAAAGCCGCGTTCGACACAGCCACCACCGCCCTCACCGCCGCACAGCAAACGCTCACCCAATCCCAAGCCGCCGCAAAAGCAGCGCAAACAGCCCTTGCCGCCGCCCAAGCCACGCAGGTCGCCTCCGCCGATTCCTTCGCCAAAGCCAAAGCCGCCGCCGATGCCGAACCCGGCAACCCCGCCCTCGCCGAAGCCGCCGCCCAAGCCAAAACCATCGCCGACCAATCCGCCGCCGCCGCGGTCGCCAGCCAGAAAACCGCGACCGACGCCGAAGCGAAAATGAAGGCCGACGAAGCCGCCACCGCGGCCGCGCAAACGGGATCGACAACGGCGCAGACGACCCACGCCGCCGCACAAAAAGCCCTCGCCGACACCACCGTCGCGCTGACCGCCGCCCAAGCCGGAATCAAAGCAACCACCGACGCCTACACCGCCGCCGCCGCAACTGCCGACGCGGCAATCAAAACCGTTTCAACCGCCGAGGCCAAGGCGAAAGCCACCACCGACGCGCTCGCGCAAGCGAAAGCAACCCTGGATGGTTCCATCGCCCAAAGCGCCGCAATCGAAAAAAACGTGGCTCGCTGGAAAGCCGCGCAGTTCAACCTTCAAGTCTTCGCCGCCGCCGACGAACTGGAGAAAAAGGATACCGCCGCCCAAGCCGCGCTCGCCAACGCCGACGGACTGAAAGCCGTCGCCGACATAGCCATCGCCGACCTCGCCGCCACGCAAAAAGCCATCGCCGATTCTCCCGCCACCATCGCCGCAAGCGCCGAGGCAACAGCCAAAGCCAAACTCGCCCTCGACGCCGCCAATGCCGCCATCCCAACCCTCAAAGCCGATTTCGCCGCGAAGCAGGCCGATGCCGCTGCAAAGCTCGCAGCCCACACCGCCGCTACCGCTGAAATCGTCAAATCCCAAGGCATCCTGAAAGCAGCCCAGGAGAACACCGTCAGCGCCGACGCCTCCAGCAAAGCCACCGCCGACAACGCCGCGAAAGCCAAAGCCCTCGCCGACGCCAACGCCACCATCCCGCCGCTCGTAGAGGCGTCCACCAACGCCCAGCAAGCCGCCACCGATTCCGCGGCCGCGCTCGAATCATCGCGCAAAGCCGTCGCTTCACTCGAATCGCTCGTCAAACGAAACACCGACGCCGAAGCCGTAGCCAAAGCCGCCACCGACGCCGCAAACGCCGCCGTCGCAACCGCCCAGCAGACACTCGACAAACAGCCCGCCATCATCAAAGACTCCGAGACCGCCCTCGCCGCGACCATCGACACCCTGACAAAGGCAGTCACATCCAAGGACGACCTCCCAAAAACGATCCCGGCCCTGGAAGCCGCCATCGCCAAAGCCACCGCCACCGCCACCGAAGCCCGGACCCTCGCCGACAAAGCCACCGCCGACGTCGCGCCTTTGAAACAGAAACACGACCAACTCGCAGCGGAGTATCAAAAGCTGAAGCCGAAGGGCTAAGCTGCCCAGTATTTGCCTGCGCCCGCTTTCCACTGAGCACGCTCACTGGCGACGCTGCTCCGAAATCCTTCGACGTGGCGTTCACGAACGGTGCGCTCTCCGACTTCGAGCGCGACGGGCTCGTCACTCCCGTTGAAGCGCGGTGCCGGCGGCATCGCGCTCGAATGCCCACACGCTCCCAATCGACTCGGCAACAACTCCGCCGCCCGTTTTCCATGGTAAAATGCGGTGATGACGTTCCCCCGCCATCCGCGCTTTCGGCGCGTGGACAAATTTGTTTCGATGGAAATGACCGCGCGCGACACGGAAATTCTTCGCATGGTGAATCGGCACCGCTTCTTGCGCTCTCACCAAATCGCCGACCTCGTGGGCGGCAGCCGTCAGCAGGTGCTCCGCCGTCTGCAACGGCTCTACCAACACAGCTACCTGGAGCGCCCGGCCTGTCAGATCGACTACTACCAGCAAGGCGGCTCACGGAGCATCGCCTACGGTCTCGCCAGCCGTGGAGCCGCGCACCTTCGCCGAATGGACGACATTCCATTTTCTCGCATGGACTGGACTTCACGCAACCGCTCCGTCAAACGCCTCTTCCTTGAGCACGCGCTGATGGTTTCCGACATCATGGTGGCGCTGGAAATCGCGTGTCGGCAGCGCGAAGACGTGCGCCTGCTCATCGAACACGAAATCCCACTCCCCACCACGACGCGCAATGAGCGTGCGCCCTTTCAATGGACGGTGACGGGTTCGGGAAATGAAAAGCTCGGCGTCATTCCTGATCGCGTCTTCGCGCTGGAGTCTGGCGACAAAGGCGAGCGCATCCTCTGCTTCCTGGAAGCCGACCGCGGGACGATGCCGGTGGAGCGAGCGAAGCACGACGCGACTTCCATCGCGCGAAAACTCTACGCCTACTCCCTGACTTGGAAAGTCGGCATCCACCGTTCCCGATTCGGCATATCGCGCGTCCGCGTCCTCACCGTCACGTCGATTGAAAGCAGATGCGAAAGCATCCGCACCGCAGCCTCCGCCGTCTCCGGCGGTCACGGCATCTTTTTGCAAACTCACATCACGTCGGGCTTCTCACCTGCGACCTGTCTTGCCCCGCTTTGGCGCAGCACCACCAGTCACCTCGTGAGTCTCTTGGCCTAACCGTCCGTGTCGGATCGAATGTGGTTTGCACCGTTCTCGGTCTGCTGGCTTTGGATATTAGCCGGCGGTATTGCCTTCGCTTTGAATACGAATAAGTTCCCAACCAGATTCCTCAATCGTGCTTAAATACTGATTAAAGTGAGATTCATGGACGGCTACGCACAAAAGATGGGTCGGTCTTGATAGTCCGACATAAACCATCTTAGCGGACTGTTTAACCCTCACTCGTCTCTCATTCCCGTTCATCGGAGTCCCGAGAAACTGGGCGGCCAATCGCTGCGATTCATAGGACTTTGCCGATGCACCCTTTCCGTCCGTGTAAAACGCAGTTTCGAGGTAAAGGGTCGCGGTGTGCGTTTGGCCTTTAACCTTGTGAACGCTTGCTACTTCAATGTCGAATCCATGGTGATTGACCATATTACTCGCCGCGGCGCCCTGCGGCGGCTCCGCAATGGGAGTGACATCCGCACCGTTTACGAAAGCAGTCGAAAGATTGAGCGTCTTCTCAAAGATGGCGAGCATTCCAGGAACGGCGGCTCTTATCCCAGCGTGGACTTGGTCGCGAAGTCCCTTCCTTAATGCAACAGTCCACATATACACAGAACTCCGCCAACGGTCATACTCCTCCGCTTCGCTCTCCCTGAGATAGTGCCACAATGTTGGCCGAGTAAAGGTAGCGTCCGTGTTTGGATTGACCACACCCTCCAACCGTAGCGACTTCAGGATAGCGTTCATTACTCCGTCCATTGCAGGGCGTAGCGATGTCGCACCGTCGCTGACGGCTTGAAGGCAACTCAATAAACTTGAGTATTCGCTTCGAGTTGCAGAATCACGCTTTTGGAACTGTGGCCAATAGTCAATCACCCGCCTTTTCCCGACTCCTGTCTCTCCAAAGGCGGCATTCCAATCAGTATTCCAACCAACGACCTTGAACACGCACTCACTTAGAGGCGGCAATTGATTGCTATTGATCTCCCTTTGAATACAGGCTGAGAATTCTGGAATAACCCGAGATACAGAATGGTCATCAAACACCAAAAGTTTCGGGGAAATGCTGGATTTTCCAAGACCGTTAATTTGGAAAGCCGATGTCCTGTGAAGCGCAAACGGTTCGACAGCTTTGGCAATTTGCGCAGGCAGTCGGCAGCTATTGGAGAACGCTAGAGCCGTGTTTCGTGTAATCCAACAGCAGTCGAGGTCGTTACTCGAAGTATCATGGATCGCTTGGTTTCTGTCTCCAATCCGCTGATACCCACAATTCTCTGACGAGTGCGGAGAGAACAACTGTTCAAGAAGGTCGTGTTGGTGAGGGGCCATATCCTGCATCTCATCGACGAACACATACCGAAAGCGCTCGCGCAGAATCACAGAAACACTAGGCCGCTTTGCGAGATAAAGAGAGGCCAAGTAGTAGGCATCGTCAAAGCAGAGAATACCTCGCCTTAAAATGCTCTTTTTGAATTCAAACAGCCATTTCTCTACTCTCTGCTTCTCTGACTCCGTCCAATCTGTCTTCGGCGTTGGTTTCTTGATCTTTAGCTCGGGTCCATTGATGCCTTTTGTCAGCCTTGTCTTCCCCTCCTCAAGTCGAAAACGAAATGTCGCACAGCACTCTACGTTACCCCGAAGGAAATACTTCGCGCGGTTCTGATCGGCAGAGTCAAAATCTTTCAGAAATACCTGTGGAAACGCACGCGTGACTTCGCCATAAAGATCATTGTCGATCCTCAACGGTTGGCGTTTGTAAGCCCCCGCGTAGAAGGGCAGTGCGAGAAAGCGGTCAACAAAGCCTTGGATTGTCCCTATGAAGTTCGGGTAGTTGAAGAGTTGGCTACAGTAGGGGCCGAGCTTTCGGCGAACCTCGTCGATTGCGGCGTTTGTGTGGGACAGAACGAGAATGCCTGCCCCATCGTCCAGCGGAAGGGAGCGTTCAAGTATTAGGAGCTTAGCAAGAAGTGCCGTTGTCTTGCCGCTGCCAGGCACGGCGTGCAAATCCAGAGTATCCAGCCGACGAATGAAAGCGCGGCGCTCATCATCGAATACGAATCCCGGCGGAAGCAGAATCTTCTCCGCTAGCGCAATGTCCGTATCAGTGATTTCAGGCACGACATGCATACTTTATCGCGTCCACAAGATACGCGATTGACGAATCCGCTGGATTGATTTTGATGATCGGGTTCGGCAAAGCCGCATCTTCGGATATGGCATGAGCGAGATGTTGAGCGATTTCGACCTTGTGAAGGCTCCGGCGAATTAGCTTCGCTCCGAGTTGTTCTTCAAACGCTGTGGTGTCAAAATCTGGATGAGCTGCCGTCACTGCGGCTTGGAAATAGATCGAGAGACTGGATGACTTGAAAAGACAATATTCGAGCGTCCATTGCGGTGCCACGAACGCCTTTACCTTTTGGCAGTCAAATTTGTGGCGAATGTGGCAGAGCTTTGTTGTTGTGTCCGAGGCGACCGCCTCAGGGGCCAGCGGCGAGTAGATTCTCGTCGGCTTTGATGAAGCGCTTTCTGTAGAGCCGACCGGTGGTGGGAGTAGCTCCCCAACGGGCACGTCCACATCCGTTACGACGGCTACAGGGACATCAATTTCCGCTCCATAAGCGCGACAGAAAATCTTTGCGTAGCGCAGTTGTGATGTTCCGCCCACGTTTATCACGGCGACTCCTGCTTCGGTCAAGTCGCATGGAATCAGACCCTCCCTCTTTAATTTCGACGCCAGAGCAGGCAGAAGGATCTCTTCCGCCCATCCTTCGACCATCAAGACACCCTTCGCAAAAAATAGGTTGGATTTTGTAACGTCGAGAAACCGCTCAAGGAACTCGTGATCTGGATCTTCAAGTTTGGTATATGATGAACCGTCCGGGGCTTTGCCCATTGGGAACGCTTGCCTGCCGTTTAGCATGATTAGACTGTTCAGCGGAACCTTTGAAGCCAAATTGGGGCTATGAGAAGTTAAGATAATCTGTTGGCGGTGCGTTTTCTGAAGACCTTCAACGACTTTCATTTGGGCTTGAGGATGGAGATGAGCCTCCAACTCTTCGATCAGCGCCAGCCGCAGACCGGACCAGTTCACTTTGTTCACATGCACCAGTTCCGATGCCATAAACATGCGATTTAATGTGCCTAACCCTGGATTGGCCGAACCAAGAATGCTCAATCCGAGCGTTTCGAGAATCGTGCGCAAATCGTTGTTATCTACAACTCCGATGTCGATAGATGTAGTTGCTTCGGTGAAGGTCCGCAAATAGGTTTCGATCGCGTCCTTCAACTCTTTGCCTTTTTGATCTACTGTCAACACCTCGCCAGCGGCGTCGGTGCCCTTGAAATAGGCTGTCACAGCCTTGTTGAAGTCGCTGAATAAGCCGACGAGGTAGTGAGTATCCGCCTTTCCCTTGAATGCTTCATGCCCTTGAAAGATCTGCGATAACCGAGAATTGCGACGAGGAACTAGCTCCGCTTTCGCATCCCGCAGTGGCTTCAAATAGGTGATCCTGAGATAATCCTTGGCTTCTGCGTTGAGCTGATGTCCTTCCGCGTCCGCACCGGCCTTTACATCGGAAGGCAAAGGCCGTCCATCTTTCTGCACTACTTCATAGAATACGCGAAGCCAAGACGTTGATGCTGCGCCAACGCCGTCCCAGTCCAGCCACTCGGTAAAGTTTTTTCCCTCCGAAGTCGATAGCGCATCAAAGCGTAATTCAATGCGGAGACGATCCGCACCTGTGAAAAAGTCCTCCGGTGTGACTTTGATCCAATCGAGGCTGTGAGCTCCCAGCACCAATCTGATTGCATCAACAATCGCTGATTTCCCAGCATCGTTCTCTCCGATGAGGACGTTGACTCCATCCTTGAACGGAACGACTAAATTTGGTGTCTTGCGATCAAAAGGAGTCGCGGAGCCATACTTCCTGAAGTTCCACAATTTTATTTCAGACAGATACATGGGGTTCTAAAAAGCGGTGTTGGGCTCGTGACGGGCTCCAATGGGAGGAGGAAGCGCACGTGTGCTTTGCCGAGTTCCAGCAACTTGAACACCGTGGCTGCAACGCTCAGTTTGGCAAAGCGAAATCTTCCTCTCAATTCGCTCTACGGTCCAACGACAGCCCCCTTATCGAACATCGGTGCAGAGCAAGCCGCACTCTTAACAAAGACCGTAATCCGCGTTACAATTCCCCATGGGAATCAGCCGGGCATTTCGTCCGGCCACCCATCGAACCTTCACAGGAGGAAAACGCCATGTCCCGATTCGTGGACTTCAAGGCGGTGAAGGCTGCCGTCACCATGCTCCAGGTGCTCGAACGCTACGGCCTTGCCGAAAGCTTCAAGCGCACGGGGAACAGCCTCAGCGGGCCATGCCCGCTTCATGGGGGAGAGAACCGGACGCAGTTTCGCGTCTCGCTGGAAAAGAACTGCTGGAATTGTTTCGGCACCTGCAAGGGTGGCGGAAACGTTCTGGATTTCGTCGCGCGCAAGGAGGGGTGTTCCCTCCGCGAAGCGGCGCTCGCGTTGTGCGACTGGTTTGAGTTGCCGACGCAGGAGAAGCCGGCGCG
>JANNWY010000048.1:0-20409 GCA_031409335.1 Chthoniobacteraceae bacterium | reverse complement strand
CATGGATGGTGTGCGGATGCCGCACAGGCGCGGGCGGCATGAACACGAGGTTTGCGTGCTTGCCGTAGTGTTGGAGAAAAACGGAGTCCGTCACCTCGTATAGTCCCGAGCCGTTCGCGGTCATCACGGTGCCGCGATAGTTTGCGGGGGCGGACGTGACTTTGAATGTCTGCTCGCCCGTCCTCAGCCAGCCAGCGTAGCGGGCGAGCGGCGGCAGCGCTTGGAAGCGGGCAGTGAGCCTCGCGAGTGCGTCGGGCGCGTCGTCGGCGATGAATGCGGCGACTTCGGCGGCGGTGGCTTCTTCGCCCGTGAGATTGAGCGTCACGCGGCGGATGAGGCTCTCGCGGTCGGCGCGGGATTTTGGCATCGGCGAGACGCGCTCAATGCACGTGGCGACGCGCACTTTCCCCTCGGTTGGTTTTTTTCCGGGGCCTTCGTTCGAAGTCGCCGTCATCGGGCTCCACTTCAGTTTCACGGTCGCATCCGTGGGTGCCATCATCACGATGCCGTGCGAGTCCGGCGTATCGGTGTGGCGTCCGGCTGCGATAGTGAGTCGTGCGCCTTGGACGGAAATCCAGTGCCCCGGCTCCAGCCGCACCGAGTATTTTGGTTTGGAGGGGCCATCTTTCATCTGGCCGTTGTCACCGTTTGGAAACGCCAATGCCGTGAGGATATCCCGGCCCTGCCCGTCGAGCGCTTCGGCAAGGTCCATGGAGCGAAAACCCACGGGGAACACGAGCGGCGCAGTGCCCGAGTTGTGGTAGTGAACGGTGACGGGCAGTTGCGACCCCTGCGCGTAGCTGGCGGCGGCGGGTTCGAGCGTGAAAGCCGCGCGCAGCCCGGTTGCTTCGAGTGCGGGGTGAAGCCCATCATCCGCTTTGCCCCATGGCAGCGAGGCGAGTTCCGGCGGGAGCGGCTTGCCGTGCTGTGCGATGTCGTAGTTTTCCAGCGCCAAGAGCCGTCCATCATCGCCGGTCCAATCTTTCGTCGCTGCGGCGGCATCTAGAAACTCCGCTGTCTCCTTCGCCGTCCAGTCGCGTGTGGCGTCGAGCCGCTTTACGAGCGCATCGAGCGTCGTGACTAAACCGACGCCCAGCGACCTATCGAGCAACGCGATGAGCCCGCCGGGGATGTCGCCATTCTCACGAGCGTATTTTTGCAAGTGCCGGAAATGAGCGAGCGCGTATTCGTTTTTCGGCTCGGGCGAGACGGCACCGGTCTTCGGCTCGGGTGTTTTCGCCGGTGGCGCGGGCTTTTCAAAAATCTCCGCCTGCTGCGCGTCGGGGACTCCGGCGATGTCGAGTTGCCGCTTCACTTCGTCGCGGAACTCGGCGGGCAGGTCGTTCGCGGGCGTGTCGGTGACTTTCCGCGGGGCGCTGTAGTCAATCTTCCGCACGGTTCCTTTGTGCAGCAGGTAGAAGAATCCTTCGCCGGGCCGGCAGACGATGGCCCATGTGCCCCAGCCGTCGGGGACATTGAGTCTGTGAGGGTCGAGCGGAACTCTGCCGGTTGCCTCTGTGTCCACGAACAGAAGCCCCGCCTCGTTCGTGCGGCGGTCACCCACGGGCCTGCCGACAATTTTCAGCGTCACGGCACCGCTCGTCGCAGTCCCTCCACTCAACGGATACTCGCCAGGGCCGAGCACGACACGCGGCGTTTTGTCGGCGGCCGGGTCGGCGGCGAGCACGCGGAACTTTGCCGGGGCGGTCGGCAGCTTTCCGCTGAACGACACGACATCCTCGCGCGCTGCGAGACGCTTTATCAGCGCGTCGAGTGCGTCCGGCGTTGTGTCCGCGACAAAGGCCGCTGTTTCCTCCGCGGTCGGAGCGGCGGAGAAAAGCTCGCGCACGGCTCGGTCGAGCAGGCGCGTGCGTTCTGCAGCATCTGCCGGCAGCGGGAGTTCGCGGGCGAGCCGTGTTTTGATGTGCGCCTGCCACCAGCCGGGGCCGATGACGTGCGGGTCGTCCTCACTCATGCCGACTTCGCTGCCATCGAGCGGCACGGGGCTGTGCGTGAGCGTGATGTCGTCGCCCGGCTTCGCGAGCACGTTCGAGCCGACGCGCGGCCCGGCCCACGGCCCCACGCCCGCGCGTGGGCCGAAGCCGATGCCGGGTGTGTAGATTTCGATGTATTCGCCCGGACCGAGGCGACACGGGACAAGCTGCGCAACTGTCGTCCACGAGATGCCGGAGACTTCGACCTCCGCACCTTTCGCATCGGTCGCTTTCACCCCGCCCTGATACCACGTCGGCACCTGGAGCATGACGGGAACCGCCCCCGGATTCCAGACCAGCAGCCGCGCCTTCAGCGCCGCACCGATGCGGTGCTCCACCGCACCCGGCTCCAGCACCCAAGCCACGCGCAAGCCGGTCGCCTTACCGCCGCTCCATGCCGCATCCGCGAACTTCTCCGGCAACTTTTCGCCGTTGCGAATCGTGTGGCTCGTTCCCCTCCTCATCGCCATGCTGAGTGGCGAATCCTTCACTGCTGCGACTTCGTCGAGCAGCGCGATGGCGTCCGCGGCCTTCCAGTCGTGCGTGGCGTCGAGACGCGGGAGCATTTCGTTGAGCTTCGGCACCGTCTCCCATGTCGGGTTGTAGCCGATGAACACTTTCACCGCCGCCGCGAGTTCGCCAATGAGCGCGCCGGGGATGTCGCCACTTAGACGGGCGTGGCGTTGCCAGATTTCGTAAAGCGAGCGGGCGTCTTTCTGCTTCGGTTTCATAAGGATGTCCTCGCGCTCCTGGGGAGGGATGGCGGCGATGAGCGCGGCGAGTTTTTTCGCGGATTCATGGTCGCTCACGACGGGCGTGGCGATGTCGAGCTGGCGCACCGTGCCGTTGTCGGTGAGGAGAAAGACGCGGCCTTTCGCGAGGTCGTATTCCTTTTGCCCGAAGTCGCGCGGCGGCGGCGCGGGCTTGGAGAGATCCTGAGCTTCGGCGGGCGCGGTGGTGATGCTGAGTTTGCCCGGCGCGTCTTGCGTGCGGTGAAAGCCGAGCGCGATGCTGGGCTTCTTCGCGGTGAGCGTGCCGGAGTCTATCCATGTGCGCGTCTTCGCGTTCGATGAGCCTTCGGTCGCCGAGCCGAAGTCGCCGTGATACGCGATGACGAACGCCGCGTCCTTGCCATCATGCACGCAGTAGGCGGAAAAATCGTTCGTTCCAATATGCGCGACCTGGTGCGGATTCCATTTGTCGTCGGCCGCGCGGAGCATGGCGATGGGAATGGCGACGACTGCGCCAAGGATGAGCGCCGCCGCGGCAAGTGCGGAGGTCACGCTGCGGCGGTTCAGCTTCTCGCTGAGCACGGCGAGGAGGCGGCCTTCGAGCGAGGATTTGCGCGCCATCGCGAGGCCGCAGGCTGCCGTCCAGCGCGCGGGCGAGAGCTTCGTGGCGACGTGGAGCAAATGCTCCGCATACGCCGACGGGCGCACGCCGCTGGCGAGCACGAGATCGTCGCAAGCGCGCTCGCGCTCGGCGTGCAGACGCCACGCGGCGAGCCACACGAGCGGGTTCCACCAATGCAGCGCGCAGGCGATTTGCGTGAGCCACTGGACGAGCGTGTCGCGGCGTTTGATGTGCGCCAACTCGTGCAGGAGGACGGAGCGGAGCTGGTCGTCCGTCCACCCACGCGCCTCGATGGGGAGCATCAAGCGTGGGCGAAAGACGCCCCACACGACGGGGATGGTGCGTCTTTGATCCAGCAGCAAAGTCACGCGCTGGCGGATGCCGAGTTGCGCGCGGGCAGCGGCGAAAGCCGGCGTGATGGCTGCGCCGCGCGCGTCGTCCAAACCCACGCAACTGCGCGCCGCACGGCGGAGCAAAAGGTGCGCGGCGATCAAACGCATCACGAGCAGCGCGCAACCGGTGGCCCAGGCGAGCGGCAGCCAATCGCGAAAAGTGGGCGCGTGCTCGTCAGGCGCGCCGGGTGAAACGGCAGCCCCTGCGGGTGCGCGGAGTGGCAGCGTGATGGCGGGAGCGGCTGGTGCCGGCGAGTCAGTGCGCGGCGTTGCCGCCAGTTCATTGATCGCAGCGGTTGCAGAGGAAGCATTCCCGATTCTCACCACCGGCGCAGCGTCCGCGGACCGCAAAGTCTTCCTCCAATCCGGCAGCACGCGCCATTGCGGCAATGCCGCCGACAACACCGGCAGCACGAGTAACGCAACCACCGCAACCAGCCACACCAGATGCCGTGTCGCCGCCGAAGCGCGCCACAATGCCAGCGCGCAAAGCGCCGCGACCGCGAGGAGCACGCCGCCTTTCAGCGCCGAATCAAACACGAGCGGTGCCAGCGCGGCGACCGCCGCACTCAGCCCGAAAATGGTGCGATTCATCTCAGCGACCCTCCTTCCTCGTCTGCTCGATCAGCGCCACGAGCCGAACACGCTCCGCGGCACTCATGCCGTCTTTCCGCGCGACGAGATGCGCGGCGAGCGCATCCTCGAGCGAGCCGCCGAAGAATGTTTCGAGCACCCGCTGGAACGCGCTGCGCCCGGCCTTCGCCTTCGCCTCGCGTGGCAGATAGACGACCTCGCGCCCTTCCTCGCGACGCTTGAGATAACCCTTCTCTTCGAGGATGTGCATCATCCGCCGCACCGCCATCGGCGTCGGCGCATCGGGGATGGTTTCGACGACCCGGTTCACGGTCGCTTCGCCGAGGGCAAAGACGGCGTCCATGATCTGGCGTTCGCGGCGGGAGAGTTCGGCTGGGTTTGGCATGGCGGTGCTGGTAGTTGCGTTAATCTTTTAACGCGGATGTAAATGGTGGCAAGCGAAAAGGCGTTACTCTTTTAACGACAAACCGCCGTTCTCAAGGGATGACGAATGGCGCGCGAGTTATCTTGGATCTTTCGTCGAATAGAGCGGCCGCAGGGCAACTGGGTCGCTTCTCGAAAATTGCCCGCTTCCTCGCTCCCAGATCGCCGCTCGCCGCTCGATACGACAGGTGTGATCAAACGGACCGACTACGCCACCTTCACCACAAACCGCAGGTAAAAGAACAGCAGCGGAGCCGTGAAAAGAATCGAGTCGATCAAGTCCATCGCACCGCCGATGCCCGGCAGGAGTTTGCCGGAATCCTTCACGTCCGCGCTGCGTTTCACGATCGACTCCGCGAGGTCGCCGATGATCGCCGCGAAGCCGAGCACGAGGCCGAGGATGATCGCGTCGTTGTAAGTCAGGAACGAAAGTTCATCGCGCCGCAGCGCGAGCACGCCGCACGCGCCGCCGGTCGAAAACACCAGCGCGCCGAAAAATCCCTCCCACGTTTTCTTCGGCGAAATGTGCGGGACGAGTGGGTGTTTGCCGATCAGCGAGCCGGTGAGGTATGCGCCCATGTCGCTGAATTTTGTGACCACCACGAGCCACAGCACGTAGATGTGGCCGGTCACATCGCCGTTGGCGTCGCGCGGCATGAGATAGACGATTTTCGTGACGAACGAAAACAGCCACGGCACGTAAAACAGCCCGAAAACCGTGTAGGCCATCGTCTCGAGCGGGAGCAGATCGCGCGTCTTTTGAAACATCTGCCGCGCGAAAACCACGAGCATGAAAAAGACGAGCGTGGCCACTTCAAAGTCGTAGCTCTGCGCGGGGCCGATGCGGCTGCAATAGTAGAAACTCCCGCACACGAGCACCGCGCCGCTGAGCATCCCGATCACTTTGAAATTCGGCAGCTTCTTGTGATCGAGCATCACATAATATTCCCACAGCCCGACCAGCGCGAGGGTGCTGATGAGGAAGAAGAAGCCGAGTTCGTATCCCGAAAAAATGATCCACAACGCCACGCCCCACAGCGCCACGGAACTGCCGAGCCGTGAGAGGAAGACGAGCTTAGTGGAGGTCATGCGGTTCGGGCCGGGACGATTCGCGCACCGTGATGGCAAGCGGGCCGCGCCGCGTCAGGCAGTGAAAAACGGATTGTGCGCTTTTTCCTCACCGACCGTGGTGAGCGGGCCGTGGCCGGGGCACAGCACGGTGTCGTCGGGAAGGGTGAGGATTTGCTCGCGGTTCGTGCGCAGCGCGTCGGCATACGAAACGCCGCCGCCACCCATCGAACTCGCAAACACCGCGTCGCCATTGACCGCGACCGGTTTTTCCAATCCGTGAATCACGTAAGTGATGCCGCCGGGCGAATGGCCCCACGTCAGCCGCGTCTCGATCCGCAGCGCGCCGCAGCGGAACTCCCGGCCTTCCGCAAATGCCTCCGCGCCGGCGATTGGCTCGCGATTTCCGACGAAGGCGGGCGCGCCGGTTTTTTCCCGGAGGCGGTCGAGTTCGAGGATGTGATCGCCGTGCGTGTGGGTGAGCAGGATGAGTTTGAGCGTGAGCTTTTCCTTCGCGAGAAATTCCAGCATCCCGCTGCAATCCGCGCCGGTATCGAATGCGACGGCATCCCCCGTTTCATGATCGAAAACGACGTAACTGTTCACGGTCATGTCCTCGAACGGCGTATTGAAACACGCAAGCCCGGCGACTGAGACGGGCTGCGGACGCCACGCTTTTTTTCCCATCGCGACCAGCGCATCGGCACCGATCCCGAGTACCGGCGCGACGGCGCGCGCGGTCGTCTCGGCAAAGTCGCCGCCCTTTAAACTGGCCAGCGCTTCGGCGGTCACGCCGGCTTTCGCGGCGACATCGGCGTCGGTCAGTTTCAGGCCGCGGATGGCTTTGCCGACGATGTCGGCGTGGGTGTCTTCGAGTGGGATGAGATGGGACATTTGGAAAAAGGCGGTTCGATTTCGAGCGTGGCGGCCTGCGGGTGAAACGCGGATGCTACGATGGCGAAAATCCCGAAGTCATCAGAAATCGCCGCGGCGGTGGTGGTCGCGCTTTCCAAGTGAATTTTTCTTGGCCACCGCGTTCGTGCCGCCCATCTTCGCCGCCCATGCAAACCCCCGATCAACGCTGGTGGAAACTGCTCACGCCTTACCACTGGTTCGTCTTTATCGTCGCGTCGGCGGCGTGGTTTTTCGACTGCCTCGATCAGCGCCTCTTCTCGCTCGCGCGCATCCCTGCGCTCACGTCGCTGATGAAGGGGGCGACCGCGCCGGAGATTCAGGCGTTTGGAAAGGTGGTCACGGCCTGGTTCCTCATCGGCTGGGGTGTGGGCGGGATGATCTTTGGCGCGCTCGGCGACCGCTATGGCCGCGCGAAGATGCTGATGGTGACGATCCTGATTTATTCGGGCTTCACCGGCCTCACCTTCGTCAGCGTCGGCAAGGTGGATTTCACGATCTACCGCTTTCTCACCGGGCTCGGCGTCGGCGGTGTTTTCGGCCTCGCCGTGGCGCTCATCGCGGAGACCGTGCCGAGCGGCGCGCGGGTGCAATCGCTTGGCCTGCTGCAAGTGCTCTCGACGATCGGCAACGTGACCGCGGGCTTTTGCAAAATGGGTATCGACGCACTGCAAGCGTCCGGCACGCTGACCGCTGACAACGGCTGGCGCTGGATGTTTCTCATCGGCGCGCTGCCCGCGTTGATGATCATTTTCACCCGCAAAAAACTGAAGGAACCCGAGCCGTGGCTGCGCCTGAAAGCGGAAGGCAAACTACCGACGGGAAGTATTTTTTCGCCATACGTCAGTCTGCTTTCGGATAAACGCTGGCGCAAAAATCTGATCGTCGGCGCGCTCATCGCCTCGACGGGTGTCGTCGGGCTTTGGGCGATCGGCGAATACGCGGTGGACCTTCAGAAGACGGTTTTTCAAACGCACTATGAAAAGAGCGGGTTCGATCCGGCGGCGGCGAAAGCGCAGGCAGCAAAGGCGATCAGCTACGCATACCTGCTCAACATGCTCGGAGCCGCGACGGGAATGTGGCTCTTCACGCGGATGGCGCACGCGATTGGCCGCAGGCCCGCGTTCATCATCGGATTCACCGCGGCGCTGATCGTCACGGCATTCGTCTATTGGAAAATGGACTCGCCGCAGGACGCCTACTGGATGATGCCGCTGATGGGTGCGGTTCAGCTCGGGCCATTCGCGGGGTTCGCGATCTATTTGCCGGAGCTGTTTCCCGGTCGGCTGCGCAGCACGGGCATTTCGTTTTGCTACAATATCGGGCGCTTCGCCGCGGCGGCGGGCAGCTTCTTTTCGTCGGTGCTCACCGTGCAGGTTTTTGGCGGCCACGCATCACCACTGCCATATCGCTACTCCGCGATGGTGATGTGCGCGATTTTCCTCATTGGCATCATCACCGTCCTCTTCGCGCCGGAGACAAAGGACAAGGCACTGCCAGAGGACACGTAGCGCAGCCTTTTCCGGGTAGCACGCTCGTCCCGAGCGTTGGTTTCGGCGGCCCGCCGAAACGAACTTTCGGCAGCGTTCTTTTCGGCTGGAGCGCGCAATCACGGGAAACACGTCCTGAAAGTCCGCGAAGGCGGGACGCCTTCGCCAACGCTCGGGACGAGCGTGCTACCCGGAGATCACTGGCCACGCTTCCAACTCCTCGGGATCGGCGCCGGGATGGAAATAAATTTCCGTCGTTCCCTCCCGCGGCTGCGCGACGAGACGGCGGAATGTTTCATTCGTCATGCGGCCCGTTTCGCGCAGCCCGCAGACTTGATCCGCGAAACCGATGCCGTGCGCGATCAAGCGCGGGCGAGCTCGCGCGCTCAGGGCAGCGAAAAGGTGTCCAAGAAAACTGCGCGGCTTCGGCTCGCGGACGAGGCGGGTGAAAGTGAAGCCGTGCTCGCAGGCGATCGGGAGCGTGAGGCGGAGGACCGTCGGGTGGAGGTGCAGGTGCGTGTGGCCATCCCAGTAAGTCGGCGCTAAACCGAGGTCGCGGAATTTTGCAAACTGCGCGCGAATCTCGGCGGCGAGCGCGGCCTTCAGCGAAGGGCGAAAGAAGTAGCGCAGGCCAGCGCGCGCGGGTGATGCCGGGAAATTTCCGGCGGCGCCGGTGAGCGCGGAGACTTGCGACGCGCGGCCGGCGCAAAGCGTGAGATGCAGCCCGACGCAAAGCTGCGGATGGCGTCGCGCGATTTCGACCGCCGCGGCGGCGTGCGGCTCGTTCACCATCAGGCTCGCCTGCGTCAGCACACCCGCGGCGTGGTGGCGTTCGATGGCTTCATTGACGCGGGCGCTGCGGCCAAAGTCGTCGCCGGTGAGGATGAGGGTTTTCAAAACGCGGATCGCGCGGGCACACTCGCGCGACATGCCGATGTTTTCGCCGCTCCTCCCGTTCCCACGCAAGGCATGAACTGGATCGTCGCAATTTTGTGCGTGATTTGCCTGGCGAGTGTCCTCCACGCGCTGCTTGCGGCGGTGTGTGTCGGCGGCTGGCTAAACGAGCGATTGCCCGCTGCGGACTCGCCGCCGCTGACGCTGCTGCGCCCGATCAAGGCGGGCGTGCCGGAGTTGCGCGAGAAGCTGACGGAACTAGCGCAGGCGCTGCGCGTGGACGACCGATTAGTGCTCGGCGTCAACGCCGGATCGGCTGACGCGGAGATCGCGGACTCGGTGCGGGCGGAATTCGCGGAGCGGAAAATCGCGGTCGTGCGTTGTCGCGATGGCGCTGCGCTCAATCCGAAGATTTCCAAGTTGCTGCAAATGGAGCCCGCCGCAGGTGGCGAGCATTTGGTGCTGAGCGATTCGGAAGCGCGGATCGACGCAGCGTGGCTCGATGCTTTCCGCCGCGAGTGGGCGGGGAGCGGCGCGGAGGCGATGACGTGCGGCTACCGTTTCGCGGGCGGCCCGACTTGGGCGCAATCGCTCGATGCCGCGTCCACGCTGTTTTCGCTGTGGCCAGGCTTGATATTCGTGCGGCGATTTGGGCGGCTGAATTTCACGCTCGGAGCCTGCACGGGTTTGCGCCGCGCCGATCTCGCGAGCGTGGGCGGCTGGGCGGCGTTTGCGGATGAACTCGCCGAGGACAATCGCCTCGGTGCCGCTCTGGCAAAAGCCGGGAAGACGATTCGCCTCAGCCAGCAGGTCGCCACATTGGAAAGCGATCCGCTGACGTGGCGCGCATACTGGCGGCATCAGCGTCGCATCGCGGTGACGTATCGCATCGGCGATCCCACCGGATTTGCCGGGATGATTTTTACCCACAGCATCGCGGCAGGAATCCTCCTGCTCGCTCTCACACCCGGCCCCCGACCGATCGCGCTGGCCGGTTTCGCCGGGATGCAAATCACCCGCTGGATTTGCTTTCACTCTGTCGCGAAGACGATCGCCATTCCGCGCGCGCGCCTGTTTTCCACGCTGCTCATCTCCGATCTCATCGCGACGCTCTGCTGGCTGCTCGCGTGGCTTTCGCCGACCGTCTGGTGGGCGGGAAAATGGTGGCGCGTTTCACGCGATGGAAAGCTGTGGAAAGGTTGACGTTTCTTGTTTCCCGGCGGCGCGTTCGTCTGCGTATTCTCGCGCCCTATGAAAACCCTCGTTCCGCACATTCTCACCGTTGGCATCTTCACCGCGCTGTTCTCCGCATCTGCAGTTGAGGACAAGCTCGGCTACCAAAACACGCCGCTGATTCCCGGCACCAAATGGCACGTCCACGATGGCACACGCCCGCAGCCGCCGATCGTGACGCCGGGCTCGTGGAATTCCGAGAAGATGGTCGTCGATGCGCCTAGCGATGCCGTGGTGCTTTTCGACGGCACCGATCTTTCCAAATGGAAGAACGGCGATGCGGATGCGAAGTGGAAAGTGGAGAACGGATACTACGAAGTCGTCGCCGGCACGGGCACGCTGACCACGCGCGATGAGTTCGGGCCGGACGTGCAGTTGCACATCGAATTCGCCACGCCGCCGCCAAAAGGCAACGGCCAGGGCCGCGGCAACAGCGGCGTGTTTTTCTACGGGCGCTACGAGATCCAGGTGCTCGATTCTTACGAAAATCCCACCTATCCCGACGGCCAGGCGACCGGCATTTACGGCCAGACACCGCCGCTCGTGAACGCCTCCCGCAAACCCGGCGAGTGGCAGACATACGACATCATTTTCAACGGCCCGCGCTTCAAGGACGGCCAGTTGGAAAAGCCTGCGTTCGTCACCATTTTCCACAACGGCGTGCTCACGCAAAACCACACGCAGCTCACCGGCGCGACCCCGCACCAGCAGGTCGGTAAATACACACCGCATCCCGAAAAGGGTTCGATCTCGCTCCAGGATCACGGCAATCCGATGCGCTTTCGCAACGTGTGGATTCGCGAGTTGAAGCCAATCGCCCAGGAATAGGCGCGGCATCGCGGGAGCGCCGGATGCGTCCGCGCTGATGCGGTATTCGTCTCCTTTCCACCATGCCCGCGCCCACCGAACCCAAGCCCAGCTACCGCGAACTCGCGGGCCTCTTCCGCTACGTGCTTCCTTGGCGCGGGCGCTTCGTTGCCGCGATGCTCGCTTCATTCGTCAGCATGGGCTTCGGCCTCATGTTTCCGTATCTCGTCGGAAACCTGCTCGATGCCGCGATCCCATCGGTAAAAGTGCCGACGCTGCCGCCGTGGATGCGCGATGTGAATCACGTCGCGCTCTTCCTCGCGGGAAGTCTCGCCGCGCAGGCCGTGCTCACATTTTTCTCGTCGTACTCCTTCAGTAAAGTTGGCGAGAGTGCGGTCGTCGCGCTGCGGCGCGATCTCTATTCACGACTCATCTCGCTGCCGATGCGTTTCTTCGGCGAACACCGCGTCGGCGAGCTTTCCAGCCGGCTCTCGAATGACCTCGCGCAAATCCAGGACACGCTCACGTTCACTTTCGCGCAAGCCATCCGCCAGACGATGCTGCTCGTCGGCGGCACCGCCCTGATCGCCGCGACTTCGCTGCGGCTGAGTCTCGTGATGATCTCATCCTTCCCCGTGCTGATGCTGCTCGGCGTGCTCTTCGGCCGCCGCATCCGCAAGCTCTCGCGCGCCGCGCAGGATCGCCTCGCGGACACCGCGACGATCGTGGAGGAAACGCTGCAAGGCATCGCCAACGTGAAGGCATTCGGCAACGAAGCGCACGAGTCGAAGCGCTACGCCGCCGGGCTCGATGGCTTTCTCACCATCGTTTTGAAAAGCGCAATACTTCGCGCCGGGCTCATCTCATTCATCATCGTCGGCATTTTCGGAAGCATCGTGCTGGTGATGTGGTACGGCGCGCGGCTCATGCAGGCCGGCGTGCTCACGCACGGGGAACTCACGCGCTTCGTGCTCTCGACGATCTTTGTCGGCGGCAGCGTCAGTTCATTCGCGGATATTTATTCCCAAATCCAAAAGACGCTCGGTGCGACCCAGCGCGTGCGCGAGCTGCTCGCCGAGGAGCCGGAACGCCTCTCGGATACGAAACCGTCAGTGCGTTTCGGCGGCGGCGTTTCGTTTGATCGCGTCTCGTTTCACTATCCGTCGCGGCCGGATATGCCGGTGCTGCGCGAGCTTTCCCTCGAAGCGAAACCCGGCGAACGCATCGCCCTCGTCGGCCCGAGCGGCGCGGGGAAATCGACGATCGTTTCGCTGCTGCTCCGCTTCTACGAACCGGAAACTGGCCGCATCCTTTTCGACGGCCGGCCCGCCGCGGAGTTCGAACTGCACGCGATCCGCGGCAACATGGCGATCGTCCCGCAGGAGGTGCTGCTCTTCGGCGGCAGCATCCGCGAAAACATCGCGTACGGCCGCCCCGGCGCGAGCGACGAAGAAATCCGCGCCGCCGCCGTGCGGGCGCATTGCGTGGAATTCATCGACCGCTTTCCCGAAGGCTTCGGCACGCTCGTCGGCGAGCGCGGCGTAAAGCTCAGCGGCGGCCAGCGCCAGCGCATCGCCATCGCCCGCGCGCTGCTGCGCGATCCGGCGATCCTGATTCTCGATGAAGCGACCAGCTCGCTCGACAGCGAGAGCGAGCAACTCATCCAGAGCGCCCTCACCGCGCTGCTCGAAAACCGCACCGCCTTCATCGTCGCCCACCGCCTCGCGACGATCCGGCAATGCGACCGGATTTACGTGATCGAAGCCGGAGCGGTGACGGAAAGTGGCACGCACGAGGAATTGATCGCGCGCGACGGCGGAACCTACCGGCGGCTGGCCGAATTGCAGTTCACCCACTAAGCGATTTCGTCGCGCAGGTGTTTGATCAGCGCGCGAGCCCGTGCCGCGGCATCCGCGATTTCGAATACACGCTGACGCCGGTATGGGTTGCGAAGGATCGTATTCGCCACCAGATCGGACAGCGCGCCGGCATCGGCAGCCGCTGCGAACTGCCGGTCGAGCTCCTCGGGAATCTCGAACCCACGTTTGCGCAATACCGCGCAATGTTTCGCAACGCTGGCATTCAAAGCGACGGCCTCGTCGGGCGACGAGATCGCGGTCGGTATTTCACGAAGCTCCGCGATGACAAACGGCTCGGTCTGGGAAAATCCTGTGAACTCCACGCGCGCGACGCCCTGCAAAACAAGATGTGAAGTGGCATCCTCGTGGACGACGCTCGCACGCACGAGGCCGAGCCCCGCGATGTGATGAAAATCGTCCGGCGAGGTCCAGTCGCCGCGCCCTTCGCGAATCAGCGCCAGGCAAAACATGCGATCGTTTTCCAAGGCCCACCCGAGCATCGCCCGGTAGCGCTGCTCGAAAATAAAAAGTGGCATATGCGCTCCGGGAAAAAGCAGCGTATTTGGCAGCACCATGACTGGCGCGATGCGCGGAACGCCCAGACTTTGAGTTTCAGTCATGTTCAAGAATTGTGTGGGTTTAGAGACCATACGCCGGTGCATGGCGTTGCGGATTTCTCCGATGCGAAGTTACTGTCCGCGGATGTCCATCACGTCGGAGGAATTTCAGATCGTCACCGTGCAATCCGGCGACCGGAGTGTGCGGTCCCGGACGTTTGGCGAAACGTTTCATCCGGTGATCGGCCCGATGGCCGAGGCGCGCGCGCTGCACGTGCGCGGACCACAGCTCGTCGAGCGCGTGAAGGTGACGCAGGAAGTTTTCATCGTGTGGGATGTGGGACTGGGCGCAGCGGCAAATGCAGTGGCGGTGCTGGAAACATGCGCCGATCGACCGATCGAAATCCACAGTTTCGATCGTACCTCCGCGCCGCTCGCATTCGCCCTTCAGCACGCCGCCGACCTCGAATACCTCATCCCTTACCGGATCGCGATTGAAGCCCTGCTGTCAAAGGGACGTGCGCGCGTCGGCAAGGTTGAGTGGCATTTTCATTCCGGCGATTTTGGCGAGGTCATGCACCGCGCGGAGATTCCGTCGCCCCACGCCATCCTTTACGATCCGTATTCTCCCGCGACCAACGCCGACATGTGGACGCTCCCGCATTTCACGCGGCTGCACGCCCGCCTCGATCCCACGCGCCCCTGCCTGCTCACCAACTACACGCGCTCGACCGCCGTCCGCGTGACCCTGCTCCTCGCCGGATTTTTCGTCGGATGCGGCCACGCCACTGGCGAGAAGGATCAAACCACCATCGCTGCCAACGCACCCGATCTACTCGAACATTCGCTGCCGAAAGCATGGCTCGATCGAGTCGCGCGCTCGACGCGGGGAGCACCGCTGGCATTTGGGAAAATCGGCGGACGCATCAGCGAGGACGATCTCGACCGACTGCGCGCGCATCCGCAGTTTGGATATGCGCCGGGTGATGCTGCCCGTCTTCACGAATTGTGAATTGTGAAATCGGCGGTCACGCCGGAGGCGCTAACCTTTGAGCGCCACGATGAAGCCGCGGCCGACCTCGGTCGATTGATGTTCCTGCCAGTCAAATCCGGTGCCCGCGAGCAGCGTCCGCATTTCCGCGATCGAGTAGCATTTGCCCTCGGTGATCTGCATCAGCAGCGCTGAATATTCCGCCACGTGCAGCGGGCCGGTTTTCTCCGCGTTGATGAACGCGTCGTGGATGATCAACCGGCCACCCGGCGTCAGCGCGGCGTGTGATTTTTTCAAGAGCGCGCGGACGGTCGCTTCATCCCAGTCGTGCAGCACGTTCGAGATCAAATGCGCATCGAAGTCCCGCGGCCACGCGTCCTTGAACATGTCGCCCGCAATCACTTCGACGCGATCGGTGCAGCCCTGCTTCGCGATCGCTTCGCGGGCGATGCGATCCACCGGTGGTTTTTCAAAAACCGCGGCGCGCAAATGCGGATGTCGCACCACCAGCGCGCACGCATAAATCCCCGAGCCGCCCGCGACATCGAGCACCTTCGTCGTATTGGACAGGTCCGCCTTTTTCGCCAGCGCGGGACCGAGCAGCGCGCCGCGGCAATCCATCGCCGCAGTGAATTGCTCCGCAAAATCCGCCCGCTCCATCGCCTGCGCCCACGCTTGCGCGTCGTAGCTGCCCCAATTCGCGGGCTTCCCCGTGCGCAGCACTTTCAACATGTCGAGCGTCTGCGGACGATCCTTCATCGACACGTAGTACGGCCCGAGATTCCACGGCGATCCCGCGACGAGATGCTCGCGCGCGCGCAGCGTCAGGTGGAAACAGCCGCCGGCCTGCGTCACCAAACCCATCGCGGTGAAAAGCGTGAGCATCACGTCCGCCGGGCGAATGTGGATTTCAAAGCGCGCGCAGATCGCGCCGAGCGTGGATGGGTTTTCACCCAGCCACGAAAAGAAATCCAAGTGCGCCACTGCCGCTCCCAGCAGGTCCACGGCGACGATGCCATCGCGGTAGCGGTAAAGCGGAAGCGGATCAGTCGCGGGTTCGGAGAGCAGGGACATGGCGCGGAGTAATGCGCGATGAATCGGATCGAAGGAAGCGCGAATCGTTCGTCAGTGAGTTCCGCGCGTCATGGCGGTATGAGATTTTTTTCGCGACTAAGCCCTGTTGGCGACGTTTACTCGGAAAGTGAAATACGTGTGCCGCGCCTCTTGCGGTCACCCGACTTCAGCAACAATCGAACCTCCAAAACCAAACACACGATGAAACTCCCATCCCTCATCAGATCTACGCTTGCGGCTCTCGCCGTGAGCGCCCTCGCCGTCACCGGCGGTCGCGCAGTCGCGCAAATCGTTCCAGTCCCGCCCGTCCCGACGATCGGTTCGGGCCTTCACACCGTTCTTTCGACCGGCGGCTATAAATTTGTCATCCCCGCCGACGCCGATCCCGCGGCGGACATCGCGGCGCGGTCGAGTTTTCCCGCCAGTGTCTCGCTCTACAATCGCAGTTCGTCGGACATCGACTTCAGCTTTCCCGATCCGGTGAAGGCGGAGAAAAAATTCACGTTCCGAATTTTCAACAAAGCGGGCGCGCAGGTGTGGGAGTCGGACGCGGAGATCGTCGCACCGGCCGTCATCACCGATGCCAAACTCGCGAAAGGCGCGCGCTGGAGTCGCACGCTTTTGATTCCGTTGAAACCCGGCGGCACCGCGCTGGCCCCCGGCGCTTATTCGCTCGAAGCCGTGGTCGATGCGGACAAAAAGCCGGGCGCTGTGACGATCTTCGAAGTCGCACCGGCACCGGACCCAGTCGTCGTGCAGGGCATCAATGGACTGGTGCTGAAACCGAATCCACCGGAAGCAGCGAATCCGCTGCCAGCCGGGATTCCCGCCGCGGGCGCTTATGTCAGCGTGGTCGAGTTGGCTGCGGGCGGTGCCCCGCCGACGCGTCCGCTGTTTGTGTGGAACGGGCGGACGGATGACGCGGGCAAGTTCAACGTCAAAACTCCGGAAGGACGCTTCCGTGTCACCGCCACTCTTCTCAATACCACACCTGCCGCAGCGTTCGGGAACTACGTGCCGCCAGCGACAAAATCCGTCGAGGTCACGGTTGCAGCCGGAGTATTCAGCGACGTGACGATCAGCCTGCCGGCGCCGCCGGTCGTTCAGGGCATCAATGGACTCGTGCTCTATGGGCCGATCGCGCCGGTCGCGATCCCGGGGGAACCGAATGAGAGACCCGCCGTGGGTGCGAGGGTGACGGTCGAAGAAATCGTGGCCGCACCGGCCGTGCCGGCTCGCGCGCCGTTCCGCTGGAGTGGCGCTACGAATGGCGAAGGGCGTTTCCAGGCGCGCACGCCAGTCGGGAGATTCAAGGTGACCGCAACCCTCGGCGGCGTGCCGGTCGGACAGCCGACAGTGCTCGTCATCGGCCGTTCCACCGCGACTGCGGAAGTCACCGTGGAAGCTGGCCGGTTTGCGGACACCACGCTGCGCATCGACACGGGATTGCGATAAACTGCGGCGCTAAAAAATTCCGGCGTCCTTCGCGAGAGGGACGCCGATTTTTTTGTACGCAGCCCGTCAGGGCACGGTGAGTTTTACCACGGCCTGGGTCCCGTCGGTGAAATCCAAAAGCGCCACGACTTCGCCCGCTTCATTGGCGGAGCGCCGTGCGTCCGGTGAGTCGGCCACCGTCGGCAGGGCGGTGAATGTTTTCACTTTCCGGCCCAGCAGTGACATCCCTTCGCGGAGCAGCAGGCGGCTTGATCGCGCGCCGGTTTCCGCGAAAAGGGCCAGATCGTTGGTCCCATCCACGCCGGTGCCAGTCAGGCGACCGAGCCACAGCGCGCGCTGCCAGTTTTCGTGAAAGAGCGCGAGGGCCGGGAATGCCGCGTAAACTGCGCCACCCGTTTCCGGCGCGATCTGATACGATTTACACAGTCTTTATCGCCTGAATGCGCTGGGAACGCCAACGGCGTTCGATCGTCCAGCCCAAGCTGACGTTGGGAATTTAGCCGGTTTGAAACTGCGGAGCAGTTCTGTGTGGAATCGCCTTCGTTCTTCTTGGGGTCAGCCCCGATATGAATCGGGGCTTCGTGCTTTGGGGGTGCGGAATGAGTGAAGACGATCTCGATCGGTGCATCCGGGTCTTTGTCGGGAACAATGATTTCTGAACAAAGCGTGGAGGCGAGGCGTTGCTTTCCCCCGGCATCGAGCGTTGGCCAGAGGGCGGCGAGGCTGCGGGTTTCGAGGGCGATGGTTTCGACGGAAAGTTCGCTGACTTCGAGTGCGGCGGTTTCGCCTTCGAGTTTGGGTAATTCTTCCTGGAGCTGGCCGAGTCGGTCGTGAAGCGGGGTGTTCAGTTCTTTGAATTGCTCCACGCCAATTCCGCCGGCGATGTAGAGGTCGTAGAGCTTTTTCATTTCGGCGCGGACGGCCTCGCATTGCACTTTGATGGCGGCTGCTTCCTCCCGGCGTTCGGCGATTTTGGATTTCGATCGATCCAGATGGGCGGCGATTTGGGCGGTATCCGCCAAATTGTCCGTGATACTGCCGGTGAAAATCTCCTCCAGCGCCGCGGCGGCGATCTTGTTCTTGCACTTCATGCAGGTGTAGTTCGGGCTGCGCGTATAGACATACATCTTCCCGCCGCAGCCGCATTTGAGCAGCCCGGCAAAAATGTGGACGGGTTTTTTGCCAGGCTTGCGTTTGGGCTTGGTCTGCTCTTCCAAAATCGCCGCGACGCGATCGAATGTTTCTTCGGAAACGATGGCGGGACATTTCACGGAGCCCCATTCGCTTTCCGGTTTCGCCTCCCGCTTCCAACCGTCCGCTGTCGTCACCCGATAGAGGTTTGTGCGGTAAAGTCCTTTGGCGCTCGAACACCGGAGCATCCGATCGACATGCACATCCGTCATCTCGCTTCCGCTGCGGGTGCGGTAGCCCTTCTCTTGAAGCAACCGCGCCACCACGCCTTTGCGTTTGTGGACGAGGAACAACTCGAACGCTTCGCGCCGAATCGCGGCTTCCACCGAGACGAGGACGAGATTTTTGTCCGTCCATTTGTAGCCGAACGGAGCAAGGCCGTTGAGCGGCTTTCCGAGTTTGGCACGGACTCCGATCGAGGATCGCAGTCGGGACGTAATTTCCTCCCGCTCCCACTGCGCGATCGCACCGAGCATCGTGTAAAAGAGCAGTCCTGCTGGTGTGCTGGTGTCGATCTTCTCTTCGATGGAAACCAGGGTCGCTTTGTATTTCTCGAAATGCTGCGCGAAATCGAGGAGTTCCTTAGTGTTCCGCGCCAACCGGGCCAGTTTGGAAAAAATGAGCCCCTGAATGTGTCCGCGTTTGGAATCGCGGAGCATGCGCTGACACTCGGGATGTTCCCAAACCGATTTGCCGCTGACCCCTGCGAGGTCATACACTTCGACCACCGTCCAGCCGTTGAATTCAGCGTAACGCCGGGCGCGGTATTCGTGGTGCGCGGGGCTTTCGCCCTGAGCTTGATCTTCGGTCGAAACGCGAATCCAAATGCCAACCCGCTTGCCGTCGTTTGAAGATGTCTTCATAAGGATCGTAGTTAAAACGTGTTGGCATTTTAGACTTGATCAAAGAATGGTTCAAGCCAAATCGCTCCTGCCTTGGTCTTTCGAAATTTGAGCGCGGAGAAGCTCGGCGATGACCTCAATTTTTTCCGCCTCCTTCTTCTGCCGCTCTTCGTCCGACATTTCCATGTGGCGGGTCCGCACTTTCCGGCCGGCGATGACACGGGGCTTCGGAGAATCCGGTGCGACGATCTCGGGATTTTTCTCCGCCACTTCCGTCATCCAAATTACAAAACTTTCCGGCGATTCGACGCGGATCTTTGCCTGTGTTTCGGCATCGAACGTTCGCGCTGCCGCTCTGCCAATGTTGTCGCGGACATTTTCGTCGGGCGAAATGGAGACGATAAAATTAGGATTGGCTTCGGCGCACTTTTGCAGGTTTTCGATTTCCTGCGCGGTATTGGAGTGAGCCGCCACTTCGATCGCGATCCGAAGATCGGATCGTTCGATGACAAGGTCGATCCGTCCTCCCGGAACCACACATTCCTTCAACGTGCGGAACCCGAGGCGCGACGCTTCGGAAGCCAGATTGGCAACGATGAGTTGATGTCCGGGACCGCCACGCCCCAGCCCGGGCGGTGACTTCGGAATCGGCACACTTTCCGGGACCGCGGGAACCGGATCGACCCTCATCATTTCCGGCTCCGGCACCACCTCGACCGCGGGAATCGATTCCTTTTCCGAAGCCGTTGGTGTTTCTAACGTCGACTCGGACGCTGCAACGATAGGCGGCTCGCTCGGTGTCGGTGCCGGCGATGCCGGTTTCGGTTTGGGCGGCGGTTCGTCGGTTGGCCACTTCCGCCGCAACTCCTCCTCAATGTCCACGCGCGCCCGCGCATACTTCGCGCATGACGCCGCAGTCACTTCATCACGCACCTTGGTCGCTTCGTCTTCGTCCACTGGCTCGGGATGGGGAATGGAAAGATTGAAATCGAAATCGCTTCGCTCGATCCGGCAAATCGCCTCGCCGATTTCGAGGTTTTGCAAATCGCGGGCTTCAAAATGGGCGAATCCATTTTCCAGCGAACGCGCATCCGCATCGCCCACGCGGAACGCAACGCGCGTGAACGCATTGGCAAGAACTGAGGTGGACCCCGGAATCCGGCCAGAGTGGCTAGCAATTAAGCTATGGCGGGGTGGCGTGTGAGAGTGGTGGATGATTCGGGGATTGAGGTCAATACGGGAGCTGCTTTGTGGGTGGTTCTGCCGAGGGGGCTCCGCTT
>JANNWY010000047.1:0-2514 GCA_031409335.1 Chthoniobacteraceae bacterium | reverse complement strand
GCGAGCGCGTTGGCCGTGTCGTAGCGGCGCTTGCGATCTTTCTCGAGGCACTTCATCACAATCCAGTCGAGATCGCCGCGCAAAGCGCCGGGCAGCTTCGCGGCGTCGGTGTGGCGGCGCTTGGCGGTCGTCGTGAGTTCGTCACCGGCGAGCGTTTTGACCCGTGCCGAGGGTCGCGGCGGATCCACCTCGCGAATGATGCGCCGGATTTCATCCATGCCCGCCTTCGCGATGGTCGTGGTGTCGATCGGCGTGCGTCCGGTGAGCAATTCATAAAGCAGCACGCCGAGGCTGTAGATGTCGCTCCGCGTGTCGATGTCGAGGGAGGTCAACTCCGCCTGCTCAGGCGACATGTAGAGCGGCGTGCCCACCATCTGCTGGAACTGCGTGAAGAGCGTCGCCTCCGTGAGCCGCCCCTGCGTGGCCTTGGCCACGCCGAAATCAATGACCTTCGGCACCGCCTCGCCGTCGTTGATCGTCACGAGAATGTTCGATGGCTTGAGGTCGCGGTGAATGATCCCTTTTTGGTGCGCGTGTTGCACCGCCTGGCAGACGTGGATGAACAGCGCGAGGCGCGCCGGCGTGGGGAGTTCCTGTTCGTCGCAGTAATCCGTGAGCTTCACGCCGCGGACGAGTTCCATGACAAAAAACGGCCGCCCCGATTCCGTCGCGCCACCATCGAAAACCTTGGCAATGTTCGGGTGATCCATCATCGCGAGCGCCTGCCGTTCCTGTTCAAAGCGGGCGATCACCTCCTTGGTGTCCATGCCCATTTTGATGATCTTCAAAGCCACGCGCCGCCGCACCGGCTGCTCCTGCTCGGCCATCCACACGACGCCAAATCCGCCCTCACCGATCTGCTGGAGAAGCTTGTAGTGGCCGATCCTCTGACCGGGCTGTTCGGAGGGTGGCGCAATGCTCGTGGGCACGGAAAGCGCCGGAGCTTCCAGAAACGAATCCTCGCGGTGATTGGCGAGCAGTTCCTCCACCGCGCGGCGCAGCGCGGCATCGCCCCGGCAGGCACCGTCGAGGAAGGCAGCGCGCTCTGCCGGCGTCGGCTTCTCGATCGCCTCGAGAAAGAGGTCGCGCGGGTGCGGGCCAGGCAAAGGGGAAATCGGATTCATGCTTTTCTACTCCAGCGCGCGAAACCGGCCCCAAGTCCGCCAACATTCCGCAAAAATTTTCAACGGGCCTCCGTGATCACGCTGCGCAGCCGTGCCCTGGCAAAGGTCCACAGCCGTTCTGCCGAGCGCAGCGGCAGGTCCAGTGCCGTCGCGGCCTCCTGCATTCCCATGCCGGCGAAGAAGCGGAGCTTCACGAGGTCCGCAGCTTGTGGGTCCTCGGCGGCGAGGGCATCGAGCGCTTCATGCACCGCGAAGATTTCCTCGTTGCTGGCGGTGATCTCAATGATGGAATCCGTGAGCGGATCATGCGCCGCGCCGGCTCCCCGTTTTTCCGCAACCCGCCGCCGCGCCTGCTCAATGAGAATGCGCCTCATGGCTTCGGCTGCCGCTGCAAAGAACTGCGCCCGGTTTTCCCAGCACTTTTTTTGTTCCCGCTCCAGGCGCAGCCACGCTTCATGCACGAGGGCCGTGGCCTGAATGGTCATTCCCGGCGACTCCAGCGCCATGCGGCTCGCCGCCAGTCGGCGCAATTCACCATAAACCAACGGCAACAGTTCCTCCGCCGTGCCCGGCAGGGACGGGCCCGTGATTTCACAGCCGTGCGGCTCAGGATTCATGGTCATCATCCTGCTGGAGAACGGGGGGGGAATGTCGAGCCTTGCCGATGGAAAAGGATGGGGCACAAGACTACATTTCTTCGATCAGCCCTACGGCACCAGCCCGCTCATCCCCGCGATGCAAAAGGGCCACGATCGACCGGTTGACTTCACTCCACCCGCGGACGTGTTGCCGCACTTCGCCCGATCTTGAGGGAGTCAGATCCAACAGGTGTTCGCGTGAGCAGGGGAAGCTTCAGGAGTCTGCCGGCTTATAGCCGGTGGAAAGGTGGACCGCGGATCTGAGGGATGCGGTGTCCGGTGCGCCGGGATTTGCGTGATTTTTTGAAAGGAATGACGCCGGATGGTTAAGAACTTCCTGAACGCCGATGCCGCCGCCGAATTTTACTGACCAAAAACCAGCGCCAGCGCCTGCGTGCCTCGTTTGCGGCACGGGGTTGGTGGGTGGGCAGTGCCCGCGGTGTCTGCTGAGCCTCGGGAGCAGCTTCGGGCTGCCGGGCGATGACGTGGAAAGCGACGCGCTGCTCGATCCGCATCAGGTGCGCAGTTTCGGCGACTACGAGTTGCTGGAGGAAATCGCGCGCGGTGGAATGGGGATCGTCTATCGCGCGCGGCAGATCAGTCTCGGGCGGGAGGTGGCGGTGAAGATGATCCTCGCCGGCGAACTCGCGGGGAAGGAATCGCTGCGGATGTTTCAGCGCGAGGCACACGCGGCCGCGAACCTGCATCACCCGAACATCGTGCCGGTGTATGAAATCGGGGAGCACGAGACG
>JANNWY010000046.1:0-15541 GCA_031409335.1 Chthoniobacteraceae bacterium | reverse complement strand
CGGGCGTGGCTTCGGGTAACTCTCCTGCAAGCACCCAGAGTTCTTTTTGTTTTTCGCTGTCTTCGCGTCGCTCAAACATATTGCCTCAATCTATCCTTCTAGCTCTGCCTTGTTGGAAGGTTTTTCAACAGGCTGTTAGCGTCGTTCCTTCTTCCGCAAGGCAAGCCATGCGGTGAGATAGCTGCCAGCCAGCCACCATCCGTGACCCAGCAGCGCATACCAGGCAGGCTTTGCCCTGGCATAGGTATCGCCGGTGCTGAGTTCACGTTCCGGGTCGAGGTTGCGGAGCGACTGGCCGTGGTCGCGCATGAGTTCGCCTTCAAGTTCGCGCTGCCAGAGGAAGCTCGTATCCATCACCGTCTGCGCGGAAAATGTGGGCGTTAGCTTTGCCACGGCAAGCACCTTCGGGGACGCTTCCTCCATGGCTGAAGGTGTCACGGTGTAGCCGGAGAAAATGATCAGCGGGATGAGCACGAGCGGCACGATCATCACTGCCTGCATCACCGAACGCGCGAGCGCGGAGATGGCACTGCCGATGCCTACGCCGGCGATGGCGCTGCCGACCAGTGCCATGATTTGCCAGGACACCGAGCCATCGCGTCCGCCTTCAAACCACAACACGCAGCCGTAGATGACGAAGGCTTGGAAACACGAAAGGACAATCAGGAAATGGAATTTGGCGATGAGATAGGAATGCGCGCCGATGCCAATGAGCCGTTCGCGCCGGTAGATCGCGATTTCCTTCACGATCTCCTGCGCGGCATTGCTACAGCCAAACCAAAGCGTCGCGAGGTAGGCGAAGAACATGATGAGCGCGCGCTCATTCGACACCCAGCAGACCAGCGCCGCGATGATGACGGGCTGGCCGAGCAGGATCAGAAAGTTTCGCCAGTCGGAGCGCAGGATGGCCCACTGCCGGTGAAGCAGGATCGGCAGGGCGAAGCGGCGGCGCGGGCCGGGGCGCGGTGCGGCAGCTGGGCGCGTCTCGCTGGCGGGGGTGGTGCGGTCTGGGAATTTTTCGCGAAAATCCTGCTGCCACGTTTTCGCGGGCCGCTCGTCGAGGCGATCGTAAAGCGCGGAGAGTTTCGACACGTCGAAATAGTCGCGCGCTTCCTGCGGCGAGCCCTGAAACGCGAGGCATCCGCTCACGAGCACCATCATCTGGTCCATCAGATACGCGTTTTCCATGACGTGCGTGGTGCAGACGATAGTGCAGCCGGTGTCCGCGAGATCGCGCAGCAATTCCATGATCTGAAATTCCGTGGCGGGATCGAGGCCGGAAGTGGGCTCGTCGAGGAAAAGGATGGAGGGCTTCGCGAGCAACTCGACGCCGACGCTGACGCGCTTGCGCTGGCCGCCGGAGAGGCGGGTGATCGGATTGTTCGCACGCTGCGCGAGCCGGAGTTGATCGAGCGTTTGCGCGATCAGTTTCTCCATCTCGAGCCGCGGCGTCGCGCGCGGCAGCCGCAGCAGCGCGCTGAAGCGCAGCGCCTCGATCACCGTCAATTCGGGATGGACGATGTCATCCTGCGGCACGAAGCCAAACGATGGCGCGGCATTCGCGTCGTAAACATTGACGCCATCCACCAGCACCACGCCCACGGTCGGCGAGCGCAGACCCGCGATGGCGTGCAGCAGCGACGACTTTCCCGCGCCGCTCGGCCCGATGATTCCGACGAAACGCGACGGCGGAATCGTGAACGTGAAGTCGTCGAGAATCGTGAGTGTTGCGGTGCGATTGCACACACCGACGACGCTCAGCGAGCCGCCCGACGCGTTGTTCACGAGCGCGAGCGATTCGCCGTCGTATTGAAAAAAGAACGGCCCGATTTGCAGCCGGTCGCCGACCGTGAGCGGACGCTCGTCAAAGCGCAGCCCGTTGATGAACGAACCGCCGCTGCTTTCCAAATCCGCCACCACACAACCGCCGCCCGGCACGGGGCGCACGCACGCATGACGCCGCGACACGCCGGGATCGGTGAGCACGACATCCACGCGCGGATCGCGACCGATCACCATTTCCTTCGCGACCGCGATGCGATCCGCCGGCTTGCCCATCACGAGCATTCTCGCCATGACCGTTCCGGCGGCGCCTTCCTCGATGAGTGGCGGCTCGCCGGTTCCAAAGGCAATCACAACGGGCCCGATGCCAATGCGATCGCCCGATTTCAGCGCGACGGAATCTTCGATCCGCGTCCCATTCACCGTGGTGCCGCAAACACTGCCGAGGTCGGTGACGGTGCAGACTTCGCCTTCGCAGGTGAAGCGGCAGTGCCGGCGCGAAATCTCGACATGCGCCAGCGGAAAATCCACCTCCGGCGCGCGGCCCGCCACGATCGAACCCTCGGGCAGCGCGACCGCCCTCGGAGGCAGACCGCTGAGGACGACGAGATGGGCGGGCATTGGCGGAAAGTTGAGGGACTGGAGAGCTTGGCGCGCGTGTCTCTCAACACTCAACTTTCAACACTCAAACCGCCCCATCTCAGGGCAGCACCGCCCACACTTCCACGATCCGATTCTTTTCAAAATTTTGCGCATCGAGCAGCTTCGAACTGCCCATCGCCACGGCATGCATCACGTTTTGCACGCCGCATTTGTTTTTCATCACGGCGTTGATGCTGTCCGCGCGGCTCTGCGAGATCGCGATATTTTTCTTGTCGTCCCCCTTTGAGTCCGCATAGCCGAGGATCACAAAGACCAGCGTCGGATCATCGCGCAATTTTTTCAGTTCGGGCGATTCGAGAGTGTTCTTCAAAATCTCCACGTCCCCGCTGCTCACCCCCGATCCGCCGGAGCCGAACGGAATCGTCACGACTTTGCCCATCTGCCGCGCGCGTTCCACGCTGATGTATAGCCTCTCCCGGTTCGTCTTGGTAATGTTGGGCATCAAATCGATCCGCGTGAGCACTTCTGATTTCACTGATTTATTTTCCGGGCGATTTTCATCCGGGTCGAACGTCACCGCCACCGCTTTGGGCGGTGGTTCGGCAGGTGGAGCGGATACGACCGGCGGTTTTGTGACAGCAGGCTTTGCATCGCCCTGGGCAGGAGGCGGTGGCGGCGTGGGCTCATCATCCGTCTTGTCCGCCCCTGCCCGCTTGAGCAGCGGATAGACAAAAATCGCGAGCACCGCGCCGAGCAGCACGACGCCGAGCGAAAGCAGCAGCGTCACTTTCATCCACGCATTCGACGACTTCGCCATCACCACGGCCTTGCCGCATTCCGGGCAGACCAGCGCCGCGCTGGGGTCGAGTTCGATTTTGTCCCCGCGATACGCGAGGACGCAGCCAGTATAGTTGTGACACTTTGCGATGACCTTCATGTGACCGCGGTTATACTTGGCGCGCCTAGCGCGCCGCGAGCAAATTCTCCCCGATCCATGCCGCGAGATCGGGTGCCAGCGGCGAATCCCACGCGAGCCCGCGCGCAGGAAGGCGCATCACGGTAGAGTGAAGCCCATGCCGCGGCAGCAGCAGCCGGGCGGCCAGCGCGGGAGTCCAGCCCGTGTCGATGAATTCGAGATAACATCCTTCATCCGGCCCGTAGATTTTATCCCCCACGATCGGCAATCCGGCGTGTGCCAGGTGAATCCGAATCTGATGCGTCCGCCCCGTTTTCGGCAGTGCGCGGACCAGGGAAAACCGCCCACCCGCGCGATCGACGAACCGCTGCTCGACGCGGATCGCCGTGAACGCTTCCGCGCCATCGGGATGCGCCATGCGTTTCAAATAAATCCGCGAAACCTCCCGCTCGCCCTGCCGCAAAATCGGCGCATCGACCGCAAACGCATCCGTATCCGGCCAGCCCCAGACCAGCGCGAGATACTCTTTTTCAAAAGCGCGCTCCTCCATTTCCATGTGCAAAGCGCGGGCCGATTCGCGGTGCTTCGCGATCAGCGTCAGCCCGCTGGTCTCGCGATCGAGCCGGTTGATGAGCGAAACTTGCCCGCCATTCGCAATCTCGTACGCGAGCAATTCGCGCAGCCCGTCCCACAGCGTGAAGCGCCCATTCGGTTTCGAAGGATGCGCGTCGAGATGCGGCGGCTTGTCCACCACGAGCCAGTCCGCAGTCTCCGCGACGATGCGGATCGGCGGGCGAGTGGACGGTGAAAACGCGGGCGGCATGACGCAAATAACGGATACCGGAAAGCGGAAAGCGGAAAGCGGAAACGCCCGGGCACGGGTCGAGCCGCAGTGACGCTGGGCCCCGTCGAAGCCGAGAACTACGGGCGGACGACCTTTTGAAAGTTCACAGCTAGACCCGCCGGCGACGGGCGGCGAGACCGAGCGCGCCGAGGAGCAGCAGGGCAAATGAACCCGGCTCGGGGACGGCCTGGGCGAAAGCCGGCGCGGGCGCGGCGGCTCCGAGGGTCACCGTCGCGCCGGGGCCGATGTTCAGCTCTTCGAGTATCTGGTCCACGGTGATGTTCGTCTCCGCGTTCGCATTCAGGATCGAAGTGCCCGAACCCAGCTCCGTCTCGAGATTCGTCGTGCCGGCGCTCGTCGTCAGTCCGTCGATTTCCAGGAGGCCGCGCAGGGTGAGTGTGCCGGCCCCGATTTTCTCCAAAAATTCCGGCACCACGACTTCGCCGCCGCCACCGACCACGGCGCTGTCGGTGTCGAGCAGCACGTCGAAGCCATTCGTGTCGATGATGTTGGCCGGACCGCCAAACGAGGAGATCTGAATCGTGCGATGAATGGTCAGGTTGGCACCGGCTTGCAGCGTCGAACTGTTGAAAAGCGACAGCTCATTCCCCGCATCGCCCATCGCCGCGTCGGAGGTGACGTTGAGCGTTCCGCCGCCGTCAATCGTCACGAAGCCGGTGAACGTATTCGCGCCCGTGAGCGTGAGCGTGCCGGGGGCAAACATCGTGAGGCTGATGACGCCGCGGATGTTGCCGGTGATGTCGAGCGCGCCTTCCACGTTGAGTTCGAGGAAAATTCCCGGCGTTCCCGGCGGGCCGGTGAGCGAGAGGTCGCCGGAGATGACGGCCTCTTTCGCCGCGGGGCCGTCGGGCACGTCGATCGTGCGCCCGGAGTTGCTGTCGCCGTTGTTGAACTCGAGCGGGTTTTGGAAGGTCACCGTGTGCGTCGCCGTCGTGCTACCGAGGATGAGGGCACCGCTGTTTTCAAATCCAAAGCCCGTGTCCCCGCGCAGGAATTTCGTCACCGGATCGCCCCAGATCAGCGTCACGCCCGGGCCGCCGAGATTCACCAGGCGATCCGCCCCGAAGGCCGCGAAGCCTGCGCCGCCCGCCGTCTCCATGCGCACCTGACCCGGAGCATTGCCGAGCGGGCGCGAGAAGTTGCCGGTGCCGAGTTCGAGCACGCCGCCGTTTTGCAGCCAGATATTGCCGACTGGCAGCGTGAAGCCGCCGCGCACCGAAACGACGTGGCCGTAGCCGACATTCGGAGCGAAGGTGCTGCCCGAAAATTCGCTCGCATAAAGGCCGATGAGCAGCGTCCCGAAGCCGCTGCTGGTGCCGGTCAGGACCGTCGTTCCGCTGCCAAAGAAGCCCATCGTATTCCCCCCGTGCGTAAGCGCACCGGTGAGTTCGAGCACATCGCCCCCGTCCACCCGCACGCTGCCATTCGTGGTGAAAATCAGCTCGCGGGCCGTCGCGAAAGAGCCCTCCGCATGGAGCACGCCGGTGCCGATGGAGACTGGCACCGCCGCCGCCCCGAGCGCGGCATCGTTCGCGACGCTGAGCGTCCCTTTCTCGATGAAGAGGCCGCCGCCAAACGTGTTCGCGTTCGTCAGCCGTGCGCCGCCGTCTCCTTTCTTGATGATCCCGAACGTGCCCGCGCCGTCGTCGATCACGCCATTGAAAACCATCAGCCCGACCTCGCCGTCATTCATGTTCCCCTGCAACGGCTGGATCACGAGATTGCTGTTCAGCGTGATACTGCCGTTGAACGTAGCCGTCGTCTCCAGCGCGCCGAAGTAGTCGAGCCGCGCCTCGCCAGTGCCGGTGTTGGAGACCACGATATTCGATGCGACGGTCTGGTTCGAGACGCCCAATTGGAAGGCGGCGCTGTCCGTGCCGGTGTTGTTCAGCGTCACCGTGCCCGTGCCCTGGGCGCCGTCCGCGGTGACGGACACGGCGCCCTGCGCGATCCGCAAGCCACCGGCAAACGTGTTGCCCGGATTCGTCAGGAAGAGCGTCTGCGGGCCGGTCTTCTGGATGCCGCCATTGATGATCACCGTCTCGATCAGCGCGTTCGCGTTGATCAGATTTGCGCCCACCACGGTGCTCGTGACGGCCACATTTCGCACCGCGCCGCCGAGGTCCAGCGTGCCGTCGAGCGTGGTCGTGCCGAGGCTGCCGCTGCCAGTGATGAGCGCGCGCCGCGCGATAAAGCCCGCGAGGTTCACATTGTTGGCCAGGGTGAGATCGCCGCCGAGCACGAGCGTGCCCGCCGCGCCCGTGGTGATGAGCGCGCCGCTCGTCGTGGTCGCGGTGATCGCGGTCGCGCCGAGCGTTTCGGAAAAGCCCGCGAGGTCCAGCCGCGCGATGCCCGAGGTGTTCGTGATCGCGACCGCCGCGGCGTCGTTGATTTGATTCGAGGCGACCAGCCGCGCGATCGCGGCGGTGCTGGAGTTGGTGTTGATGCTGAGGCCGCCGATGCCGATCGCGTCGCTGTTTTTGTTGAGTTCAAGCGTACCGGCCTGCACGGTCGTCAGGCCGGTCAGCGTGTTGCTCCCGCCGCTGAGCCGCAGTGTGCCCGCGCCCACTTTCGTAAAGCCGATGCCCGCCGGCCCGGAGATCGGGCCGATGATGTTCAGATCCACTGCGGCACCGGTGCTGTCGTTGATCGTGAAGGTCCGCGTGGCCGCGCCGAGGTCGAGATTTCCGACGATGTTCGCGCCGAGCAGCGTGCTGTTGCTGCTGTAGGTGAGCGCGCCGCCGAGCGTGAGCGCGCCGGTGCCGGTCGTCACTTGCGCCGCGGTCGCGAGCGCGCCGCCGCCGATGGTCAGCGACGATTGCAGCGCCACGTTCAGGCCGTTCAAATCGAGCGTGCCATCCGCGATGGTGACGGTGCCGTCGGTGGCAAAGCCGGTGCCGAGATGCAGCGTGTGCGAGCCGCGTTTCGCGAAGTTCCAAATCGGCGTCACGTTATCCTCGATCAAGCCGACGACGAAGACATCGCCGCCGTCGCCATCCATCGTGAAGGTGAGCGTGCCGCTCGTGCCGCCGAGGTTGATCGCGGCGATGTTGAGCGCGCCGGGCGCGTCGTGATTGAGCGTGCTCGAGCCCGTCGTGCCTACCGCGCCGAGCGCGAGGCCGAAGCCGTTCGCGCCGGTCGTGTTGAGCGTTTGCGCATTGAGCGCGACGGTGCCGAGCGTGTGCGTTCCGCCTGTCGCCGCGCCGCCCACCGCGCGATCGACGTTCACGATGTTGGTGCCGCTCGCGATCGTCAGCGGATGCGCGTAGTTCGTGTTCGCGTCGTTGCGCAGATCGAGCGTGCCGCCAGCGATGGTGATGGGCGAAGCCGTGCCGATGGAAGTCGCGCCGCCGAGTTGCAGCGTGCCGTCGTTGATCGTCATCGCGGCAGTGCGCGCGCTCGTGGCCGCGGGACCAAAGGCGAGCGTGCCGAGCCCCTGTTTGGTGAAAGTGCTGTTGCCGCTCAGCCCAGTCGTGAGCGTGAGCGCGTTGCCGGTCGTCACGTCGATATTCGCCAGCGCCGCGCCGGGCGTGATGTTGCGCGCGCTGGTGAAAGTGCCATTCGCGCGGAAGGTCGTGCTCGCAGCGATCGTCACGCCGTTCGCCGCATTCCCGAGCGCGCCGTCGTTGTCCACGGTGAGCGTGCCCGCGGTGATGTTCACGCTCGCCGCCGTGCCACTGCCAAAGCTGTTCGCCGCGTTGGCGAAGATGATTTCGCCGCTGCCGGTTTTGTTCACATTGCCCACGCCGCTGAGGATGCCGGAGAAAGTGGCGAGGCTCGTGGTTTCGAGCGTGCCGGTGCGTTGCAGCGCGATATTTCCCGCCCACGTCAGCCCGCTCACCGTCGTGCGCAAAGTGGCCGCGCCGCTGCTGCCCGCGCGCACCACGATGTCGTTCGGCAGACTCGGACCGACGCCGAGCAGCACCTGCGCCGTCGCCACGCCGGAGGTGTCGCCGACCGTAAGCACGCTCGTGCCGAGCGCGGTCGTATCGTTGATGGAAAGAATGCCCGCGAGCACTTCCGCGCCGCCGGTGAAAGTGCCCGCGCCGGTCAGCGTCGTCGTGCCCGCGCCTGCCTTGATGAAGCGCCGCGGTGTGGCGTCTTGCGAGATGGCCTGCACGCTCACCGCGATCCCCGAACTGAGCGTCAGATCGCCAGCAAGTGCGATATTCGCAAAGTTCGGCGTGTGGCCATTGGCGTTGGTTACGGTGAGCGTGCGATTGCCAGCGATATTGAGCGCGCTGCCGAAGGTGGGTGTGAAATTGGTACCGCTGCCGTTGTTCGCGAAATTCATCGTCGCGTCGCCGCCGAGCGTGAATGTGCCAGTGGTGAAAGTGGCCACCACATTTGTCCGCAGATCCAGCGTGCCGCCGTTGAGCGAGACGGGGTTGGTTTGGATCGCGGCGGTGCCGTTCGCCCGCAAGGTGCCGCCGCTGATGACGATGGCTCCGCCGATGGCGTTTGCCGCATTGAGCGTCAGCGAGCCGCTGCTCAACGAAACGGCACCGTTGATCGCGCCGGTCGTATTCGCCGTGAGCGTGCCGCCGCTTTGCACCAGTCCGCCAGAGCCCAGCGCATTCGCGGCATTCAGCGTCACGGTGCTGCCGCTCACATTCGTGCCGCCGCTGTAAGTGCTCACGGCATTCAGCGTGAGATTGAGAACGCTCGTGCCGCCCGCGATCGAGAGCGCGAAACCGCCGCCGCCGTCGCCGATCGCGCCATTCAAAGTGAGCGCGCCCGAGCGGGTCGCCAGCGCCGTGCCTTGCAGCGTCGCGTTTCCGAGCAACGTCGTCGCGCCGCTCACGCGCAGGCCGTAAGTGTTCGCGCCACCGATCCCGACCACCGCGCCCGCGCCGAGCGTGAGCGTGGGCAACTCGAAGGTCTTCGTCGTATTCCCCGTGCCGCTCCGCCGCGCGGGATCGACGACGGTTGTGCCAGAAAGTGTGAGCCCGTTTGCGAGCACGAAGGTCTGCGCCGCAGCCGTGTTGTCGCCATCGGCGAGGAGATTCAATGTGCCGCCCGTCATCGCGAACGACGCCGCACCGAGCGGATGCTGCGCATCGGAAACCGCGACCGATGCACCCGCGCCGAGCGCCGGGAAGAGCAGGTCCAGATTTCCCCCGCCGCTCACATTCACTTGCGAGCCCGCGAGCAAATCCGTCGCCCCGCCCGTGAGCGCGAGATCGCCCGTGCCCGTCTTCGTGATCGTCCGCGCCACGCCGCCGCCGAGCAGCGCGCCCGTCGTCAGCTTCGCCCCCGCGTTCCCCGAATTGCCTACGGCAAAAGTCGGATTCCCGCTCAGCGTCACACTTCCCAAAACGATCCCGCCCACGCCGCTATTCACGTTCGCACCCGGCGTGACGGTGAGCGTATTCGTGCCGATGGCCAGCGTGCCGAGCGTGTGCGCCACCCCGCTGCCCGTGCTGCTGCGATCCGACACGATCAGCGAATTCGCCGTCATCGTGAGATTCGTCGGCCCGGTGAAAGTCGTCGCCGTATTCAGGCGCGGCACGAGCGTCCCGCCCGCGAGCGTCACGCCCGAGCTGGCCGTATCGCCGAGCGCCGCGGTCGCCCCAAGTTCGAGCCGCGCGCCGGTCGGGATCATCCACGACCCGTCGAAATCGCTCGCCGCCCCGAGCCGCACCGTGCCCGGCCCGGCCACGTTGATCGTCGTCGCCGCCGTCCCGCCCGTGAGATCGTTCGCCCCATTGCCGACCGTAAAGAGATCGCCGCTTGCGACCGTGCCGAGCGTCACCGCCGTTGCCAGCGCATCGATGGTGATCTTCCCGTTGCTGATCGCCGCGCCGCTGCCAGCCACGGTGCCGCCATTGTTCAGCGTGATCGCGCGATCCAACGTGATGGTGCTCGTCACTTCCAAAACCGCCCCCGCGTTCACCGTCGCCACATTCGTCGCCGCGCCGAGCGCGCTCGCATGCGAGACGCGCAGTGTCCCCGCGCTCACGATGATCCCGCCGGTGAAAGTATTCGTCCCGCTCAAAGTGAGCACGCCATCGCCCGTCTTCGTCGTCCCGCCCGTGATCGTGAGCGGAGTGGAAATCGTCGCCACCTGCCCGAGCAGCACCCCGATCGTGCTCGCGCTCGCCAGCGTCAGCCCGCCACCGGTGAGCGTGTAAATCGCATCGAATTGCAGCGACTTCGCATTCTCCCCCGCGAGCAAATTCAGCGTCGCCCCGAGCCCCGCCGCCAGCACCACATCGTCCGCCGCCAACGGCTCCACATTCGTGTCCCAATTCGCCGGCGTGGACCACGCATTGGTGGCCGCGCTGTTATCCCAAGTGACGGTTGCCGCGTGCAACGGGAGGCCGAGCAACGCGAAAATGGCGGCACGAGAGAGCGAACGAAAACGTTTGGGGAGAACGGGGGGCTTCATGCGTGAATTATGAACAAATAAAACGCATCGGGCAAGTTGCAGATCGAACCGCGCTCGCTGGCTTCAGCAACGTTGCACACGGACCGGTCGCCTTTCCTTTTTCGCCGACAATCCATCGTGTCGAGAACCCACTCCGTGCTTTTCCCAAGCGCTGATCCTCCTCATGGTCGGCCCATGTCAAACATCGACCCATTCATGCAGGCCGCGATCGACGAAGCGCGGCAGGGACTGGCCGAGGGCGGAATCCCGATCGGCTCTTCATTGATGCGGGACGGGAAGCTGCTCGCCTCCGGTCACAACAAACGCGTGCAGGACGACGACCCGATGACGCACGCGGAGACGGACTGCCTGCGCAATGCGGGCCGCATCGGCTCCTATCGCGGCTGCACGCTCTACTCGACGCTGATGCCGTGTTATTTCTGCGCGGGGGCGGCGGTGCAGTTTGGGATAAAAAAGGTGATCGTCGGGGAGAGCCGGACGTTTCCCGGCGCGCCGGAATTTATGCGCGAGCATGGCATCGAAGTGATCGATCTCGATCTGCCGGAGTGCGTCGCGATGATGGAGAAATTCATCCGCGAGAAACCGGAGCTGTGGAATGAGGATATCGGTGTGTAGCTGCTGCGCGCCTTTCTTAAACACGGAGGCACAGAGAGCACGGAGGTTCACAAAGGTTTGGAAAACGAAATCCCCTCTCTGTGAATCTCCGTGTTCTCTGTGCCTCTGTGTTTCAATCCGAGCAGCGCGCGCCCGGTTTCAGTCGCGAGATTTCGTTGGAGTTTGGATTCTGGCTCTTGGAATTTTCCGCCAACGGGATTGACGCATCCGACGCCATCCCATCACATCGTATTTTCCAATGATGAACCGCCATTCCATTCTAGCTCTCACCGCCGCGCTCCTCGCCGCGCTCCTCGCCGCGCCCGCCTTTGCCGCAGTCGATTTTGAAAAGGACGTGAAGCCGATCCTCGAATTCAACTGCGTCCGCTGCCACAACCCGAAAGCGACCGACTATGAGGAAGGCCATACGGACCTCGATCTCTCCAGCCGCGAAACTGCCACCGAGGCGAAGAACACGATCGTCGCGGGCGACGCCGAGAAGAGCAAACTCTACACGACCACCGTGTTGCCGGATGACGCGAAGAAAGTGATGCCGCCAAAGAACAAGGCGACCGGCGCGTTGGAGCGTTTGGCAAAGGTGGAAACGGAGACTTTGAAAACATGGATCAACGAAGGCGCGAAGTGGCCGGAAAACTCGAAGCTGATCGGGCGAAAAAAGGAAGTCGCCTCGAACGCCGGAGCCGAGGCGCTGATCGTCGCGAATATCGCGGACCGGATCGGCGCGACGACGAAGGAAAAGGAGCCGGGCGAGATGAAGGCTTACACCACGACGATTCCCGGCACCGATGTGGATTTCGAGATGCTGCCGATTCCGGCGGGGAAATTCAAAATGGGAAGTCCCGACAGCGAGAAGGGTCGCGGGGTCGTGGGGATGCCGCCGACGGAGCAGGAGAAGGAGCGGAAAAAGCGCGGCTGGCCCGAGGGCGTGGATTCCGATGAAGGCCCGCAGCGCGACGTGGAGATCGCGCCTTTCTGGATGCAGAAATTCGAGACGACGTGGAATGCGTTCGAGCTTTTCATGTATCCGAACGAGGAGAAAAAAACCCGCGAGGCGAAGCAGCTCGAGGCTTCCCTGAATGCGCTCACCGACGCGGTGACACGCCCGACGCAGCCTTACGTGGAGATGAGCTTTGGCATGGGGAAGGATGGCTTCCCGGCGATCTCGATGACGCAGCATTCGGCGAACAAATTCTGCCAGTGGCTGAGCGCGAAGACGGGCCACTTTTACCGCCTGCCGACCGAGGCCGAGTGGGAATACGCGGCGCGCGCCGGGACGACGACGGCGTACTTTTGGGGCGATGATCCGAAGGAGATGAGCGACTACTGTTGGTGGGGAAAGAATGCGGATTTCAAGTATCAGAAAGTGGGCAAGAAGAAACCGAATCCTTGGGGCCTCCACGACATCCTCGGCAACGTGCTGGAATGGACGCTCGACCAGTACGACCCCGCGTTTTACGCCAACGCACCCGCCGCGAATCCGTGGAACAAGGCGACGAAGCCTTATCCACACAGCGCCCGCGGCGGTTCGTGGGATGATGACAAACCGGAGAAACTACGCGCCGCCGCCCGACGCGCCTCCGACAAAAGCTGGAAGATTCAAGACCCGCAATTGCCCAAGAGCATCTGGTATCACACCGACGCGCAATTCCTCGGCTTCCGCATCGTGCGCCCGCTAAAGATGCCGACGAAGGAGGAGATGCAGGCGTATTGGAACAACGGTGTGGAGAAGGACAATCCGGGCCTCAGCAAGGCGGAGTGAGGCACCGGCTCACGATCAGGCTTTTCGTTCGCCAGCCGAAGGCTGTGAAGATAAGTTCCACCGCATGAGTCTTGCTGAAATCGTCCAAGAATTGCCGAAATTGAAACGCGACGAGCGGCGTGAGCTAGCGCGGCAATTGTTCGATTTTGCGGATGAAGAAACTGCGGTTCTCGCCGATTGCGACCGCCGGGCCGACGCGCGGTTTGTGATGCTTGATGCGCTGGAGGCGGAGGATGGCCCCTCCGGCACCCAGTGAAATCTGGCTAGTCGATCTCGGCATGGCGGCGAAAATTCGCCCGTGTCTTATCCTGAGCGACTACCCGGAACCCGATGAACTCGCCCTCATCGTCATCGTTCCGCACACCACTGCCCTCCGTGGCAATCGCTGGGAATTCGCCCTGCCCAAGCCATTTCTCCAGCCTGGCGCCTTCCATCTTCCAGCAGGTGCAGCCGGTGTCGCCGCCCCGCTTCGAGCGGCGCCTCGGCCGCTTGAGCGATGCCGAATTTGCGCGGCTCGGCGCGCGGCTTGCCGAATTGCTGCATCTCGTTCCTCACGCCCAGACCTGAGCGCGCCGACGCGCGATTTCTCCAAAGACTCGCCACCGTATTTTGCTTCAAGAAGGTCGTAGCCAAACCCCGCATCTTCCAAATGACAGCGCGCGATTTTTCCGCCTTGGAAGATCGTTTTCCGAGACCAGCCGGAGACTTTCCGGTGTCTGGAACCCTTTGGCCGGTCTTCGGACGAGCCAAGGCAGCCCCGGAAATCGCCTCCCTTCGTCCAGCCAGCCGCTACCTTTGAGGCGGTGAAAAAAAGTGCTCACGCCAACGGCGCAAAGGTCGCCAGGCTCCCTGCTTTTCATCCCTTTGCGACCGTGGCGTGCTTTGCGTGAGGCTATGGACCGGCCTTTTTTCACAGTCGTTGAGAGGCTCTGAAACTACTACGCACTGCCCGCTGGGCGAACCGCCGAGAATGCGTCAGCCGACGGAACCCCGAAGCGAAGCGCCTGGAAAAAGCCTGTCATCTTGAGCGAAGCCGAAAGACCTCTCGCATCTCCGCGCGGGCGAAGGCGAGGGGCGGGGAAAGTAAGAGGTGTTTCGACTTCGCTCAACATGATGGCCTTTGGATTTTTTGCACACATGCACGGACCCCTTTCCCCGCGAGCTGCGAGCGATTCACGAGGGCTGGGCTAGCAAAGCCGCAGTCCCTCAAGGTCATCGAAGTGCGCATCGGAGCTGCACAAGTCGAGATCGAATTGCAGCGCGAGGGCCGCAATCCACAGATCATTCGTCGGAATGGCGACGCCTTTTCTGCGGAGACTGACGAAAATCCGGGCGTAGTGCCCGGTCGTCGCCTCGTCGGGAGACAGAACTGACACGCGCGGGCTCGCGAGAAACGTCCGTAGAGCTTCGAGATTCTCTTCCTCCCGGCTGCCAGCGGCAAAGCCGGCGCGGAGCTCGCCGAGCACGATGAGCGGCAAATGGATGTGCTCTGCCGACTGGAGGACCTGAACCCGCTCCGGCACGCCACGCATAAAGTCGCTGTATGCGTTCGTGTCGAGGGCAACGTTCATTTCCACATCGCCTCGTCCACCTGCTCGAAAGCGCGGATCGCCGCATCGAACTCCGCATCCTCCCGCCACGATCCGATGAGCGAATCGAGGTCGTGAAATTTCGGTGCGCCGCTGCCCGCAGGGCTGCGTTGCTGGTGCTGGGCACGATGCACAGCCGCTTCGATGCGGCGCAATTCCTCTGCGGAAAGCGTCGGCAATGCAGCTTCGATTTCAGTCACTGTGCTCATGGTGCGGAACGTAGCACGCCCTCCGCGCGAAGCTCAAGCGCGGTGGCGATGAAACCGGTTTTACTCGCACCCATGCTCCACTTGGGAAGTGCCGCTTCCCGAAGCTGCGCTTCGCCCATCCAGCCGCCGGGCACCTATCGACGCCCACCGACCTGAAAACTCACGATTCACGCATCGACCCCGTTCTTCGCGGCTCTTCGGACCGACCCTTTCCCCTCGGAACCCCGAAGCGAAGCGCCTCGAAAAAGCCTGTTATCTTGAGCGAAGCCGAAAGACGTCTCGCATCTCCGCGCGGGCGAAGGTGAGGCGCGGGGAAAAGTAAGAGGTGTTTGGACTTCGCTCAACATGACAGGCTTTGGATTTTTTGCACACATGCACGGCCCGAACCCTTTCCACTCGATTCATCCCACCGCTCGAAATCAGAGCGACCGTGGCCGAAACGGGCGATGGGTCTTTGGGTAGGGTGGGCGTCCCCCCTGCCGGGTGCTGCGTATCGCGGAACCCCTCCCCCCCGGAGAAAGCGGGGGTCGCCCCGAGACTTCAGAGGGGCGCGCGGGACGCCCGGCCCGCCAGGCGGGACGCCCACCCTACCCGAAACCCATCGCCGGTCCGCGTGCTGTTCATTTCCGGGAAAATGCCTTTTGCACATATTTTGCACATATGCACGGACCGACCCGAATGGCATTAAGTTAAGGGCAATTTCGGATAAAAAGCTGCTAATGTCGCTGGGTGGTTAATGGTAAGTAAGTATGCCTAACATCACTCCGTTTTTTCAAGCATTCGGCCCATTATTATTCGGTCGCGGACCCGGA
>JANNWY010000045.1:0-16724 GCA_031409335.1 Chthoniobacteraceae bacterium | reverse complement strand
GCGCCTGCGGCGGGCTGAACATCGAACGTCGAACATCGAACATCGGACATCGAACTGGGGGACTTCCCGCACATGAAGCGCATCGAGTATCCCGCGGCCATCCGCACGCTCATCGCGGAACTCAAGCGCATGCCCGGCATCGGCCCGCGCAGCGCCGAGCGGATCGCGCTGTGGATGATGCAATCGCGTGACGCGCGGCCCGCCGAGATCGCGCGCGCAGTCACCGATGTTACCGCGAGCATCCGCCCGTGCGGACAGTGCGGCTTTTTCACCACTGAACCGCTCTGCGAAATCTGCGCGGATGCGACGCGCGACCGGACGCAGCTCTGCGTCGTCGAACAGGCCACCGATATTCTCCCGCTCGAACGCACCAGCGTTTTCCGCGGCCTCTACCACACGCTCGGCGGCCGCATCGCGCCGCTCGATCACGTCGGCCCCGAAGACCTTCACATCGACGCGCTGATGGATCGCATCAAGACGCAGCCACCCACCGAAATCATCCTCGCGCTCGGTGCCGATGTGGAAGGTGAAGCGACCGCAAACTATCTCGTGGACCTACTCCGCGAGTTGCCCGTGGCGGTAACACGGCTCGCGCATGGACTGCCCGCGGGCGGCGGTCTCGAACACGCGGACGAACTCACGCTCAGTCGCGCGATGTCGGGCCGGGTGCGGTTGAGCCGGTAAAGCCACCGCGCGGCGGTCCGCGCTTTTCCTACAATTTGCGCTTGTGCCATTTACGCCGGCTCATCACCCTCTGAGCGTCGCCCGCAGTGACTCAGCGAGTCAGTCCGGGTGTCACTCACCAAGCCAATCCACTTCACCGCAGCGCGCGTGAAACCGCGCCACGGCGATAACCAAGGAGACACCAACCATGAGAAATCGCACTTCCATTCAGAAGTTCACCGCGACCGGGATCATGCTCGCCACCGCCCTCACCGGCTCGATCGCGCCCCTCGCGCTCGCGCAAGCTCCCGACGCCACGACCTCGCCAGCCGACAGCGGCACCGGCGATGCGGTCGTTATTACCGGATCGAACATCAAACGCTCCGACTACGAAGGTCCGCAGGCGGTCGTCGTCTATGACAGCAAACGGATCGAGCGATCCGGCGCGCGCACCGTCACCGAAGTGCTCACGCGCCTGCCGCAAAGCAGCGCGGGCTTCACCGATGCGGTGAACACCGGCGTCTCGTTTTCCCCCGGTGCCGCTTCCGTCTCGCTGCGCGGCCTCGGCGACTCGGCCACGCTGGTGCTCATCAATGGCCGCCGCGTCGCGCCCTTCCCACTCGCGCAGAATGGCACCGATGCCTTCGTGGACCTGAACAGCATCCCGCTCGCGGCAGTGGAGCGCATCGAGATTTTGAAAGAGGGCGCGTCTGCCGTGTATGGGTCGGATGCCATCGCGGGCGTGGTGAACATCATCATGAAGGAAAACTTCAGTGGCTCGGAAATCTACAGCGAGATCGGCAACACGACGAGCAAGGACAGTTTCGAGGTCCGCGAAAACCTGCTCACGGGCTTCACCAACGAGAAGTTCCGCCTGATGCTGGGTGCGAACTACTATCATCGGAATTCGATCGCGAACCGGGATCGCGGTTTCTCGCTTTCGGCGGATCACCGGAATCAATCCGGAGACGATTTGCGCAGCTCGCGCGGGAATCCGGGGACAATCTTTTTGAACCCGACCGCTGCCTTTCCAGATGGTGTCGCCGCAATCCCGCGCGGCGGCAACGGGCGCACGAATGCTCCGGGCTTCAACCCAAACACCTACTTCATTCCAGGCGTGCTGCCGGATGGCAATTTCAGGAACCGCTTCAACTTCAACAGATTCACCGATCTCATCCCGGAGACCGAGCGCTGGGGCGCGCTGACCACGTTTGGCTACAATATCACGCCGCGCCTCGAGTTCTTCGGCGAGGTTTCCTACCAGGCCACGCAAACGGAATCCATCGCCGCACCGACGCCACCAGACAGCGCGGGCGACGGGCTTTTCGTTCCCGCGACGAATCCGTTCAATCCGTTTGGCGAAGACGTTTCATTCCTCTGGCGCGCGCTGGAGGCCGGCCCGCGCAAGAGCCGCACGGATGTCGATTCGTATCGTTATCTCGGCGGCTTCAAATTCAAAGACCTGCCGAAAAACTGGAGCGCTGAAGTGGCGTTCCTCTACACCGAGACCAACGTCGTCGATTACAGCTATGCGGGGTTTCTCTCGGTCGCGAAAACGCAATCCGCGCTGAACGACACCAATCCCGCCACGGCACTCAACGTCTTCGGCGACGGGCTCGGGATCAATAATCGGGCGACCATCCGCAGCCTGGTCGTGCGCCCGCGCAACGATGGCCTCGCCTACAACTACGGCGTGGATTTCAAGGCCAGCGGAGAATTGTTCGACCTGCCCGCCGGCCCGGTGAAACTGGCCATCGGCGGCGAATACCGCGAGGAATCGCTCACGCAAGGCTTCAGCGTTCCGCAAGGCGTGGTGGTGGCGACCGGCGGCGCCGGATCGAGCGGTGATCGCGATGTGCGCAGCCTTTTCTACGAGCTGTCCATCCCTGTCACGAGCGACAAGTGGAACATCCCTGGCGTGAAAAAACTCGAGTTCTCCGTCGCCCAGCGAATCGACGACTACAGCGATTTCGGCGACACCACGAAGCCCAAGTTCGGTTTTGCGTGGAAACCGGTGACCGGGCTGCTCTTCCGCGGCGGGTATGCGGAAGGCTTCCGCGCGCCGTCTCTGCCGCAGCTTTTCACCAGCTCGGTGGGCTCGTTCGATACCGTGAGAAATCCGCGCACCGGCATCACGAACGACGTGCCGATCACCACGGGCGGGAATCCCGCCCTGCTGCCTGAGACTTCTTACGGATACTCACTCGGCTTTATCGTCGATCCGCCGTTTGTGCCAGGGTTCTCGATTGCGGTGGATTTTTTCCGCATTGAGCAGCGGAACCTCATCAGCCAGCCCTCCGCGCAATACATAGTGAACAACCTGATCGGCAACGTGAGCTTCAACGCGAATGACGAGATTACGAACATCAACTCGACGTTTCAAAATCTCGGCACGGTCGTGACCGATGGCTTCGACGTGGATGTAAACTACGCACTCGAAACGCGGATCGGCACGTTCACGCTCGATACGAAATTCACGCTGATGAATAGCAATGAGGCCGTCATCGTGCCTGGCGACAAGAATGAGGAATTCGCCGATACCCACCAGTTGCCCGACTTCAAGCTGACCGGCAGTATCTTCTACACAAAGGGCGGATTTGAGTTCGGTGTCACGGTGAACTACATCGACTCGTACGACGACATTGTTTACGACGAAGACGCGCCGATTCGCAAAGTGGGCAGCTTCACGACGCTCGATCTGCAGGCGTCGTATGAATTCAACTTCAGCGCCGGAGAATTGCCGAACTATTCCAAGGACAAAGGCGGCAGTGGCAAAGCCTCGAAGGAGATGGTGCCCGGCACGCTCACCGGCTGGAAGAAATGGCTCAATGGAACGCGGCTGACCGTGGGATGCGACAATGTCGGCGATGTCGAGCCGCCCTTCTCGAACCTCACGGAAGGCTACGACACCGCGACCGGCGACGCGACCGGCCGCTTTATCTACGCGAGCATTCGGAAAAAGTTCTAATCGCGTCCGCGCCCCGATTGACACGGCCCCGCTGGATTTTCCGGCGGGGCCGTTTGTGTTTCTCAACGCGCGATCACACCACTTCCACTGGACACTCCGGCAGCGCGCGCAGAAACGCTTTGCCGTAGCTTTTCACCAGCACGCGATTATCCAGGATTACGACGATGCCCTGATCCTGCTTGGTGCGGATGAGGCGACCCACGCCTTGCCGCAAACGCAGGATCGCTTCGGGTAGCGAGTATTCTGAAAAGGGATCGCCGCCGTGGGCTTCGATGAGTTCCAGCCGCGCCTCGACCATCGGGTGATCGGGCACTGCGAAAGGCAGGCGCGTGATGATCACGTTGCTGAGCGCTTCGCCGGGCACATCCACGCCGCTCCAAAAACTCTCCGTGCCGAAGAGCACATGCCGGTCGTTGCGTTTGAACTCCGCGAGGATTTGGTGGCGCGGCATCCCCTCGCCTTGCACGAGCAATTTGTAATCGAGTTCATCCAGCCGCTCGCGCATCGCCGACGCAATCGCGCTCATCGTTTTGTAGCTCGTGAAAAGCACGAACGCGCGGCCTTTGCTCATCTGCACGAAATGCTCGATCTGCGTCGCGAGCGCCGCTTCGTAGCCGGCATCGCGCGGGTCGGGCATTTTCTTCGTGATGAAAAGTTTCATCTGCCGCTGGTAGTCGAACGGGCTCCCGATCTGCCGCGCCTCGATCTCATCCGCGCCCACGCGATTGCGGAAATACGCGAGCGCTTCGTTGCCGACGGAGAGCGTCGCGCTCGTCATCACGCAGCAGTGATCCTCGCGAAAAAGTAGCGCCTTCAAATGCGCCGCCACGTCGATCGGCGCGGCGTTCAGGCTGTGAAAGTTCTGCGTCTTCCCCGTGCGCTCGATCCAATAGACGTGATCCTCCGCCTCCTGTTTCAGAAACGTCGCGATCCCCGCGCGAGCATCGCGCACGCGGCGTCCGAGGTCTTGCAGCTCCGCCTTGGAAATCTCGTCCTCCATCGCACGCACACTCTGCACGATGATCGCCTGTAATTTCGCCAGCGGCCCCGTGAGCGAATCTTCGACGATGTCCGGCTGCCGCACACGAAACTCGCGCCCCTTTTTGAAATCCGCGCGCGCCCCGAGCTTGTCGAAAAACGCATCGGCCTCCTCCAGCAAGCCCGCGACTTCGCGCACGCCATCCACATTCCGCAGCGCCTGCATCAGCCCCTTTTTCGTCTTCGGATTGTAGAGCCGGTGCAGCGCGTGCCGCAGTCCGTATTGCGAAACGCCGAGCCCGATCTGTTTCGCCGCCACCTGCTCGACCGTGTGCGCCTCGTCGAAGATCACAAAATCATTCGCGAAAATGTAGCCGCTCGCGTTTTCCTCCTGCTCCGCGAGCCCGCCGAGATTCATGAAAAAGAGCGTGTGATTCATCACCACGACATCCGCGGAAATCAGCCGCTTGCGCGCACGCTGGTACGCGCACTTCGGATTCGTCCCGCACGATTTCGTGGTGCAAATGTGCGCCTCGCTGCACACCTGCGCCCACACCGCCGCGTCGGGCTCCACCTTGAAATCCGACAGCGAACCATCCTGCGTCGTCTGCGCCCATTCCCAGATGCGATTCAGCTCCGCCTGCTCGGTGCTCGTGAAAAGATCGGTCGAGTGATTCAGCGCGCGCTCCAGCCGCAGCGGGCAGAGGTAATTGTGCCGCCCCTTCCAAAGCATCGCCTCAAACTCAAACGGCATCAGCTTCTGCACGATCGGCAGATCCTTGTACACGAGCTGTTCCTGAAGATTGATCGTGTAGGTGGAAACCACCGCCTTCTTCTTCTGCTCATGCGCCCAGAGCACTGCGGGAATCAGGTACGCGAGCGATTTCCCCACGCCCGTCCCCGCCTCGACGACAAGATGCCGCTCCTCCGAAATCGCCTGCGCCACCGCCACCGCCATCTCCTGCTGCTCGGGTCGGAATTCAAAATTATCCGCCGTCCCCAGCAGCCCGCTCGGCGAAAAAATCTCGCGCACCCTTTCGGGAAAGCTGTCTGGAAATGCGGAAACGGGAGCGATCATTGCGAGCCGCGCATGTTTCGCCAGACACGCGGCGACGGCAAGTGCGTTGCCGAATTCAACTCGCGTAGAAACGTTTCCCGACGGAGCGGCTGACCGGCCACAGGACGATCAGGATGGCCGCGGCGATCGAGCCAAACACGTCGCCAGTCGCCGCGCAGAATGCTGCCTGAATGATGAGCAGCATCCGGATCAGCGTGCCGATCATCGGCGGAAGCGGCTGCTTCGGATCGCGCGTGAGCTGCCAGGCGACTTGCGCGCTGGTGAAAAACGCGAGCAGGAATAGCGCGATCGTCGAAGTGCGATTGGGACCGTTCACCATCGGCACGAAATTTACCATGCCGCCCGCGATGGCAGCGGCGGGCAGCCACTTCGCAAATCCCGGCGCGGCGGTCTTCGTTTCAAAGCGCGCGAGATTTGTGACGGCGGCGATGAACAGCGTGACGAGTAGAAACGCGACGACAAGGTGATCGAGCCGCCCGTGGACCATTAGCGGAATCGTGAGATCGCCATGCGGGACCACGGTCGCGCCGAGCAGCAGGCTGAGCCCCCGGCACACGCCCATATTCAGCGCGCCGACGACTGACACGCGCTTCATTCCCAGGTTGTAAGTAACGATCGTGATCAACAGCGCCACGCCGACGCCGAGCGGCCACAAACCTGCGATGGCGCAGAGCACGAGCCCGCCGACGGCGAGCGCGACCATCGCGGCGACCACCGCGCCGCGGCTGGCCCCGCCACTGGGCAGCGGACGGGTGGGACGTTCCGCGCGATCTTCCGCGAGGTCGGCGAGGTCATTCAGGAGCAGTCCGGCGGCGTAAAAACACAGGCTGGCGAAAATCGGCAGCGCAATGAGCGGCACGACCGTGCCGTAGCAAGCGAGCAGATAACCCGCGAGCGGATCGCCGGGAACAGTGAAGAGATTTGGCGCGCGAAGAAGCTGCAGCCAGGTGCGGAGGGCGTTTGCGTGAATAGTGATTGGCGAAGTGTGAATGGCCGCGCGGTGACGGTCCACCATTCACCATCTACGACTTGCCGTTCACAAGCATTCCCGCCGGTCGCTGCCCGCCAAACATCGCCAGCTCGCCCATTTTCAGGAAACAATCTACGTTCTCAAACCCGATCGCGGTCAGCCAGTCGCACTGCACTTCGAGCGGCGCGGGGACTCCCGCATCGCGGCTGACGCCGGCGTAGTAAGCGCGCGCCACATCCACGCGCCCGCTGCCTGGCGACATCCTGAGTTGCGGGCCAAAAATCACGTCGATCATGCGATCGTCCCATTCCGATTCCGTCCAGCGTGTGGCGCTGGTGACGTGCTCGAGATTGATGAAGATGCCTTCGGGCCGGAGAAGTTGGTATGCCTGCCGGTAAAGCGACTGCTTCGCGGTTTGCGTCGGGAGATGGACGCCGGGGCCGCAAACGATCGCATCGAATGAAACCCCGATGCCAGCGCTCGCCAGACTATCGGATGCACCGGGATCGACCTGCGCGGTCCGGAGCCGATCGACGCGCGTGCGCAAATGGCGGCGGGCGGACATGACCGCGGATTCCGAGGAATCCACGAGGAAGCCGCGGGCATTGGGATATTCATCGAGAATCGCGGAAGCCAGCAGGCTGTCGTCACAACCGAGCACGAGGAAGGTGCGCACGTCATCGCGCGCCGCGGCGATGACGCGCAGCATCATGTCGATCTGCTCGATGGTGAGCGGAATCGCTTCGCGGACGTTCTCGAGGAATTGATGCACGATCGCAGGATCCTGCCAGCGGCTGGAGGGAGTGAGTTCGGAGTTGGGAGGGGGCAATGTGAGCAGCATCGGGCGGTTCCGAGATGCAAGTCTCGTGCCGCGTCCGCTCCTACAAACAAAAAGGACCGGGCTTTTGGCCCGGTCCTTTGAAGGTAAAGGTGGATGCTGGTTAAGCCTGATGCGGCCCAGGCTGCCCGCCGGTAAAGTCCTCAGCAATATGGACGGGTTTGTAGCCGCCAATCGTTTTGAAATAGAGGAATATCAAAAGGTAAATGACCGCCATGGCCGCGGGAATCCAAGCGTCAGCGGTCAGGGTCCGGCGATCCCCGGTTATGCTCGCTTCGATCACAGCGCGATCCTTGGGATCGAGCTTGTCGAGAGCTGTTTTTGGATCGCCCTTTGCCGCTTCGATTTCCTTGCGGATCGCTCCGAGACGATCGTTGGCTTCACCGAGTTTCTTTCCATCAAGTCCGACGGCTGCAGTGGACGCGATGTTGAGAAACTTGGAAGGTGCCGGCGCTTTGAACTCTTCAAAGAGAGCGGCGTCATTCGATTTTAGCGCTTCACCGGCGAAACGATCTTTTGCATAGCCAAGGCCAGGACCACCGATCAAACCGGCGGAGAGCATTCCGATACCACCCATGATGGACATGGCAACGGCACCCGTTTGTGGATACCGATCGCCGACGACGGCGAGCATGGTGGGCCAGAAGAACGTCTTGCCGACCGCGTAGATGCCAAGAGCGACGAGAGCCGCTCCGAAGGTCTGCATTCCGCTCGCTAGATTCAGGCCGATGCAGGCAATGACCGCGCAGAGGAAAAGAAGCCCAACTGGTGAGACCTTCAGGGTGCGCTCAATGAAGTGCGCGCAGAAGCGAAGGCCGAACATAATCACTGAGGTCCAGATGAAGAGATACTTGCCTTGTTCCGATGTAAATAGATTGCCAGTGATGTTTTGAATCCAGCCATCGGTTCCAAGTTCGACCGCTCCGACGAGCGCATGGGTAACGAACAGGATGAACAGCAGAACCGAGCCAATGGAGAACTTGGTGAGAAACGCTACGCCGAGCAACAAAGCTCCACCGATGGCATAACCGATGAGGTCGGCGGATTCGGATGCCTTGAAGATGTCCGCGAAGAATTTCGAGAGCAGGAAACACGCGACCGCCGCACCGAGAATGCCGACTGCTTTGAACATCTCGGAGAAACTGGCTCCCTTTGCCGCCGCTTCGGATTTCGGGAACTTTTGACCCATGAACATGATGCCGTAGAGCACCGTCGGGACGAGGTAGAGAGCGAGCTGGAGCTTCCAGTTGAGCTGCATCTTGTCATCAAGCACCCAGCCAGCAACCGAACCGAGGATCATGCCTGCGGGCCAACTGGCGTGCAGGATATTCAAGTAGTGGGTGCGCTGTTTTGGGAAAAGCGTGGCCACGAGTGGATTTGCGACGGCTTCGAGAGTGCCGTTGGCAAACGCGAAAATGAACATGCCCCAGAAAAGCATGTTGTAGGCGTTGTCCGGCGAGTTTGCGCCGAAGGTTACGAACGCGGACAGGATGTGGCACAGCAGCGCCACTGCCACGAGTTTTCCGTAACCGATCTTATCGACGATGACGCCGCCGATGATGATACCGAAGCAGAAGCCGGAAAATCCGGCTCCGCCGATGGCTCCGAGTTGGGCGGCGGTGAAGCCGAACTCTTTGCCCCAGTTGTCGAAAATGCCGCCACGAATGGCGAAGCCGACGCCTGCTGCGAGAATAGCCATGAATCCGGCCCATAGGAGCCGGCTGGCGTTTGGTGCGATGCCTTCTGTCTTTGCTGACATGGATTTGGTGGGGTGGTGTTTGGGTTGTTGGTTGGTGTTGTTTAGTCCGACTCTTGAGTCCTAGTCCAGACGGCCAGACCCGCCAGGGAGTTAGGATGCTAGTAGGATCGCGAGGGGAATTACTTAGACCGAAAACGCGGGCAGCTTCACGATCGCTCCGCCTTTCAGCGCGGATTCGTGGGCGCAGAGGCCGACGCAGGTCCAGTTGGCAGATTGTTTGGCGTTGGGGAATGGGTCGCGGTCTTTGACGAGGGCGTCGATGATTTCGTGGGCGAGGTGTGGGTGGCTGCCGCCGTGGCCTGCTCCCTGCGTGAAGCTGAGGTGCGACTTTTCGCCGGTGCCGTCATAGACTCCGCCGGTGGTGAAGAGCTGGATGGGCTTTGGCAGCCGCTTGGCGAAATCCGGGCACTTCAGTTCTTTCGGAATCCTCGGCTCGGGGAGCTTCGCGGTGTGCATGATAAGCGGCTGATGCTCGACCAGCGGCCACTCGACGGATGCCTTGTCGCCATACACGTCGATGCTTTCGCGATACTGCCGCGCGGTGTCAAAGAGGCTGCGGATGATCCGCGCACTCACGTCGGTCTTTGCAAATTTGATGTGCGCCGACTCGACTGCGAAGGGCGACTGATAGTGCTTGAAGAGTTCCTTCCGGACGCTGCCACTGCCAAAGCAGCTCACGTATTCCGCCGACTGCCCGATGAGTCCGGCGACGGGGCCGACGCAGTGCGTGGCGTACCACATCGGCGGCAGGCCGGGCCAGTAGTTTGGCCAGCCATCCATATCCTGCTGATGGCTTGCCTGCACGAACTGCAGCTTGCCGAGCTTCCCGTCATCGAGCAGCTCTTTCATAAACAGATACTCGCGCGCATACACGACGGTCTCGGCCATCATGTATTTTAGCCCGGTCTTTTTCACGAGTTCGACGATCTGTTTGCACTCCGCGATGCTCGTAGCCATCGGCACCGTGCAGGCCACATTTTTGCCAGCCTTTAGCGCAGCGATGGTTTGCCAGCCGTGATCGGGGATGGGCGAGTTGATGTGGACGAGATCGACGTTCGGATCTTTCAGCACATCTTTGAAATCCGTGTAGCGCGTATCGATGTCGAAGGCATCGCCGACGGCGTGGAGCTTTGCCTCCGTCCGCTGGCAGATCGCATACATATTCGCGTGTGGGTGGCGCTGGTAGATCGGGATGAATTCGGCGCCAAAACCGAGCCCGACGATGGCGACGTTGATTCGTTTTTGAGACATGGAGGAGGATGAAAACTGGCCCCTTCCCGCAGGCCGAAGCGGGCGTCATATCAGCGGGCGTCCAAAAATGTGTCAACGCCCATTTCGCGCTATTCTGGGCTCCTCGGAGAGCGGGCAAAACTCCGGAAATGCGACCGGGATCGTGCGCTCGACCACGCTCAAGTCTGCCTGCTGGCAGGGCACTCAGGGGGTATCGATGGCTCTCCCCGCCCTGGTGGCCAGCCTATCCTCCAGCCGCCTCAGTAAGAGGAATAGGAAGAATCTTCAACACGCCCGTCCACCCATCGCGGCGGCGGGCGCGTCTCTATTTTTTCTGAAATCGACACGCGGGTGGGAAAGGCAGACGCTCCTGCGCATGAGTGCAAGACACCTGCCCGAAGGCTACCACACCGTGACGCCCTACATCACCGTCCACGACGGGGCCGCGGCGCTGGATTTCTACCAACGCGCATTTGGCGCGACCATCGCGCTGCGCATGGAGGCCCCCGACGGAAAGATCGGACACGCGGAATTCATCGTCGAAGGTTCGCGGGTGATGATGTCGGATGAGTTTCCCGAAATGGGCGCGATCAGCCCCGAGACGCTCGGCGGTGTGACGAGTTGGCTGATGATCTACCTGGAAAATGTGGACGCGCGCTTCGAGCAGGCCATCGCCGCGGGCGGGACCGTGGAGCGACCCGTGAAGGATCAGTTTTATGGTGATCGCAGCGGGACGCTGAAGGATCCCTTTGGCCACCGCTGGACGCTCGCGACCCACGTCGAAGACATCCCGCCCGACGAGATGAATCGCCGCGCCGCAGCGGCGATGGGCGGCCAGTAGTGGTTTTCCAGCAGGGGCAGGGGCCAAAGTGCTTGTCTTTTCCGCCGCACCGTTGATTCATCTGCCGCTCACTTTTCCAACATGCCAAAACTCTCTCTTCGCGACATCGACGTCGCCGGTAAACGCGCCTTCGTGCGCGTCGATTTTAACGTCCCGCAGGACAAAACCACCGGCGCCATCACCAACACCGCGCGCATCGCCGCGGCGCTGCCAACGATCAAACATATTCTGGAAAAGGGCGGCTCGGTCGTGCTCGCCAGCCATCTCGGCAGGCCGGACGGTCAGCGTGTCGAAAAGCTCTCGCTGAAACCGATCGCGGACACGCTCGCGGAGTTGCTCGGCCAGCCGGTGCAGTTTCTCAATGATTGCGTCGGCGCGGAAGTCGAGGCGGCCTGCGCGATGCTGAAGCCGGGTGGCGTGATCCTGCTGGAGAATTTGCGCTTTCACATCGAGGAAGAAGGCAAGGTGAAGCTGGAGGATGGCACGAAGAAATCCGCGGACCCCGCGGCGGTCGCCGCCTTCCGCGCCAGCCTCACAAAACTCGGCGATGTGTATGTGAATGACGCCTTTGGCACTGCGCACCGCGCGCACTCCTCGGTGGTCGGCGTCGATCTCCCGGTGAAAGCCGCCGGGCTCCTGATGCAAAAGGAACTCGAAGCCTTTGCCGCCGTGCTCGATAACCCCGCGCGGCCGCTGCTCGCCATCCTCGGCGGCGCGAAAATCGCGGACAAGATCCCGCTGATAAACAACCTGCTCGACAAGGCAAACGAGATCATCATCGGCGGCGGCATGGCGTTCACTTTCAAAAAAGTGCTGGAAGGCATGGAAATCGGGAACAGCCTGTTCGACGCAAAGGGCGCGGAGATCGCGAAGGAGCTTTTCGACAAGGCTGCCGCGAAAGGCGTGAAGATTCATCTCCCCGTGGATTTCATCTGCGCGGATAAATTTGCGCCCGACGCAAACACGAAACCCGCGACCGAGCAGGAAGGCATCCCGGCTGGCTGGGAAGGCCTCGACGCCGGCCCGGCGAGCCGCGCGCTTTTTGCCGGGGTCATCGGTCGTGCAAAAACGATCATCTGGAACGGGCCTCCCGGCGTGTTCGAGTTCGATGCATTTGCAGGCAGCAGCAAAGCCATGGCCGAAGCCATCGCCGCGGCGACCGCGGGCGGCGCGATCAGCGTCGTGGGCGGCGGCGACACGGCGACGGCAGCGAAGAAATTCGGAGTCATCGACAAAGTGACCCACGCCTCCACCGGCGGCGGCGCATCGCTGGAACTGCTCGAAGGCAAAACGCTCCCCGGAGTCGCTGCGCTCAACGACAAATAAGGGACCAAAGCCATGCCTAAAAAAATCATCGCAGCCAACTGGAAGATGAACATCACCGTCGGTGAGGCGGACACTTTCCTCGACACCTTCCTGCTCGAACTCGGCGACGAAAAACGCGCCGACATCGTCATCGTGCCCGCCTTCACCGCGCTCGCCCGCGTCTCACAGCGGCTCAACGATTCGCAAAACGTGAAGCTCGGCGCGCAAAACATGCATTGGGAAAAATCGGGCGCCTTCACGGGTGAAATCGGCGCGCACATGCTGCGCGAGTTGTTCGTGCGCTTCGTGGTGCTCGGCCACAGCGAGCGGCGCACCTTTTTCGGCGAGACCGACGCGACCGTGAACAAGAAGGTCGTCGCCGCCATCGAGTCCACCCTCAAACCCATCGTCTGCATCGGCGAAACGCTCGCCGAACGCGACGCTGGCAAGGTCGAGCAAGTCCTCGACACGCAACTGCGCGGCAGCCTCGCCGGCCTTTCCACGAAGGACCTCGGCGAAGTCGTCCTCGCCTACGAACCCGTCTGGGCCATCGGCACCGGGCGCACCGCCACTCCCGAGCAAGCCCAGGCCGCCCACGCCTTCATCCGCAAAACCATCGAAGCCCTCTGGGACAAAGCCACCGCCGAAAAAATCCGCATCCAATACGGCGGCAGCGTGAAGCCTGCGAACACCGCCGAACTCATGAGCCAGCCCGACATCGACGGCGCGCTCGTCGGTGGTGCAAGCCTCGACCCGCGCGGTTTCGCGGAGATCGTGAAAAATACCGTCGCCCTGCTGGATTGAGCCGCAGCGTCTGGGTTGGGTTTAACCCCAAAGAGCACGAAGTTGAAGAACAAGAGACAGTCGGAATCGAAGTGATTCCCCTTCGTGCTCTTCGTGGTTCAAACTCCGCAACTACCGGGCTGAATCGCGCTACTCATCCGCCAGCCCGTGGCAGATCTTGAAAGGCATCCCGCTGCCGCAATAACACGCCTGCTCGTGCAACATCATCCGTCGCGGCTCGATGTCGTTGCCGTCCCAGCGCGTTTTTGAGTCCGGCTGAAAGAGAATGCTCGTCCGCGCGTCCGTGCGCGGAGTCACATCCACCACGCGTCCATCCGGCCCGCGCCAGACTGCGTAAAAAGTTCCCTCCACAAAAGCCGTCGGCACTTCGCGGAGACTCCACCCCGTCACCATTTCCCCACCGCGCCGACGCACCATCCCCGCCACATTGTCAAAGCAACGGTCCGCAAAACACTCCTCCCCCGGCTCGACCGCCACATAGTCCGGCAGCCAGCTCGAGTCGATCTGCCGCGCGAGCTTCAGCAGGGCTTTGGAAATCTCAGGCGCAGCCGCGCTCATCACCACACGTGCCTCGGCTCCGTCTCCGTCGGACGCTTCGACTTCCGCGCCGCAAACTCCGCATTCATTTCATTCGCCGTCGCGATGAAAGTCACCAGCCCCTTCGCCACGCCTTTGTATTCCTTCCCCTTCTTCGTCACGATCCCCGCCTGCACGAGCGCCTGCAGTTTTTCATAAGCACGCAACCGCAGCATCTCTTCGCCGCCGCCCGCCGCGTTGCGCGCCTTCAAGTTCGCATGCACGACAGTGAAGAGAGACTTAAATTCGAATGAAGATTTGCTGGAGAGCACCGAGGCGAGCTCTTCAGCCACCCGATCGGGACCTCTGCGCGAAAAACCGTATGTTGATTTCATGCATCCCTATACCCGCATCCCGCATTAAAGCGAGGAAGGGTTTGGCATTTTAGGTAAATATAGTGTCCGAAAACCGCGCGGGGTGCGCCACATTCCTCCCCGAAACGTCTTCATTTGTCCCCCATTCCCGCTTCATCGAACCTCCGACCCATGCCCTGGAAATTCACCTGCTTGCTTCCCGCTGTCGTGGTCGTGCTCACCGCCCTCGCACCACCAAGCACCGCCGCGGAAGCCCCTACCTTCAATCGTGACATCGCACCCATCTTCTTCAGCAAATGCGCAGGCTGCCATCACGACGGCGGCATCGCGCCGTTCGCGTTGACCGGATTTCGTGACGCGAAAAAGCACGCAAAAACGATCGCCCAGGTCACTGCCGTCCCCGCCATGCCGCCATGGCCGCCGGAGCCGGGCCACAGTGAATTCATCGGCGCGCGCCGACTCACCGATGGGCAAATCGCCACGATCGCGCAGTGGGTGAAAACTGGCATGAAGGAAGGTGCCGAACGCGATCTGCCTCCGCCACCGACCTTTCGCAATGACTGGAAACTCGGCCCGCCCGACATCATCGTCACACCGCCGAAAGCATTCCCGCTCCCGGCTGATGGACCGGACATCTATCGAAACCTCGTGATGGCATACGAAGCGACCGCGAACCGCTTCGTGCGGGCGGTCGAGTTTCAGCCCGGCAACAGCGCCGCGGTGCATCACGCCTTCGTCCTCGTCGATGAATCGGGCGATGCACGCCGACTCGAAACCCTCGAAACCCTCCCGGGTTTCCCCGGAATGCTCGCGGGCCGCGGCGCGCGCTCTCCCGGCGGATTTGTCAGTTGGCAGCCGGGCCACGATCCTGTCGAGGTTCCCGAAGGGATGGCATGGCCGTTGAAGAAACGCTCGGACCTCGTGCTGCAACTGCACTTGCGATCCACTGGAAAACCAGAGCAGGTCCAGCCGCGGATCGGCCTCTATTTTACCGACCAGCCACTCACTCGTCCCAACATTGTGCTTCTGCTGCGCCCGGCGACTATTGATATTCCCGCCGGCGAAGCCAGCCATCCCGTCGAAGCCTCCTACCAACTACCAACTACCAACTACCAACTGGCCAGCGACGTCACGCTCATTGGCCTCTCCCCGCATTTGCACTATCTCGGAAAAGAAGCGCGCGGGTGGGCCGAACTGCCGGATGGAACCCGTCAGGAGTTGATCCATATCAAGCAATGGGACTTCAACTGGCAGGGACACTACCGATACGTAAAACCAGTCGCCCTCCCAAGAGGAACAACCCTGAGGATGCGCTTTACCTACGACAATTCCACGCACAATCCTGCCAATCCCAACCACCCGCCAAAACGGGTTCAGTATGGATTGCAGAGTGTCGATGAAATGGGTGAGCTATGGTTTTGGGTGGAAACTAGGACACCATCCGAGTTGCAAACCCTGCGGCGCGACTACTTCGGCACATGGGGCCTCGCGGATAAGGTGGCCATCAATGAAGCCTTGCTAAAGCGCGACCCGAAGGATGCGGGAAGCCGGACAGAGTTGGCGGTTGCGCTCTATGCGCTGGGTAAGATTGACGAGGCGCTCGCCCACCTCCGGCAAGCCATCGCTGACGATCCCAAGACCCAGCGTGCCTACTACGCGCTTGGCACCCTTTTCGTGAAACGCGGCGAACTCGTCGATGCCGTAACCGCCTTCACCCATGCCATCGAGATCGACCCGAACGACGCCAAGGCATGCAACAATCTCGGCGCAGTGCTGCTGAGTCTGGGCAAAGCCGCGGAGGCGATCCCACACTTTGAATCCGCGCTGCGGCTCGATCCCGACGACTCATTGGCCCGGGAAAGCCTGGCGAAAGCACGCGCCGCGGTCGGCGATGCGGCCAAACGCCAACGCCCGGCCTCAAGCCTGCGCCTTCACATTCACCCAGACGTGAACGTGCGGGGCGCCGCGGAAATACCAAACCATGTTTGGACCTTCCAGTTGCCAGACATCCCAGACGCCATCGTTGCCGATGTCCTGATCCTTGTAGAATGCCATGTGCAGGTTCTCGATGCCCGCGGCTTCGATATACTTGATGGCTTCGTCTGAGTCTTCCTTGCGGAAGGGAGCAAGCAGATCCGCCATCACTTTGCGCACGTGGCCGCGCTGATCCTGCGATAAGTCCGCCAGCGCGATGCCCGGCAATTCCGCCCCCTTCCCTTTCAACCGCACCGTTTCGCTACCCTGCTCCATGCGACCCTTGTTGCGCAGGGCCGCCGCGCGCTGCTTGCCGTCGAGCATTTGGAAAACCTCGTTCGCCCGCACTGCCTGATACCAATAGACGTTGCCCGGATGATCGGGCTTCTCGTTGAAACTTTGCGCAGCATGCCCGTAGAAAATCGG
>JANNWY010000044.1:0-2908 GCA_031409335.1 Chthoniobacteraceae bacterium | reverse complement strand
CGCGTTGGTGTAGGGATTGGTGGCGTTGTAGGAGAGCACGGTGCCATTCGCGATGAGGCGGATGCCGAGGGCTTCGGGGATGCCTGCGCCGTTTTCATAAGTGTCCAAAGCCACGGTGAGGATGTGCGCGGTGTTGGGTCCGTTTTCGCCGAAGGCAACCGCGCCCATGTCTCCGACGGCGAAGCTGATGCCATCGGCGGGCGCGGGCGCTGTGTTGGTCGGTCCCATGATGACGTTGAACTTCGCAGTGAAGCCGCTGAACGCCGGGCCGGGCGCGATGCCGGTGAGCACGACGGAACCAGTCTGGCCGCCGAGGACGTCGGTGAGTTGCACGGCTTGATTCGTCCACGTCGCGTTGCCGAGCAGGGTCGCGGTGCCGAGGCTGGCGTTGAAGTTATTCCGATACGGCAGCACGGAGCGGTAATAGCGCATCGGCGTGTTGGCAGGCGGGATGTCCACGAGGCTGTAGCGACCGTTGGCGTCGGCGGTGGCGGTGCCGAGGAATTGCCACGCAATCGGCGCGGGAGACAGCGGCAGGATCGTCGCAAACTGAATCGTATAGTTCACGCCGGGGCTGCCGCGGAAGCCGATGCGGAAGCCGCCGCCCGGCTCGGGCACGATGCTGCCGCTCACCGCGGCGTTCGCGGGCGTCGGGTCCACGGTCAGCGCGAGGTTGAAGAGGTTGCTGTTCGCCGCTCCGTCGTTCACCTGCACGGGCACGCTGAGCGTCCCGACGAAGCCGGGCGCGGGCGTGATCGTGTTGCCGGCGCGCGTGTAGTTCGCGCCGTTCTGCGCCGTGAGCGTGAAGCCGGTGGGATACGGGTTGTCGCTGTCCGTCACGGTGAGGTCGCCGAAGACGATTGCCCGCGCGGTATTCTCCGTGGTCGAAACGGCGGATTGCCCCGTGATGACCGGCGCATCGTTCACCGCGTTCACGGTGATGGTGAAAGTCTGCGGGTCCGACGTGTCGTTGCCGCCCAGCGCCGTGCCGCCGTTGTCCTGCACGCGCACGGTGAAGGTGGAGGTGCCGCTCGCATTCGCAGCCGTCATGTAGGTCAGCATCCCGTTGTTCGCCACGCTCGGCGGGCTGGAGAAAAGCGCGCCATTGCTGACACCGCTTACCGCGTAAGCGAGCACCGCCTGCCCCGCTTCGTTCGCCGCGCCGGGATTGAAAGTCGCCCAGCCGACGATGGTTTGCGCGGGGGCGTCCTCATTCACCGGCGGCGGATTTGCGGCGGTGAAAGTCGGCTTATCATTCACCGCGTTCACCGTGATGTTCACCGTCGCCGCCGCCACCGCGAAGAGCGTGCCATCCGAGGCGCTCCACCCAAAGCTCGCCGCCCCGTTGTAGTTCGGATTCGGCACAAACGTGAGCGTGCCGATGCTGCCGATCGCAATATCCGTCGGCACGCTGGTCACGTTCGTCGCAGCGATCTTCAGCACGCCATTGGCCGGCAGAGACATGACGCGCACGATGAGCAGTCCGTCCGTGTTCGGATCGGCGTAGCTGCCGGTGAAATTCGCCGCGGTGAAGGTGAGGACGCCGTCCTCGTTCACGGTCAATGGGCCGACGTTGGTCACGACCGGCGGCTGATGGATCGGCGTGATCGTCGCGTCATCTGCGGCACCGGTTTGCGGATCGTTGGTGAGCTTGTTTGCGATGTTGCCGCCCGAGACCGTGCCTTGGTTGGAAGTCGAAATGGCGGTCGTCCCGGCATTGATCGCGACGACGTAGGTGATCGTCACCGTTTTCCCCGCGGGCAGGTCGCCGATGGTCAGCGGTGTGCCGAGGAAATGCGGGTGCGCGTGCGGCGCTCCGCCGAGCACCGTGGCGGCGGCGGCGTCGCCGCGCGTGGGCAGGCGGCGTTCGCCTTTGGTGAGAAAGCCATACATCAGGCTGTCGCGATCCTGTTCAGCGTAGGTGTCGCACAGGCCGAGCGCGTGGCCCATCTCGTGCAGGATCGTGGTGAGCAGATCAATGCGGCCCGCAGGCGCGCCCGCCGGATCGGTGGTGCGGCGCGTAGCGGCAGCGGGAGGGCCGTTTTGTGTCCCGGAGGGACTACGGAAATTAGCCGGTGGTGAAGCGAGTCCGCGAGCGAAACCACCGGTCCCTGGGATAAAACGCGATCCCGCCCCGGCAGGGGCGGCGGAGGTTTCCAGCACCCCTGCCGGGGTGCGTTCCGTATTTGATTCAATCCGGTGGTTGCGCTCGTTCCTCGCTTCACCACCGGCTAATATCTGATGTCCCTCCGGGACGACCGCGAACTCGCCATCCTCATTCGGCGTCCGGTCGATGAACCACCCATTGCCGCCCGCGTCGGCGTCCACGCGGATGCGGTCGCCGCCGGCATCGCCGAGATACCAGCCGGGCAGGTCGGCGACCTCGAATTTCAACCGGTGCAAAGTGGCAAGCTGTTCGCTGGTCAATCCAGTCGCCGCCCAGCGCGCGGTCGCCATGGAAACGATGGAGTCGAGATCGGCCTGGGTGAGTGTTGCGCCCGCCGCATCGGACAGGATGGAACGAGGAGTCTCGACCCGCCGGTCGGATGATTCCGGCGGGACGCCCGCCCTGTCCGCGAGTTTCGCTTCCACACCGCCCGGTGCAAAGAGCAGCGGTAGTGGTGCGCCGCCGTTGATGCCGGCCGTTCCGAGAGCCGTGCCGACGGAACTCGCCGGCAGCGTATTGGCATTCTGGACGAACGTATTCACCTGCGCCGCCGTCGCCCCGGAGGTTGGCGTCAGCCCCGGCAGCGTGAGCGCCGCCGTATTGTTGTTATTCGTCACGCGGATAAAGAAGCCCGCCTGCCACGCGCCACTGATGTTGTTCTTGTTGGCGGGCACCGTGCCGGTCGTGTCGCCGATTTCCGCGATCCACGGATTGTTCGCGCCGCCGCTGTTGCCGGACGAA
>JANNWY010000043.1:0-19025 GCA_031409335.1 Chthoniobacteraceae bacterium | reverse complement strand
CCCCGCACCCGCGCCGCCGGTAAAATGGGCCGGGATCCCCCCCTCCCCGTCCCCGCCGCTGGCGGGCCAAGCCACGGGTGGTCGTCCCTCCTCGCGGACCCCGCTCAGGGCGTGCTTTGGATCACGCGCACCCGTTGCCGCGGCGCGTTCGGCGCGGGGTTGGCCGGGCTGGCCGGAGCCGCGTTCGTGTTGCTCGGCATGGAAGCGGCGGATGGCAGCGGAATCGTCGTGGGACGCGGGACGATGCCGGGGGCTCCGGGCGGGCGGATGATCGGCTGGCCTTTCATTCCGGGAACGTTTGGCATTCCGGGGCGACCAAGCACGGGTGCCGTCTGGGGCGCGGGTTGAGTGATCGCCGCCTGGTCGAATTTCACCGTCGCGAACTCCGCGCCTTTCTTCAACGTCACCTTGCTGTCCACGAGCTTTTCCGCCATCTCGATCGCGGATACTGAGATGTCTTCGCCGTTGGGTTGATTGCCAAACAACGAAAAGCCAGCCTGTCCGTCCCGCAATCGGATCGCGACGAAGATTTCCTCTTTTCCGCTCTCATACGTTTTCCCGATTCCGCCGACGAAATAGTTATCCGACCACGGCGGCGCGACCGGTCCCGCGACTGGCGCCGCCGGCGTCGCCAGCGCGAATGGCCAGTCTTCGGTCAGCTTTTGAAAAGTATCCGGCGGCGGGCGCTGCGGGATGGTCGGCCCGGCGGCGAGCGCGGCATCCGCGGCGGCGAGAAGAGTGAGCCCGAGCAGGGTGAGCGGTGTTTTCATACTAGGTTTCAGTTTCATTTCGGCGCGAAGTATTTCGCGACGCGGAAGGTGCCGTGCATCTTCGTTTTGTCGTCCTTGTCGAATTGCAGATTGGCCGACTCGAAAACGATCGACCGCTCCGGCGACTGGATTTCATAGAGAAAATCCCGCAGCGCTTCCTTGGTCGATTTGGTCTGGATCGTCACGAACACGGAACTCAACTGCGGCCGCCGCTCGACGGTGCCGATCTGCGGATCGAGATCCTGCACGCCCGTTTTGCTCGTCACCGCGCGGATTTCCTCGAGCAAATCGCCACCGGCTTTTCCTTCGTTCTCCAGCTTGGGCAGCACCTTTTTCAGCCATTCGTCGCGCTCGTCCCACATCGGCTTTGCCGCGATGCGTGTTTTGTTTTTCTGAAGTTGCGCGCCCTTGGTCAGCAGTTCCCCCTGAAGCCGCGTGCGATGCGTCGTGAAATATTTGATCACCACGACATTCAGCACGATGAAAACCGCGCCGCCGACCAGCGCCGCGAGCATCGTTTCACGTTTGGAAAGTTTCGCGCTCATAGCCGTCCGAAAAACTTAAATTTCCAGCGATCACCTTTCAAAACCTGCGGCGGCGGCGTCTCGATCTTGAAGTCGCTGAGCCCGGGAACTGCGCGCAGCTTTTCCCCGTACTCGATGGCCACATTTGCCGACGGCGCCTCGCCTTCGATCATGAATTGCGAGGGCTGGTGATCGAATACGGTGAACTGCAATTCATTCGATGGCCGCGCTTCCTGGCAGAGTTTCAAGATTTGAAGGGTGTAGCGCTCGGGATCGATCGCGGGTTGCAGTGCGGCCCAGCGCGACTCCTGCGCCTGCACGAATGCGATCTGCGGCTGCACGAGCGTGAGTTCGGCGTCGAGTTTGCGCACCCGCGTTTTCGTCCACGCGAGCCAGACAAACGCCGCGGCGACGAGCAGCAGATAGATGAACGCGGCCACCTGTAATTGCTGCTTCAGCTTGCCCGTGCTTTCGGCGCGTTTTTGCTCCGAGTTCCACGCTTCAGGCAGCAGATTTCCCTTCGCATCGGGCAGGCCCGCGGTGAAGGAAACGACTTCCACCGGCTTCTGAAAATATTCCTCCAGCGCAGGCCGCAAGCCTTCGCAGCCGTGCTCGACGCGGATGCTGTCGAACTCGACCGGCACGCCTTCCAGCTCGGCGCGCAGCAGCAGCGCGGGCAGCTCGCCGAGCAGCGCGTCCGCGGTCGCCGAGGGGATCGTCTGCGCGGTGCTCACCTTGCCACATTCACAAATCGCGACGACGAGCTGTGCCTCCTCCTGCCAGACGCACAGCACCACTTTGTCCACCGGACAGCTCGCGGCGACGTGCGATGCGAACAGCGTGACGCGCCGCGGCAGTCGCGCGCTGCTGCGGAGCGGCTCGCAAAGTTTGTTTAACTGCGCGGTGTGCGTCGCCACCGAGATCAGCGTCGATTCGCTTTCGCCCTGCTTGATGACATCGAAATCCGACGTCACATCCTCGATCGGATACGGCAGCGTTTTTTCGAGTTGAAGCTGGACCATGCCGGCCAATTCCTCGCGATTCGTCGAGGGCAGCGTCAGGCGTTCGAGCAACGCGGCATGCGCGGGAAGGCGCAGATGAATGAGCGCACCCGCGGGCACGGCAGCGGCGGCTTCGCCGAGCGTTTTCGCCGACTGCGTGGCTCCGCTCGACAGGCTGATGCGCCAGCCGTCGGCCTCCGGTGCGAGGATTGCGCGAGATACGCCGTCTTTTTTCATTCTTTCCAATAGAGGATCACTGGGGTCGATCCGCCTTTTCGGGCAATGACTTCCACTTGTCGAACGACTTTTGCGGACGTGCCGATGCTGGTGATGTGCATGGTCGTGTCTTTCCAGCCGATCAGCCCGCCCAGCTCTTTTCCCTGCGCTTCGCTGAGGCCGAGAAAGCTGAAAATGTCCTTCACGCTTTTGAATTCCGGGTCGTCGATCGTGCCATCGATTTCATCCGCGCCGCGGCGGTATTTTAGAAAGCGCTGCATCTGCAATTCGCCGATGCCGGGGACGAGCCGGAGGATGTTTTCATTCGCGGAAGTGAGGTCGATCGGACCCTGGCTGTGGATCGTGAGCTGATCCTTCCAGCCCGGCTTGTCGGTGACCAATTTTGCATTCGCGACCTGGGTGAGTTCGTCCACCGATTGCAGCGGACGATTGGCCGGATGGTAGTCGTCCTTGTCTTCGATGCCGTTCAAGTGCGGATCGTTGTCGCCATCCACGTAGTCGAGCAGGCTGTCGGTGAAAACCTCGCGATCCTTGAAGCTCAGTTCCATCCGCGCGAGCCACTGCTTCAGGATTTCCAATTTGCGCGGATCCTCGCCGGCGATGAGCCAGTTGAGGTTCAGCTTTCCGCCCTCGCTCACCATCGTCACGCGATAGCCGAGGTCTTCCGCGAGCTGTTCATCGAGCAGCGGCGTCTTCCGCGAGACGAGCGGATGCAGCCCGATCGCCAGCCCCGAATGCGCCATCGCCCGCGCCTCAATGTCGCGATTTTCATCCCCCGAAATCTTGATCTCCTGCTGGACGACTTTCGCCCACGTGAACACGACCGCCGATAACAGGAACAGCGCCCAGAGGACGATGAGCAACACGCTCGCATCGGTGTTGTTCATTTTCCCGGATGCCACAGGCCGCTTTTGCCACCCGGAGGGTGAGCGGAAATTAGCCGGTGGTGAAACGAGTCCGCGAGCGCAACCACCGGTACCCACGCACGGAATGGACGCGCCCCGGAGGGTGCGCTGGAATGCATCGCGATTTTCCCGGCGCACCCTCCGGGGCGCATCTGGTCTGTTGGCGTGTTCCGGTGGTTCCGTTCGTTCCTCACTCCACCACCGGCTAATTTCCGGCAGCCCTCCGGGCTGTGAAACGACTTCGCGATTCTTGATGGAAGACACCTTCATTGCTGCAAATTCGCGGATGGAATCGCGATCACGGATTCATACGGCGGCTCGTCCGCCTCGCGCCAGATGCGGATGCGCACCAGCGTGGGCCGCGCGTCCTGCGGGATCCATTTGTCGATCCAACTGTTCAGCCGTTTGTCCCAATATTTCACCTCGAGCGCACTGACCCGCCGCAGCAGCGGCCACCACTGGTATTCCGTCGGCTTCGCCTCGATCGGGCGGCGCCGCAGGCCGATCTCGAGTTCGCGCGTCGCCTTGTCGCGCTGGATCGTCAGCGTCGTGTACCATTCGCCCTCCGCCGCTTTCGTGAACAGCCCATTCCCGCCCCGGCAATACCACTGCATCTCGTCGGCCTGGAGATTGTCGAATTTGTGCGGGATGCCCTGGATCACGCCGTTCATTTTCGGCGGCAGATCGTGCAGCTCCGCCTCGACCACTTTCACCAGCGCCACGAGCGCCTGCCGGTCGGCGTTGTTTTCGCTGATGACGCGAATCGCGGTCGTGGTCGAGGCCACGAATCGGTAAACGCTGATCGTGATCAGCCCGATGATGAACGTGCCGATCATCACCTCGAGCAGCGTGAATGCGCGCCTATTGCTGCTGCCGCGGATACACATAAAAAGTGAGTTCCCTCGAACGTTCGTTGCCGTCCGTCTTCCACAAAAGTTCGAGCGTGATCGAGGCCAGGCCGAACAGCTCCTTGTTGTCCTCGTTCTTCTTTTTCAAAGGCACGCGCGTCGTCCGCAGCAACATGCCTTCGAATTCGCCCTTCAACTCTTCCTTCGCCTTGTCCTGCGCGACCACCGCGCCCTGCTCGATCTCCGCCATCCGATTCGCGAGAAAACGCCGCGCCCGCTCATCCTCCACCTTCACCTGGCCCGCCGTGATGCAATTGTCCACGCAGCGCCCGAGCGCGAGGACGCCGATGGAAAAAATGAGCACGGCGATCATCGCCTCGAACAACACGAACCCGCGCTGGAACGATGGCCGTCTCATTGAATGTCCTGCTCCAAAAACGCCGCGCGCACCGTGAGCGGATCGTATTGCACTGACCACGTGCCGCCGTCTCCCTGAAAATGAATCACCACCGGCTCGCACGTGCCGCTGCGCCAGAAGAGCCACTCGACGGGCGGCTTTTTCTCCAGCGCCGCCGGACGCTCCAGCGCAAAGGTTCCCTCCGCGAAAGCAAAATAGTCGGCCTCCGCCGCCGAGTCCGCTTCCGTCGGCTCGTCCGGCTGCACGGTGATGCCTTCGCCGTCCCAGATCATCACCATCGCCCGGCGCTCCGTCACCGCGCGCAATTGCGTGCGCCGCACGAAATCATCGAATTTCTCGAAGGATTGCTTCAGCCGCTGCTCGGCAAACAGCCCGCGGATGCTCGGCACCGCAAGCCCGACGAGCAGCAGCATGATCATGATGACCAGGCAGATTTCGAGCAGAGTGAAGCCGTCACGGCGTGACTTGGCGGCGGCTTTTCTGGATCGTGGAAGATGCAAACGGATTGGAGTGAACGCGAGGCGATGGCCTCTGACAACCGACCGTGCGCCGCCGCTCACTTTTATTTCCTGCGCACAAAGGCCGGCTTCTCCACGAGCGGATACCGGACGGGATCGATCTCGGAGGCGGTTTTGAAATGCGTCTTCGCCACGCGCAGCAGCACGTCCGGCCCATGCTGCGCGACGAGCGCCCGCGCTGCCGTCTTCACCTGCGCCGATGCGCCGCGCGGCAGCTCCAGTTGAAATTGCCCGCCCGTCTTATGCAGCCAGTCGATGAATTTTTCGCGCGCCAAAATCGAAGCCGCCGCCACCGCCACATCGCTCTCCGCCTTCGTCCGCTGCTCCAGCACGATGCCGCGACCCTTTTCCAAAAGCGCCCGCTGGATCAGCGACGGATTTGCAAACTGATCGCTGAGCGCGCGCGGACAATCGGCGCGCAGCTCCAGCAGGTTTTCGATGATCCGCGCGTGGCCCCACGCGAGCAGCCGATTCAAGTTTTTGAACTTCCCGTACATCTCGTTGTAACGCTCCGGTCCGATCGCGATCACGCTATGTACCGCGCCCTGCGTGCGGCGGATCACTTCCGCCAGTTCGCGAATGCGGCGGTCCGAACCGATGCGCTTGCTGTCCGTCACGCCCGCATCCATCAGCGTCCGCGCGATGCCGCGATCGGTATAGCAACCCGCGATCACCAGCGGCCCGAAGAAGTCGCCCTTCCCGCTTTCGTCCACGCCGAAATGTGGCGCGAACATCTCGGGATTATTCACCTCTTCGTAGCCCGTGATCGCCGCGCCGAGCACCTCCGGCTCCAACCGGAAAGTCACAAAATCGCCCGTCCCCTTCCCCTGCAAAACCACCTTCGGCCCCTTCTCATAAACCGCCACGTTCAGCTTGTCCTTCACCGCGTAGTAGAGCGTGTAAGGCTTCGGCTCGAACTTGTAATCGTCGGCCTCCAGGATCGTGCGCAGTTTCGCCGCCTGTTCGGGCGTGAGCGGTGAAGTGAAGAGCGTCAGCGGTTTTTCGTTTGCGGCCATGCGGGTGACGCCGAAAGTGCGCGCTTGCATCGCGATTTGAAAATCAAAAATCCCGCGCAAGTCCGCGCCCGCCTCGCCGAATGGTTCGCCCAGCACGGGCGCGATCTGCCGTGGCGGAAGACGCGCGATCCTTATGCCATCATGGTTTCGGAGTTCATGCTCCAGCAAACGCAGGTCGCGACCGCGATTCCGTTTTACGAAAAGTGGCTCGCGCGTTTCCCGGATTTCACCACGCTCGCCGCCGCGACCGAGGCCGAAGTGCTCGGCGTCTGGCAGGGCCTCGGCTATTACGCGCGAGCGCGAAATCTCCACGCCGCCGCGAAGCAAATCGTCGCCGAACATCGCGGCACCCTTCCACCGAATCCGGAAGCCATCGCCAAACTCCCCGGCGTCGGACGCTACACCGTCGGCGCGATCGCGAGTTTCGCCTTCGATCTGCCTGTCGCCGCCATCGACGCGAACATCGCCCGCGTCCTCGCGCGAATGCTCGATCTCCACGAACCGATCGACGGCAAACGCGGCGCGGACACACTTTGGAAAGCAGCCACCGATTTGCTCCCCGAAAAAGGCGGACGCCTCCACACCAGCGCGCTGATGGAACTCGGCGCGCTCATCTGCAAACCCGACAAACCGCAATGCCTGCTCTGCCCCGTCCGCGAGCAATGCCGCGCCGCCGACCCCGAACTTCTCCCCATCAAAAAAGCGCGCACCAAAACGATCGCCATGCGCGAAGACTGCGCGTGGATCACGAAAGGACGCCACATTCTCCTCGAACAACAAACCGGCCCGCGCTGGCGCGGACTGTGGAAATTGCCCGCGCTCCCGGATCAATCGGCAATCCCGGAGCCCCTCACCTTCCTCACCTATCCCTTCACCCATCATCGCGTTTCGCTGTCAGTTTTCGGCTTCCCCGCACCCCGCCGACTGGAAGGAACCCAGCAGTGGTTTCTCCTCGCCGAACTCGCCGACGTCGCCCTAGCCGCCCCGCATCGGCGCGCCATCGAAGGCGTGCTTCGGCGTGATCGTCCGTAGGCCACAATCCGCCGGTTTTGTATCAGGTCTGATACAAAACAAGCACACTCGACAATTGACCAAAGACACCCGGTTTTGATAGATCACTCATCGCGTAAAGTTCCAAATAAAAACCTGCATCTCACTCCAATATTCAAATGAACAAACTCCTCTCATCCTCACTTGCAGCCTTCGCTGCGGTCGCATCCGCACACTCGGCGATCATTGATTTCGATCTCGTCGGCACCGCGGGATCCGGATTGCTTTTTGGAAATGAACCCGGCGTTCTCTCCGGCGGAACCGGCGGGGAAATCCTTGGTGGGATTTTCTATGACGACGTGGCCAATCTCCTCACCGTGAACGTGGGATGGGGTTCGGGAAATGGCTTCACCGACCTCGCCGGAAGTGTAACCAACCAGCACGTCCACGGCCCGACTTTGGGTAGTTTCGGCAACGATGGAACCGGGAACTTCAAGCAGACCGCGGGCATCCCGGCCGGCTTCGCTTTGACGCGCACCTCCAACAGCCCCAGCACCGGGACTATCGTGAACAACACGATCACCTTTACCCCCGCTCAGGAAACCGACCTTTTCGACGGGAAGTTTTATGTCAACGTCCACACATCAGCCGTTGGCAGCGGCGAGATTCGCGGCTTCCTCGTCCCCGCCCCGGTGCCCGAGCCTGCGTCGCTCGGACTGGCGGCTCTCGGTGCGCTGACCCTGCTGCGCCGCCGTCGCGCCTGATCCGCGCTGACTGAAGAATCCATCCAAGAGCCCCGCGCGTGCATCACCGCATGCGCGGGGCTTTTTGTTGAAACTCTTTGCAGATCCGGGAGCCCGCCCCTAATTTCGCCGCCCTATGATCGACCTGCAATCGCTCCCCGACCGCCACGGCCATTTCGGCCAGTTTGGCGGCATGTTCGTGCCCGAGACGCTGATGACCGCGCTGCTCGAACTCGCGGAAGAATACGAGCGCGCCAAAGTCGATCCCGCCTTTCACGCCGAGCTCGCGGACCTGCTGCACAACTACTGCGGACGCCCCACACCGCTCTACTTCGCCGAGCGCCTCACGGAAAAGTTAGGCGGGGCTAAGATTTATTTGAAGCGCGAAGATTTGCTCCACACCGGTGCGCACAAAATCAACAACGCGCTCGGTCAAATCCTGCTCGCACGGCGTATGGGCAAAAAGCGGATCATCGCGGAAACCGGCGCGGGCCAGCATGGCGTGGCGACCGCCACGGTCTGCGCGCGGTTCGGGATGGAGTGCGTCATTTACATGGGCGAAGTCGATATGGCGCGGCAGGCGTTGAACGTCGCGCGGATGAATTTCCTCGGCGCAAAAGTGGTCGCCGTCACCGCTGGCCAGCGCACTTTGAAAGAGGCCGTGAACGAAGCCATGCGCGACTGGGTCGCCAGCGTGCGCCACACCCATTACATCCTCGGCTCCGCGCTCGGCTCGCACCCGTTCCCGATGATCGTCCGCGATTTTCACCGTGTGATCGGCGACGAGGCGCGGCGGCAGATTTTGGAAAAGGAAAATCGCCTGCCCGATCTGCTCGTCGCGTGCGTCGGCGGCGGCTCGAATGCGATCGGTCTCTTCTGGCCGTTCCTGCAGGATGAGTCCGTGAAAATGCTCGGCATCGAAGCCGGCGGCCACGGCATCCGTGACGGCGAACACGCCGCGCGTTTCCAAGGCGGAAAACTCGGCGTTTTACAGGGCACCAAAACCTGGCTGCTCGCCGACAACGACGGCCAAATCCAGCTCACGCATTCGGTGAGCGCCGGCCTCGACTACGCCGCCGTCGGCCCCGAGCACGCTTTCCTGAAAGAGCAGGGCCGCATCGACTACGACTTTGCCACCGACGACGAGGCGCTCGACGCCTTCAGCAAACTCTCGCGCTGGGAAGGAATCATCCCTGCCCTCGAATCCGCGCACGGCATCGCCGGAGTGATGAAGCGCGCCCCAAAAATGCGCGCCGACGAAATCATCATCGCGAATCTCAGCGGTCGCGGGGACAAGGACGTCGCGCAGGCCGCGGAGTTTTTGTTGAAGAAGTAGCGCAGGATTTTCCGGGTAGCACGCTCGTCCCGAGCGTTGGTCAAGGCGTCCCGCCTTGGCGAACTTCCCAAACGCTTCGTTCTCTTATTCGCGAGCGAAATCGCTGATGGCAGGCTCGCAAAGGTCGTCCCGGCGGGACGCCTGGACCAACGCGCGGGACGCGCGTGCTACCCGGATTCCGCGGCGTACCCATTAAAATAGTAGCGGATTCGCCTTGCCTCAAAGCAGTCTTCCGCTAAATATTTAATGCCATGGCGAAACCCCCACACTTCAGCCGCCGCGAACGCCAGATCATGGATGTCGTCTTTGCCAATGGCGAAGCGACCGTGAACCAAGTCCGCGCCGAAATCCCTGACGCGCCCACCGACATGGCCGTGCGCCGGATGATGCACATTCTCGAAGAAAAAGGGCATCTCCGCCGCCGCCAGGAAGGTCGCGAAGTCGTGTATCTGCCCGTGCAATCGAAGTTGCGCGCCGGGCTGAATGCGCTGCAGGGCGTCCTCGATACTTTTTTTGGCGGCTCGCTCGATGAGGCGCTCGCGTCGCATCTGACGAAAAAGGAAGGCGTCACGCCCGCCCGGCTTGCGCGGATGCGCGCGCTCATCGACCGGGCGAAAAAGGAGGGCCGGTGAACGCGCGCCTCCCGTTTGTCCTCGTCGGCTCCGACGCGACGGGTGTCGCTCTGCTCGATGCGGCAGTGAAGGGATTCGTGCTGCTCGCAGTGGCGTTCGCGTTCACTTTTGCGATGCGTCGCGCGGCGGCGTCGGCGCGGCATTTGGTGTGGCTGGCAGCGCTCGCCTGCGCCCTGGTGCTGCCAGTGGGCGCGGGGCTGCTGCCCGGCTGGCGCGCGCTGCCAGCGTGGATGCGCTGGGAGACGGTGCCTTTCCAGAATGTGACCAATGGGACGAATGGGACTCATGCGACTTATAGGTTTCCCGCAGTCGTCGCAGCGCCATTCGTCCCATCGGTCACATTGGCCCCATCCGTCCCATCCTTCGCGAAACCCGCGCTGCAAAACTTCCACATCGGCGCCAGCTCGCTGCTCGCTATTTGGGCGGCGGGCGCGGCGCTCCTGCTTGGGCCGCTTTTGTGGAGCGTCTTCGCCCTTGCGCGCCTTTCACGCCGGGCCGTCGTCGTCCGCGAAGGCCGCCTCGCCGCATACATCACGCGGATCGCCCGCGAACTCGGGCTGCGCCGCCGCGTCCGCGTCCTTCTGGGCGATGCCGACGCGATGCCGATGGTTTGGGGCATCTTCCGCGCGCACCTGCTCCTGCCCACTTCCGCCGAAGACTGGCCCGAGGCCCGCCTGCGCGGCGTGCTGCTCCATGAATTCGCCCATCTCTGCCGCCGCGATCCGCTGGCGCTGCTCATCGCGCAACTCGCCCTCGCGCTGCATTGGTTCAATCCGCTCGCGTGGCTCGCCGTGCGTCGGCTCTGCGCCGAGCAGGAGCGCGCGTGCGACGATTCCGCGCTCCGCCACGGCGTGCGCGCGAGCGAATACGCCGCCGACTTGCTCGAAGTCAGCACGGGATTCCACGCCACGCCTTTCGCCGCCGCCGCGCTCACCATGGCGCACCCGGCGCGTCTCGAAGGCCGCATCGACGGCATCCTCGACCCCGCGCGCAATCGAGCCTCGCTCTCGCGCCGGCTCATTGGCGCGACCTTCGTGCTCACCGCGCTCCTCGCGCTGCCGCTCGCGATGCTCCGCGCGGACGATGGGAAAAATCGCGCCGACGACAAGCTCACCGGCGTCTTCCTCGTCGCAAACGCCGCAAGCGGCGAGCGCGAGAGCATTCCGCTGCGCATTCCGGGAAAGGCGGAAACGGTCATCGAGATCGAGCGCAAGCCGCTGCTCGCGACGAAGGATTTTGAAAGATTCACGATCGAGCCGGTGAATGGCGTGCGTTTCAGCCTGAGCGTGGCGCTGGACAAAAAAGGGCGGAAAAAATACTCGGCTGCTTGCGAGCAAGATCTCGGACGCGAGCATGTGTGAGTGGTCGATGGCATCGCGCGCACGCGCAGCCCGCTCGGCTACGCCGCGCCCGGCGGCAGCTACGGCGTGGACCTCACGGAAAACGCCGCCGAGTCCAAAATCCTGCAAGCGAAACTCGACGCCGCCCTCGCCGCAAATCCCCCGCCGCGCCGCGCGCATCCAGCGCTCACCGCCGCCGAGTGGGACGCGAAGCCGTCCGTCGCCGCTGCGCAAACGGCGTTCGACACCTTCATCCTCCGCCAGCTCGAAAACGGCTGGGTCCACGCCACCGCGCTGCACTACCTGCACGGAGCGCTGGTGGAAATCCTCGCGAAATCTCCCGCAAACGCCGACGCGCTGCACCCGCTCCGTCGCCGCCTCGAAACGGACGAATGGTGGAAGCCCGCCGAAGTCGCCACGTTCCTCGATGAAGTCGCCGCGCACTCCACCGACGCGCTCGTGATGTCCGCCAACCGCGCCGCGTGGGATCACACAAAAAACGGGCGGCCCAAGCGTCCGAAGCCTTCCGCAGCGATCGGCGGCAAGCCCGACTGGCGCATCGCGAAGTCACCGAGCGCGGAAGATTTCCTCGTCGCCGCGCTCGACCAGCCCGGCGTTCCGAAGCCTTCGCGCAAAGCGGAGAAGCCGAAGGGAATTCCGCAAACTCCGGATCGCGTTTCGTCCAACTGATCTCACCAAACCCACAACCCCAAACTCCCGTGAAAACAGCGCTCAATCTCACCGCTGGGGCCGCGTTCCTCTTTTTGTTCGCGCCGACCGTGCGCGATGAGGGGTGGATGTTTTACCGGGCACGCCCACTGCCATGAGCGAGCGCGGGCGGCAAAGTAGTCCCGACTCTAGTCGGCCTTCGCGCGGTCACGTCTCTGCCGACTAATGTCGGAACTACTCTCGTTCCCATGAAAACCACCCTCCTCGCCCTCATCATCCTTCCCACCATTGCCAATGCCGGCGGCATCTTTTGGTCCGACCGTCCGGCGGCGACGAAGGCGATTCGCGCGTGCAATTTCGACGGCTCGAATCTGCGCAACGTCGTGACGATCGCGAGCACGCGCGATCCGCGCGGGGTCGTCGTCGATCAAGTCGGCGAGCGGATTTATTTCTGCGATCGCGCGAGCGGCGCGAGCACGGGCGAGATCGACACCGTGGCCATCTCCGGCGGCGCAGTCGGCGTGGTGCTCGGCGGGCTGAATCGGCCCGCTGATCTGCGCTTCAATCCCGCGACGCGCGATGTCTTTTGGTGCGAGGAAAATGGCGGGATGATCCGCCGCGTCGTCCTTCCTGCGGGCGGCGGCGCGGTGCTCCCGGCGAATGTGGTGACGCTCTACTCGGGCCTGATGGCGCCGTATTACCTCGACTACGAACTCGCCGCCGGACGGCTCTGGTGGGGCACGAGCGCGTCGCAGATTTTCCGCGGCCCGATCGGCGGCGGCGTGCCGGAGCAGCGTCACAGCGGCGGGCTGAATATCCGCGGCGTCTGCGTCGATTCCGCGGGCGGCTACTTTTATTGGAGCCAGCGCGATGGGAATCGCGCCATCCGGCGCGAGGTGACCCTCGGCGGATCGGTGCAGGATATTTACACCGGGCTCGATACCCCGCACGGCCTCGTCCTCGATGTGCCCGCGGGGAAAATGTACTGGACCGACACGGGCACCAACGCCGTCGGCGGTTTCAATGCGCGCGGGATTTCGCGCGGCGACATGAACGGCGCGACGCCCGCGGAAATCGTAGTCGCGGGCGCGGCTGCGAATCAGCCGTGGGATCTCGATCTCGACCGGCGCAATGCGACTTACGCGGAATGGGTCGCGCGTTTCTTCCGCTACGATGCGACGAACCACGCGCGCGCGGACGATCCCGATTTTGACGGTCTGAAAAACGTGGCCGAATACGCGCTCGGCTCCGCCCCGCTCGTGCCCAATGGTGCGCCGACGGAATGGTTGCGCGTGTCGGAAGGCGGCGCGGACTATCCGGCGATCCGCTTCCAGCGCCGAGCCGGGACGAGCGATCTCACGGTGCGCGTGCAGGTCTCGAGCGATCTCGCGATTTGGAGCAAAAACACGACCGAAGTGTCCGCGATCGCGCAGGAGGATGGGCTGGAATTGGTGACCGTGCGCAGCAACACGCCGCTCGGCGCGTTGCCGCAGCATTTGCGGGTGAGAATGTCGGTGCCGTGACCCATTTGGCCGGCGGCGGGCAATGGTATCGACTATTGCGGAGCGAGTTGCTTGACTGCGCCGATGAGTGCCACCGATGCAGATTCCTACGAGGGCTCGCTGAATCGCGATGCGCAACGCGGGGTGAAGATGGTGAAATTCAAAGTGCCGGATGGCAGGCCGGACGAACTATGCGTGCTGCCGAAGCATCTGCCTTTTGCAAAGTACCGCGGCAAGAGTGGTGGCAAGGACACTTCCGATGAGAAGAAGCTGGCTGGCTACGACTTTTACCAGGCTGGCACGGCGGAGTCCGGCGCGGTGGCGATTTCACCGAAGCGCACGAGCACGAGCGCGGCTGTCGAAGTCTATGAACTCGCGGCTGGCACGACGCGTCCCGAGACGCTGACGGCGAGCTTCTGCAAGGAAGTCGAGAAGACGGGAAAGTGCGTGGCCAAGTTTAAGCAGACTGACAACCAATTCACGACGACAAGCACGGCGTCGATCCTGGGTTACTACCATGTCTCCCGCGCACTCGGAGATATCTGCGAGATCAAGCCAGCAGTGCTGCGGACGATGGATATCGAGCAGCACAAGCAGGTGGTGCGTCTGGCTGGCGAGATGAGTGCCCGGGGGACGGTGGCGAAGAGTTGGAATCTGTTTAAGAAATACTACGTGAATCCGAAGGGTTCGGAGGTGGCTCGCGCATTGTTCACTTCCGACTTTACGCAGATCTATGGGGCGCTGCTCGAGAACACGACGGGCGAGGAGGGTTACAAGGAATGGCTCAGCGTGGGCACGAGCCTTGCCAGCACGCGTGCTTTTGCGCGCATGGCTGATTCACGCCCGGCGAAGACGATTCTAGGATCACGGGACTTTACCCAGAGTAATGTCCAGGCGCTGGTGGCGGTGCGGGATATGAGTGAGATGATTCTGCTCGACTATCTGCTGGCGCAATCGGATCGGCTCACGGGGGGTAACATCAGCAACTACCAGTTTGTGTATTACAAAGATGGCGACGAGGTGAAGTCGGTGAAGGCATCCAATGCGGAGGATATCCCGCCGAATGCCGCAAAGGTGACGATCAAGAAACTAACGATCAAGGATACCGATGCGGGTTTGTTGAATACCAATGTGTTTGAGAAGCGGGGCTATCTTTCAAAGATCAGCCATATGCACCCAGGGACTTTCGAGCGGCTTCAGACCCTTGCTGAGAAGTGGGAGGGCGATGCTTCCGTGAAGGAGTTCTTTCATCAGGAGTGTACGTTCAGCAACAGTCAGGTGACACGGTTTGAAAAATACCTGCGGACTGCCGCCAGCACGCTGAAAAGCCACAAGGACAGCGGCAAGCTATTGCTGGATTTGGATCTGGACGACTATTTCGAAGGCATCGAGCCGCCGGTGGACGAAGGGCCGACGATCGCGGACTCGGTCGGACGATGGGAGAAAGGCGCGAAGAACGCGGTGGTGGATGTGAAGACGGTGCAGAGGCTCCTTGAAAGGGTCGCGAAATCGTTGCCGGCACCGAAGATGGATCCAAAGGGCGTGGACGGAAAGATCGCCCGTCCGCCTGCCAAGTCGAATACCGTGGCGGCGATTGAGGCATTCCAAACCCGCTTCGCGACGCCGGCCGATGGTTTCATCCCGCCGGATGGGACGGCCTGGAAAGCGCTGGTGCTGGCGGCGCAAACGACCACCTGACGCGCCTGGCGGAGCGACGCCATCCCGTGCGGTCGAAAAGACCCTCAACTCACTATTTCGCCGGCCCAAAAGGGCGTCGGCTCCTGCGCCCGAGTAGGCCGAGGCAGCTCGCGAAGAGGGCGAGGATCGATGGCTCGGGCACGGGCTGGTAGTGCAGGTAGAGATCGCCGCTGCGCTCCGCGACGGAGAAGGTGCCGCCGTCGAGCGGATTGAGGAAGCTGGAGGCGTCGATGCCGATGTCGCCAGGGTCGAGTCCGGTGATGCCTTGCGCGGTGTCCACGATTTGCCAGTCGTAGATGGATGCGTTGTTGAAGTTCAGCGCGCCCGCATTTGTGGAGGCGAGGTGGATGAGGAAGCGCGAGTTGGCGGTGTTGCCGGATTGCACATCGAGGAGGCCATCCGGGCCGAGGAGGCGCACGAGATCCCAGCCGGTCGTCGCGCCCGCGGTGCCGAGGGCGTCGAAGATTTCGAGGTCCATGCCGCCGCCCGCGCCGAGCGTGTAGGCGCCGTTGAGAGTCGCAGTGCCGGCGCTGTTGCCGGGAGAAAAGCGTCCGCCATCGAGCACGGTTACCGGCCCGAAAACGCCCGCGCCTTTCGCCGTCGCACCGTAGTTGATCGTCGTCGCGCCGTTGATCGTGCCGTTGTTCACAAGCAGGCTGGCTTGCAGCGAAAGCGCGTAGTCGGTTTGCACATTCACCTGGCCGCCCGGCAGCACGGTGAAGCGGCTGCCGCCGCCGCTCACGAGATCGCTGCCGGTGTTGTTCAGGATGCCGCCGGTGTTGATGGTGACGACGCCATCGTTCGTCCAGTCGCGCAGGTTCACCGTGTTGTTCACCGTGAGCCGCCCGCTGCTGGAGTTCGCGCCGCCGTCCCAGTTTAAGACCGCGCCGTTGGTGATCTGGCCGCCGTTGGCGACGTTGGTCAGATTGGCGCCGCCGTTTTGCGCGAGGGTCGTGCTGTTGAAACTCGTGACGCCATTCAGATTCACCGTCGCACCGGGGAGCACGGTGTGGACGCCCGGCCCGCGCAGGAAGCCGCCATTGACGGTCACATTGCCATACTCGATCGCGCCGCCCGCGTTTGCGCGGATGCTGCCCGCACCAAGCGTGAGAGCGAGCGCGTCAAATTTCAAAATGCCGCCGCTCTCGGCGGTGTAGCCAGTGGCGCTCCAGTTTCCGGTGAGGATCAAGCGCCCGCCGTTCACGCTCGTCGGGCCGCGGTAGTTGTTGAAACCGGAAAGCGTCTGCGTGCCCGCGCCGGTCTTGATGACGGTCGCAGGCCCGCCGTCGATCGTGCCGGCAAAAGTGCCCGTGCCGTCATCCGCGCCGATGGTCAGCGCGGCATTGCTGTTGAGAAAAACGAAGCCTTCGCCGGTGAGCGTGCCGATGGGCTGAGGCGCAGGGACGGCGAAGTAGCTGAGCGCGCCGCCTGCCGCGATATGGACGGGCCGGCCGAGCGGCAGGGCGGTGGCGTTTTGAAGCCCGATACGGCCCGCGCTGATCGTGGTGCCGCCTTGGTAGGAATTCGTGCCGGTGAGTTCCAGCTCGTTGGCACCGATTTTCACGAGGGCTCCCGACCCGGTGATATTTCCCGCGAAAGTGATCGAAGACGAGTTGGTGTCTTGGTCGAAAGTCAGCGTGGCGTTGTTCACGATATCTCCGTGCAGGCTGTCCGAACTGCCCTGCAAAATCCCCGCGCTCACCGTGGTCGTCCCGGTGTAAGAATTCAGCCCGGTCAGGATCACGGTGCCGCTCGTGGTTTTGTTCAAGCCCGAGCTGCCCGCGAGTCGTGAGGAGACCGTGCCGTTTTGCAAATCGAACGGCGCGATGCTGGCCCAAGCTCCGGTTCCCACGATCGAACCGCCAAGAAGCCGGAGCGCGCCGACGGTTTCCGTCGAGCCCAATTTTTCCAGCGTCCCTCCACTGACCGTGACGGTGCTGGTGTCGGCGATCATATTGCCGCCGGACGCAACCCGCAAAGTCCCGCCGCTGCGCACGAGAATGTCACCCGCGACGGCATTTCCGGCCGCGGTGGTGAGCTGCAAAACGCCCGCGTTCACCTGCGTCAAACCGGTGTAAGTATTCGCGCCGGAAAGCGTCACAGTATCTGCGGTCGTCTTATTCAGGCCCACGCTGCCGCCGAGGCGGGCGACGACGGTTCCCGCGCGCACATCGAAGGCGCTCGCGCTCGTCAGCGTGCCCGTGCCGGTGATCGCGCCGCCGGTGATCTGCACGCTGGCGACCGTCTCCGAGTTCGCGCCGAGATCGAACGTGCCGCTCGTCACGTTCACACTGCTGGCGTTGGCAATCTGCTCGCTTTGCAGCAGCCGCAGCGTGCCGCCTGCGATGGCGACATTCCCAGCGATCGCGTTCGCGCCAGTCGTGTTCACTTCCAAAGTGCCCGCGTTCACAGTCGTGGCTCCCGCGAAGGTATTCGCTCCCGTCAGCAGTAATTTGCCCGGTCCGATTTTCGTGATTCCGCCCGCGCCTCCGACCGCGCCCGAAAGGGTGAGCGAATCCACCGCATTCAAAATGGAGACGGTGCTCGCATTCGGCAGAAGCACCGGCGCGCTCACGTTGTGGCTGCCGTTGGGCACTGTGAATCCTTCTTCGACGGAAAGCGCGCCTCCCGTTCCCTGGCTGATCGTGTAGGCATTCACGGAGCTGAAAGCCACGCTCTTCACGCTCCGGTTTCCATCGAGCGTGACGGTGGACGGTGCCTGGATCGCGGAGCCGAAGTTGGCGTTGTCGCTGGCGTTTGGAATGCCGGGATTCCAGTTCGCCGCCGACCCAAAACTCCCGCCTCCCGTCGCGATCCAGATTGAGTTGTTGCTAACCGCTCCGAGGACGAAATTGACCGCACTCCCGACCGACATTTCTGAAAACTGGTTGTTTCCGGTGTTGTTGATTCCGTCACCATCGGTCCAACCGGCAATTTGCGCCCGCACTATGGAAGACACGAAACTCGGTATTGCCCAGCGCAACGAAAATGAGCCGCTCGGGTTCGCGAAGCTTTGGATGGAGAAAGTGGCGGTCCCCATCAGGAACTCGTAGCCGTTGGTGATCGGATTCACCGTGCTTCCGAGCGGTTGATTATTCGTGACGTAGAAAATTGTCCCGCCAGGAACAGTTTCGCCGCCCGTGGTCGGATCTTTCCGTGGCTTGATGAATCCGACGTTGGGACCCGTGGCGTTCGATCCCAGATCGATGCTGCCGTCCGGCGGTACCGTGAGTTCGGCGAGCGTGCCGGCGGTGGCGACGGAATTGAAAACCGGCGCGAACACCGCCGGAGCCATCGTGCCGGTAAGCAATGCCCCATCCACTCCGACGGACGACTTGATCGAGCCCATGATCGTTTGGACGCCAAAGATGTTATTCGTCGGTGCCGCATTCGCCACCTGCGCCCAGATTTGCAGCGTGACGTTCCCGGTGTTAAAGCCGTCCAGCGTGACGAGTTTCCCCGAAGGATCGACGCTGCCTCCGATGGCATCGACACTCGAAGCGCGAATATCGAAAACGATGGTGGCGGAGGCGGTGCTCAGCGCAACGCCGAGCGCAGCAATGCTGGCGATCAACGGAGTGGGGCGCGAAGGATTGTTTTGGCGGACAGGGAGAGGACGGGAGGAATGCATCAGTGTGATCAGTGGAGGGTTGAGTGGAAGATTGCCCAAACGACGCGCCCCTTGTGAATACATTGTAAAATACTGTCAATGTCTTTCTCCTTCGGCCCGAGATTTTTCCGTACGTCCCATGATGACTCCAAAAAAATGAAAGCCGAAGGCTCTTGGACTGCGGTGATTCCTTCACCGCTTTTGCGCAGCGGGGTTTTCCAGAGCGGTGGAGGAATCACCGCAGTCCAAGGGCCTTCGGCTTCAGCGG
>JANNWY010000042.1:0-58597 GCA_031409335.1 Chthoniobacteraceae bacterium | reverse complement strand
CCGTGCCGGTCGTCGAGCCGTGCAGGCTCGCAGTGACCGGCCCCGCAATGGTCACGTCCTCCTCCAGAATATCGGACTGATACACCAGCACATCCGTGCGTGACGCCGCGAACCGCTGGTCGTCGAGCATGTGCTCCGGAGTCATGCTGACGGCGACATTCGGATCGTCGGGGTTGGCTTGAAGGGCGTTGAGGATGATCTCGGAGAACGCGTGTCGCAGCGCCTTGTGATCGCCGGAGATCTTCCATGGCGCGACGCTCTTGTTGAATGCGAGTTGGGCGACCTTTTTTCCCGGATGATACGTGTGGGCCTCGTGGAACGCCTCGACGATGAGGTCCGAGAGCATCACGGATTCGCCGAAGTCGCCCTGCCATTCCCGCGCGAGGAAGACCATTTGATTTGCGAGCCGCGCGATCCGCTTTACCCCGCTGGACATCGCGCCTGAGAGCGATTCCTGAAACTCGGGATCGTTGATGGAATCCTTGAGCAACTGTTGGTGGGTGGAGAGCGGCACGAGCGCGTTGCCGATTTCATGCGCGAGATGTTCGGCCATCGACTTGACGAGTCGCAGATTGGAAGCCTCCGTTTCGAGCCGGATGGCGCGCTCGTTCTCGGTAATGTCTTCGATCAGCAAGAGCGCGGAGTTTGTCGCCGCGGCAGTCTGGGTCCGAAACGGAACGATGCTGATGCGGTGGGTGGTGCCCGGCGCGGTCACGTTGTGCTGTTTGAAGGGGGCAATCGGGATGCCCGACTTGATGACGGTGAATGCCATGCTGCCGATTTGCTGGGGAAGATCGGAGAATTCAATCGTCGTCCGGCCGGGTCGGTCATGTTGCAGGAACCGGACGGCGGCGGCGTTCGCATGAAGCGTGGTGAGATTTCCACCGATGACGACGCAGCCGCTGCCGAGATGGCTGAGGATGTCGGCGATCATGCCATGATTGGCACTGAGTTGGTCGTACAGCCACGAGTTGCGGATCGCGAGGCCGACTTCTTCCAGCATGTGAAAGATCAGCGCGAGTTCCTCGTTTCCGTACGGTTCACCGGTGAGGCGTTCATCGAGTACGGCGACTCCGATCAGCGATTCACGATCGAGAATTGGGATCGCGACTTGCACGCCGAGCAGTTGGAATTCCTTCGATATCTCCCGGCTGGATTGCGCGTCGGGGTGCGAGACGCGGAGGATGCGACCCTGCCGGTGGAGGTGACCGCCGATACCCGCGCCCAAGGAGAGGGCGAAATGCTGGAGCACCGTGTGGTCGAGCCCGATCGCGCACGCGCTGCGGAGCCAGCGATCATCGGGCGCGAGCGGGCTGTCATTGAGGATCGCGGCTGGTTTGCGCAGAAAGATGATGGCGCGATTGACGCCGATGATCTCGCGCAGGAGCAGCAGAAACTGCTTCAAGAGCGCGGCGGAATCCAGGCTGTGAGCCAGCACGCCGGAAAAGCGACGCAACGCTTGAAGTCCGCGGGTCTGCTCGGCGGAGGTTCGCGCCCCGCCGATGTCGTGGGCGGGCGGAGGAGCGATGGCGATGGCCTGTTGTTCGTTCTGCGGAAAGACGCGGTTGAGCAGGGTGTTCAGAAGTTTTCCGCGCAAGGGCTTCGCGAGGACGTGTTCGACACCGAGCAGGTAGGCATCCTCCTCCCACTCCGTCCGGCCCGGGCCGGCAACCGCGATGATGGGACACCTGGGTGCAAAGCCTTTGAGTTCCTCGATGGTGCGGATTTCCCGCGCGTCGCTCAGCTCGATGTCGAGGACGATGAGATCAATTGCTCCACGAACCAACAGCATCTCCGCCTCGCTGACGGACTCTTTCGCGATGAGTTGGAATTTGACCGGGTCGAGAACCGATTGGATGGCTGCTGCGAACGATGGATGTTTGGCGAGGACAAGGAGGGTGCGCATTTACGCGGGTTGGGGCACATTTGGGGGCTGGATCTTTTGTTGGCGGCTGGGAAGGTCGAGTTCGACCGTCGTGCCTTTTTTCAATTCGCTGGTGATGGAAACATTCCCGCCGTGCAAGTTCACGATCTTTCTGCAAATGGCGAGTCCGAGTCCGAATCCACGGTTTTCGTCGCCGGTGGTTTTGGTGGTGAAATAGGGTGTGAAAATCCGGTTGAGATCCTCTTTCCGAATGCCCTCGCCTTGATCGATGATTCGCACGCGGAGCCAGTCGCGGCTGGCTTCGGTCTTGGCGAGACGCACGAGTTCCACGCGGATAGTGGAGTTCTCCGGCGAGGCGTCGATGGCGTTGGAGATCAGGTTGGCGATGAGGCGTTGGATCAGGACTTCATCCAGTTCGACAAGCACATTGTCCGGCGTTTCGGTGATGAGGTTGACGGGCTTCTTGCGACTTGCCCGGCCAAGTTCGGCGGCCTGTTTCACGATCATGTCGAGGCGTCCCAATTGGATGTCCGGCCGCAGATTCTCCGAGAAGAAAAGCGCCTCCCGGATGTAAGTGCGCATGACCTGGATGTTGCGCAGGGCGGAAGGGAGGAGTTCATCGTCAAACTGCGGTGGTTTCCCGCTTTCGTTCACCTCCGCGGAAAGCTGAAAAAGTGTCCACACGGGAGTGAGAAGGTTGTTCAGGTCGTGGGCCATGCCCCGGCTCATCCTACCCAACAAGTCGAGCTCCTGCGTCTGCATGATGTGATTTTTGAGCCGGATTTGGTTCACCATCAGGCTTAGGTTTTTCATCAAAGCGACCAGCAGGTTGATGTTGGTTGCAGTGAACGGTTCGCCGTTCACCTTTTCGCCGATAATGAAGAGACCGAACGGGTCGCTCTGCGACGCCAGGGGAAAACAAAACTGTCCGCCGAATTCCGCGAGTTGTTCGACCGCCTGGCGTTCCAGCGAAGAGTTTGCGTGGCGCAGATACTCCGAGTTCAGGGCAAGGTAGGCGGCATTACCCCAGTCGAAAAATCGAAAGATCGGAGACTCCACCTTGAGATCCGGCAACTGCCGTTGGGCTTGCTCAGGATACGAACGGGCCAACGTAAAAACACGGGTAGTCTCGTCGCGGAGGATGATCTGGTAGCCTTTCAGCTTGAATGCCTTGATGAGCAGATCGTGGAGGTCATTCAGCAGTGGATAGGTGTCGATGTACCAAGTCATCCCTTCGATGAAATTGCGCACTTGATCCTGATACTCAAAGGTGTCCCCAAGGACACGCCGCTCCACCGTTTCGCTGCTTTCGCCAAACAGACGGGGAAAAAGGACTGCGGCACAGACCGCACCCGTCATCAGCGATACGAGGCCGGCGAAAAACGCGAAAGGGCTGAATTCGTCGCGTGCGATCAACCACAAAACGAGCAGCGTGCAGAGACCGGTGAGAAAGATGAATAGCACGCGGACGAGCTTCGCCGTGCTGCGATTGAGCGTGACCTGAACATCAAGCAATTGATGCTGGAGAACGCTGTATCCAACAATCATGCCGTAGAGAATCACGGCCATGCTTCCGAACGGATAAACCTGATATCCTATGATCGGGTAATAGTAGATTCCGAGGATCGGGAGGATGTCGTTGCAACCGAAAAGTGCAAAGGCTGTCTGGGCGATGATCAATGGAGTGATCCGGCGCTTGCCGTTTGGTGTCAGCTTTCGGCGATGGACGACGAGGACTCCAACCGACACCCACATCAAAGAGAACACTCCGCTGAGAATCCAAAAACCCGTGCCCGCGACCGAGTACCAAGCATAGCCCACATTCTTGACTCCGGCCAAAAAGAAGTCAGTGAAATTGCTGATGAATAGCAGAACGTGAAGCGAGTAGAGTGTCCGCAGGTAGAGCTTCGGGACGGATAGCCGCGCCACCAAAAGTGAGAGGTGACAGAAGGTCAGCGGAATGAAAATGACTCCAAACTGAAGGAAGCGAGCCCAAAAAAGCGCGCTGTCATAATCGGTCACCCGGAACATTTGGAACGTTCCGAAGTTCCAAACAGCAAAGCTCAGTCCGAGGAGAAAATAGACCCGCGCGACGATCGTCCTTGGGTTTTGGATCAGAACGAAGGCCGCCAGCGAGAAATTCAGCAGCGCACCTGTCAGAGGGATGAGTTCGGCGAATTTCATCCGTAATGTTGCATGATCAAACAGGAGTTCTTGCCCCCGAACCCGCTACTGAGATTCATCGCAACTCGAATCGGGTACGGCCGACTCTTGCCGGAAACATAATCCAAGTCGCATCCGGCGGCTGGGTCGTGGTGATTGAGGGTCAATGGGATAACCTGATGATATAGCGAAAGAGCACAAATTACCGACTCCAGAGCACCAGCCGCGCCCAAAAGGTGCCCGGTGACAGGTTTCGTCGAACTAACCGCCAGTTGATTTGCGCGAGAACCGAATATCCGCTTGATGGCTTTTGTTTCGACGAGATCATTTGCGTCGGTGGCGGTGCCATGCGCATTGACGTAGTCCACGCAATCCGCGCTGATACGAGATTGGCGCAACGCCCATTTCATCGCGGCGAATAGCCCGATGCCATCGGGATGCGGCGCCACGGGATGATATGCCTCGCAACTGCGACCATGACCCAGGACTTCCGCATAAATTCGCGCGCCACGGGCAAGGGCGTGGGTCAATTCCTCAAGGACCAGATAAGCGGATCCTTCGCCCAGGAGGATTCCGTCCCGCGATTTGTCGAAAGGGCGCATGGCCGAGAGCGGGTCATCATTGCGACGGCTCAAAACCTGGCTGAGGCAAAGCGCCCCCCAAATATGCGGCACGAGCGGGGCCTCCGCGCCGCCCGCGATCATGATGTCCACTTCCTCATGGCGAATCATGGAAAGCGCGTAGCCGATGGCATCGTTGCCCGACGCGCTGCTGGAACTCAGTGTAATCGCGTGTCCGCGAATGTTCAACTCACGCGCGATCTCACCGGAGCCGGCTCCACTGTAACCGTTGAGGAGCGCGAACGGCCCAACTCCTTTGTAACCACTTTTCGCATAGCCCACATCGGCCTTTGATGCTGTCTCGTTGCTGCTCGCGGAGGAGCCTTCGACCACTCCCACCCGATCCGCATCGAATTGTGAGAAGTCGATTCGCGCATCGTCGCGAGCGAGCCGCGCGGCGGCCACGCTATACTGATGCGAGTAGTCGAGCCGACGCGCCATTTTCGCGTCCATAAAGTTACCGGCGTCGAAATCATTTATTTGCGCGGCGAAATGAGTCGGCGCGTTTCCGATCGGAAAACGCGTCATTTTCGTAGCCGCGCTGGTGCCTTCCCGGATGCACGTCCACAGCCTGTCGAGGCTCAGCGCCGGAGCCGTGATGACGCCCATACCCGTGATCACCACGCGGCGGCGAGCCAGCGGGTCAGTTATTTCGTCCGAGGCCATTTGTAGGGAAGGAGCATCGGCACCCGGCGCTGGTAGTCGCGATAGGCATCACCAAATTTTTCAATGAGCGCCGGTTCTTCCAGCCGGAGGCGCAGAATCAAGGCCGGCACAAAGAGAAACGGAATGACGGCGAGCATCCACCACGCGCTGCAGATCAATCCGAACGCGAGCAACTCAAGGATCATGGAGAAATACGTCGGGTGGCGTACGAACCGAAACGGGCCGTTCTGGACGAATTCATGGTTTTCGCGAATCTCGACGTGCAGGCTCCAGAACTTGCCCAGCGCAGCGATCGCGCTCCAGCGGAGTTTGAATGAGGCGATGGCGCACACGATGCCGCACACGAGCGCAATCCGGGAAAATCCCCCGCCCCGGACGACGTATTCCAGCATTGATCCGAACGTCATGATCGTGCCGACGAGCACAAACAGCCGGAGGGTCAGACTTTCCTGGACTTTGCCGGGCACGGTGGCCCGCTTGCGGCTGATCTCGACGAGGCGCAGCACATAGACTGCGAGCGCGATTAGGATCGGGACATAGAAAATCATTGCCAACGATCCCGGTTGAATGGCGCTGGATTTACCCCGGAGGCCATTGCAGCGGGCGTCCGCCGAGGACGTGGATATGGAGGTGCGGGACGGATTCGCCGGCGTCGGCTCCGTTGTTGATCACAACGCGAAATCCCGTCTCGGAGATGCCGAGCGTTTTCGCGATTTCATTCGCCGCCAGCAGCATTCGTCCGAGCAGCCCGCTGTCTTGTGGCGCGGCTAGTCCCAGGCGCGGGATCGCGCGTTTGGGCACGATTATGACGTGGGTGGGCGCTTGCGGATTGACGTCGTGAAAGGCGAGCCACTCCGCGGTTTCAGCGACGATGCGGGCGGGGATTTCACGCGCTGCGATTTTTTCAAAGAGAGTCATGGAGCATCCTCACGCGAGGGAGAATTGGACTTCGGTGCGGGCGCTGGCGACTCCGGTGTGTTCGCGCGTGAATGCCACGATTTCATCGCGCAGCGTGTCGCAGTCCCGTCCCCAAGTCTTCTTTCCGCGCAACATTCTCACGCAACGCAGGAGTCCGAAAAGCTCAAAGCAGCCGCCTTCATTGCGCACGACTTCATCGAGGCGGCGTCCGAGCAGATCGAAGAACGCGAGTTCGTATCCGGCCCCGGCGGCTTGGGCGAGCTCGACGAGCGAGATTTTCACGACGGGGCGGCCGGCTTCAAACTGGCGACCCACTTCGGCGTAGCCAATGACTTGCAGGACCTGGCGCACGGAGCGCGTCAGGGCGTCCACGGTCAGCACCGGCGTCTCGCGCTGAGTGCGGAGAAATTCGGTGACGCTCGCGGCGACGTGCTCGGCGAGCCACCATTGCGGGTAGCCGGCTTTTCGCGCGGCGGTGATGAGCGCGCGCTGCAGCCAGTCGCGCTGGAAAGGCGCGGTCATGCCGTCAGCGAATCGCACCATCGGGAGGTCGTCGAGCAGGGCGATCATGCCGCGTTATTTGAATAGCTCCGGTTGCAGCGCGCTCTTGCGCGGGCGCTTTTCGAGGGCCTGGATTTCGTCGATGAATTCTCCAATGTCCTGAAAATGGCGGTAAACGCTGGCATACCGGACGTAGGCCACCGCATCCAGCGCGTGGAGCCTTTCCATCACTTTCGCGCCGACGACGTGGCTCGGGATTTCCTTGGTAAAATCGGCCTCGATGTCGCGGATGATTTCCTCCGCCGCGAGTTCGATCGTCTCCACGGAAACCGGGCGTTTTTCGCAGGCCTTTACCATGCCAGTCTGGAGCTTGTGCCGGTCGAATGGCTCGGAGCGACCGTCACGCTTGACGACCCGGAGGTCGGCGCGCTCGATTTCTTCATAGGTCGTATAGCGGTGGCCGCAGGCGATGCATTCGCGGCGGCGACGGATGCTGCGCCCATCTTTTGCCAGCCGGGAATCGATGACCTTGTCTTCAAGGCTCCCGCATTTTGAGCAATACATCTTGTATGGGAATGGGAGTGATAGCGGCGTTTAACACAACAGATTGTGGTGTCAAGCAATCGGGGGTGAATGTTTCGGCGGGCGATTTCAGAACCGCCGCCAGCTTGTCGATGATTGTGTTTTTTGCGGAGCACCGAGGGGTTCAAATACGCGCACCCGACCGGGAAAACGCCCGAGTGGCTACGCATCCGCGAGACTAGCAGATGTGGTGCCACCGTCGTTGCGGAAAACTGATCTTGCGCCGCCATCGCGCCAACGTAGTCTCCCGCACTTCATTTTGAACGAGGATACTTTTCAATTTGCCATCGAGCACACCGAAGTCGTGCGAGCACCCGAGCGCCGGATTTCGACGCTCGGCGACACCGAATTTAACTTCCACCTCGTCTCGGAATTGATGGATACCACCGAGCAGGTCCGCGTCCGCCAGGGTCGCCTGCACGCCGAGCGTCCGCAGATCCTCTCGCCGGAGTATTTGCAGAACACGCTGGTGGAGGGCTTCGGGGAACGCGCCGAGTCTTTCGTGAATTGGATGCGCGAGAACGCCGCCGATTTGGCGCTTCTCAAATATGGCTTCCGCCTTCGCAAAACCGACATCAGCGAGTGGATCGTTCATCGCCCGCTCGAGACGGTGGTGGCCGAATTGCAGATCGAGCTCGATCGCTCCGAGGATCCGCTGCGCGCGATAGTCATCGGTGTGGATGAGGGTTGGGAAGTGTGCCTGCTGAAATTCGCGGCCGATCTCATCCAGCAGTCGGCTGGGGAGAACGCCCGCGATTTTCGCCGGCGGGGCCTTTTCTAGCGCGGGGCGACCCATCCGCCCGGCATGGTCAAGGCGCTCATCATTCTGTTCCTCACCGTCGCCGTGTTTGGCACTGCCTCGTATTTCGTTTACGAGCTCTATGTAAAACCGGAGCGCGCCCTGCGCGCCGAGAAGCAGCGCGGGCCGCCAGCGCTGCCGCCCGATCCAGCGCTCCCGGAATTCGCCGCCTGTCTGGAACTCAAAAAGAAGGGCAACACTGCCGCGACTCGCGCTGCGCTCGCCGAATTCATCGAGCACTATCCCCGCTCGACCAAGGCCGATGAAGCCCGCGATCTGCTCGGCGAGATCAATGCCGACCTGTTCTTTTCGCAAGCACCCGCGCCGGAAAAGCAGCTCTACATCGTCGCAAAAAATGACGTGCTGAATCGCGTCGCGATGCGCACCCACAGCACCCCGGAGCTGATCTTTCGCTCGAACAATCTGACCGGCAGCATGCTCCGCATCGGCCAGAAACTGGTGATCGCGCCAGCCGATTTCACCACTGTCATTTCGCTGAAGGAAAACAAAGTCACGCTGTTCAACGCGAAACGCTTCTTCAAGCAATACCGCATCCTCGCCGTGCCGGCCCGCGATGGCACTGCCGCCGTGCAAAAGCGCACCGGCAAAGTCGTCGCGAAACTGGCCACGGACAGCGCGGGAAATCGCGTCACGTTTCAGGACAAAGGCTACGCCGGCGCGCTGCACGAGGTGTCGCTCTCGATCCCTGGCCACAGCCTTTACGCGGTGCCTGCGGAGCCAAAGCCCGCCGCGCGAAATGGCATCGGCCTTGCCGCGGAGGACATGGAGGAAATCGGGGTCTTGCTCAAAAAGAACGATCCCGTCACGATCGAGTGACATTTTGCGCCTGATGAAGATTCACCCGCTCGAATTTGAAAAGCCGATCGTCGAACTCGAGGAAAAACTCGCGGACCTGAAGCAGCACTCGCGGGAAAACGACATCAATTTCGACACCGAAGTGCGGCGCATGGAGGAGAAGATCGAGGAAACGAAAAAGCGGATTTATCTGAACCTCACCGCGTGGGAGCGCGTGCAGATCGCCCGGCATCCCGGGCGGCCTTACGCGCTCGATTACATCCAACTGGCCTTTGGCGATTTCCTGGAATTGCGCGGCGACCGGCTCTTCGCCGACGACCGCGCGATGCCCGGCGGGCTCGCCACGATTCAGGGCCGGAAGTGTGCCGTGGTCGGTCACCAAAAAGGCCGCGAACTGCGCGAGAACATCAAGCGCAACTTCGGCTGCGCGAATCCGGAAGGGTACCGCAAGGCGCTGCGCATCATGAAAATGGCGGAGAAATTCGGCCATCCGTTCGTCGCGCTCATCGACACCCCCGGCGCGTATCCCGGCATTGGCTCCGAAGAGCGCCACATTTCAGAAGCCATCGCCGTCAATCTTCGCGAACTCATGATCCTGCGCACGCCGAGCGTCGCCGTCATCATCGGTGAAGGCGGCAGCGGCGGCGCGCTCGGTATCGGCGTCGCGGATCGCGTGCTGATGCTGGAGAATGCCTACTACTCGGTCATCAGTCCCGAGGGTTGCGCCGCCATCCTCTGGAAACATCGCAAGCACGCCCCCGAAGCCGCCGCCGCGCTGAAACTCACCGCGAAAGATTTGCTCGAGCTGAAACTGATCGACGAAGTCATCCCCGAGCCGATGGGCGGCGCGCATCAGGATCACACCGCGGCCCTTGCCAGCGTGAAGGAAGCGATCGCGCGCAACCTCGCCGAACTCGCCAAAATCCCGATCGAGCGCCTGCTCAAAGAGCGCTACGCAAAATTCCGCCGCATCGGCGAATTCTCCGGCGACCGGTAGCGCCTACGCCAAAATCCCGCGCACGGCGTCCTCCAGCATTTGCACCGTGAACGGCTTTTGCAGGAAGCCGCGGATGGGCAGCTTCGCAAATCGCTCCTCGGCCGCATCCGCGGAAAAGCCGCTCATCACCAGTAGCGGCAGATCGGGATACAGCCGCGTGGCTTCGGTCGCCATGTCGAAGCCATTCATGCGTGGCATGGTGAGATCGGTGATGACGAGCCGTATCTCGGTGTGTGAGCGTGCGAGGATTTCGAGTGCTTCCAAGCCGTCGCACGCCGGCACCACGGTGAGGCCGAACTGCCCCAGCACGCGCGCAGCGGTGGCGCGGATCGGGGCTTCGTCATCGACGACGAGGATCGCGCCGTGGCTTTTCTATGGATCGGCGATTTCGCTCGCTGGCGGGGATGTTTTCACCGGGGCGGCGGCGATCGGCAGCAGGACGCGGAAGGTGGCACCCGCGTCCGGCTTTGATTCCAAAAAAAGCGCGCCGCGGTGTCTGCGCACGATGCCGAGCGCGGATGCCAGACCGAGTCCGCGCCCGGTGAATTTGGTGGTGAAAAACGGATCGAAAATTCGCGCCTTGGTTTCCTCGCTCATCCCGCAGCCAGTATCGCGGACCTCGATCACCGCGTATTCGCCCTCGCTCGCATCCTTCCCCACCACCGCCGCGTCCAATGCCGCACGATCGACCGACGCGAGCCGGGTCTCGATGATGATGCTTCCGGAATTTTCGCCGAGCGCCTCCGAAGCATTGATCGCGAGATTCATGATGAGTTGGCGAATCTGGCTGGCGTCGCCCACCGCGGGCGGCAGCGCGCGATCCAGCGTGATGCGCGTGTCCACTTTTTTGCTGATGGCGGTTCGCAGCAGCGCGGATGTTTCCTGCGCCAAAAGACTAAGATCGAAATGAGTCTCCTCGTATTTGCCCTTGCCCGCGTAGGCGAGCATCTGCTGGCAGAGTTCGGCTGCGCGCTCGCCGGCGAGCAGGATGTCGTTGAGCCCCTCCTCGCTTGGCCTGCCCTTCAGCATCCCGGATTTCATCAGGTCCGCGTTCAGCATCATGATGCCGAGGAGATTGTTAAAATCGTGCGCGATGCCGCCGGCGAGCACGCCGAGACTTTCGAGGCGCTGCGCTTCCTGCATCTTTTGCTCGATCTTCCGCCGCTCCTCGGCATCGCGCCGCTGCTCCGAGCGGTCGCGCAGGATCATGATGACGCCGGTCACCTCGCCGTTCTCATTGCGCGTTGGCGCGGCGCTGTCGTCCACGGGCAGCTTCACTCCGGTTTTCGTCATGAGCCCGCTCTCCGGCGCGAGATGGAGCACGAGGCCGGTTTGCAAAGCCTCCGCGATCGGATGCGGTGGCGCGGGCATTCCGGGTTGCTCGTGGACAAAGGGCAGCACCTCGCGGTAGTCCGCGCCGAGCGCTTCCCCGCGCCGCCAGCCGGTGAGGCGCTCGGCTTCATGGTTGAAAAAATCCACGCGACCTTCGCGATCCACCGAGATCACGGCATCGCCGATGGAGCGCAGCGTCGTCGCGAGCCAGCGCTCCATCCGCTGCACTTTGAGTTCCGACTCGCGGCGGGCCAGCGCCATCTTCAGCGTGGACGCGAGGCTGCGCTCCTCGAAAGGCTTTACGAGATAGCCGAACGGGACGGCCATCGCGGCGCGATCCAGCGTCACGCTATCGGCATACGCAGTGAGAAAAACAACGGGCAGGCCGAGCGCTTCATGAATCTCCCGTGCCGCGGTGATCCCATCGGAGCCGCTGGCGAGATGGATGTCCATCAGCACCAGGTCCGGCTGTTTATCGCGCGCGATGGCCATGGCGCGCGCGCCGGTTTCGGCGATCCCGACCACGCTGTAACCGAGTCGTTGAAGGCGCGATTCGAGATCAAGGGCGACGAGACCCTCGTCTTCAACGATCAACAAACTGGGCGGATGTTTCATGGTGAATGGGGCAGCTTGCGGGAGCGCGGGAAGGTCAGGGTGAAGACCGTGCCGTGGCCGCGCAGAATTTCGAGCCGCCCGCCGATTTGCCCAGCGAGAGTGCGCACGACTTTCAGGCCCAGGGAAGTCGAATATTCCAGCTCGCAGGTCGCGGGCAGCCCCGGCCTGTCGTCGCCGATCGAGAGGAAAAGCGCGCCATCCGCGCACTCGCGAAAGATCACGCGGAGCACGCCGCCGCGCCCGTTTGAAAAAGCGTATTTGAAGGTGTTCGTCACCAGTTCATTGACGATGAGGCTGAGCGGCACCGCCAAGTCGATGTCGATCTGCACTGGCTGCGTCTCGGTTTCCAGCCGCACGGGAGCACCGTCGGTGCGATAGGAGCGCAGGAGATTGCCCGCGAGTTCCACGACTTGCGCGCCGAAATTCACCGCCGCGAGATTGCCCGATCGGTGGAGCGATTCGTGGACCTGCGCCATCGCGCGCACGCGATCCTGCGCTTCGCGAAAGAGCGTCAGCAGGCGCGGCTCCACGAGCCCTTCGGACTGGAGCTGCAGCAGGCTCGAGATGACTTGGAGATTGTTCTTCACCCGGTGATGCACCTCCTTCAGCAGCGTCTCCTTTTCCGCCAGTGAGGCCTTGAGAAATTCCTTCGCCTCGCGCTGTCCGGTGATGATTTGGGTGAAAAAAACCAGCCCGCCAATCTCGCGGCTCGCATTGAACCACGGGCGGGCTTCCCATTGCAGCCACTCCGTCCTGCCATCCGCGCCGGGAAAAGGACCCTCGTCGCAACGCTCGACCGCGCCAGCCAGCACGCGCTGATGCACGCTTTTCCAGCGATCGGGGATGTCCGGAAAAACCTCGTAATGCGAAAGGCCGATGAGGTCGCGCCCTTCGAGGTGGTAGTCCTTGATCCACCGGTCGCTCACTTGCAGATAGCACATTTCCCGGTCGAGCATCGCGATCGCAGCCGGCGTGTGCTGGATCAAGCGGCGGAGCAATTCATCGCTCGCCGCGAGACTCGCCGCGGCGGTTTCGAGATCAGTCACGTCACGGTTGACGCCGACCACACGCACCGCTTCGCCGTCATTCCCCGTCACCGTCATCTCCGCTGCGTAGATGATGCGCTCCGCGCCGTCGCTCCCGCGGCGAATGCGAAACTGGCGCTCGCTGCGCCAGCGCCTCCGCACCGTCTCATCCAGGATCGCTGCCTGTCCGTCCAGATCCTCGGGGTGGACGGCCCTCGCCCACGTCTCGTAGGTCACCTCCGTCGGGTCGAGCCCGTAGAGCGCGAACATCTGCTCATCCCACACCACGCGGTCGGTCTCGAGATCCCAATCCCACACACCCGTGCCGGAAGCCTTGGTGGCAAGCTGGAGCCTGCGCGCCAAATCTTCCAGCGCTGCTTCCGATTCCTTGCGCTTGGTGATGTCCTGCGCCATGCCGATGAGGCCGATCACCTTACCCTCCGGATCGCGGACCGGAACTTTATCGGTCTGAATCCAGACATCCCTGCCGTCGCGATCGCGAAATGTTCCGACGATCTCCAGCTTCGGCACCCCGGAGCGGATCACTTCCAAATCTTCCGCATGAAACCTCGCTGCATCATGCGGAAAAATTTCGGCGGTCAATTTCCCTTCGATCTCCGCGACCGTTTTTCCCACCGAATCCGCCAGCCTTTGATTCACCCGCACGAGACGGTCCTGAGTGTCCTTGAAAACGACGAGCGCGGGAATGCAGTCGAAGAGCACCCGCAGCTCGCTTTTCTGCTGCCGCAGCGTTTCCGCCATTTGCTTCTGCTCGATCCGGGCACGCTCCAGCGCGAGATTTTGCCGCCGGAGCTGGATCTGCGAAACGACCTGCCGCGCCAATGCCGCGAGCGCCTCCCGCTGGCCGGCGGTCATATCACGCGGCTGTCGATCGATCACACAAAGCGTCCCCAGAGCGTGCCCGCCTTCCATGACCAGCGGCGCCCCGGCATAAAACCGGATGCCCACCGGACCGGTGACGAGTTCGTTTGCGGAAAAGCGCGGATCCACGGCCGCATCGGGCACGATCATCAACTGCGTGGAATCGACGATCGCATGCGCGCAAAACGCGAGGTGCCGCGGCGTTTCCGTCGCGTCCAAACCGACCCGCGACTTGAACCACTGCCGCGTCTCATCCACCAGCGAGATCAAGGCGATCGGCGTCCCGCAAATTTCCGCGGCCAGACGCGAGAGATCATCGAAGTCGGGGTCGGTCGTCGTATCGAGGATGCCGCATTCCGCAAGCAGCGCCAGACGACCGGCTTCGTCGTGCGCGAGCGGCGCGGCGGGATCAGGCGAGGCGTTCATGGGCTTTCCACACGAACACGCGCGCGGCGAAAATGGAAACTCTACCCGTCCCCCGAATCGCGCGCTGCGGAGATGAGATTGCCGCCAAAGGATTGACGCCAGGGCAGCTTCTCAATGTCATCCACGCCATGCGCATTCCCGCCCTGCTGCTCGCCGCACTCCTGCTTCCGACCGTCGCGCTTTTTGCCGCCGACGATCCTCCCGGCTTCCTCGTCCAGCCCGGCGACGGCCTCTCTCCCGCCGAGACTGCGGCGGGGATGAAAGTGCCCGAGGGATTTTCCGTGAAGGTCTTTGCCGCCGAGCCGGACATCGTCCAGCCGATCGCGTTTTCGATCGACGATCGCGGGCGGCTTTGGGTTTGTGAAAACCTTTCCTATCCTGATTGGAAGCCGGAGGGGAACGATCGCATCGTCATTCTCGAAGACTCGGATGGCGACGGGAAGTTCGACAAGAAGACGCTTTTTTACGACAAGTTGAACAACGTCTCCGCGATCGAGACCGGCTTTGGCGGCGTGTGGGTCGGCTCGAATCCGCACGTCCTTTTCATCCCGGATAAAAACGCCGACGACGTGCCCGATGCCGCGCCGGAAGTGGTGCTCGATGGCTGGGGCCACGAAGACATGCACGAGATTTTGAACTCGTTCGCGTGGGGGCCGGACGGCTGGCTTTACGGAACGCAGGGCGTTTTCACGAATGCAAAAGTCGGCAAGCCAGGCACGCCGGACCACGCGCGCGTGCCGTTCAATGCCGGCGTGTGGCGGCTGCATCCGCAGACGCGGAAGTTCGAGGTCTTCGCGCACGGGACGAGCAATCCGTGGGGCGTGGATTGGAACGATTACGGCCAGTGTTTCATCACCGCGTGCGTCATCCCGCATCTCTATCATCTCACGCAGGGCGGGCTCTATCAGCGGCAGGCGGGGAAACATTTCAATCCATTCGCATTCGACGACATCAAGACGATCGCGCGGCACCGGCACTGGGGCGGCGCGGATTGGGCCGCTGGCTCGCGCGCGCAGGAAAGCTCCACCGATGCCGCGGGCGGCGGCCATGCGCACGCGGGCGCGATGATCTACCTCGGCGACTCGTGGCCGGCGAAATATCGCAACACGGTTTTCATGAACAACATTCACGGCAATCGCATCAACAACGACTCGCTGATGCAGGACGGGAGCGGATACAGCGGCGACCGGCTGCCGGATTTCATGAAGAGCGCGGACAAATGGTATCGCGGACTCGACATGGGCTACGGGCCGGATGGCAGCATGTTTGTGAGCGATTGGTATGATGCGCGCGCGTGTCATCAGCAAAAGCCGCACGACCGGCGCAACGGGCGCATTTACAAAATCGTGTACGGCAACGCGAAGCAGGCACCCGTCGATCTCGCGAAGCTCAGCGGTGCCGAACTCGTGAAGCTGCAACTCCACGCGAACGATTGGTTCGTGCGCCACGCGCGCCGCATTTTGCAAGAGCGCGGGGCAAATGTGGAGTCGCACGGCGCGCTGCGCGAAATGATGGGCGATGCGAAACTCACCGTGCCGCAGCGGCTGCGCGCGCTGTGGGCGCTGCATGTAAGCGGAGGTTTTGATGAGTCGGTGGCGAAGGAAATTTTCAAAGGCAAAGAACCGTGGCTGACCGCGTGGGCGGTTCAGTTGTTCTTCGAGAAAGGCGTCGCGTCCGATGCGTTCCTGAAGGATCTCGCGCGCATCGCCCGCCTCGGCGATTCGCAAATCGTCCGGCTCTACCTCGCGAGCGCGCTACAGCGCATCCCGGTCGAGAATCGCTGGGATATCGCCGCGGGTCTGATGATGCATCCGCAGGATCAGACCGATCCGAATCTCACGCTGATGATCTGGTATGGAATCGAGCCGATGATCCAATCCGATCCCGCGCGCGCGGCGTCGCTTTTGAAAGGCTCGAACATCCCGAAACTGCAGGAATACATCGCGCGCCGCATGGCCTCGATCGTCGCGGCGCCGAAATGATGAGACGCGCGATCCTCCTCGCCGCCAGTCTGATCCTCGCGCTCGCGCCACTGCGCGCGGAGGAAGCGCCGCCGGCGCTCAAGTTTTTAATGGAAGCGCTCGACGGCAGCGAGGATGCCGAGACGCAAGCGAACCTGCTGCGCGGCATCAACAAAGCGCTCGAAGGCCGCCGCGGCCTCACCGCGCCGCCCGAGTGGGAAGCGCTCGCTGCGAAACTCAGCAAGAGCGAGAGCGCCGAGGTGCGCGAGCAGGTGCAGACGCTCGGTGTCACCTTCGGAAGCAGCGGCGCGCTCGCTGGGATGCGGAAAGCTTTCGCCGATCCTAACGCCGAGCGCGGCGCGCGGGAGAAGGCGCTCGAATCGCTCCTCGCCGCGAAGGACAAGGAAACGCTGCCGCTGCTGCTCGACATCGCGAAAGCGCCCGGTCCGCTGCGCCGCGCGTCGTTGCGCGGGCTTTCATCATACGACGATCCGCGCGTTCCGCCCTTCGTCATCGGCGCGTATGCTGTGCTGGATTCCGAGGAGAAACAGGAAGTCCTCGCCACGCTCCTCGCGCGCGCCACTTCCGCAAAGGCGCTCATCGCCGCGCTCGATGCAAAAGCCATCCCACCCGCCGATCTCGCCGCGCCGCAAATCCGCCAACTCGCGGGATTCAAGGACGCGCAGATCGTGGACTGGCTCCGCGCGCATCCCGCGCTGACGATCGCCATTTCAAACAAGCAGGGCGAAATCGCGCGCCTGAAAACCGTGCTCACGCCCGAGACGATCAAGGCCGGCGACGCGAACCGCGGACGCGCGCTTTTCGCGCAGAGCTGCGCGCTTTGCCATCGGCTCTTCGACGCGGGCGCGGACCTCGGCCCGGAGATCACCGGCGCGAATCGCACTGACGTCGATTACCTGCTCCAGAACATCCTCGATCCAAACGCGCTGATCGGAAAAGACTACCAAAGCACGACGATCGAGACGACCGACGGGCGCATCCTCGTCGGCTTGGTGCGCGGTGACGACGCAAACGCGATCACGCTCAAGACGCTCGCGGGTGCGACCATCGTCCCGCGTGGCGACGTGAAAAATGTGACCGTCAGCGAAGTCTCGATGATGCCCGAGGGCCTGATCTCCGCGCTCACACCGGAGCAAGTGCCCGATCTTTTCGCGTATCTCGCGAGCCCGCGCCAGGTGCCCGTGCTCGGCACTTCATTGAATGCCGCCGACTTTTTCAACGGGCGCGATTTTACCCGGTGGAAAATTTCCAGCGATGCGTGGAGCATCGCGGATGGCGTGATCCTCGCGCGGGGAAATGCGCAGCGGCCCGAATCGCTCGTCAGCGAAATGATCGCCGCGGATTTCAAACTCAGCGCGCAGATCAAAATCACCGGCGCGAACGCCGTCGCGGAAATCGTCGTGCGCGGGAGCGACCAGGCGGACGGCTTCCGCGGCGTTTCGCTCAGTCTGGGAGGCAGCTCGCCGTCGAACATCTGGATTTACAAAGCTGCCAAACCGCAACCCGCGGCCAACGGCACGGCGATCGAAGCTGGCAAATGGATAGCGTGCGAAATCGAATCGCGCGGCGCGAAGACGACGGTTCGCCTCAATGGCCGCGCCACCGTCGAGATTCCCACACTCGAAACCGCGCCGCGCACAGTGCCCGCCTTCTACATTTTCGGCGAAGGCGCTGAAGTCGCGCTGAAAGATCTGACGATCGAACTCGCGCCGTGATCCCGCCCGATGCGCCCGCTCGAACCTCGCGTCCCATCCAACCTGAATCCCTACGCCCGCGAGCTGCTCAAAATGCTGCGCGGCCAGCCGGCGGCGCGGCGCGACAGTGACGAGGCAAAATTCACCGTGCTGCGCTCTCTCGCGGAAATTGAAGTGCGGCGTCCGATCGAGCGGATCAACGATCCCGACGCGAAACAGCGCGCCATCGCCGTGCGGGAGTTTATCCGGGAGCGATTGTGTGCTAGCGGCGAGGCGAACTCATGATCATCGACCACAGCGTATATCCCGATGTCGAACCGCCGGACGATTTGCCGACCAACGAGGACAAGGCGGACTACATTCACCGGCTCTGCGGCGCGTGGGATTTCGGGGTCGTTCCGGAAGCGGAAGCGGTGCGCGAGATGCGCGGTTGGAAACACGTTTTCGACCGCTTCCCGATTCCGCAATCGCCCGCGTATCACGCTTTCCGATCATGGTTTCGATGGGGGCAGGTGGAGTCGTGCGCGCCTCTTTCCGCGCCGTACTGGCAGCGACTCGATGAGCGCGAAGGCCGCACCGATCCGTGTGTGGACTGGGTGTAGCGGGATGAAGCGGCGCACGTTTTTCGCGACGGGATTCGCCGCGCTTGCGGGTGCGGCGTGTGGCGAAGCTGCGGGTGTCCCGATCGCGGAAGCGTTTGATCGGGAGATGGAGGCGTTCATGAAAGCGCGCGGGATTCCCGGCGGCGCGCTCGCGGTCGTGAAGGATGGGCGGCTGGTTTACGCGCGCGGTTATGGTCTGGTGGATCGGGAGAAAAATAGCGCCGTGCAGCCGGATTCGCTTTTTCGCATCGCGAGCATCTCGAAGCCGATCACCGCGGTCGCGGTTTTGAAATTGATCGAAGATGGCATGCTCGCCTTCGATCAAAAGGCATTTGAAATCGTGCGGGTCGATCCTTTGCAAAAAGGCGATGCGCGGCTTCAGGAAATCACGATCCGGCATTTGCTCCAGCACACCGGCGGATGGGACCGGGACAAGAGTTTCGATCCGATGTTTCTTTCCCGCGAGATCGCAAAAGTCGCCGGCGTGCCATCGCCCGCGCCACCGGAGGTGGTCATCCGCTACATGCTCGGGCAGCCGCTGGATTTCGATCCCGGGAGCCGGTACGCGTATTCGAATTTCGGCTACTGTGTGCTCGGCCGGGTGATCGAAAAAATCACGGGCCGCGGCTACGAGGAGTTTGTGCGCGGGGAGATTCTCGCGCCGATGGGCATTCACGAAATGCGGATCGGAGCCTCGATCGAGGGCCGCCAGGCTGGGAAGGAAGTCCGCTCCTACGCGCGCGGCGGTGGGGAAGGGGAGAGCGTTTTTGAGGAGGGAAAGAAGGTCCCGTTTTCATACGGGGCATTTTGCCTGGAGGCGATGGATGCGCATGGCGGCTGGATCGCGTCCGCTGTCGATCTCGCGCGCCGTGCGCGGGCGTTGGATGATCCGTTGCGGAGTCCGGTTTTGAAGGAGAAGACGTTCACGCAAATGTATCAGCCGCCGTCCTCGCCGGTTTCGCGGAAGCCGGACGGGGAGCTTCAGAATTCCTACTACGCGTGCGGTTGGTCGGTGCGCCCGGTGGGGCAGGGGGGCAAGGCGAATTACTGGCACGATGGCAGTCTGCCCGGCACGGCTAGCCTGCTCGTGCGGCGGCACGATGGGTTGAGCTGGGCGGTGCTTTTCAATCGGCGTTCGAATGATCGCGCGCTGCCCGATGGCGCGATCGACTCCGCGCTGCATCGCGCTGCGGACGCGACGGGTGAGTGGCCGGCGGAAGATTTGTTTGAGCGATTTCGATAGTGGCGAAAGGCGGGGATCGCTGCGCCAGGTCGTTCCCAAAAATGATGCGCGATTCGCAGCCCTGGCGGACGGAGCGCGGTTTTGACGGTCATTTCCGTGGAGAAGGGGCGCGCGGAGCTGGTGGCTCAGAAGGTGCTGGACGTGGAAGCGTTTATTCCCTCGCCGCACTTTCATGCTTTATCTTGCTCAACAACCGCGCGTCGAAAGTCAGCAAGCCCAGCGCGCTTTGCATGCGGCGGACGGCTACCTTTTTCTGGGAATGCACAACGAGGCGATGGGCGAGCTGAATACCGTCCCGCTCGTCTCGCAGAGCGATCCTGCCGTGCTGCTCGCGCGGGTGCGCGTCCTCCTGCACCGGCGCGATTGGTCCGACGCGGAGGAACTCGCGATCCGCTGCGTCGAGGCTTTTCCCGAGGTCGAGGAATTCACCGTGCAGCGGGCATTCGCGCTCTGCCGCACGAAGACCGCGGATGTCGCGATCGAGGTGATCGAGGCCGCGCCAGCGTGGATTCGGCGCACGGGCATTCTCCACTACAATCTCGCGTGCTACGAAGCGCGCCTCGGCGATCTCTCGATGGCCCGGCGCTGTATCGACGAGGCGATCCAGATCAACTCCGCGATGGCACGCAACGCGAAAGTCGATCCCGATCTCCAGAGCCTCTACAACTGAGCGGCGCAGCCGCGTTACTCCTTCGGCACGACCACCACGTAGCGGCTCGCCCCCTTGGTGGAAACACGGAGCAAGACGGATTTTTCCTTCTTCACTTTTTCGCTGAGCTCGACTGCCTGTTTCGAGTTGGCGACTTCCTCTTTCTTGATCTGGTGGATCACGTCGCCCTCGCGGATGCCTTTTGCGAAGCAGTCGGAATCGGGATCGAGCTGTGTGACCACGGCACCTTTGAGGTTGTCGGGAATTTCGTATTTCTTCCGGGCTTCGGCATCGATGTCCGCCACGGTCACTCCGTCCAGCACGTCCGGGCCTTCGTCAGCAGGCTCCGCCTTCGTCACCGCGATTTTTCCAGGCCGCTCGCCGAGCTTTACGCTTAACGCCTTCTCCTTCCCGTCGCGCAGCAGCTTCAAATTTACATCAGTGCCCGGTGGCTTCGCGCCGATCATCAGCATGAGTTCACCCACGCCCTCCACCTGCTTCCCATCGACGGCGACCACGATGTCGCCGTCCTTCATTCCCGCCGTCTGAGCCGGGCTGCCATCGGTCACGCCGTTGACGAGCGCACCCCTGTCTCCCTCGATCTTAAATTCCTTTGCGAGTTCTTCACTCAATGCCTGTAGCGACACACCGAGGAAGCCGCGGATCACGCGTCCATTCTTGATGATGCTGTCCATCACGCTGCGGACCATATTGCCGGGCACGGCGAATCCGATTCCCTGATTGCCACCGGTGCGGCTGTAAATCGCGGTGTTCACCCCGATCAAGCGTCCGTCGGTGTCCACCAGCGCGCCGCCCGAGTTGCCGGGATTGATCGAGGCATCGGTCTGGATGAAACTTTGAAAGCTCAGATTCAGTTCGTTCATCCCACGACCCAGCGCGCTGACGATTCCCATCGTCACGGATTGGGTAAAGCCAAACGGATTTCCAACCGCGAGCACCACGTCGCCGACGCGCACTTTGTCGCTGTCCGTGAAGGTCACGGCAGTCAGGTCTTTGGCGTCGATCTTCAGCACCGCGAGATCGGACTCCGGATCGGAGCCGATGATCGTTGCTTTGTATTCACGGCCATTCTTGCCGAGCTTCACGAGGATTTCGGACGCTTCGGCGATGACATGATTGTTCGTCAAAATATGTCCCTCCGGGCTCACGATGACGCCGGAGCCGAGGCCCATCGGTTGTTTGCGCATTTTCTCGGGCTTGGCGTCCTTCCGCTTCGGCGCGGGGGTCGTTTCCTCGTTTTCATCCGGCTCGGGAATGCCGAAGAAGCGCCGGAACATCGGATCGTTGAACATCGGATTTTGCCGGCGCGCGCTGGGATTCACCATTTGCGAAGTCGAGATCGTTACCACGCTCGGAGACACTTTCTCGACGATCGGTGCAAACGTCATCACCATCCCCGGCTTCGGTGCGACCGGCGTCGGATCGACCGTCACCGTCGGCGGTTTCTTTTCGAGATCATCCGCGCCGTGCGCAGAAGGCCATCCCGCGAGGAGAATGGCGATCGATAAGGAGAGAGGTTTGAGCAGTTGGATACTTTTCATGGTTTCGGATACGCATCTGACATGATGAAGCGGTGCATGTTCAACCCGGATTCTTCGCAATGCGCTGCATCTTGATTAGGGAGGTCCGCCGTTTATCTTGCGCGCCCATGTCACGAATTCCCTTGTTCCTTGCCCCCGTGTGCATCGCCGTTTCGTTCGCTCATTCCGCTGAAATTTCCAGCACCGGGCCGGTTCGCACGGGTTTGAAACCGCCGGAGCGCGTGGCCGAACCGCAGGTCGCCCCGGCGTCTGACGCATGGTCAAAGCAGATGAAAAAGATGCAGGTGCCGGAGGGTTTCGCGCTCGGGCTTTTTGCCGCCGAGCCGATGCTGGCAAATCCTGTCGCATTCACGATCGATGAAAAAGGCGTGGTGTATGTGGCTGAGACCTATCGCTACCGGACGAGCGCGCTCGATATCCGGCACTACATGTTCATGTTGGAAGACGACCTCGCGAACCGCACGACGGATGATCGCATCGCATCCACCAAGCGGAATTTCCCGCGGGACTGGGGAATGCTGGGCGTCGAAACGGAACTCGTCCGCCGCGTCGAAGACAGCGACGGCGACGGCAAAGCCGACAAAGCGAGCGTGTATGCGGCCGGGATGACGACGCTGCTCGATGGCATCAATTCTGGCGTGCTTGCGCACGATGGCAAAGTTTGGTGTACAAACATGCCGAATCTGTGGGCATTCAGCGGCCTCACAAACGACGGCAAGGCGGAGAAACGTGAGGTGCTCAGCTCCGGCTACGGCGTGCGCTTTTCCTTCACCGGCCACGATCTCCACGGGCTCGCGCTCGGGCCGGACGGGCGGCTGTATTTTTCCCTCGGCGATCGTGGCGCGCATGTCGTGACGAAGGAGGGAAAGACGCTCGCGCTGCCCGATGAAGGCGGGGTCTTTCGCTGCGAGCGCGACGGCTCGCAGCTCGAAATTTTCTGCCGCGGCCTGCGCAATCCGCAGGAACTCGCGTTCGACAATCACGGAAATCTTTTCACCGGCGACAACGATAGCGATCAGGGCGACCGCGAGCGCTGGGAATATCTGGTGCCGGGCGGCGACTACGGCTGGCGCGTGGTCTGGCAGCATCATCCGCTGGGAAAAGAGCGGAATCCGTGGCTGGCGGAGCGGCTGTGGGAACCGCGTGCGGCGGAGACGCCGGCGTATGTGCTCTCGCCAATCCTCCTGCTTCCCGACGGTCCGAGCGGCGTCGCGCATTACCCCGGAACGGGCCTGCCTGCTGAATTTGCGGGCCGGTTCTTCGTCTGCGGATTCAAGGGATCGAGCGCACGCAGCGCGATCTCGTCGTTGAGCGTGAAGGAGAGCGGCGCGGGTTTCGCGGTGGAAAAAGCGCCCGAGATTTTTCTCGGCAGCGTGCAGGCGACGGATGTCGATTTCGGGCCGGACTCAAAAATGTATTTTTCCGAGTGGGGCGAAGGTTGGGAGAGCACGAAAGGCGGACGCATTTTCACCCTTGCGCACAACGCCGCGCAGAAGGAGCAGGCCGCGCAAATCGCGGAAGTGAAGCGGTTGCTCGGCGAGGGATTTCGCCAGCGCGGAATCGAGGAACTCGGAAAACTACTGGCGCATGGCGATCAGCGCGTGCGGCTGAATGCGCAGTGGGCGCTCGCGGAAAAGGCGGGCACCGAAGCCACGCTCGCCGCGCTGAAAAGAATCGCGTTGCACGGGATGGACGGCGCGGAAAAACGGCTCTCGCGATTGCACGCGCTGTGGGCGCTCGGGGACGCCGCGCGGAGATATGCGCGCAGCCACCCGGAGCAAACGACCGGATCGCCTGGTGATTTTGAGACCACGCTTTTGAAGGATGACGACGCGGAAGTGTGCATGCAGTTTTTGAAGGTGGTCGGTGAAGTGCCCGCGCCATTCTCTGCGGACACGACGCGCGCGGTGGCGGCGAAGCTCGCGGACCCCGCGCCGCGGGTGCGTTTCCAGGCAGCGATGGCACTCGCCAATCGTGCGGAATCGTTGCCGCCGGAAACCGTCACGAGTTTTCTCCGCGATCAAATCGGTGCCGATGAATTCCTGCGCCACGCCGGAGTGATGCTGCTCGCGTCGAGGGCAGGTGAAAGTGCGCTCACCCAGGTCGCCACGGATTCGTCTGCCGAAGTGAGGCTCGCTGCTTTGCTCGCCATGCGCCGCCTCGCGAGACCGGAAATCTCGCAATTTCTCACCGACAACGATCTGCGAATTGCGAAGGAAGCCGCGCGTGCGATCAACGACGAAGGCATCGCTGGCGCGCTCCCGGCGCTCGCGAAACTCATCGAGAATCAGAATGGCGACGAGATGCTGATGCTGCGCGTCATCAATGCCAATTTTCGCACCGGGAATGCGGCCGCGCTTGTGACATATGCGACCGATGGGACGAATGCGGAACGCCTCCGCGCCGAGGCCCTCGCGCTGCTCGCCACTTTCCCGAAACCGTTTGCCCGCGATCGTGTCGCCGCGCTTTACCGTCCGCTCGCGGAACGTTCTGCGGAGCCGGCGATCAAAGCGTTGGGCGCTAGTTTCGAGAAACTGATCGCTGCGGATTCCGCGACCGTCGCCATCGCCGCGATCGAAGCGGCGCAGTCGCTCGGGATGAGTGACATGAGCCCGGCGCTACTCGCGCTGATGGCCCGCTCTGACGCATCCCCGAAAGTGCGTCGCGCCGCGCTCATCACGCTCGCGGCGTTCGACGATCCAAAGCTCGGCGACGCCATCAAACTCGCCGTCGCGGACAAGGACCCCGCGCTCCGCGTCGAGGCGAGTTCGCTGCTCGGCAAGCTCGACGCGGACGAGGCCGCGCGGCAACTGGGAGCGGCATTTGGCGACGCGGCGCTGCCGGAAAAAAAGGCGGTCATTCTCGCCCTCGCCGATCTCAAAAGCGCGGTCGCCGATCAATCGCTTGCCGGACTTCTCGAAGATCTCGCTGGCGGAAAAATCCCTGCCGAAGTGCAACTGGAGTTGATCGAGTCCGCGGCGAAACGCACCGCGCCGGAAGTTAAAAACAAGCTCGCCGCGTACAACGCAAACCTTCCGAAAGACGACCCGCTGGCCGCATTCGCCCCGACGCTCGTCGGCGGCAGCAAGGAGGTCGGCGAACGACTTTTCAAAGAGCACGCCATCGCCGCGTGTCTGCGCTGCCACATCGTGAATGGCTCTGGCGGTGAAGCGGGGCCGGTGCTCACCGGCATTGCGTCGAAGAAGGATCGCAAATACCTCCTTGAAGCGCTGGTCGCGCCGAACGCTAAAATCGCCGAAGGATTCCAGATGGCGGTGGTTACGAAAAACAACGGGGACGTGCTTGTGGGCACAGTCAAATCCGAGTCGGAAACCGCGCTCACGCTCCAGACTCCCGCGCCCGAAGCGCCGCCGATGGTACTGGCAAAGGCCGACATAAAATCGCGGGAAAATGCGCCGAGCGGGATGCTGCCAAATCTCGGCGAGCTGCTGACGAAGCGCGAAATCCGCGACATCCTCGAATACGTCGCGAGCCTCACTGCGCCGTAGCGCGCGCCGCGGCTGCCCGCACCGGAGCGATGACGAAATGAAGCCACTGGAATTCCACGTGCTTTTGACACAAGCTGGCGTGCTCCGCTGGCTTGGTCGCAGGCTGCGTTTCCCATTTCAAAACAAAGCTCCCGTGAACAAACCTTCGTCATCGACTCCATCCGATGCGACTTCCGACTATGAGTTGGAAGTTGAGTTGCGGTGGTGGCAGCGATTTGTGCAGTGGCTCCGATCGCGGACGGGGATCATCGTCGCGGTCGCCGTGCTGCTGCTGGTCGGATTTGGCTGGAATGGGCAGGCGATTTACAAGGGCGTGAAACTCTGGCGGGCGGGAAGGCTCGTCGCCCAGTCGGAGAAAGCCGGGCGGGCAAACAACTACGCCGAACAATTCGCGCTGTTGCGCCGCGCATTTGTCATCGCGCCCTCGACGCCGCTCACGATGCGGGCTGCGGCGCGTTATCACGAATCGCGCGGCGAGGCGGCCGCGCTGCCACTTTATGAAAGCCTGCTCGCGACGCCGGAGGCCACGCCGGAGGACCTGGCGCGCGCGTGCCGGCTCGCGTTCACATTTGGCAGGATCGAGTTTGCAAAAAAATGGCTGGCGGAACTTCGCCGCGACGACGCCTGGAACAAGAAGCCGTTGGTCATTTCGCTCGAAGCGCAACTCGCGGCGGTCGAGGGAAAATGGCCGCAGGCGCTCGACCTCGGGCGAAATGCGGCCGCCGACCCCAGTGCTGGCGGCGAGGAGAAACTGGTGTTCGCCATGCTGCTCACGCGGGCGGACGCGGCTTCCGCGGCGGAGCGCGGCAAGCTCCGTGGCGAAGCGATCGACATCCTCGTCAGTCTCATGAATGCACCCGATGATTCCGGCGCGCGCGCCGTGATGTCGCTGGTCTCGCTCGCGCGCGATCCGGCAGCGGCGGCTTTGCTCGCGGGGCGCGATGTCACGGCGTGGGTCGAGGCTGCGACCCGCCATCCATCCCTCGCGCCGCAGCCGCGCGTGGCCGCGTGGGATCTGCTGCTCGTCGCCCGCCCGGCGGATCGCGATCAAACGTTTTCCGACTTCCTCGCGAAATGGCGCGACGGCCCGCTGCCCGAGCGGCTGGCAGCGGCGCGCTGGCTGAATCAACACAACAAACCCGCGATGAGCCTCCAGCTTTCTGAATTGCAGTTGGATGTTTCCAGCGACTGGTTCCTCGTCCATCTCGATGCGCTCGCCGCGACCGGCCGATGGGATGCGGTGCTGGAAAAATTGCAGAACCCCGCGGGTTCCGCCGCCGCGATGCCGGCGGTCCTGCGCGCCGTTTTTTCGATGCGCGCGCGGACGGAGTTGGGGCAAAAATTCGACAAGAGCGAAGCCTGGCGGGACATCCATCTGCTGGTGCCGGGCGAGACGGTGCAGAACAAACTGTACGTCGCGCAGTATGCGGAAAAAGTCGGTGAAGGCCGGCAGGCGGCGCTCATCTTCCGGCGACTGCTCGATGAAGCGCGACCCGGTGCGAAATTCCAGATGGACCTCTCGAAGGAGGAAAAATTCGCGTGTTATTCCGCCATGATCCGGCTCACTCCCGGCACCGCGCCCGCCGCGGAGCTGCTCCCGTTGTTCGAGGGATTGGTGGAGGAATTTCCCGACATGGCGGAGGCGGTGAACGACGCGATTTACCTGCGCCTCATCACCGAAGGCCCGGCGGAATCGATGCGCGCGCGGCTGCGGGATTTGCTCGAAAAAAACCGCGCCGTGCTCGCCTATCGCACGACCGCCGCGCTCTACGAATTGCGCTCGGGAAATCCCGCCGGCGCCGCGCAAATCTACGACGGCTGGCAGATCGACTGGACGACGGCGCAGGATCGTTTCAAAGCGGTGCGCGTCGCGGTGCTCGATGCCGTCGGAAAAAAAGACGACGCGAAAACGCTGCGCGAAACGATCGACGCAAAACGGCTGCGGCCCGAGGAAGTGAAGCTGCTCGAAGCGAAGCCCTGATTGGCCGCGGCGCTAGGGTTTCCGGGTAGCACGCTCGTCCCGAGCGTTGGTCTTCGCGTCCCGCGGAGACGAACTTCCATAACGCATCGCTGGAAAGTGCGTGAACGAATTCCGGGAAGACACGTTCTGAAAGTCCGCGAAGGCGGGACGAGTGTGCTGCCCGGAAATCCGTGTCCGCGTGCTACCTGAATACTTTCCAATCCAAAATCACCTTCCCGCTTTCCCCCGATTTCATCGCGTCAAACCCGCGCTGAAATTCATCCGCGCCAAAGCGGTGCGTGATGACCGGCGCGATGTTCAGCCCGCTCTGGATCATCACCGTCATCTTGTACCAGGTCTCATACATCTCGCGTCCGTAGATGCCTTTGATCGTGAGCATGTTGAAAACCACCTTGTTCCAATCAATCGCGATCTCCTCGCTCGGGATGCCGAGCATCGCGATTTTCCCGCCGTGACACATCGCGTCGATCATCGAGCGAAACGCCGCCGCATTCCCGCTCATCTCGAGGCCCACGTCGAAGCCTTCGGCCATGCCGAGTTCCTTTTGCACGTCGGCGAGCGAGCGTTTTGAAACGTTGAGCGCCACATCGACTCCCATCGTTTTCGCAATATCGAGCCGGTGCTGATTCACATCGGTGATGACGACAAAGCGCGCCCCCGCGTGCCGCACCACCGCCGCCGCCATCAGCCCGATCGGCCCCGCGCCGGTGATGAGCACATCCTCGCCGAGCACATCGAATGACAACGCCGTATGCACCGCATTTCCCAGCGGATCGAAAATGCTCGCGACATCGAGATCGATGCCGGGCCGGTGATGCCACACATTCGTCATTGGCAGCGCGATGTATTCCGCGAAAGCGCCGGGCCGGTTCACGCCGATCCCGCTCGTGTGCGCGCAAAGATGCCGCCGCCCCGCGAGGCAATTCCGGCAGCGCCCGCAGACGACGTGACCCTCGCCGCTCACGATTTCGCCGGGAAAAAAGTCGTTCACATTCGTGCCGACCTCCACGATTTCGCCGACGAATTCATGCCCGACGACCATCGGCACCGGAATCGTCTTTTGCGCCCACGCGTCCCATTTGTAAATGTGCAGATCGGTCCCGCAAATGCCGGTGCGATCGACGCGGATCAGCACATCATTGAGGCCGCACTTAGGGACGGGCCGGTCTTCCAGCCAGAGGCCGGGTTCGGGTTTCGCTTTGACGAGGGCTTTCATGTGGGCCGGAGCGTATTCGGGAAAATGCGCGGGTGGCAACGGGAAGGCGCGCTTATGACAGAGTGCGCGCACTCCGCTTCTTTCGACGTTCGATGTTCGATGTTCGATGTTCGACGTTCGACGTTCAGCCCGCCGCAAGCGCCGTGGTGGTCCGAATGCGCTTCCCAAATTCCACCGCCGCTGCGCGGGGCTGAACATCGAACATTGAACGTCGAACATCGAACATCGAAGGATCGGAAAGCCCGCCACAGCGCGCAAAGCGTTCGCACCGTTTTCTGCGTTCGACGTTCGACGTTCGATGTTCAATTCTGACCTCTGATGCCTTCCCGCCTCACCCTCATCGCAATCCTCCTCGGCCTCTCGCGACTCCACGCGATGGACCCGCCCAAACTCCTCGACCCCGCGCTCAAGCTGGAAGCCCTCTGCACCGTCCCCGACATTGAAGCCCCCACCACCGTCGTCGGCGCGCCGGATGGCTCCTTCTACGTCGGCTGCGACCCGCGCGACACGCGGCTGAACACGGAGCGGCCCGAGTGTTACGTCGTCCGTTTCTCCAGCATGGGCGCGGAGAAGAAGCGCACCGTCTTCGCCGACAAAATCTATTCCCCCGCCGGCAGCGCCTGGCACGACGGCTGGCTCTACGTCGCGCATGATCCCTTCCTCACCCGCTTCCGGGACACCGACCGCGATGGCATCGCCGACATGCGCGAAGACCTCATCACCAATCTCGGCCACCAGCCCTACCCCGGCCTGAATGACCATTGCGCCAGCGGTTTCACCCTCGGCATGGATGGCTTCTTTTACATGAGCATCGGCGACCGCGGCACTTTTCAAACGCGGAGTGTCAAAGACGGCAGCACCATCTCGATGCAAGGCGGCGGCATCATCCGCTTCCGCCCCGACGGCACCGCGCTCGAAATCTTCTCCACCGGCACCCGCAATCACCTCGCCGTCTGCCTCGACGCCGAAGACAACGCCTTCACCCTCGACAACACCGACGACGGCAACGGCTGGTGGACCCGCCTCACGCATCACATCGAGGGCGGCTACTACGGCTACCCGTATGACTATCAGAAGGCGGAGAACTTCGGAGTTACGCAGCCAAGCAAGGAAACGCTGGAAGCAGCGAAGCGGCATTTCGGAAATGACCAGGGTCCAATGACCAATGACCAAAGCAGAGAGCGCGCTCCGAGGTCATTGGTCACTGGTCATTGGTCATTTCTGCCCGCATTGGCCGACTTCGGCGGCGGCTCCCCCACCGGCGGCCTCTGCTACCTCAGCGACGGCCTCCCCGAGCCCTATCGCGGCAAGCTCCTGTTCAGCGAGTGGGGAAAGCAGAACATATCCGTGATCGAAGTCGCCCGCGACGGCGCCACCTTTCGCTTCGTCAAAAACACCCCGCTCCTCCAGGGCGGCAACGGCAGCGACTTCCGCCCCATGCAGCTCAGCGTCGCCGCCGACGGCTCCCTCCTCATCGCCGACTGGCAATGGGGCGGCTGGAAAGGCCCCAAAACCGTCGGCACCATCTGGCGCCTGAGCTGGCCCGAAGCCCAGCCCGCCCCGCGCCTTAAGGACGAGAGGAAAGCCACCGTCGAAGAACTCCTCGCCGCCCTCGCCCATCCCGACCGCGACCAGCGGCTGCGGGCGCAGGGGGTGCTGGCAAAAACCGGCATCGAAACCACGAAGAAGCTGGGTGCGAAGATTGTCGATTTGGATGCGCCCTTGAATGCGCGCCTGCACGCGTTGAATGCGTTCCAAGCCTTGGGTAGAAACCTTGATCTCGTAACCACTCACAAAGAGAAGGAAGCGAATCAGCAAAACGCGCTCATTCAGGAGACGACGAATCAGTGGATTCAGATTCTTCTCAAGGCGTCGGACGATTTGTTTCCGAGCATTGGTTGCGCATCGATTCGGATGTTTCAGAAGGTGCCAGGCTTCGGATCGTTTGGCGGAGGCGAAGGATACACAAAAAATGACTCGATCATTGGTGAAGCCCTTCTCCAAAAATTAAACGATTGGGATGCCTCGGTTCGACGGGAAGCGATAAGCGCATGCCTGCATCGGCCACCTTGGTCAGAGGAAGAAGAAAGGATTAGCTACATTTTGTGCGAACGTATTCGAGATACCGATCGGTTTGTCGGTTTCACGGCCTTACGGGTCGCGCCACTCCTAGTTCGGTCGCTTGAAGTATTGTTAAGCGATCCCGATCCGCTAACACGAAAAATGGTTTGGAGGCAGGTAAGCTTTTCGCAACCTCAAGCGCCCGGCAGCAATTTTACCGGGGACTACGTTGAAAGGATCTTTCTGGCGCTTGCAAATGAGCAAGACAAGGATCTCAAAATCCGGGCCATCGCCGCACTTGGTCGCATCGCGTACCGACACAAAGAGTGGGACGGCCATTGGTGGGGGACGCAACCAGTAAAAAATCTCCCAGAGATTCCAAACGTCGTTTGGAAGGGAACTCCCAAAGCGCTCGGCGCACTCACCGCGGCATTGGCCGATGGAGACGCCGCAGTGCGACTCGTCGCAGCGAAAGCGTTCACCGATTTCAAGGTGGATAAATCGGCACCCGCGCACGTCAATTTTTTCGAGAGTACCTGCGCGAGTCTGCGCGAGAGGTTGAAAGGCGAAACCGACCCTGCCATCCGCCGCCAGCTCATCGAAAGCCTCGGCGTCCAGAAAGACCCGCAGGCCATGGAAGTCTTCCGCCAGATCGCGCTCGATGAAAAAGCCGACGCCGACTTCCGCGACACCGCCATCAAAGCCATCGTACACTTCGGCGGGGACGACGCGAGGAAGACCATCGCGCAGCTTCCGCTGGATAAACTTTCGCCCGCCGCGAGGCACACCGTCATCGTCGCCGCTGGCGAACTACGGATGCTCGAAACCGCGCCTATGTTAATGCTGTTCCTCGTTTCTGGAAATGTCGCCGACCAAATGGCCGCAATCAATTCACTCGCACAACTCGGTCCGAAATCGGGTGCGACTGATGCATTCCTCACTCTCCTCCGCCCCGAAATAGACGTGAAAGTGCAAACCGCCGCCGTCGAAGCCCTCGGCAGTTTCAAAGACAAACGCGCGCTGCCCGCGCTGCTCGATTTTTCCAAAACCAAACGCGCCCGCCGCGAAACGATCAATGCAGTCGCCGCGCTCATGCCCGACACGCAGGCGCTGTCTTTTCTCGTCGATGCGCTGCGCGAAAAGGGCGGCGGCGAGCGCCGCAGCGCGCTCACCGCGCTGAAAAAAATGCGCGCGGAAGCGTGGCCGATGATTGAGGAGAATCTCGCGAGCGGGAGAATCCCGCCGGAGTTCGCGCAGGAGATTGGCATGGCGTTCGACAGCGGGGTGATCGCGAAATGGAAGGTGATCGGGCCTTTCGAGAATGTGTGGGAGGCCGTGCATCCGCCGGAGGCGGATTTGCTGCGTGGCTTGCCGCTCCAGCGGCGAGCGGGGCAAGTGGAGGGACCGCCGTCGAACCCGCTCGCCGCAGGAGCGGCCAGCCACGTCGCGGAGTCCCTCGCGTTGCGTTATACCAATGCCGAAGGAAAAGAAACCGGCTGGAACGACGTGAGCGCCAGCGCCACCGAAGGCCGCGTCGATCTCGGGAAGATTTTCAAAACCAGCGGCATGGTCTGCGCCTACGCCTTCACCGAAATCGAATCGCCCGAAGACGCCGACGCCAAGCTGCTCTGCGGCAGCGACGATCAAATCGCCGTGTGGCTCAACGGCAAAAAGCTGCACGACAGCGGCCCCGGCAGCCGCAGCCTGAACGCCGATCAAGACGAAGTGCCCATCCATTTCACCAAAGGCCGCAACGCCCTCCTCGTGAAAATCGGCAACGTCGGTGGAGGCTGGGAATTCGCCGCCCGCATCCCCGGCCTCGACGGCGGAAAATTCACGCCGAACCAAGAACCCGCGCCCGACGCCAAACAACGCGCCTACGCCCTCGCCACCAAACCCGACGGCACCTGGCAAAACCCCGGCAACGCCACGCGCGGCGAAAAACTTTTCCACGACCCCGCCGCCGCCCTCGGCGGCCTCTGCGCGACGTGCCACAAAGTGCGCGGCCTCGGCAAAGAAATCGGCCCCGACCTCAGCCTCGTCGGCAGCATTTACAAACGCGCCGACCTCATCGTCTCGATCCTCGAACCGGGCAAAACCATCGCGCTCGGCTTTGAGCAAAGCGTGATCGAGACGAATGGCGGTGAGACATTCATCGGCGCGCTGCGGCAGGAAACCGGCGAGGCATTCACGCTGGTCGGCGTGGATGGACAGCCTCACGTCATCAACAAAGCCGACGTGAAAACCCACAAACCGGTCGCGCAATCGCTCATGCCGACAGGCCTGACGCTCGGCTTAAAGCCCGAAGATTTCGCCGATCTCGTCGCGTTTTTGGAGACGCTGAAATAGGCGGCAAGACCTTACTTCTCGGCTTTCTTGCCTTTGCCGGCGCCGCGCATTTCCTTCATTTTTTCCTTCTGCTCTGGCGTGAGCAGGGCGCGGATTTCCTCCGTCTCGCTCTTGCGGATTTCGGTCATCTTCGCGCGCTTGTCTTCCTGGGAAAGGGCGGTGTCTTTGCGGACTTCCTGGGCTTTCGGTGCGTATTTCGCGAAGACCTCCTTCAGCTTGCCCTGCTGCTCTTCGGTGAGCGCGAGTTTCTCGGTCATTTCCTTGAGGCGGTCGCCAGCGGCGTGTTTGGCGCGTGCGGCTTCCGGCGCGTCCGGTGCTTTCGGCTTTTCGTCCGCGGCGAAGGCGGTGATGGAGGTGGCGAGAATCGCCGCGGCGGCGACGGGGATGGTGAATAGGAATCGGTTCATGCGCGGCAAAACTCCGCGCGTCGGGAAAAGTTGCCGGAGTTCCAAAAAAAGACGCGCGTCGTGGAAAAAAAGAAAAGAGCCACGGCGTTTCCACCGTGGCTCCTGGCAAATTTGGTTTGGAAAAGCGGAGCTTACTTCGAGGTCTTGTCCTCGATGTATTTCACCACGTCGCCGACGGTTTGGAGTTTCTCGGCGTCCTCATCGGGCACTTCGACGGAAAACACTTCCTCGAAGGCCATCACGAGTTCGACGGTGTCGAGCGAATCGGCGCCGAGGTCTTCGATGAACGAAGCGGCCGGGGTGACTTGCTCGGGATTCACTCCGAGCTGTTCGACGATGATATCTTTGACTTTCTCCTCAATGGATTTTTCCGACATAAAAATGGTTGGTGTGGAGTGGTGGTTTGGTTGGTTTTGGAAGTTACGCTTTAGAAGTGAGGGGAGGGGATGGCAATAAATAATTAAGAGTTTTTCCACGAAGTAAAAACACGCGGGAAGCGGCTCATTTACAATCTTCGGAAAAGGGGGTAACACGATTCCAATGAGTGATGCGCCTGTCGAATTTGACCTGAAATTTCTCCCCGACTGGGTGAAGGAAAGCCCGACGACGAATCGTTATGCCGACTACCAGGGAGATACCGGCGACCGCCCGCGCCGCGATGGCGGTGAGCGTCGCGGTGGACCGCCGCGCGGGGATCGGAATGATCGCGGGCCGCGTCGCGACGGGCCTCCGCGTCCCGGCGGGCGCGATGACAAACGCGGGCCGCGTCCGGGTGGTCCGCCGAAGGGTGGTCGTCGCGATGATCGGGGCGGGGGAGATCGTCGTGGTGGTGGCGGAAGAAGTTTCGAGCAGCCGCGCGATCGCCAGCCTGCGCCGCCCGTGGTGCGGACGGCGGATGTGCGAATTGAATTCTTGCCGGAGCCCCAGGGCGTCGCCGGAATCACGCGGCAGATCAAATCCGGCAATCGCGCGTATCCGCTGTTCGGGACGGCACGGCTTTTTCTGGAACGTCCCGAGCGGCATCGCGTGCGGATCACATCACTCGATCCGAACGTGCTGCTTTACCAGATTGGCGATGGTCCGATTTCGTTCGACCAGGTGGCGATCGAGCGGAACGCCTTTCGCGCGGCGCGCGCGGAATTTTACAAAGAGGAAATCGTACAGGGCGAACCGTTGAAGGGGAATTTTTCAAACGTCGCGCGCTGTCGCTCGACGGGGACGCTGCTGGGGCCGACGAATTATCACGCCTACCAGCCGGGGCTGCGGAAACTTTACGAGGAGCGCTTCAGCCGGCGGATGTCGTTCCCGGAATTTCAGCGGGACGAAATCGAAGTCGTGAATGACGAACAGGCCGTGGCGGACTGGAAGGAGCAGGCGCGCACGACGACGACTTTCGTGACGTTGCAAGAGCCCGAGCCGCTCACCTTCAAATCGCTCGCCGACGCCGAGGCGCATTTTCGCAAGCAGTATCTGCCGGGCCTGCTGAAAACCGGCGTGACGCTGGAAACATCCGGGCCGGCGAGCCGCGCGGCGAATGATCGTGTGATCGGCGCGACGTTGCGCACGAGTTGGGAAAGCGAAAAACACTTTCCGCAGAATCTGGTGAATCTGCTGCGACCCGCGTTTCACGACGCAGGTCTGCATTACATCAAACACCGCAAACGGATGGTCTTCGTCTCGTCGATTCGTCCGCAGCGCGCGCCGAAAGGGCAGGTTTTTTCCGAAGGCATCGCCACGATTTTGTCGGCGATCGAGGGGGCGGGAAAATGCACGCGCCACGATCTCGCGGTGAAGATTCTCGGAGCGCAGCACGACGCCGAGGAGTCGGGCCCGAAGAAATCCGAGATGGCCTCCGATTTGCATTATCTCATCCAGGCGGGACACGTGATCGAGTTTCACGATGGCACGCTGGATCTGCCGCTGATCCCTGGGGAAAAACCCGCGCAGGAAAAGCCCGCGCAGCCTTCCGCGCCGATGCAGGACGCCGCGGACCCGGCTGCGGTGGCACCTTCCGCTGAAGCACCGGAAATCCCGGAAGCCGACGTGGAACTGACGGTCGAAGACCGCGCCGTGACCGCGGAGGTCGCCGATCCGCCCGAGGTGATGGCGGAAAGCGTGGAAGTATCCACGTCCGAAAAAGGCGCCGAATAGACGTGCGGCACGGCTGCGGTTTTAGATTTTAGCGGCACGATGGATTTTCATTTCCTGACCGATCCGACCTTTTGGGGACGCTGGCTGCAAATCGTCCTGATCGACCTCGTGCTCGCGGGCGACAACGCGCTCGTGATCGCGCTCGCGGTGCGCACGCTGCCGGAGCGAGAGCAATTCTGGGGACGCATGTGGGGCACGGCCGGCGCGGTGATCCTGCGCATCTTTTTCGTGCTCATCATCAGCCAGCTTTTGAAAGTCCCGCTCCTGCAACTCATTGGCGGGATCGTGCTGGTGTGGATCGCGGTGAAACTGGTCCGCCCCGGCGCTCCCGAAAGTGAGCACGCGCGCCCCGGCGCATCGCTTCGCGAGGCCATCCGCATCATCATTGTCGCCGACCTCGCGATGAGTCTCGACAATGTCATCGCGATCGCCGGCGCGGCGAAGGGGGATTTCAAGCTCGTGATCTTTGGACTCTTGCTGTCGATCCCGCTCGTCGTCTGGGGGAGCGGATTGCTGGCAAAAATGATGAACAAATTCCGCTTCATCATCTGGCTCGGTGGCGCCGTGCTCGGTTACGTTGCCGCCCACATGATCTTGAAAGATCCGTGGATGGTCGGGCAGCTCGGGCAGCTCCTGGCAGCCGTGGATCGCTATGTTCCGCTCGCGCTCGCAGCCGCCATCGGGATTCTCGGCTGGTGGACGGATCGTGGGAAACCACCGGAGGCGATTTGAAGCGAACACTCGTGTCACGAGGTTCGATCCGTGCTAAAGCAAAAGCATGCCCGCGGTGAGCCCAGAAGTCCTTCCACCTGCCAGCGAGACTCCCGTCCCGCCAGTGGTGCGTCGGCTCTCGCAGGATTTGCGGGCGATTTTGCGCGAGGCCAATGGTCGCGCCATGACCATCGCGGAACTCGAATCCATCCTCCAGGGGCGCGGCTTCGCGATGTTCATCCTGCTGCTTTCCGCCCCCTTCGTCGTGCCCGCTCCGGGGCTCTCGATCCCTTTCGGCATCGCGCTCATGCTGCTCGGCCTGCGCATCGCGATCGGTCAAAAAGCGCGACTGCCAGGTTTCCTCCTGCGCCGCACGCTGACTTACAAATTGCTCGACCGCGTGATCTCGCCACTGGCGAAAATCGCGGAGCGTTTTGAAAAGCACATCCGCCCGCGGATGCATTACCTGCAGAATCATCCGTGGGCCATCAATCTGATCGGCGTTGGCATCATGTCCGGCGGCTTCCTGCTTTCGCTCCCGCTGCCCATCCCGTTCAGCAATGGGTTTCCGGCGCTTTCGATCATCCTGCTGGCCGCGGGATTGATGGAGCGGGACGGGCTGCTCGTGCTCTGGGGTTACGTGGTGGGCGTATTTTCATGGATCTACATTGGCTTCTGGTGGAGTGCCTTTGTCGCCACGCTGCGCTGGATCTGGCATTTCTTTGTGTGAAGACCGAAATTTCTCCAAATCCCCCATTGCCTTTCCGAATCACGCCGATATAACGCCGACATCAACCATGAAAACCCTCCTTTCCCTGTGTGCCCTCACCGCCTTTGCTGCCAGCGCCTTCGCTGACATTCAGGATCCGCCGATGAATGACCAAGGGCCGACGCGCAAGCTTGCCCGCGGCATTGCCAATCTCGCATTTGGCTCCGCGGAAATTTTCGACACCGTTTGCAAAATCAATGACCGCGAAGGCAACGCCGAAGCGGCCACCTACGGCGTGATCAGGGGAGTCGGCAAGACCCTGCTGCGCATCCGCTACGGTGTGTATGACGTGCTCACCTTCCCGTTCCCGACCACCCGCAGCTCCTACCGCGCGCCATACAAGAGCGACGTGCCGTGGATTCACGGAGGAATGTCGGAATTCCCGCCCGAGCTTGGCTTCCAGTCACGCTACCGCTACGTGCGCGGCAATTACGGTTACTAAGATTTCACACTCTTCCAGAAGAGGCTTCCGTTCATCGCGGAAGCCTCTTTTTTTTCCATGAACGAAACGCTCCAACTCACCATCACCGACATCGCCTTCGGCGGAAAAGGTGTCGCGCGTCACGATGGCAAAGTCTTCTTCATCCCGTTCGTCGCGCCCGGCGATGTCGCCACGGTCCGCGTCGTGAAGCAGAAAAAAAAGTTTGCCGAAGCCGAACTGATCTCGGTCGATCAGCCATCGCCCGATCGGGTCGAGCCGCGCTGCGAATATTTCGGGACATGCGGCGGGTGCAGCTATCAGCACATCGCCTATGGGCACCAAGTCGCGCTCAAAAGCGCCCAAGTCGAGCAGACGCTCCGCCGAGTCGGGCGGCTTGCCGACGTGCCGATGCGCGCCGCGATTCCCGCTCCCGAGCCGTACGAATATCGCAATCGCATTCGCGTCCACGTGGCCGGTGGCGTCACCGGATTTTTCACGCACGATGCGCACTCGATCGTCGATGTCGAGCACTGCGCCATCGCCTCTCCCGAGGTGAATGAAGCGCTGCGGCGGCTGCGCGGCGCGGCGGTCCGCGACGGCGATTACTCGCTGCGCGCGAGCGGCGGCGGACCCTATTTCGAGCAGACCAATGCCGGCGTCACCCGCGAGTTGCTCGCGCTGCTCGAATCGCTCGTGCGCCGCGGGCAATCGCTGCTCGTCGATGCCTATTGCGGTGCCGGGATTTTCGCGAAGCGCCTCGCGCCGCTCTTTGAAACCCTCATCGGCATCGAGGAAAACGAGAACGCGGTCGCACGCGCCACGCGCACCGCTGCTCCGCACGAGCGCTACGTCGCGGGCGATGTCGCCGCCCTCCTCGGCGACATTCTTTCCGTCCACGATGCTTCCCGCACGACTGTCATTCTCGATCCCCCCGCGGTCGGCGTCGTCGCTCGTGTCGTGGACATTTTGCTCGGCGCGCTGCCTTCCGAAATTCTCTACGTCTCCTGCAATCCCGCCACGCTCGCCCGCGACCTCGCGCTGCTCGCGAGCGCCTACACGCTCTCATCCGTCACCCCGCTCGACATGTTCCCGCAAACCGCCGAGATCGAAGTCGTCGCCCACCTCGTCCGCAGCGCAGACGCAAACCATCTCCCGAGATAAAGCGGATGCGGTGCGCCGATGGTCCGGGGTGGACCTAACTGTGTCCCACACCCTCGCTCGCGACGCGGAATGCAGGCCGGGTGAAATTGCGCGGTGCGGATTGACTCCGCGATTTGGCTGCCCATCATCCCGCCCCTCATTGCACACATGATCGAAAAACACGTCCTCAAAATCGTCCAGGAACTGAAGCTCCAGCCGCGGCAGGTCGCCGCCACCGCGGTGTTATTGGAAGAGGGGGCGACGGTGCCTTTCATCGCGCGCTATCGGAAGGAAAAGACGGGCGAACTGGACGAGGTGCAGATCATGGCGATCCGGGATCGGCTGGAGCAATTGGAGGAACTCGACAAGCGGCGCGGCGCGATCGTTTGCTCGCTGGATGAGCGGAAGCTGATGACGGATTCGCTGCGGGCGAAGATCGACGCGGCGGAGACGATGACAGCGCTGGAGGATATTTACCTGCCGTTCCGACCGAAGAAGAAAACGAAAGCGACGATCGCCCGCGATCTAGGGCTGGAGCCGCTCGCGGAGCTGCTGTGGGCGCAGGATGCGGGGACTGATCCGAAGGCGGCGGCGCTGCCTTTCATCGGGAAGGAGATCGAGATTGATGCGAAGAAATACGACGTGAAAGACGTGGCGGCGGCGCTGGCGGGAGCGCGCGATATTTTGGCGGAGCGGATGAGCGATGATGCGACGGCACGGGCGAAACTGCGCGAGCTTTATGTGAACAAGGGCGTGATCAAATCGAAGGTGATCAGCGGGAAGGAGGAGGAGGGCGCGAAGTTTAAGGATTACTTTGACTGGAGCGAACCGGCGTCCGCCGCGCCTTCGCATCGCATCCTGGCGATCCGTCGAGGCGAGGCGGAAGGCTTTCTTTTTTCGCGGCTCACGCCGGATGAAATCGAGGCGGCGGCCACGCTGGAACGGCTCTTTGTGAAAGGCACCTCGCCCGCGGCAATCGAGGTGAAGGCGGCGGCGGCGGATTGCTACAAGCGGCTGCTCGGTTTCGCGATGGAGGGCGAGGCGCGCATCCTTTACAAAAAGCGCGCGGACGAGGAAGCGATCCGGGTTTTCGCGGACAATTTGCGCGAGCTGCTGCTGGCCTCGCCGCTCGGGCAGAAGAACATGCTGGCGATCGATCCGGGCTTTCGCACGGGCTGCAAAGTGGTGCTGCTCGATCAGCAGGGAAAGCTGCTCGCGAACGATGTCATCTATCCCGAAAAAGGTGCGCGCGATACGGCGGAGGCGGGGGAACTGGTGAAGGCGGTCGTGAAAAAATTCCACGTGCAGGCCATCGCGATCGGCAATGGCACGGCGGGGCGCGAGACGGAGACGTTCATCCGCAAACTCGGGCTGCCGCCTTCCATCCCGATCGTGATGGTGAATGAAAGCGGCGCGTCGATTTACTCGGCGAGCGAAGTGGCGCGGGAAGAATTTCCGAATCACGACATCACCGTGCGCGGCGCGGTGTCGATCGGGCGGCGGCTCATGGACCCGCTGGCGGAACTCGTGAAGCTCGATCCGAAGAGCATCGGCGTCGGGCAGTATCAGCACGACGTGGATCAAAACGCGTTGAAGCGTTCGCTCGATGACGTGGTGACTTCGTGCGTGAACAACGTGGGCGTCGAGCTGAACACCGCGAGCAAAAGCCTGCTCAGCTACGTGGCCGGACTGAACTCGCGCGTTGCCGCGAACATCGTCGCGCATCGCGATGAGAACGGGCCGTTCAAATCGCGGAAGGAATTGCAGAAAGTGACCGGGCTCGGGCCGAAGGCATTCGAGCAAGCGGCGGGCTTCCTGCGCATCCGCGACGGCGAACATCCGCTCGACGCGAGCGCCGTGCATCCCGAACGATACGCGCTCGTCGATCGCATCGCGGGCGACCTCGGCTGCGACGTTCACGAACTCCTGCGCGACAAAGCGAAGCGCGACCGTATCCAGCCGCAGAAATACGTCAGCGAAGAAGTCGGCCTGCCCACGCTCAAAGACATCCTCGCCGAGCTGGCCAAACCGGGCCGCGACCCGCGCCAGCAATTCGAAGCGTTCTCTTTCGCCGAAGGCGTGGAGAAAATGGAAGACCTCCAGCCCGGCCTAAAACTCCCCGGCGTCGTCACCAACGTGACCGCGTTCGGCGCGTTCGTGGACATCGGCGTGCATCAAGACGGCCTCGTCCACATCAGCCAGATGAGCGACGAATTCGTAAAAAATCCCGCCGACGTGCTGAAAGTCGGCCAGCGAGTGCAAGCGACCGTGATGGAAGTGGACATGGTCCGAAAACGCATCGCCCTTTCGCTAAAAACGAAAGTCGATCTCGCCCCGCGCACCGACCGAAAAAACGAAGCCGGCAAACGCGACATGCAACGCTTTCAACCACCCGCGAAACCCGCCCCCGCGAGCGGCCCAAGCTGGTTCGACATGGCGCAGCAGAAGAAGTAGTAGGGCACGGATCTGTAAGACTTGGCAGGCCATTTTGGGCTAAAGCCAAAATGGATTAATAGTTGATTGATGAACGCCGCGATCTCCCAAAACTCCAACACCTGCCGCCTTTGCGGTGGATTAGGACCTTTGCGAGAATCTCACATCTTCCCTGACTTTTTCATAAAGGGTTTGGAGGACCACCTGGTGACCGGAAGCAAGGGCGCAACACAGCCTTTTTCAATCACACTCAGCGTTGATCCGAAAATCAAAGGAGGCAGAAAGCAACGCGGCCACTGGGAGAGAATCTTGAAGATCAAATACCGCCTGCTCTGCAAAACATGCGAAGAGCGGTTCAGCCAATACGAAGATTATTTTCGCAAGCTTTTCTACGGCAACACGCCTGGCTCTTTGCAAAAAGAGAACGTCGGCAAGCTAGTCAGCGCGCCATTCCAGGTCAGCACTCAAAAAGTTTGCTCGGTGCGCGTTGTCCAGTGCGACTACAAGTTGCTCAAGCTGTTTATCCTGTCGCTACTTTGGAGAATCAGTGTGGCCGACGGTCATTTTGTCGGAGGCACTTCGCTTGGTTTTTCGCATGAGCGACGGCTAGCGCAAGCGCTCCTGGCCGAAGATCCACTCGACGAAAATGAATACCCATTTTTGATGACGGATCTGAGGGATGAGATAGGCGACGATTTGGGCCAGTTTATTGCGCAACCCGGCGTCCATCGAGACCCCGACAATTGCCGTGTCTGCCGCATCGTTGCGGGAGGCTTCAATTTCGACGTAAGCATTCTGGCTCTTGGTCATATCCCTCCCGCCATTGTTCAAAAGTTTACGCTCCGCCAAAATGGACAGATGATTTTAATCGCCGCAGATGGGACGAGTAGGATCGTTGATCTGGCCCGCCGTCTCAAAGCAGCGAACGCCATTCCTGCCGTACTATAGCCGTCCACTTCCTCCGTCCCATTTGCGTTTGGGAACGCGCGCGAAGGCGAAGTTCTCCTTCGCAGACGGGAACGGGAGCGACGTGCTCGCGGGCATGAATCGGAATGTCGCCAAGGAACAGAAGGCTGAAATCGTTGGGTCGCCGCGGCGGTTTGCGGCGGAGGAATTGGATGCGGAGTGGAGCGAGGTGCGGGCCGGGTTTGTCCTCGAATATTTCCTGAAGGAGATCGGGCCGCTGCTTAACAATTTGGGCGTGGAGGATGCGCAGAAGTTTCTGCGGCGGGCGGTCGAGGATTTGTCGGGGACGTGCTTCGAGGAGCCGATGCGGTATTGGGAACGCGAGAGCGATTCGCGTGGGGTGCGGCGGAAGGCGGAGAAATAGCGCGCTGCGTCAGCGCGCCCTGACGCGAGAGAAATGCGGGAAGTGGAGCGCGAAATTAAGTCTGGCGATGGCACTGGTGAGATGCAATCTCGCCAGCTTTCGACCGCCGCCAATGATCACCAAACATCTCCTCCCGCTCGCCAGTTTGCTGACTGCCGCAATTCTCGCCGGACCCTCGCGCTGTCCGCTGCACGCCGCTCCGCCACTCGTTTTTAACACGACGAATCCGGTCAACGATCTGACGGGTTCGCTCACGGCGCAGGTGCTTTTTGCCCAGAGCCAGATTCTCCCGGCGCATCCGCGCGCGGGGGACAATCAGCCGCATCTCACGAGCTTGCGCAAAAGCCTGCTGCTGGTCCGGCCGCTGAAGGCCGACGACAAAACGCCCATGTCGGTGGTCGTGCTCAATGCCCAGGGCAAGCCGGTCGGCACGTTGAATCTCAATCCGCCGAGGCTGCTGCCGAAGACTGCCTACTCGGTGGATGGCGCGCCGGAAGGCGGGATCGATTTCACTCCGCCGGTCGGTTCCACCGGCACGGTGCGCGCGCGGGGCGATTTGGAAAAGCTGAGCGACAAGAGCGGCGCGTTTTTGTTGAGCCAGTTGAAAGACAAAGCGCTGGTCGAGATCGAGACTGCGGACGGTCAGTGGGTGCGTGATATTTACCTGCCGCAGGACAAGGCGCTCGACGGAAAAATGGTGCGGGCGAAGTCGCAGGCGGGCTACGGCTCGACGATCTATTACAGCGGTCGGCAGGTGGCGCTGGCGCGCGGGCAGACGCTGGAGTTTAAGTGCGCGAATGGGCAGTGGTTTCGCGACGGCGATCTCGAGAACAATGCGATCACCTACGCGACCGACGCGTGGAGCGGCGGGCTCGCGGCGGAGTGGATCGTGCCCGGCTTTTCGCTCCAGATTCGCCAGGGCAATCTCACGGGCGAACTCACCGGGCTGAAAGTCGGCGCGCCGACGCAGCTGCTCATTCACACGATCGATGTCGGCATGCTCACCACGCCGCGCGGCGCGTTCGCTTTTGCCAAAGATGCCGAGGCGCATCGCGAGTATTTCCAGACCGTGCCGACGAGCCGCCTCATCGTGGCGCAATACGCGCCGCTTTCGCTCAGCGAAGTGATGATGCCGACGGGCACGCTGCTCAAGGATCTCGATGAAAGCGAAGGCGGCTGGCACACCGGCAACATGCGCCAGAGCATTGGCAAGGAGTTGATCTCGCACGGCATCGACAACGCGAACTACGGGCTGAACAGCACGTCCGGCCAGGGCGAGAAAGGCCACCCTTACGTCGTGGCCCAACTCGCGGCACACAATAACCGCGGGAAATATTCGAACGGCATTCAGGTGCATGGCGGCTCCGGCGGCGGCGGGATCGTGACGCTCGACGAGTCGATCGGCAACGAGCTGAGCCACGAGGTCGGGCACAACTACGGCCTCGGGCATTACGTCGATGGCTTCAAAGGCTCGGTGCATCGCCCCGCCGACCAGATCAATTCCACATGGGGCTGGGACGCGGACAAAGCGCGCTTCATTCCGAACTTCGCCCCGACCCGCAGCGGCAAGGAGACGTGTGTGGAAAAGGAATGCCAGCCGCCGTTCGACGGTCGCTCCTTCGGCCTCGACGCCATGGCGAGCGGCGCGCCGTTCTCGGGCTTCAACCGCTTCACGCTCTACACGCCGAACTCGGCGGCGATCATCCAGCGTTTCCTCGAGAGCAAAGCCGTCTTCGACGCCAGCTCGCCGACCGGCTTCAGCAAATGGAACGAGAGCACCGCACGGATGGAACCTTACCGCCACAGCGTCGAGGTCAGGCGCGAGAAGGGCGCGCCGATCAAGGAACTCAACGAAGCCAGGCTCGCGGCGCTGCTCGCCGAAAACGACGTGGTGACGGTCGCGATGGGCGATGGCAACTGGACCCGCGACATTCCGCTTCCCGCCGCCTCGGCGGCGAATCGCGGCCGCGTCGTCGCGATCGATCACGACGCCAGCTACGCCAGCGCGCTGCTGCTGAACGGCCAGAAGGTGAACGTCACGCGCGGCTTCAAGAAAAGCTACACCTCCGACGGCAAACGCTGGAACGAAGGTGCCGCCGCGGAGCGCGGCCTCGAACGCAAGCCGCACCTCTTCGGCGTGCCGGTGGTGACGCTCGTTGGCTATTACGATCCGGCCGGGCAGCAGCCGACTTACATCTACCCCGCGTTGCACGGTGCCTACGGCTTTTGCTACGCCGACGACAGCAGCACCTTGAACGCTTCCGACTGCGAGCTGCAGGTCGAGACGCGCACCGGCGTGCTGCGTTTCCGCCTCGCCAACTCGCGCCTCGGCGGCCGCTACATGAACAAGTTTCACGTCAACGTTCCCGAAGCCAGCCAGCCGCGCAGCGTCGCTGTGGTCGGCCGCGGCAAGGTCCTCGACAAAAAACCGATCACGCCCGTGGCGGAAAAACTCGCCGTCACGGTGAACGGGCTCCCGCCACTTCCCCAACCCGCCGCCCCAACGACGATCCGCGCCGACACTGTCCCGCCGCGCTGATTTGCTGCTCGCACGGACGACTGACAAAACGACGCATCCGACACACCGCTGCCGCTGCGAATTACCGTTCAGCATTTCCATTCCATGGAAAACAAACATCACTCCCTGCGGCAGCATCGCGGAATTCCCGCTTGCCAGCCCGAAATCTCCGCACATAGTTCCGACGCAAAACGGAAGGGTGGCTGAGTCCGGTTTAAGGCACTCGACTCGAAATCGAACGTGCTGTTAAAGGCACCGTGGGTTCGAATCCCACCCCTTCCGCCATTTTCTTCTCTGGAAATGGCTCCGGCAAAAGGGCGGATGGCGGTTGAGTTCAAACTCCGGTTTTCATAGTGCTGTGAGCGTCATGCTCCGCGCGCGCAAAAAATATACCGTCTTCGACCTCCAGCAGCTCAAGGGCAAACGCGTGCTCACGCACATTCACGTCAAATCCCCGGAGGAAGCCGCCGCCGCGGAAGAGGCCGGCGTGGATTTGATGAGTTGCAGCTTCGACGGCCCCGAAGCGCAGGCGCGTCTGCCCGCGCTCGTCGCCGCCGCACCCAATAGCTTTCTCTCGTGCGCCACACCGCACGGCCTCGCCTCGCCGGAGGAGGCGATCCGCGTCGCCTTCCGCGCCCTCGAACTTGGCGCGAGTAGCGTCTATTGCTCGGCCAGCCCGTTCATCATCGAAGCCATGGCGCGCGAGTGCATCCCCGTCGTCGGGCATCTCGGCATGGTCCCGCGGCATGTCACCTGGACTGGCTACCGCGCGATCGGCCGCACCGTCGAGGAAGCCACTCAGCTTTGCCACAAAATGAAGGAGCTGGAAAACGCCGGCGCTTACGCCGCGGAACTCGAAGTCGTCCCGCACAACCTCGCGCACTTCCTTTCATCGCAGACGAAGATGCTCCTCATGTCCCTCGGCTCCGGCTCCGGCTGCGACACCCAGTTCCTCTTCTCCGACGACATCCTCGGCGACTACGACGAACGCCTGCCGCGCCACGCCAAAGCCTACCGCAACTTCGCCGCCGAACACCGCCGCCTCCAGCAGGAACGCCTCGCCGCCTTCCGCGAGTACATCGCCGATGTGAATGAAGGCCGCTTCCCCGAGAGAGGGCATCTGGTGGAAATGGAAGCGCCGCTGCTGGATGAGGTGGTGGGTTCGCTCGGCGGCGCTTGCCTCAATAATCAGCGATGAGTGCTGCCCGGCTCGCGTATCCTGCGGCTCACGCAAAATTCAACACACCTTCACAAGGTATTGTCGCCTGAGCAGCAATCGGCCATCGTCCTAATTATGTTTACGCGCATTCAAACCAGTTCCTTTCGCTGCCTAAAGTCAGTGGATCAGGCGCTGGGACCATTCCGCGCGCTCGTCGGCCCGAATGCCAGCGGCAAGACAACATTTTTGGATGTGATTGGATTCCTTGGGGAACTCGCGAGAAACCGGGGCGAGGTCATTGAGACAGTTCAGAAGCGGAGCAAGGATTTCGAGAAGCTCGTATGGATGGGGGCCGGCCGATCGTTCGAACTTGCTGTCGAGGCTGAGATTCCGACAACCGTAAAGAAGCTCATGGCTGACGAAAAACAGCGATTTTCGCGAGTGCGCTACGAGGTTCGGATTGGGCTGGAGGATGCAACCAATGAAATTGGCCTCGATCACGAAACCCTTTGGCTGATGGAGCCAGACGTCGAGAAGCCCGTTGTTCAGCCGGATTTCTTCCCTGCGCCTCAAACAGAGTTGCACTCCATTGTGAGCCAAATCCGTTCGCAAAAAGGCCGGAACGCAGCAGTGACGAAAGCGCCGGGCGGAAATGACAACTTCTATCCTGAGGGACGTCCCTCCTACACGCCGTCATTCAAGCTTGGGCGAGGCAAATCCGCGCTCGCCAATCTTCCCGCAGATACAGATAGTTTCCCGGTCAGCAGTTGGTTTCGCGATCTCTTGGAGAAGGGTGTTCAGACGTTCGTATTAAACAGTCAAGTGATCAAGCAGCCCAGTCCTCCCGGCTTGCGCCAGCGATTCCAAACCGACGGGTCGAATCTGCCCTGGGTAATTGCGGAGTTGCGAAAGAACGAGAAGCGCTTTTACGCTTGGCTCGCGCATGTGCAGACGGCGTTAGAAGACGTCAAGGATATAGATACATTCGAGAGACCGGAGGACAAACACCGATACCTCATCATCGAGTATTCTAACGGAGCTAAGGTTCCCTCGTGGCTTGCCTCCGATGGAACGTTGCGCCTGCTGGCACTCACTATTCCGACGTATCTACCTGACTTGGAAGGCACGTTCCTTATTGAAGAGCCAGAGAACGGAATTCATCCCCGCGCGATAGAGACAGTTTTGCAATCCCTGTCCTCAATATATCGAAGTCAGGTGCTCGTGGCGACTCACAGCCCGGTTGCGTTGAACATGCTAGAGCCGCGCGACGTGCTTTGCTTCGCCAAAGACGCAGCAGGCGCGACGGACATTGTGTCGGGCGACCGACACCCAGCACTTCGGGATTGGAAAAAGGGCGAGCCCGACTTGGGAGTGTTGTTCGCGATGGGAATTCTTAGCTAACTCAGAGAATGAAAGATCTTGTTCTGTTGGTTGCGGACCAGAATGCCCATTTTGCACTAAAAGGTGCATTGGGAAGACCGGAGGCTCTTGGAATCGCTCCGATCGACTTTGAGTTTCGCGTCCATCCAGGACGGGACGGCGGTGTTCGAAAAACTGGCCCCGACGCGTTGGCCCGGGAGCATCGTCGATTCAAGAAAGCGCTATTGGTATTAGATTTTGAGGGGTGTGGCAGCGACCGGCCGAACGCCGAAGCACTGGAAATGCAGCTGGATTCGCGATTGAAAGCGACCTGGCAAAGCGCAGCTAAGTCGGTGGTGATCGAACCCGAAGTTGACGTGTGGATTTGGGGCTCAGACAACGCTGTTGAGGAAGTAATCGAATGGCGTTCAGGAAAGCGCCTTCGAGAATGGCTTCGCGATGCAGGCTACACTTTCGATGCGAACGACAAGCCCACCCGCCCAAAGGAGGCTATAGAGGCGGCTTTGAAGGTTGCCGGAACACCGAGGTCATCCGCTCTCTATCAGCGGATAGCGGAAAAAATCAGCCTATCGAAATGCGCGGACAGCGCCTTTATTAGAATGCGGAATCAGCTCCGCGAATGGTTTCCACGTTGAATTGATGCGGGCGGTGCCGGAAGCCTTCGAAACAGACGATCTCCGGCCCCGCGTCGTGGTTTTGACCGATCTTTCCAATGAGCCCGATGACAAGGAGTCGCTGGTGCGGTTCCTCGTGCGTCCGCCTACTTCTTCTCACCCGCCGCCGGCAGATTCGGCACCAGTGTCGGATCGTATTTCGCCCCGGCGGAGACTTGGATGAGGGTCAGGCGGATCTTGGTGGGGAAGAACTTCTCGGGGTCGGGGCGGGTGTGGGCTTTGGTGCCGGTGCCGTCCTTGAGGACGAGGTCCATTTGCTTGATGCCTTCGCTCCAGACGATGTCGTTGTTTTGCCAGAACTTTGTCATGGCGATGTCCTGTTCATGCACACCGGGCTCCTTGTAAGCGCTGATGCCGAGGCAGCCGTAGCCCTTGTTCTGCCCCTTGTAAGGGATGTAACAGACGCTCCAGGTGGTGGGCTTGCTGCCTGCGGGTTTCTCGATGACTTCGAGGCGCACATGGACGGTGCCGTTGCGGTAGTCCACGGGGGCGGTCCAGTCCTTCGGTCGCTCGGCGTTGAGGCGGTCGCTTTTGACGTAGTAGTGCGACTGGCTGGGCTTGGCGTTGTCGGCGTCGGCTTTGGTGTAGGGAAAGGTGACGTCGAAGAGCACGAACTGCTCGGCGCGGCTGTCGGTGGCGCATCCGGGGACGAGAAGGAGGGAAAGGAAGGTGGTGCGGTTGAGGAGGGTCGGCAGCATGGTGGGAATGATATGGCCGAGTCGTCGGCGAGCGCCAGCGAATGCGATTTGGTCGGAAGCGGAGCGCGAGGTTGACCTCGTTTCTTTCTTCTTGGAGCGCGGGCAGTGGTGTTTGAGATTGCCCGCTTCACCCTTGGCTAGTTCCCGCAAATCCAAATCTACCCGACGCAACAAATCGCGTCCCCACCGCCGCTGGTGGCTGCGCGCGCTGATCGGGGCGTTTCTGATTTTTGCGGCAGTGTGCGTGGTGTATGCGATGTGGGCTTCCACTTTCAATCTGGAGGATGTGAAGCAGATGCGGGAGCGCTCGACGGTGTTCGACATGGACGGGAAGATTTTTTCGCGGCTGGCGGGCGAGAATCGGATCGTGGTGCCGGGGGATGCGGTGGCGCGGAATTTCAAGGACGCGCTGCTTGCACGGGAGGACTCGCGATTTTACCGGCACCGGGGGATCGATCCGGTGGGGATCGCGCGGGCGTTGGTGCGGAATTTTTCGCGCGGGAAAGCGTCGGAGGGGGCGAGCACGATCACGCAGCAACTGGCGCGGAATTCTTTCCCGCTCGGGGGGAAGACGCTGCATCGGAAGCTGCTGGAGGCGTTCGTGGCGTTGCGGATCGAGCAGGCGTATTCCAAGGAGGAAATCCTCGATCATTACATGAACCGGATTTATTTCGGGCCGGGTGGATATGGGATCGAGACGGCGTCGCTTTCGTACTTTGGAAAAAGTGCGTCGAAGCTGACGCTGGGCGAGTCGGCGATGATCGCGGGGATCGTGCGCGCGCCATCTTACTTTTCGCCTTTCACCAATCTGAAGGGGGCGCTGAAGCAGCGGGATCAGGTGCTGGCGCGGATGGTGAAGCTGGAGAAAATCACGGATGCGGAATCGCGCGTGGCGCAGGAAGCGCGGCTGGGCGTGGCGGGAAAACGGGTGGCGCTGGTGCATGAAAACTACGCGATGGATGCGGTGGAGCGGGAGCTGAACATCCTGCTGACGGATGAGCAGCGGGCGGAGGGCGGGATGAAGATTTACACGACGTTCGATCCGGCGGTGCAGCGACCGGCGGAGGCGGCGATGGATGGGGAGCTGCGGAAGGTGGAATCGCGCGCGGGCTATGGGCATCCGCGGCGGGCGGACTTCTCGCAGGAGGCGAAGGAGGAGGAATTGCCGACGCCGTATTTGCAGGGCGCGCTGGTGGCGATCGACAATCGGAGCGGGGGCATCCGCGCGCTGGTGGGTGGGCGGGACTATGCGGAGAGTAAGCTGAACCGGGCGTTCATGGCGAAGCGTCAGGTGGGCTCGACGTTCAAGCCGTTCGTGTACGCGGCGGCGTTTGATCGTGGGATGCTGCCGGGGGCGACGGTGTCGGATGCGCCGCTGGGGCGCGGCGAGGTGAAGGGCGCGCCGGATTGGACGCCGGATAATTCGGATCGGTCGAACAAGGGTGTGCTGCGGGTGGACGAGGGGCTGATCCTTTCGCGCAATACGATGAGTGTGCGGATCGGCGAGCGCGCGGGTTTGCCCGCGATCGCGAAACTGGCGGGCGAGGCGGGGCTGGCGGATGTGCCGCAAATTCCGGGGATTTATTTGGGGACATTCGAGGCGACGGTGCGGGATCTGACGGCGGCTTACACGGTGCTGGCGAATGGCGGGGTGCGGCGGCAGGCGTATTTGATCGAGCGGATCGACGATGCGAGCGGTGAGACCATTTATCGCGCGGCCCATATTTCGCGCCCGGCGATGGATGCGGGAGTGGCGTGGATGACGACGAGTATTTTAAGCAAGGTGATCGAGAAAGGGACGGCAGCGAGCGCGCGGCAGATGGGTTTTGCAAAACCGGCGGCGGGTAAAACGGGGACGACGAATGACTATGTGGACGCGTGGTTCGTCGGATACACGACGAGCCTGACGTGCGGCGTGTGGGTCGGGCTGGATACGCCGAAGACGATCGTGCCGAAGGGATCCGGCGCGGCGCTTGCGTTGCCGATCTGGGTGGACGTGATGAAGGCCGCACCGGCGGCGCGGTATCCGGCGAACGCTTTTCCGCAACCCGCGAACGTGCGGCGCGTCGGCGTGTGCGCGATTTCAAACGAACTGGCGACCGAGGCGTGCATCCATGCGGATGCATCTTATATGATCGACCTGCCGCCTTCGTGCATGCCCCGCGATTTGTGCTCGGTGCATCGCGGCGGGGCGCTGACGGAGGCAAAGCCAAAGCGCTCGGTCCCGCAGAGTATCTTCCGGTCGTTTAAGAAGTTCTTCGGCGGCGAATAGACGCAGGTCATGAGTTTGTGACATTTTCGCAATATTTCACGGTTGCAATTTTGTTGGCGCATCGTCATTACACCGCTTCGTTTTTTCCCGTCCTCTTCAAATTCCCCTACTCTTGAGCTATCGACTCGACCGATTTGAAATGAAATTCGTCATCACGCGCGAACAGCGTGAGGCACTGGAGCAGGATACGACGCCGCGGATGAAAGCGGACGAGAATGCGGTGGACGGCGCGTTCTACCCGATCGTGAGCCTTTACTACGACAGCTTGGAGCGCGCGTGCTACTGGGAGAAGGTCGAGCAGTATCAGAACCGGCGAAAGATGCGGGTGCGGGTTTACGGGAGTCAGGACGGCAAATTGCCGCCGACGATTTTTGTCGAGATCAAGCACAAGTGCGATGGGCGCGGCGTGAAGCGCCGGTTGCTTTGCACGCTGGATGAAGCCTACGAAGTCTCCGCCGGTCGCGACATTGCGCCACGCGCGAAGGTTCTCGACCGCAGGCTCGTCGAGGAAATTCACACGCTCGTGAACGAGCGGCATTTCGTGCCGTGCTGCGCGATGCGCTACGACCGCCACGCTTTCGCGGATCGGGATCCGGAATCGGATTTGCGGGTCACGTTCGATACCGGAATCGCGTATCGCTTCGATAACTTGCACGTCGTTCCCGATGATCGCCGCTTCGAGCATTTCCTGCTGCCGGACGGCTATTCCGTCATGGAGGTGAAAGTCACTGGCACGGTGCCCTACTGGCTCACGCAGATGATCGGGAAGCATCACTGCATCTTGCAAAGTCACAGCAAGTACAACAACGCGCTCGAAGACGGCGACGCCATCCTGCATCGGCAGATCGGCGGGCGCATGATCAAGCATCACTACGGCCTGACGCCGGATTCACTGGCCGCGGCCGGCGTGAATGCGGCCCCGGACTCCGGCCCGGCCCCGATCGCCGCTGCGTCGTAATTTTCAAACCACCTGACCACCAACCAAGACTCCCCATCTCCGAATTGATGAACGATCTCTACCAAATCATAAACCAAGCCCTCGGCCTGTCCCAACCCGTCGCACCGCTTCAAGAGATCATCTTCGCGCTCTTGTTGAGCTTTTTCCTTAATCTGCTCATCGCGGCGGTTTACCGCGCCACCTATCGGGGCAGCGAGTTCACCCAGGATTATGTGCATTCGCTGCTCATCCTCGGCACGGTGGTTTCGGTCATCGTCATGGTCGTGCGCTTCGATCCCAATCCGGCGATGGCACAGGCCACCGCGTTCGGAATTTTCGCGGCGTTCTCGATCATCCGATTTCGCACGAGCGTGTCGCAGTCGCGGGACATTGGCTTTCTTTTCCTCGCGATGGCTGCGGGGCTTGGCGTCGGCGCGCGTGCCTATGTGCTGGCTTCGACCACCACCATCATCATCTGCGCGATCGTCTATATATTCTCCAGCGCCGATCTTTTCGCCCCCCAGCGCGCCTCGCACCGGCTCCGCGTCCGGGTGACGAATGACATCGATTACGACATGGTTTTCCGCGAGACATTCGTGAAGTTTTTGCACGACTTCGATCTGCTTTCGGTGGAATCAATTCAGGCTGGAATGATGACGGAGTTGCGATATAATATTCATCTGAAGGACACCAAGAAACCCGGAGAGTTCGTCGCTGCCATCCAGCAACTCAACGGCAACAACCGTGTCATGCTGAGTTCCACCGCCCCAAATCGCGTCCTCGCGACAGACTAAAAAACCTCAAAATCCCCGCACCCGTGAAAACTAATTCTTCGACCTCCCGCCGCTCCATGGGCTTCACGCTCATGGAAATCTTGGTTGTCATCGCCATCATCCTCGTGCTGGCCGCGATCGCGTTCCCGGTCATCGCCACGATGCAAAACCGCGCGCATAGAGTAGTGGCGTTGAAGAATATGCAGAGCTTGGGCTCGGCTGCGGGCGCGTATAGTTCGCAGAACGACAATTTGCTGCCAGCGGAGGATGCGAAAGGCACGGACACTTGGGCTGCGGCAGCGCTGCCGGAAAATGCCAAGGCGTGGTACAACGCGCTGCCAGTGATCCTAAACCAGAAAAGCGTCGCGCAATACGCGTCCAATCCACTGGCCTTCTATTCGCGCGAAAACATCCTCTTCCTTCCTGCTGCGGAGTATCCAGAGTCTGATAAAAAGCTCGCTTCACCCCTCTTCGCGATTGCGATCAATACCAAGCTGCAACGGAAGAACGAAAATGGGGATGAGAAATCCGCCCGGCTGTCTCAAATTGCGAACCCAGGACGAACCGTTCTATTCCTCGAACAGGGTCTGAAGAACGATAAAAAGGCGATGCCCCAACAGCCGAAATACGATGGTAGCCCCAAGGGCAGTGCAAAATCGTTTGCGGCCCGTTACAACGGGTTCGGGTATCTGACTTTTGTGGATGGCCACGCGGAATTGGTCGAAGGAAAAGACATCCTTGAGGAAAATGGCCAATTCAAATGGCCGGTACAACCAGGTGACATCATCTGGGGCAAATCGACCGAAGAGAACGAGAATCCGAACAAGTAAGTCGGATCGCTGTGGTCATCCCGCCGTTTGAGGACGAGCGCTTACGGCGTTGACTCGATCTTCGCCAGCGCACCGCGCGCGGCTTCCTCGACGGCTTTGGGCTGACCTTCTGAAAGCTCCTTCAGACGCGGGATCGCTTCCTTTGCCTCCGCTCCAAGACTCGCCAGTTGTTCACACGCAAAGACCCGGACCTGCGGCTCTCGCATGGTGAGCGCGCGCAGTAAATCCGGCACGGAACGGACCCCGATCACCTTCATCGCCAGCAGCGCCACTCCGCGCTCGTTGTCCCGCTCCAGCATCGACACCAATCCCGGCGTCGCAACGCGGGCACGCTCGCCAAATTTCGACAATGCCGCCGCAGCCGGACGCCGGACGCGTCCGCTCTGATCCGCCAGCGCCTCCACGAGGATCGCGATCACTTTCGACTCATCGCTCTCGATCGCCGCCACCGCCGACACGGCAGCGACGCGCACGTCGCCCTCGTCGTCCTTCACCGCGGCATGGACGAGCGGAAGCGCCGCCGAGGCTGTCTTCCCAATCCCGGCCAGCGCAGCCAGCACTGCCACGCGCTGCGGCACCGCACCGCCCGCGGTCAACTCGACCAGCCGTGGAACAGTCGCCGACGCCGCCGGGCCGATCTTTCCGATCGCGGAAATCACGGGCAATTGAAGTTCCGGATCTGTCAGCCGTTCCAACAACGCTGGCAGTGCAGCCGCTGCCGGCGCGCCCATCTTACCGAGTTCATCGACCGCGGAACGACGGCTCGCGGCGTTTTCGTCGTCGAGCAAATCAACGAGACCCGCCACTCCGAGTCCATTGCCACCGCCGGAACCCGCGAGACCCGCCGCAGCCGCGCGGCGCACTTCGGGCGCGGAATCCTTCAGCGCGGATTCGAGCGTCGGTTTCAAACGCTGCGAATCCGCTTCCAAGGCCACCAGCGCACGCAACGCCGCGGCCCGGGCGCGCGCATCCGCATCGGTGGCCTGCGCAAACAGCAACTCGACGGCACCCTTCGCATCGCTCCCCATCCCGCCCAGCGTCCGCGCCGCCGAGGCGCGCACTTCCGACGCCGGATGCTTCATCGCTTCCTTCAAAACCGGCACCGCTGGCGCACCGAATCCGCGCAAAAGCCCGAAAAGTCGCTCGGCATCCGGCGCGGGGGCATCGCGCAATTGCGCGAGCAGCGCCGGCAGCGCCGCTGGCCCGATTTCCGAAAGCGCCCCGGCAATCGACGCATCTCCCGGCGACAATTTCCCGGCCTCGATCAGTGCCGGCACCGCCTGCGCCGCGCCCGGTCCCATCCGTCCCAGCGCCCGCGCGGCACGCTGCCGAATGGTGGCGCTTTCGTCCTTCAACATCGCGGAAAGTGCCGGGAGCGCGAGTTCTCGAGCCCCACGCAACGGCACCAGCGCATTGATCGCCGCGTGCCTCACCTGCTCGTCATCGTCTTTGATCGCGACTGCGAGCAAAGGCGCCGCTTCCTCTGGAGGGATCGCGAATTTCGGAATCGCGGACAGCAGCGCGACCCGCACCTGCGGATCGCCTTCCGCTTTCAGCAGTTCGAGAAACGTCGGCGCAAACTCCTTCGCCACAGTTCCCGCAAACCCGAGCGCCATCACCGCACCGGCACGCTCCCGCGCATCGGCCGACTTCACCGCATCGATCAGCGGCTTCACCGCCGCCACGCCGATCGCACCCAGCGCCTCCGCGCTTTCCTGGCGGACTTCATCGGCTCCCTTCAGATTTTCGATCAAAGCGGGAATCGCGGGTGCCGCCGCGCCGCCCATTCCCGCGAGCGCCTGCGCCGCCCCGGCCCGCTGGCCGTCATCGTCGGACTTCAGCGCATCGCTCAGTGCCGGGACCGCCGCCGCGCCGATCCGCGAAAGCGCAAACGCGGCGCGCGTCACAGACTGCCGCCGATCCCGCTCCCGCCCGCGCGCTCGCGAACTGCCAAGCCCGTCGATCAACGCCGGAATCGCATCCTTCGCATCGGGGCCGAGATTTGCGATCGCCGAGATCGAAAACGACCAGACCTGCTTGTCGGCATCGCCAAGCGCGCGGATCAACGCCGGGAGCGCCGCCTTCGCCTCCACTCCCATCCGATTGAGCGTGTATGCCGCATCGCGCCGCACCGCGACGTTTGCCGCTCCGAGTTCCTGGGAAAGAACGGCCACATCCGCCGCGCCCGCCGACCCCGCGCAAAGCCACGCCGCAAAGACTCCGCGGGCAAGCGTCCGCCGCTCCGTGCCCCTACGCATCCAGCCCGCGCAGCGCGCCCGTGCTGTCTCCAAAACTCGCCACCGGCGCACCCACGCGCTCCAGCATCGACACGAGCAGATTGCACATCGGCGTCTCCGCGCTGTAGCGCAGGTGCCGCCCCGGCGTGACCTTTCCCCCGGCCCGCCCCGCCATTAGTAGTGGCAGATTATCGTGCGCGTGCTGGTTTCCATCCGCGAGCCCCGCCCCATACACGATCATCGAATTGTCCAGCAGCGTGCCGTCCCCTTCGCGAATCCCCTTCAGCCGATCGAGCAAATACGCGAACTGCTGCATGTGAAAATGATTGATGTCGCGAATCCTCTCCAGCTTCGCGGCATCGCCCTGATGATGCGACAGCGAGTGATGCCCGTCGCGCACGCCGATGTTCCGGTAGCTGCGATTCGAGCCCTCATTCGCGAGCATGAACGTGCAAACCCGCGTCACATCCGTCTGAAACGCCAGCACCAGCATGTCCATCATCAGCCGCGCATGATCCTCGTAGCTCTCTGGAATACCCTCGGGAATCTCGTAACCGGGCGCGATCACCGGCGCCTCCGCCGCCACCATGCGTTCCGCATTTTCCACCCGCATCTCGATCTCCCGCACCGACGCCAGATACTCGTCGAGCTTCTGCTTGTCGCTCCCGCCGACGCGCGACCCCAGCGCCTTCGCATCTTCTCGCACGAAATCGAGAATGCTCTTTTTGTAACGCTGACGCCGCGCCTGACTCTCGCCGACTTCCTTCGGCAGTTGATTTGAAAACAGCCGCTCGAACACCAGCCGCGGATTGATCTCCCGGCTCGATGGCGTCGATTCGTTGATCCACGAGATGTTGTTGGAATAAGCGCATGAATAACCCGTGTCGCATTTTCCCCCCTGCCGTCCGGGTTCCAGACCGAGTTCGATCGAGGAAAACCGCGTCTGTTTCCCAATCGCCGCCGCTGCCACCTGATCCGCCGAAGTCCCCAGCCGGATCTGCGACCCCTCGCTCTTCAAAGGCTGCGAACCCGTCAGCCAACTCCCCGCCGACCGCGCATGATCGCCCCCGCCATCCCCATTCGCGCGCCCCTTGTCGTGCGCCAGTCCGCTCAGCACCAGCATGTCGTGTTTGTGCGCCTTCAACGGCTGCAAAGTGTAAGGCAAATCAAAATCCGCGCCCTCCAGCGCCGGCGTCCACGCGCTCATGTTCACCCCATTCGGCACAAACAGAAACGCCATCCGCACCGGCGTCTTCGCTGCCCCGACCGCGGCAGCTAGCGCCCGCGCCGGCCGCATCACATCCAGCAGAGGAAGCGCGATCGAAGCGCCGAGTCCGCGGAGAAATGTCCGTCGGTGAAGTTGGAAACGCTCAGTGCTCATAATATTTGGTTCACAGATTACGCAGGAACGATGCGAAATGTATGCAAACCTTAGACGGAACCAGCCGCACCATCCGCCAGGCCATGATGCCGCGGGGTTGGTGCTCCCGTCCGCCGCAGGTCGTAAAAACGAGCGGGAACCCGGCGTCGCATGCAGATTTCCAGCACGACCGGTAACCCCGGCGAGTCTGGCGCCTTCTCCACATACCCAGTGTTCCGTTTTGGCAGAAAAATCACCCGCGTCGCGCGAGGCACGTCAGCCGTGGCGGGAAGCGAGAGCGCGAGGAAACCGCGGCGTGAGAACATGAGTCGATAGTGGGGATTCACGTGGCGTGATTCAAGAGTGAGATCGTGCAAGTCGAGAATTGCGTTCGCGCGACAGCAGCCGGATGGTTCATCACTATGAAAACGCAAATACTCCGCAGTTTCATTGCCCTCGCGAGCGCCGCGCTCATCACTGGCGCCGCCCATGCAGCAGACGGAACCTGGTTGACTGACTACAATAAAGCCCTCGAACAGGCGAAGGCTGAGAACAAAGCCGTGCTCCTGGATTTCACCGGGTCCGATTGGTGTGGCTGGTGCATCAAGATGGTGAAGGAAACGCTCAGCCAGAAAGAATTCACCGATTACGCCGCAAAAAATCTCGTGCTCGTGGAAGTCGATTTCCCCAGGAAGAAGGAACAGAGCGAGGAGGTCAAAAAACAGAACGCCGAGCTCCAGACAAAATTCGATGCGAAAGGATTCCCAACTTTTGTGATCGTGGACAAGGACGGAAAGGAACTTGGCCGGCAGCGCGGTTATCTCGCCGGTGGCCCGGCGGCTTTCATCGCAAAGCTGGACGGCTTCAAGCCCGCCGCGAAATAACGCGCGACAATACCGCTCAATCCCGAATCCGCCGCGCCAACAGTGCGCAAACCGCATGGACCCCGCCGGCAACTACAGCGATGGCGGGTTCGCCGGAACGCTGTTGATTGGCTTAATCGATTCGGCCCGTGATTTTTAAGGGAAAGGGTCAGTCCGTCCATATGTGCAAAATCCACATTCACTCGCGTCACCGAATTGTTACTATCGTGTACGTCTCAGTTTTCCTGCACACATGCACGGACTCACCCTTTCTCTTTTCATGACGTTAGAACCGCATACCTCATTGGAGCGTGGTCAGCTTAACAGCCTGTTGAAAAACCTTCCAACAAGGCAGAGCTAGAAGGATAGATAGAGGCAATATGTTTGAGCGACGCGAAGACAGCGAAAAACAAAAAGAACTCTGGGTGCTTGCAGGAGAGTTACCCGAAGCCACGCCCG
>JANNWY010000041.1:0-44537 GCA_031409335.1 Chthoniobacteraceae bacterium | reverse complement strand
CACGCTCGCACGCGGTTGGTTCGGCGATTCGGAAATCGCCGCTCCTTGCTCAATCGCTCTCGCTCAGCCGCTTCTGCTGTTCACCGTGCAGCATCGCGTGCGCTTCGCTGAGGATCGCGGGGATCCGATCGGCGAACGGGTGGTCGCCGAGCGCGGCGCGGATCGCTTTGGGGTCGAAGCTCGCCGCGTTTTTTCCGGGGAACCAATGGCCCGCGTTGCCCATCAAATTGTAGCGCATCCTCGCCCAGTCGGTGAGGTCGAGCGCTTTGGCGAAATGCCAGAGCCGCAGGATTTCCTGCACGTTCACACCGCCGGGGATTTCGGTGTAATTCGGCAGCCCGCGATCCCACGCGCGGGTCCACTCCGCGCCATGCACGCGCTCGATTTCCGCGCGCAGCCGCTGCTCGATCGGCGCGATGATTTCCCCGGCGCGATCGTAGTGCTCCAGCGCCGCGATGTGCGCGTCGAAATCCGCGGGCCGCGCCGCGCCGATGCTGAGCGTGTGGACCTGCGGACGCGCGAGGCAGTAGAGATCGTTGAACGCCATCGGCGTGAGCGGCGCGCACAGCTCGCTCATTTTCGCCGGCGGCGCGTAGAGCATTCCGCCCTTGTCGTTCGGGCTGATGATGAAGACGCCCATGTCCCGCGCGGCGGCGGCCTCGACCGCGGGCCAGTTGAAGTCGTTCACGAAATACCAATGCAGATTCAGGTAGTCGAATTCGCCAGTGTCGATCGCGCGCCGGATGATGTCCGTCGTGGCGTGGGTGGTGAAGCCGATTTGTTTGCAGCGGCCTTCGCGCTGGAGTTTTCGCGCGGCGTCGAGGCAGCCGCCTTTGCGCAGCGACCAGTCGAGCAGCTCGGCGTCGTTGATGCCGTGGAGCGTGAGCAGATCGACGTGGTCGAGCTTCAGGTAGCGCATCGACGTTTCAAATGTGGCAGTGAATTCCGCCGCATTCGCGAACGGCGCGACCTTCGTCTGCACGATCATTTTCTCGCGCGGCAGCCGCGGCAAAATCCAGCCAAGCTGCATCTCGCTCGAACCATAGCCGCGCGCGGTTTCGATGTGATTGATGCCGAGTTCGAGCGAGCGAAGAATCGTCGCCTCCAGATTCCGCTGCCCGTCCTCCGGCACGTCCTCTGGTTTGATGTCGTCCCACTTGTGCTGGTAACGCATGCCGCCGCAGGAAAAGACGGGCATCTGGATTTCGGTGCGACCAAAGCGGCGATATTTCATGACGGGGATTTATACGACTGTCGGAGAGATGTCAGCGCTCCGATATTTTCTTCCCGCTGTCATTCCCGCCCCCGGCTCGCTACGATCCATCCATGTCCTTCGCCCTTCGCCTGATCCTCCTCGTCTCCATCGTGGCTCTTCCCGGATGCTCCATGTTTCGTCCGAAATCCTCGTCGCGCATCGTCGAGGGTGAAAGCCCGACGATCCGTTATACGAATCCGGAATCCGCGGGAGGCCGCGTCGGCGGACGCTGACGGGATGCGGATTTCGAGAAAGTCCGAGTACGCCCTGCGCGCCTTGGTTTCACTCGCGCGGGAGCGGCGCTGGTGGGGCATCCATGAATTGAGCGGGCGGGAAAACATCCCCGTGAAATTCCTGGAGCAAATCCTCCTCGCGCTGCGCCACGCCGGGATGCTCGCGAGCAAGCGCGGCGTCGGTGGCGGCTACACGCTGCTCCGCGCGCCGGATGAGATCACCGTCGCCGAAATCATCCGCACCTTCGACGGCCCGCTCGCGCCGGTGCCCTGCGCTGCCGAGCGTCCCACGGAAAAATGCACGTGCCCCGACCCGCGCACCTGCCCGGTGCGGCTGCTGATGACGCGCGTCCGGGCCGACCTCGCCGCTGCTTTGGAAAACCAGACAATCGGCGACATGCTGCGCCTCGCGCCTGGGGCGGATACGCTGGCGTTTGAGATTTAGCAGTCTGTCGATCACCTGCTCCTGCTCCTGATCCTGATCTTGATCTTGATCTTGATCTTGTTCCAAAGGCTTCCGATGCGGGACTGAAGATCGAGATCAAGAGCAGGAGCAGGAGCAAGAGGAAGATTCGGAGCCGAATCCACTTTTTTTCAAAGTCTCTCTAAGCCGCCGTCCTCGCCACCGGCACGACGAGCACGGGACACTTCGCGGCTTTCAAAACTCCGGCGGTGACGCTGCCGACGAGCAGTTCGTAAAGCGCGCCGTGGCCGTGCGAACCCATCGCGATCAAGTCGGCATTCTGCTCCGCGGCGACGCTCAGGATTTTCTCAATCGCCGGCCCCTGAATGTGCAGCGCGAGCACATCCGGCAGGCCGCACGATGCTTTCAGGTTTTCCACCTTTTGATGCTCCGCTTTCAGATCGCGCGCGATGGTTTGCCGCACGGCCATCGGCCCGGGCTCGAAGCCGACGAAATCCGGCTCGGGCTCGGAGACGAAGAGCAGCACGACGCGGCTGCCAAAGGTGCTGGCGAATTTTTTGACCGTCTCGATGAGAGCCGGAGTGGTGTCTGAAAAATCGACGGGGACGAGAATCGTTTTCATGCTGCGACGATAACGGCTTTGGCGCGTCGCGTCGCGTCATTCCTTGTCAAACGCCAGTCGTCAATTGTCCGCCCGCGCGCTACGCTACCGCCGTGTCCGATCTTTTCGCCTCCACCTCGCCTGCCCCGGAAACGTCCGCCCCGCTCGCGCAGCGGATGCGCCCGCGCACGCTCGCGGAATACGCCGGCCAGCAGCACATCCTCGGGCCGGGAAAATTGCTGCGCCGCGCGATCGAGGCGGACCGCATTTCCTCGATCATCCTCTTCGGGCCACCGGGCACGGGAAAGACTACGCTTGCCGAGATCATCGCGAGCGCCACGCAGTCGCGTTTCGAGCGGCTGAGCGGCGTGGAAAGCAACGTCGCGGATTTGCGCCGCGTGATCGCAGCGGCGGCGAACCGGCTCGCGAACAAAGGCGGGAAGACGATTCTTTTCATCGACGAAATCCATCGCTGGAACAAAGCGCAGCAGGACGTGCTGCTGCCCGATGTCGAGCGCGGCACGGTGCGGCTGATCGGGGCGACGACGCACAATCCTTTCTTCTACATCAACAGCCCGCTCGTCTCGCGCTCGCAAGTTTTCCAACTCGAACCGCTCGCCGTGGACGACCTCGTCGCATTGCAAAAACGCGCGCTGGCGGATGACGAGCGCGGTTTTGGAAAACAGAAAATCGTGATGCATGTCGATGCCATCGCGCATCTCGCCACGACCGCCGACGGCGACGCGCGCCGCTGCCTGAATGCGCTGGAAATCGCGATCGTCACCACGCCAGCCGACGCAGAGGGCGCGATCCGCATCGACCGCGCGATTGCGGAGGAGAGCATTCAGAAAAAAGCGGTCGTGTATGATGGCGATGGCGATCAGCACTACGACACGATCTCCGCGTTTATCAAAAGCATCCGCGGGTCCGATCCCGATGCGGCGCTCTACTGGCTGGCGAAGATGCTTTACGCCGGGGAAGACATCCGCTTCATCGCGCGGCGGCTCGTGATTTCCGCGAGCGAAGACATCGGCATGGCGGACTCGCAGGGCATCGTCGTCGCTGTCGCCGCGCAGCAGGCGGTGGAATTTGTTGGCCTGCCCGAAGCACAAATCCCGCTCGCGCACGCGACCGTCTATCTGGCGACCGCGCCAAAATCCAACCGCGCCTACACCGCCCTCAGTGCCGCGCAAAAGGAAGTAAAGGAAGGGGTGACGCTGGCGGTGCCGCGGCACTTGCGCGATGGCGGCAGCAAGCGCGCGAAGAAGGCCTTCGGCCACGAAGGTTATCAATACAGTCATGACTACGAAGGCGCGTATGTCCCGCAGGCCTACCTGCCCGAAGGCCGCCGCTACTACGAGCCCGGCGAGCAAGGCCAGGAGAAGCGTGTGAGGGAACGGCTGGAATACTGGCGCGCGCTTTTCGAGCAGGCGGAAAAAGCGAAGTCGCCGGAATAACGTTCCGGTGTATCGTCGCCGCCCATGAATTTGCCCCGCCGCCCGCGCCGTCTTCGCTCCTCGCCCGCGCTGCGCTCGCTCGTGCGCGAGACTTCTCTGCACGCTCACGATTTCATCCTGCCGCTTTTCGTTTCGGAAAAGATCGCGTCGCGCGTCGCGGTCGCGTCGATGCCGGGGGTGTTTCAGCTCACGCTCGACGAACTCGTTTCCGACGCGAAAGAGGCGCACGCGGCGGGTGTCGCGAGCGTGCTGCTGTTTGGGATTCCTGCGGTGAAAGATGAGGCCGCCTCGCAGGCGTATGCGGAGGATGGGATCGTGCAACGCGCGGTGCGGGCGCTGAAGCGCGACGCGCCGGGGCTGATCGTGATGACGGATGTGTGCCTGTGCGAATTCATGAGCCACGGGCATTGCGGCATCGCGCATTTTGAGGGCAATGAGGTGCGCGTGGACAACGATGCGTCGGTGGATTTGCTCGTGAAATCCGCGGTGTCGCACGCGCGCGCGGGAGCGGATGTGGTCGCGCCGAGCGACATGATGGATGGCCGCGTAGGGGCGATCCGCGCGGGCCTGGACGCGGCGGGTTTCACCGACACCGTGATCATGAGTTACGCCGCGAAATTCGCGTCCGCCTTTTACGGCCCGTTTCGCGATGCGGCGGAGAGCGCTCCGGCGGCGGGCGACCGGCGGAGTTACCAGATGGATTCCGCCAATGCGCAGGAGGCACTGCGCGAAGTGGCGCTCGATGTCGAGGAAGGCGCGGACATCGTGATGGTGAAACCGGGCCTGCCGTATCTCGACATCGTGTGGCGGGTGAAGGAGCGCTTTGGCCTGCCGACGGCGGTCTATAACGTGAGCGGCGAGTACGCGATGGTGAAGGCCGCCGCTGCGAATGGCTGGCTGGATGAACGCGCGACGGTTTTGGAAACGATGACTGCCTTCAAACGCGCGGGCGCGGATCTGATCCTGACGTATTGGGCGCGGCAGTTGGTCGAGTGGATTCGCTAGAAAAAGAACCGGCGCCCCGTTTCCAAGGCGCCGGTCGTTCCCTTTTTCCCTAACGTTTTACGTGGTTAGACGGCCTTTTCGCCGGTCTCTTCCGTGCGGATGCGAACGGCTTCCTCGACGCTGCTGATGAAGATCTTGCCGTCGCCGATCTTGCCGGTTTTTGCGGCTTTCACGATGGCGGCGGTGGCTGCGTCGAGCTGGGCGTCGGTGAGGACGACCTCGACTTTGATCTTCGGCAGGAAGTCCACGATGTACTCCGAGCCACGGTAGATTTCAGTGTGCCCTTTCTGGCGTCCGAATCCTTTCACTTCACTCACGGTCATGCCCTCGATGCCGATCTCGGCGAGCGCGTCTTTCACTTCCTCGAGTTTGAACGGTTTGATGATTGCTTCGATTTTTTTCATGATGTTGTGAATTCCCGATTAGAGGATGTAGCCCTCCTCGCTGTGGTCGGTGATGTCGAGACCCTGGCTTTCCGCTTCGGGAGTCGGGCGCAGGCCAGCGACGAGCACCTTCACGACGATTGCGATGACGATCGTTCCGACGATCGACAGCACGAGAGTGATGGCGACAGCCTTGAACTGCTCGCCAAGCAGGCCACCTTCGGCCACCAGTTTGTAGAGGCCGTTGGTTTTGGCGTAGCCGTTCGCGTCGGTCAGGTTGCCGTTCACTTTGTTCGTGGCAAGGATGCCAGTCAGGATTGCGCCGAGCGTTCCGCCGACGGCGTGAATGCCGAACGTGTCGAGCGCGTCGTCGTAGCCGAGTTTCGATTTTACGAAGACGACGAAGATGTAGGGAACGACTGCGGCGAGCAGGCCTACAATCATCGCGCCAGTGGCATCCACAAATCCGCACGCGGGCGTGATGACGACGAGACCCGCAACGATGCCGGAGCAGAAGCCCAGGATTGAGGGGTGGCCTTTGTGGAACCACTCGATGAGCGCCCAGAAGAAGCCGGCGGCGGCGGCGGCGAGCGTGGTGGACATGAAGGCATTCGCGGAAACGCCGTCGGCAGCGAGCGCGGACCCGGCGTTAAAGCCATACCAGCCGACCCACAGCATCCCGGTGCCGACCATGCAAAGCACCATCGAGTGCGGTGCCATCTTCTCTTTTCCAAATCCGAGCCGCTTGCCGAGGATGATGCAGAGGATGAGCGCGCTCCAGCCCGAGGTCATGTGGACCACGGTGCCGCCGGCGAAGTCGATCGCCTGGATTTTTGCGTCGCCGTTCCAGACGCCGTTCATGAGACCGGTGACGCCCCAGACCATGTGCGCCATCGGGAAATAGACCACGAACATCCAGATCGCGATGAAGAGCAGGACTGCGCTGTATTTCATGCGCTCGGCGACCGCTCCGACGATGAGCGCGGGAGTGATGATCGCGAACATGAGCTGATACATCGAAAAGACATTCTGCGAGACCCAGTAGCAGTAGTCGGTGTTCGGCGCGCTGGTGACGTCCTTCATGAAGAAGAACTCGGAGCCACCGAGATAGGGACTGCCGAAACTTTTTCCAAACACCAGGCTATAGCCAAACGCCCACCACAGAATCGTAACCATGCCCGCGCAGCCGAGGCATTGTGCGAGCACGCTGAGGACGTTCTTTTTACGGACAAGACCGCCGTAGAAAAGCGCGAGGCCGGGCAGCGTCATGAACAGCACGAGCGCCGCGCAAGTCATCATCCAGCCGTTGTGGCCAGGGCCGGGGACGTTGGCGATTTTCGAGTTCCATTTCACATCACCCGCGGCACCGACGCCGAGATTTTGGAAATACTGTTCGAGGTCGGCGACACGTTGTTCGACGGTCGCATCCGCTGGCGCGGCTTCGACAACGGCTGCTGGGGCTGCCGCGGGTGGCGCGGCGTCTTGGGCGTGGAGTGCAGTCCCCAGTGTCGTCCACGCGAGCGATGCCGCGAGGATGAGCGCCGGGAGATTCTTGAGGCATTTCATCGTTTGTTTGGTGTGTGTGGTTTTGGGATGTCCCCGACCGGCTTCCATTTTTTGGAGAGCGCATCCCGCCATTCGCGAGGCGTTTGACGGGAAGTTGAGCGACCGAAGTTTGTTCGGCGGCGCATTTAGCAGCCACTATGCCACGGGCTGTGGGAGATTATATTACAGAGGAAAATGAGAAAGTTTCCGCAGCGATGAAACCGGCACGCTGGGCAAAAAGCTGCAACTGAAACGGTCGTGTATATTTTTAGACAGGCGAGGCCGGAGATAGGTCCTATGGGTCGCATAGGACTCATACGACCTATTTCCCCCGCTCCCGCAGGCGCACCCGCGTCATCCTTTCCCGAAGCCCGCCCTCCTTGATGAAATCCTTTTCCAGCCGGCGGATTTGCTGGTCGAGCAGGTAGTTCGTTTGGTGGATCAGACAGAGTGCGATGTTCGCCACCACCTCCGGCGGGCGCGTTTCGCAAAACTCCCGGTAGTCCTCGAAAGTCTGCTTCGGTTTCCGGCCCAGATTTCGCACATACCGCGCTTCTTTCGATTCCTTGTCCCAGACGGCCATCTCGCGCACCCGCAGAAAATCCCGGTAGTCATCCAGCAACTCCTCCAAACTCGCCCGCGCCACATTGGTCAGTTTGATCTCCATTTCCTTGGAAGTGAGCGACGCCTTGCTGCCTTCGAGGATGTTCTTTTTCCCAGACCGCGCGGACTGGATCATCTGGTCCACCGTGCGGTCGCCTTTGGAGAGATACTTGTGGCAAAAGCGAAACGTGATGTCGTAAACGATCTCGGCTTTTTGGAAGGAGAGTAGCTCCGAATAGTTGCCATGCGGCGGGAGAAAACCGGAGTCATCGTGAGGTTTCATAGGTCGTATGAGTCGAATGAGTCCTATACGACCTATTCCGAAAACTCACGCCCGCGGATGCGCGTCGTCGTAAGCGCGCTTCAGCCTTTCCACCGTCACGTGCGTATAGATCTGCGTCGTCGAAAGACTCGCGTGCCCGAGCAGCGCCTGCACGCTGCGCAAGTCCGCGCCCGCATCCAGCATGTGCGTGGCAAAGCTGTGCCGCAGCTTATGCGGGCTCACGCGCACCGGGATGCTCGTGTGCGGAAGATACCGTTTAAGGACGAGGCCAATGTTCACGTGCGCGATGCGTTTGCGCACTTTGCTGAGGAAAAGCGGGCCGCTGTGGACGTTGGCCGCCTGGCGATATTTTTGGATCGCGAGCAGCGCCGGCGCACCGACCGGCACCACGCGCTCCTTCCGCCCTTTGCCGAGCACGCGGACGCTTTCCGTGTAAGGATCGACGTGCTCGACATTCAGCGAGGCCAGTTCCGCGAGCCGCAGACCGCTGCTGTAGAAAAGCTCCAGGATCGCGGCATCCCGCGCGGGCATCCAGACCGGCGCGCGCTTCGAGCGTTCGACCCGGAGCGGCGCGGAGAGCAGTTCGTCGATCTGCGTCGCCGTGAGCACGAGCGGCAGTTTTTTCTCCAGCTTCGGCAGTTGCACTTCCTTCAGCGGATTCACGATCAAGCCGTGACGCTGCGTAAGGAATTTGAAAAACGTGCGCAGCGCCGCGAAGTGCAGCCGGATCGTTGGCCGCGCGAGGCCGCGTTTGCTGATCTCGAAAAGGTAGCGCCGGAAATGTTCGGCGGTCAGCTCCTTCCAAGCCGGCGCCGGAACGGCCTTGCGAAACTCCGCCAGCGCGTGCCGGTAATTGTCCACCGTCCGCGGCGAGCCATTGCGCTCGACTTCCATGAAGTCGAGAAACTCCTCCAGCAAACGATCGTGCGACGGGCGTTTCAAAGCGTCGAAATAACGCAAACTGCTTCGATACTTCAATACCCGACATCACCCGTCCCTTGCGGCATCAACCTTTTTCACAACCACTGAAAATGGCTTGCCAGAACCCTACTGCGCCCGCTAACCCCAATAAACCCCAGACAACAAATCCATCATCCGATGAAAACAAACACTGCATCCCAACGCGTCCTTTCGCGCCCCCGTTTCCACTCGCTCCGGGCCCTCGCCGCCGCCGGGCTTCTGCTCGTGGGATTCGGAACCGCGAGCAGCCTCGCGGTCATGCTTTACGTGTCAGACGCGACCAACAAGATTGAGAAATACACCTCCAGTGGCGTTGGATCGGTCTTTGCCAGCAGTGGCTTAGAACAGCCCGAAGGCCTGGCCTTTGACAGCGCGGGCAATCTCTACGCGGCAAACTTCAGGTTCGACGTCAACACGATCGCGAAGTTCACCCCTGGCGGCTCCGGCTCGGTCTTCGCCAACACAAGTGACAGCTTGCGCCGGCCGACGGGCCTGGCCTTTGACAGCGCAGGCAATCTTTTTGCGGCAAACGGCCTCAACGCCACGATTGTGAAGATCACCCCCGGCGGCGTCGGCTCGGTCTTTGCCAACACCGGCTTGAGCGGGCCAATCGGGCTGGCCTTTGACAGCGCGGGCAATCTCTTCGTGGCAAACCAATCCAACAAGATTTTGAGGTTCACCCCTGGCGGCGTCAGCTCAGTCTTCGCCACCGTCACCACCTTCGCGAACTCGCTTGCGGGACTTGCCTTTGACAGCGCCGGGTTTCTCTACGTGTCGGACGTCAACGCCAACAAGATCTTGAAGTTCAACATCACCACTGGCGTCAGCTCCGTCTTTGCCAGCACCGGCTTGAACCAGCCCATCGGCCTAGCCTTTGACGACGTGGGCAATCTCTTCGTCGCAAACCAAGGCAACGCCACGATTGAGAAGTTCACCCCCGGCGGCGTCGGCTCGGTCTTCGCCAGCACCGGCGTGATCAGCCCGCAATTCCTTGCCTTCACGGATGATGCCGGCAGGCCGCTCCCACTGGCGAACCAAGTCCCTGAGCCCGCGACGTGCGCGATGCTGGCGATCGGCGTATCGGCGCTCCTCACCCGCCGCCGCAGCGGGCGCGCTTACTTTTTCCCGATGAGCGGCGCGAGATACGGCGGCTGATCCGTGTCGGTAACGTGGCCGGTTTTCTCCGTGCTGCGCACAAAGGAAAGCGTCGCCGAGCGTTGCTCTACGTGATCCGGCGAGCGCGCCACGATCGGGATCGCGAAGTCGCCGTCGGGCAGTTTGAAGTGATAGCGGAAGGTGCCGTCGGGACTGAGTTTGATTTCCTTGCCATCGACCCACACGGTCGCGTTCGGATCGGTGCCGCCGTAGAAAATGATCTCGGCGTTCACATGCATGAAAAACTTCCGCGCGCTGAACGGCTGCGCGCTCCAGCTCGCGCCGACGCCGCTGAAAAGACTGCTCACCGAGGGCTGGAAAATCTTGCTTAACTCCCCGGCGTAACCGCTCGCCGTTTCGCTGTGCAGCCGTTCGAGCAATTGTTTCCGCAACAGCGAATCGAGTTCGTCCGAGCCGAGGCCCATGCGATCGAGCAGGCTGTTTCCCAGCAACGCCGCGAGCAGCGCCCGCTGCTCATCCGTCCACGCCGGCGCGCGACCTGGCTGGAAGGCGAACTTGCGCCCTTCATCCGTGATCCGCGCCACGGCTGAAAGCAGCGTCTCGCCGCCTTCCATGTGGTGCTTCACCAGTTCCAGCATCCGCTCAAAGCTCAAGTGCAGCGGCACCGTCGCAAAGTCCGCCGCGACATCTTCCGCGAGCGCGTCCGCCGGTGTTTTCGTAACTCCCGAAGTCACGATCGCCGCCCACCCGCCATCCCGCGCGAAGAAGCCGATCTCGCCGAAATACATCGTGTCCGGCGCGCTCACTGGCACGTACCAGTTCCGCGCCTCGGGTGTGATTTCCACGATCGTTTCCTGCGCTCCATCATCTTTGGAAATCTTCAGGAAAAACTGCGAGACACCGCCGCGCATGGAACTCGGCGGATATTTCGACCAGTCGAAATCCCAATACGCAAACAACCACCGCGGATCGCGCGCGACGAGAAAGACGGTATCTTCAAAATAGCTCCCCGGCAGCGAGCCGAGATCCTCATATGCTGGCGGCGCCACCGACGGTGTCGCCGCCGGTGCTGGCGCGGATTCATATTTATGGATCTCGCCCGGGTCCGAATCGCCAATCGTCGGCGTGCTCGACAGCGTGAACGCGCCCGTTTTTTTCGTCTTGTCGTTCGCGCTGCTGTTCGCGGATTGATCGTCGTTGTTGTTGCCCATGATGATTGCGTGTTTGCTGGTGGTTCCCTAAACCGGCGGAGTCGCTTACCCGACCGCGCGGCAACGGTCAATCCTTCATTTCCGCCCACTTTCATGCTCACCAAACGCGTCATTCCCTGCCTCGATGTCCATGATGGAAAGGTCACCCGCGGCGTGCAATTTGGCCGCGCCGAGGAGGGCGGACTGCGCAATGTCGGCGACCCCGTGGAACTTGCTCGGCGCTACAACGATCAGGGCGCGGACGAGATGGTTTTTTTCGACATCACCGCCAGCGCGCACGGTCGCGCGAGCATGGTCGATGTCATCGAACGCACCGCCGCGCACTGCTTCATGCCGCTCACCGTCGGCGGCGGGATTCGCACCGTGGAAGACATGAGCGTGATGCTGAAAAGCGGCGCCGACAAAATCAGCATCAACTCGAGCGCCATCGCCACGCCCGAGCTGATTTCCGGCGGCGCGGAACGTTTCGGCTGCCAGTGCATCGTCGTCTCCATCGACGCGAAAAGAGTCGCGCCGGATCGCTGGGAAGTCTTCGTGCAAGGCGGTCGCAAACCGACCGGCCTCGACGCCATCGAATGGGCGACCGAAGCCGTGCGCCGCGGCGCGGGCGAGATCGTGCTGAACTCGATCGACGCCGACGGCACGAAAGCCGGCTACGACCTCGTCATCACGCGCCGCATCAGCGAAGCCGTGGGCGTTCCCGTGGTCGCGAGTGGCGGCGCGGGGAATCTCGATCATCTCGTGGAAGTCCTGCGCGAAGGCCGCGCGGACGCCGTGCTTGCCGCGAGCATTTTCCACTTCGGCGAATTCACAGTCGGCGACGTTAAAAAATACCTCGCCGAACACGGCGTGCCGATCCGGCTGCCGGAAAAGGTGACCGATTTATGAACATCGCATTCAAAGAATGGGCGCTCGTCTGCGAGGCGCTCGGTCGCGGCGAACAAAGCATCATCCTCCGCAAAGGCGGGATCGCCGAGGGGCGCGCCGGGTTCCGCTTTCAACATCCCGAATTTCTCCTGCTGCCGACACTCTTCCACGAACAGGCCGCAAAGCTGCGCGTCCCCGCCGAAACTGCGCTGCCTTCGCCACGCACCGACGGCCAGCTCGAAGTGCAATTCACCGCGCGTGTCGAGTGGACGCAGGACATCACCGACTGGTCGAAAGCGCAGGCGCTCGCGCCCTTCCATCTCTGGCAGGATTTCGAGATCGAGAAACGCTTTGTGCAGGATGAAAAACAAATGGTCAGCCTCGCGTTCGTCCGCGTGCAGCGCTTGTCCGAGCCATTCATTTTCCCGGACTCTCCGCGCTACGGCGGCTGCCGCTCGTGGGTGGAAATCCCCGGCCTTCCCGCGCAAATCACGCCCATCGACGTGCTCGACGAAACCACCCACCGCGCCCGCGAGACCGCGATCCGCGCGATCCTCTAAAATTAATCCATCAGCAGTCCGGCTTTCAATATCAGCGTCAGCGTTTTGACGTTGAGTTCATGAAGATTGAAAGGTTTCCCGACAAAGTCGCTCGCGCCGCTGAGACTCGATTGGACGCGATTTTCGAGGGATGACATGCCGGTGACGAAGATGACCGGCGTAGTGCCGTAGCCAGGAAGCTGCCGGATGAGCGAGCACAGCGCGAAGCCATCCATCTGCGGCAGATTTACATCGAGAAAGATGAGGTCGTAATGTTCCTCCGCAAGCGCCTCAAGCGCGGCCGATGGCTCCACGGCGCAGCTCGCGCGGACCATCATCGTCGCCATCGACATCTTGATCGCGTCGCCATTGTCCGCATCGTCATCGACGATATAGACAAGCGCCTTCGCCGGGTCCTGGAATTGCGCCACGTTGCGATCCTTCATCAGCGTGATGAGGAAATCGACCGTCGAACCGATCGTGCGCATCACCGATACATTCAGCATTTCGGGGAATTCGTAGAGCTCGTGAACGAGGTGCGCAAAGGCTCCGGAGAGCCGGTGCAGCGCGATGAAACCCGACACGCGCGCGCGCTCCGAAAAGCCGTAGATGTGACTGTAAAGTTCGTTGAGCAGGCTCAAGTCGCCGGTGTTTTTTTGAAACGCCATGAAACAGCGCCGCATCGCATTGAGCGCGCTGCGCGCTTCCTTGTCGCCGAGCATTTCCGTGATCTCGGGCGCGAGCGGCTGCGCGCGTTCCAGCATGCTGGCCTCGGTATTCACGATCGTCTCCTCGGTCGCAAGCTTGTGCGAATCCACGACCGGGAGCAGTTGATCCTTGATCGCCGCGGCGGCCTCCTTCGCCGCGCGGCTGTTGGCAAATCGCGCAGCCAGCCGGGCTTCGGCGAGGCTTGCGGAAAGCTCCACGATATCGCGCTGCGCCGCCTCGAAGCGCGTGCCGAGATCGATCATCACGAGGCGCTGCTTTTCAAATCGCGACGAAAGTTGCCGCGTCTCGTGCTGCGCCTGCGATAGCTCGACGACGCGCCGGTTCACCGCGGCGAGGTTTTCCTCCAGCGCCGCATTTTGCGCGCAGAGCGCTTCACCGCGCGCCTCCAGCTCCATGGCCTGCCCCGACTCCTCGGCACGCTGCTGGTCGCGCGCAAAACGTTCCTGCTCAAACTGGCGCTGACCGGCGGCGAGTTCGTTGCGCGCCTGATCGCTCTCCGCCTGCGCGGAAGCGAGCTGCTCGCTGATCCGGGCCAGCTCCTCCCGCAGGCTCTCGATCTCCTCGCCGAGTTCGCGTTCACGCCCCCCGAGTTTTTCACGTTCGCTGGAGATGCCCGCGAGCTGGCGCAGCAGATCTTCATGGGCCTGCCGCGGCACGCTCGGCAGACTGGCCAGCTCACGCAATTCCGCTGCTTGCAGCCGCAGCGCATCCAACTCGGCACTCGCCTCCCCTGCCCGCGCTCTTGCCGCATCGCGCTCCGTCGTCACGCTGGCGAGGTGCTGCTTTGCCTCAGCGAGCGCGGCAGCCTGCTCGGCTCCGGCTTCACCCGCCGCACTCTGCTTCCCGGCGTTTTCGAGAAAATTCAGGCGCGCCTCGTCGAGCTGTCCCGTGAGCTCCTCCACTTGCAAAGTGGCCGCATCGCGATCCCCCGTGAGCAAGCTCATCCGGCGGCGCAATTCAAATAGCTCCTCCTGCAATCCCTTCTGCGCTTTCTGCGCCGCCTCGCGCTGGTAGCCGAGTTCCGCAAAGTCATCTTCAAAACGCGCGAGCTTCATCGTCAGCTCGCGGTTTTGACTGTTCGCAGCGTCCCGCGCCTGGCGCAGGCACGCGGTCTGTTTCTGCGCCTCGGCCAATTGCCCGTGGACCTGCTGCCGCGATCGCGTCTCCTCCGCCTGCCGGCGCAGCACATCGTCGCGCTGCCGCTGGATGTCGTTGCGCTCGCGCACAGCGGCTTCGCATTGCCGCTGCATCTCGATCGCCGCGCGTCGCAGGCGATCGACCTCCTTCACCGAGGCGTCCCGCTCGCGGATTACGGAAGTGAGTTCCACAAACTGCGAGCGGATCTCGCGTTCGTTCGCGCGCAAGCCATCCACCTGGCGCATCGCATTCTCGAGCTGCTCGGTGATCTCGTCCTTTTCCTCCTGAAGCGTCTGCGCAACCGCCCGGGCCTCTCGCGCGGAATGCTGGAGCTGCACGATGAGCGTCCGCAGTTCGAGCGTGGGGTCGATCGCTGGTTCCGGCAGATTGATGGGAAACTGGGCGATCGGTGCCGGCTTGGGACGGGTGGGAGAAAATTCGGTTGGCACGGTGATTGTTTTCGGAGTCTGAGGCATACGCGTGGCGCAGTGTCAGGAGAAAGGGCGCGCCCCTGATGCCTTCTCTTGAGCAAAGCACATGCCGCCCCGGCAGCCGCAGTCTCCCGCCAGAGTGCGATGGCTGGCCAACCGCGAAATCGTCCATCGAGCTGCCGCGTGAATTGAGATTCGCGAACGGAATTGAGAAAAGCGGGACGCCGTGACAACCGCCAGGCACCCGCAAAAACTCAGTTGCGCCCAACCGCCCGACCGATTCCTTTCACGCGCCACATTTTACTGTTCCCGTCAGACATGCGAAGCGCCGCTCTTTTACACCTCGTCACATTCGCGGGAATGCTGCACGCCGCGGATCCGGCGGACGCCTTTCGCCCGTGGAGCGCAGTCGCAAAATACGATCTCCACAAACTCGCGCGCGGACGCATCGCCACGGAATGCAACGGCGCGATGACCTTCGCCCGCGGCATCTCCGCCCAAGCCATCTACCTCGTCGCCGCGCCCCCCGAGACGGCGGTGCGCGCACTGCTCTCCGCCGATCCGACCAAACGCGCCGAACAGGAAACCCATCAACGCATCACCTTTCACGGTGCCCCGGAGGAAGCCTTCGCAAAACTCGCACTCGACCCGAAAATCCCGACCGTGCGCCGCCTCCTCGAGCAGATGCGGAAGCGGGAAGATCTGCACCTTTCCCGCGAGGAAATCGCGATGCTGCCAAAGGATGAAAGTATCGCGAGCGCGGAACTTTTTTGGGCAAACACGCTGGCCCAGCGCTGGGCGCGATGGACCCAGCGCGGCGAACTTCGCGCCACGGAAACGTTCGACGTGCGGGAAGAAATCGCGAGCCTCCAAAAAGCCGAGCCTGCGATTGCACAACGCTTCGCCACACTGCTCGCGCCCTTCACACGGCCCGGTCCGCCCGCCGCACCTGCCCAGCATTACTGGGAACTTTCAAACGTCAATCACTCCGCCGCCTTTTGTCTCGGCACGATCTACACGCGCCTCGCCGAAGGCCGCCACCAGGTGCTCGACGTGAGCTACTACGCGACCAGCGGCTACCTCACGTCCGTCACGCTCTACGAAATGCTACCCATCACGCTCGAAGGCCGCCCGCACTCGCTCGTCTGGGAAGGCTGCCTCGTCTCCGCCCCCGCGCTGGCCGGCGGTTTCGGCGTAAAGAAGGCCGTCGGCTCGCGGCTCATGGTGAGTGATCTCGAAAAGTCCGTCCGCTTTTTCCAGCGCGACGCGGCAGGCTTGCTGCACTCGGACAAGTGACCGCCTGCGGGTAAATTCGCTCCTAATGGTTGCCGCTCCTCGCCGGTTCCTCAACGATCCACACCATGTCCCGCCACCCGCTTTTCCTTGCCGCTCTAGTCTTAACGACATCGCTGATTCACGCTGCCGACATTCGTGAAAGCGAGGCGGCATACTACCGCATCGTCACGCTTCCCATCCCGGAGGGCATCACCCTCGAAGCCGGCGCGCTGCAATGGCTCGGCAAAGGCCGGCTCGCCGCTTCCTCCCGGGAAGGCGACATCTACCTGATCGACAACACGCTCGACGATCCGCCCGCGAAGCTAAAGTTCACGCGCTTCGCCAGCGGACTGCACGAAGTGCTCGGCCTTGCCGAAAAGGATGGCTGGCTCTACTGCACGCAGCGCGGCGAGCAGACGCGGATGAAGGATACCAATGGCGATGGCCGCGCTGATCTTTTCGAAACCGTCGGCGATCCCTGGAGCATCGGCGGCGACTACCATGAGTATGCCTTCGGCTCCAAGTTCGACAAACAAGGCAGCCTCTGGATCGTGCTATGCCTCACCGGCTCCTTTACCAGCGAGCATCCCTACCGCGGCTGGTGTTTCAGACTCATGCCCGATGGCAAGTGGCTGCCGACTTGCAGCGGAATACGCTCGCCAGGAGGCATCGGCATGAATGCGGATGGCGCAATGTTTTACACCGACAACCAGGGACCGTGGAATGGCGCGGATGGGTTGAAGGAACTGCGCCCCGGTGCCTTCATGGGTAATCCGAGCAGCTTCAAATGGTTCGACCATCCCGCCACGAAAGAGGCGATCGCCGCCGCTGGCATCAAGAAACCCGCGGAGCCCAAGAGCGGCAGCCGCAGCTACGATGAGGCGAAGCGCATTCCCGAATACATGCCTCCCGCGATCATGTTTCCGTATCCCGAGATGGGCCAGTCCGCAGCCGGCATCCTGTGCGATACGACGGGTGGAAAATTCGGCCCGTTCAAGAACCAGCTCTTCGTCACCGATCAGGCTCACAGCACCGTCATGCGCGTCGTTTTGGAAAAGGTGAACGATCGCTACCAGGGTGCGTGCTTCCCATTCCGCCAGGGATTCGCCTCGGGGAATCTCACGATGGAATTCGCGGATGACGCCTCGATGTTTGTCTTCGGCACCGACCGTGGCTGGGGCGCGCGCGGTGGGAAGCCATTCGCCTTGCAGCGGCTCATCTGGACAGGAAAGACGCCATTCGAGATACACGAAATGCGCGCCAAACCCGATGGCTTCGAACTTACCTTCACCGAGCCTGTCGATAGCAAAACCGCCACCGATCCCGCATCCTATTCCGTGAAGTCCTATACGACGATCTTTCAATCCAGCTATGGCAGTCCCAAGGTCGATGAAAGCAAGCCAGTCATCAAATCCGTGACCCTCACACCCGACAAACTCAGCGCCCGGCTGGTGATCGAAGGCATCGTCCCCGGCAACGTCCACGAACTCCATGCCACCGGCATCCGCTCCGCCAAGGATCAGCCCTTGCTCCACGACGCCGCCTACTACACCCTCAACAACATTCCATCGAAATAACCCATCATGAAAAAGCTCATCATCCTCTGCACCCTCGCCCTCATCGCCGGTTCCGCATTCACCGGCTGCGCCACCACCGCGAACAAGGAAGCATGCTGCGCGAAGAAGAGCTGCTGCTAGCCCGCGTCAGGCCGTGCGTGTTCCCGGCGTACTCCCGTCACCTCAGCCACTCCGACGAAAAGCGCAGCCAGTGAACCTGCCCATCCGCTTCCACAACGCCGAAGGTGCGCGCCGTGGGGCCTGGCACGATCGCGACTGCGGGCGAGTGCGGCCATGCGAAGCGTGCCTCGTGACGGTTTCCCCGGCTGTCGCAGTCGAAAAGGTAACCTGCGGAGCCCGACAGGATGACGAGCGTGCCATCGGCGCTGTAGCCGATCACGGCCCCATCCAGCCCCGACCAGACGAGGTGACAGCGCCCGGCTTGCCGCCCAAGCCAGCAGATCTGCACCTCGTTTCCCAGCGCCACAGCCACATGGGGCGCACCCCAGCGTGGCGGAACCGCGAGCGCGGTGATCGGCTTGCTGAAAACGATCGGCTCCATTGCACCATGCGCGCTCAGATTGGATTCGCCACCGAAGCGATGGAGATGAAATCCCAGCGCAAGGACTAACTCGGTGCCACTGGCTGCCAGGAGCGGCGGCCAGGCTGCATCGGCATACTTTGGATCGGGCGTGTGCTTTGGCGGCGGGACCGCGATGTGACCGCGGAGGCGTCCGCCGTCCGCGTAGCCCTTGATGGCATATCCCTCCGCGTCGCCGTGCAGAATCCAGAGCGTGCCGTCGCCGGAGTACGCCGCGGCGAACTGGGAGTTCCCAACCCATGTCGGCAGGCCGATCTTCGCGTCTGTCAGCGGCAGCCGGATCTCGTCGAGAAGTCCAAATCCCTGAACAGCCGCAAATGCGTTTTCGAACACATCATCGGACCGTACGGCGAGGATGAGATTGCCCGTGATGTCTGAGTGCATGTAATGCCGCCATTCGACCTCCTGAACGGCGGAATCAAAACTAAGTCGCACCGCGCGCACATTTCCCCCATCTGTGCCGATTGCGAAAAGTCCGTCGCGGCAGCCGGCTGCGAGACGCCATGCCGTGCGGGGATGTGGCAGCCTGAACTTGAAGAGCGGAGTCAGTTCCGCCGTTCCTCTTTTCGCGATGGATGCGGGCGGTGATTTCCGTGGCAGTGACGGCGGCGTGTTTGCGCGTTGTTGATCGAGAAACCGATGGCCATCCTGCGCCAGCAAGCGGTCGTCCGGGGCGAGCCCCGCGAGCTTTTGGATGAACTGTGCCTGCCGCCCGCCACTTCCGGCAGCGATGCGCGTGGCGATCCAGCGGCGTCCGATATCCCCGGCCAGGGCGCGGACTCCACGATCGGGATAGGTCGTCTGCGCTTTGGCAAACACATCGAGCAGCGCAGGCACGAGGCCCTGGATCGCACGGCTGGCAGCGATGCGCGAGAGAAAGCCGACCGTCTCCGCGTGCTCGCCGCGCGGGCCGCGCGTCGCCAGGATTCGTTCGACGCATTGCGGCGCCTGCGCGGTCGAATCCCACGCGGATTCCAAAAACAAGACCGCTTCCCCGGCAGCATTGAGCGGCGTCTCCATCACGCTCGCCGCTGCGAGGATGTCGCCCTGGGCGATCAGTTCCGCGATCCATTTGCGAAACGTGAGACCCGCCTTTTCCTCGTCGCCGAGCGTGCGATAGAGGGCGCCGAGTGGTTCGTGCGCGCCTTTCTCTTCGTAAATTTTCACCGCCTCCGCGTACATGCGTCCTTCCGCGAAACAGCGCGCGGCTTCCATCGCGTTGTGCAGATGGTCGCGATGCACGAGCGCGGCTTCCTGCCAGTGTCCGCCCTCTGCGAGCGCCGCGGCTGCGGCGTGGAGATCGCCGAGCAATTCCGCGTAGATGCAGGCCGCGCGGCGGAAACGGCCGAGCTGCCGTTCGCGTTCGGCCAGTTCGAGGTAACGCTGACGCAATTGCATCCGCACATCGTCTGGCACGTCCCACGCGTCGCGCCGTTGCCCGCCGCCGAGTCGCTTCAGATCGAAATCGCTTCCGCGTTCGCCGAGCCGGTTCGTCGGCGGGGCGATGCCGCGATGGAGCGCGGAATGATTCAGCGGCAGCGCGTGCCGCAGTCCCGCCTCGGGATTGTTCTTCAATTCCTCGATCAACCGCAGCAGCGCATGGTGGCGGGAGAGCGCCATTTCCCGCGAGATGCCGCCGAGACGCTCGCCGATCCAGCGGCTGATGCCATCGCGCATTCCGTCCGCGGCTTTGCCGCCCGGCAGATGATTGATGGCCCACTCCGCCGCGCTCAGCATACCGTGCCCGATGCCGCGCAGGCCGCGCGCGAGCGGATGATCCGAGGGTTCGCCCGGCGCGCGCGGCAGCCCGCCCGGCGGTTCCTTTCCGATCTCACGGCTTTCCTCGCCGAAGATTTCTCCGAGCGAAAGCGTAACGCGAAACGCGATCGTTTCGATGCGCGGATGCGCGCGCGGAATGATCGGCGCTGCCCGCCACATTTTCACCACCGCCCCCGGCGCGCAGAGCCGATCGGCCACGCGCAATGCCGCTTCGCGATCCACCGCGACCGGCCCGAGCGCGGGGTGGAACATCAACGGCACCGGCGCGCACAGCCCGCACACTTCCGCATCCGTCACCGCCGGTCGCAGCACGGCATCCACCGGGAGCCAGCAGCGGTCCGCGATCGTGGCAAAAGCCAGCGCCGCGGGCCGAACCGCTGGCGTGACACCCGCGGGAGCGATCACAAATAATCCACCGACCGACCGATCCGAACGCGAGCGCGGCAACACATGCAGCGCCAGTTGGTCCTCCGCGATCTGCCAGCGGGCGATCTCCGCGAGCCAGCGCGCCGGATCGGCACCATCGATCAGCCATGCGCGCGGCGCGCGCAGCGGCTGCGGGGTGCGTTCGAGATGGAGTTCGCGCGGGCTCATCGGATGCGGGCGGCGAAGCTTTGCAAGTGCGTTGCGATGATCGTCGCCGCGCGATCGGTCTGCTTTCGGTCGCCAAGAAAAAAGCGCGGCCCGAGAATGTGCCCGTCGGACGACCACGCGGGCACCGACACGCTTTCCGCGAGCACGAAAGTGATCTCGGGCACGGCGGGATCGGAGCTTTGCAAATGCAGCAATCCACGACTGTCGAGAAACGCGCGACTGCCATCGGGCCATTCGACGGCCTTCAGGGAGACGTGCAAATCCGCAGGCGTCTGGAGTGGGCGAAAGGCGACGGCGCGATGGCTCGCCAGCTCTTGCCCGGAGCCCTCGTTGGGCAGGCGATGAAACTGAAACGTCCCGTGAACCGGGGCAATTGCGATCCGAATCCAGTAGCCTTTCACGGAGCGCAGCAACACGAAACCGGCGTGGTCGATGCCGGCGTGGGAAAAGTGGAGGCGGTGCGCCCACCGCCGGGGTTCATGCACGTTTTCAACGTATTGTTTGTCCCAGTGCCAGGACATGCAAGGTTCGACCAGGTCCTCGCCGGTGAGGTCGGTCATGTGCTGTTTGTTCACGGTTTCACGCAGCCAGATTCGATCGCCGCGATGCGAGGCTTCGGCTTCGCGGACCAAGCCGTCGAATTCCACCCGCAACGCGGGATCCTTCTGCGCATCGACCGGAAACAGCCAGCCATCGCAACTCAGCGCCCACGGCGTTTCCCGCCCGCTCCGGTCAAACACGAGGATGATTCGCGAGGCGAGCTTCCGAATCTTTGGCGAAACAAATGGAAGCAGGTGCGATTCGAGCGCGGCGCCATTCCACGCGAGCGCTGCGATGCGCCAGAGGTGGTCCGGCTGAGGCACCAAAAGGTAGCGCCCGCCGACCGCGCGCATTCCGGCGGTCAGTTTCAGCGAGCCCATCGCCGCGCCAGTCACCATGTCCATCGCCTCCGCGTGATCGGGAAACACGGCAAACAGCACCCCGTCGCGCAAATCCACGCGGAGCGGACATGCGCGGACATTTCCCCGCTGCGCCACGCTCATCGTCGCGCCATCGAGGTGCTCGGAGTGCATTTCGAGAATGCTCTCATTGCTCCGCCACGAGACCACGCCGAGCCGCCCGCTCGTTCGATCCGGCGCAAAATGCAGGACCGTTCCACCGATCGGCTCGCCGAGCAGCCGGCGGGCGCCGCGGCGCTCACCGGCGAAAATCCATACCTCACCAGTGTCGAACAGAAATGCCCGTCGCCCGTCCGCGAGCGCACAGCGGCGGGTGATGTGGCCGATCGGCGAAAGCAAAAATGGAAATGGCCGCAATCCGAGAATCGCGGGCAACGAGCCGGGTGGAGTGCGCTGAACGGGGCGCGGCGCGCCGAGCGCTCTCACGTCGATGCGCGCCTCGGTGAGCGTGCGCCAGCCGTGCGCGGTGCGCCTTCGCACCGTCAGCCGGCCCTCGCGGTCGAGCGCGGCGAGGAAAATGTTGGCAACGGGAAAATGCCCGAGCGCTTCGAGAAATTCGCGGTCCTCCGCAGTGGCGGAATGCGTGACGATGACGAGGTCGAGCCGACCCTTCAGCTCATCGAGACTGCGCGCGAGCGCCGCGAGCGACGGGCCGGCGTGCAAGGCGGGATCAAGCGCCGCGAGCTGCGCGGCCACTCCGTCGCACGTGCGCAGCTCGACCGGCGCGACCGCGTTTCCCTGCGAACGGAAGATCGCCGGCAAGGCGTGCTTTGGTGCTTTTGCGAGGAAGGCGAGCGCGGTCGAAACGGCGAAGACACGCGGGGTTCCCCACATCCGCACCCCGACATCGAGCAGGATCGCAAGCGTCCCCGGCGGCTGGTGCGAAGCGGGTTCGCGGCGCAGGTAGAGCGCTTCGTTGAGGGCGATGCGGATCGCGAGCGTGTCGTCGTCGTGCGCGAGTTCGGAGAGCAACAGGCGGTGCAGCGGACCGCGATTGCCGATGTCCGAGACGCCGCCGAGCATTTCTTCATCGGGCTCCGCGAGTGCTTCGGGGAGCGATACCGCGGCCATCACATCGCGAGCCACGCGCAAGACCGGCGAAAGCTCCGGGTCGTTCTCCATGTCGTTGAAAAGCCGGCCGAGATTTGGCGTCGCGGGCAATTCGATCTCCGCGGCTTCGGGCAGCGCGGTGAGGCCGGTCTCGCGCAGGAGGGCGAGGATTTGCGGCGCGAGCTTTTCCAGCGGGACGGCGAGGGTGTGAAGACAGGTCCGCAGGGAGTCTTCGCGACCGCCGTACGCCGGAACCGGCAGAGCCTTGATCGGCAATTCCGCGCGAAAAAACGCGAGCACTGCGGCGGTCTGCTCATCGCGCACGGGCGACACTTCGGCGAAGAGATGCCGCATGAGCGCCGCCCGGCCCGGCACGCCGCCGACGATTTTTTCGGGCAAGTCGGCGAGCTGAGACACGCGAACAAAAGTCTGATACGAGGATCTGGAGGGCGGGCTTCCGAACATCCCCTGTTCGGCAACCCGTTGCGGCGCCGGGAATGCGCTCCGACATCCGGCAAGCGCGAGCACAAGCGGCCCGGCGGGCGGCAGGCCGCGGTCGGCGCAGCGCTCGACGATGAGCCCCAGCTCTTCGCGAAAAACCACCGTCGCGCCGTCGTGCCAGTGGATCGCCTCGCCTTCGGCATCCCATTGCCACGGCAAATCACGGCTGGGCACCAGCCATTCGGCGGCGAGCGCGAGCTGGCGGTCAGTCAGCATCGGGCGTGTGCATCAGCCGCACCGTTGCGCGATCGGCGGGCAGCCAGGCTTCGTGGGGAATGCGCGCGATCTCTCCGTTGCGTTTCCAAACTGCAAAATCGCCCGCGCCGAGCCGCAGCGCCGCCCGCGCGGTCGCGGTGGAGACGGCCGGGCTGAAGGCGGTGACGACGGGAATCGCGACGCCTGCGTTTTCGAAAAAATGCTCGCCAGGCACCGCTGGCAAAGGATCGCCGCGGACGAAGACTTCCTCATCCGCTTGCGCAAAGCGCAGCCGCGCGAGCCTCACCTCCGCTGCCGTCCCGACGAATGCGCGCCAAGCTTCCGGCGTGGTGACAACGAGATTCGGAGCGACCCATTCACGCGCTGCCACGAGCCGCAGTGAAATGCGGGCGGGCAGCGGGATGGGAAGGGCGGAAGCAGCAAGCGTTGGAGCGATCGCCGCGGCGAGCGGCTGCCATTCCCCGGTGGGCAGCGAGCCCGCGGGGAGGAAGCGCCCGGCAGGGCGAAGTCCACCGTCGGCGAGTACGGTGTAAGTCTCGCTCCACGGGATCGCGCGCAATCGCGCAAGCGTCTCCGCATCGGGTTTCCGCGCGCGCAGCCACAGCGCGTCGTTTGCGGCAAACACTTCCACGCCGGGCGTGAGCCGCAGCGGATCGAGGGTGCCCGCGGCAGCGTGCGGCAGCCGCGCAGCCCACTGGAAACTGACCGCGAAATCCGGCATGGCGCGTCAGGAAATCGCGGCGGATTCCGCGGGCTCGGCGAGGCGCGGCCACAGCGCCTCGATCTGCCTGGCGAGCAACTCGCGCTGATCGCCCGCGGCCACCCACTGCGCGCGGCCATCCAGGATCGCCAGCCGGTCGCGAAGCAAGGCGCGATCGCCGTTTCCAGACGCCGAGGCCAGCCGCTCCTCGATCCACGCGAGATCGCGCGCGAGTGCTTCCGCGTCTGGCCGGTCGCTCACGCCCGCCTGCGGATGGCGCGCGCCATCGGCACCGGGCGGCTCTTTCGCCATCGCATCCTGCACGAGCGCGCGCAGCACTTCCTGCTGATCGTCGGAATCCCAAATGTAACGCAGCACCCAAAGATCCGAGAGCCGCGCGGAGGGCCGCCCGCTCATCAGAGCGCTCGCGGCGATGAGCCGCTGGAGTTTCACGGCGCGACGGTCCGAGACGCGAATCCCGGCCTGCCGGATGCGCCCGATCAGCGCGACGTATTCGCCGTTCACCGCGTCGAGCGCCACCTGCCCGACGAGCCGCTGCGCCGCGCGCACTTCGTCGAAGCCGAGCGTGACCGCCGTGCCTTCCGCGGACTCCATCCGCCACCCTGCGTCGAGCACCTGCGCGAGTTGTTCGGCGGGGACATTGTCGCAATGCACGCGCAGCAGAAAACGATCGAACAGCGCGTGGAGCGCGTCGTGTTCGGGCAGATGATTGCTCGCGCCGACGAACATGAGCGCCTGGACCACGATGCGCTCCTGGCCGCGATGGACCACGCGTTCGTTGAGCGCGGTGAGCAGGCTGTTGAGGATCGCGCTGTTTGCGTTCAGCAGTTCATCGAGAAACACGAGCGACGCGCCGGTCAGCATCCCGTCGGTGTTCGTGCGCAGTTCGCCTTCGCGCAGGCGGCGGATGTCGAACGGGCCGAAGAGTTCGGCGGGTTCCGTGAAGCGCGTGAGCAGATACGTGAACGCCGGCCCGCGCAGTCGCGCGCCGAGCCCTTGCACCAGCGCGCTTTTCGCCGTGCCCGGCGGGCCGAGGATGAAAAGATTCTCGCCACCGATGAGGCAGACACCGAGCAGGTCGATCACCTCGTCCTTCCCGACGAAGGCGCGCTTAATCGGGTCGAGGACCTCGGTATTCAAACGGGTGCCGATTTTGGAATTCGCATCATTTATAGCGTGGCAAGGGCGAGATCAAAGGCCGCGCCGGGAACGCGCGCAAACTCATTTCTCCGCTCCGACGCGCACCGCTGCGGTGCAGGCGGGAGCAAGTTCCGCGTGGTCCCCGAGTGCCGCTCTCAACGCATCCGCCACCCGCGCGTCTGCCAGCCGCGCGGGATCGCCACGGGCGATGATGCGATCCACATACAGTCGGCGCAGCCCCGCGTGGCCGACGAATGCGTCGATCGACGCAGGCGCGATGCCGGCGATTCCCACCGACGACAGCGGCCATTCGGCGGCGAGTTTTCGGAGGGCGTCCACCAGCGGATCATTCGCCGCCAGGCGCTGCACCCAGGCGAAGACATCCGGCAGGTAGCGAAAAAATAGATCGACCGAAAAGTCCACCGCTGGCGAGTGAGCGGCGGGACAGGGCTTTGCATAGGCCCGCACGATTTGCTCCGGACCGGCGTCGCGCGAGATCGCGAGCCGGGCAGTCTCGGCCAGGCAGACCGCCGCCCATTCCGCCGCGGCAAAATCCAGCGCCGGTGCCGCGCCGGGCAGCGCCAGCCGGGCCGAGCGATCGAAATCCAGCACCCATCGCTCGCAATCCGCGTCGAAATCCCACGTCGTCCCGCCAGGAGGCACGCTGACCCGGCCATCGCGAAAGAGCTGTTCGAGGAAGACATGCATCGGCAGGCGTATAGGCGCTCCTTCACAAAAAGCATTCCCGATCTGACGAGCCCGCAATCACCCCCTCGCGCCATGCCCAGCCGGGCGGCAATTCGCGATCTGCCGGTGGCGGGACTCGAACCCGCACTGAGCTTTCGCCCAAACGGATTTTAAGTCCGTTGCGTCTGCCATTTCGCCACACCGGCTCGGTCGTTTTGAGGCGCTTTCTTGTATCGCGAATGCCCTGCGCAGCAATGGGAAAAGGCGGGGCTGGTGATGCGATGGCGGCGCGGTATTGTGCGCGGCTTGCACTCGGACGACGAAGATCACTACGCAACTCTCGGGCTCGATCGACGCTGTACGGCTGCGCAGATTCGCAGTGCGTACCGTTTGCTGGCGAAGCGATTTCATCCCGACGTAAATCCCGACTCGGAGGATGCGCTCGCGAAATCTCGCGCGCTGAATGCGGCACACGAAGTCCTGAGCGATCCGGCGCGGCGGCGCGCTTACGATCGCGATCTCGGTGCCCGTGAAATCCCGGCGACACCGCGCCGCTCTGGAAAGATCGAGCGCAACATCGCGCAGGATGCCCATCTGCGGATCGAGGATTTCCTTCGCGGCGCGACGCTGCGGGTCTCGGTGAACGATCCCGCGAATCCGAACGGCGCGGAAACTTTCGACCTCGAAATCCCGCCCGACACCGCGCCGGGCTCGCGCATTCGCGTTCCGCGCGTAGCTCCGTTTGACGGCGGATTCGTCATCATCCGGCTGCGCGTTTTGCCGGGATTTCGTTTCAAAGCGCGCGGCTCGGATTTGCGATGCGATCTGCGCATCAACGGACAACGCGCGACCCGAGGCGGGTCGGAAATGATCGCGGGACCGACGGGCGCGCCGATGCGCGTGGAGATTCAGGCGGGCGTATCGCGCGGTGAGATTTTGCGGGTGCGCGGCGAAGGTCTGCCGAAGCCGCGCGGCGGGCGCGGCGATTTGCTCGTTCGCATCACCTACCGGCCCGAGGTGCGGGTGACGCGGCGCTGACGGTTTCGCGCGCGCGGGATTTTCGCGACGGCGGCCATTGAGCTTTCGGCGATCCGGGCACATAGTCCGGCCCTTTTTCAAAATGCTCACGATTCGCGATCTCAGAAAATCTGTCGGTGGCCGCACGCTCTTTGAGGGCGCGTCGATGACGGTGAACTACGGTGAACGCGTCGCGCTCGTTGGCCCGAACGGGGCGGGAAAATCGACCCTCTTCTCGATCATCCTGCGCCGCGACGAGCCTGACTCCGGCACCGTCGAACGCGATGAGTGGACGATGATCGGCTACCTTCCGCAGGAAGCCGAAGCGGTGGGCGAAGCGACCGTCATGGATGTCGCCACGGGACGCGCGGACGAAATTCCCACACTCGAAAAGCGGCTGCACGAACTGGAGAAAGCCGGCACCGTGGACACTCCCGAGTATCTCGAAGCCCACGCCAAGCACGAAGCGCTCAGCAACCCTGAAGTGGAAGCCAAGGCCAAGAAAATCATGCGTGGCCTTGGCTATCGCGAAACCGATTTCGAGCGCAAGGCGCGCGAACTCAGCGGTGGCTGGGTCATGCGCGCGCATCTTGCCCGGCTGCTCGTGATGGAGCCCGATTTGCTGTTGCTCGATGAGCCTACGAACCACCTCGACCTGCTCTCGCTGCTTTGGCTCCAGCAGTATCTGAAGACCTATTCCGGCGCGGTGCTGATGATCTCGCACGACTGGCAGTTCATGGATGAGATCGTGGAAAGCGTCCACGAAATCTCCGATCGCAAGCTCGACGCCTACACCGGCAATTACTCCGCGTTCCTCGTGCAAAAAGAGGCGAAATACGAGCAGCAGAACGCCGCTTACAAAAACCAGCAAAAGGAAATCGCGGCGCTGCGCGAATTCTACGACCGCTTTCGGCAAGTGGCATCGAAGGCTTCGCAAGCCATGAGCAAGCTCAAGCAGATCGAACGCATGGATCTCATCGAAAAGCCCGTGCCTCCGCGCAAGCCATTCCGCTTTCAGATACCCCAGCCGCCGCGCGGCGGATCGCGCGCCGTCACGCTCACCGGCATCCACATGGCCTACGGCGAGACGAAGGTTTACACGGGTCTCGATCTTGAAGTGGAACGCGGCGAGCGCACCGTCTTGGTGGGTCCGAATGGCGCGGGAAAATCCACGCTGCTAAAGATCCTCGCGAACGTCGTCCCTTTCCAAAAGGGCGAACGCAAGGAAGGGCTCAACGCAAAGATCGGATACTTCAGCCAGCATCGCTCCGACACGCTCGATCCGAACAAAACCGTGCTCCAGGAAGTGATGGAAGCCGCACCGACGCTCGTCGAAAACAAAGCGCGCGGCATCCTCGGCTCGTTCCTTTTTCGCAAAGAGGAAATCTACAAGAAGACCGAGGTGCTCAGTGGCGGCGAGAAGAGCCGGCTCAATCTCATCAAGTTCCTCGTCGATCCGCCGAACATCCTGCTGATGGACGAGCCGACGACCCATCTCGACATCCACGCCGTCGAATCCCTCAGCCTCGCACTCGGCAGTTACGAAGGCACACTCGTCTTCATTTCCCACGATGTACACTTCATCCGCAAGCTAGCCACCAAGGTGCTCCACGTCAGCGGTGGAAAAGTGATGCCTTATCCCGGTGGCTACGATTACTTCCTGGAAAAGACCGGGGCACTCGCGGACGAGCGCGGCGCGCTCACGGCGAAGTAGCCTTCCCCGCATCCGAGCTTCCCTTACAAGGACTCGATAGCCTTTGCCGCTGCCTCCTGGAATGCGCGGCGGACATCGCTGGCATCGCTGTTTGGGAAGTTCGCGCGCTGGACCATCAGCAGATAGGCCACACCCTTCACCGGATCGACCCACGCCTGCGTGCCCCATGCGCCGCCGTGGCCAAAGCTGCCAGGTGAAAGCATCGCAGCCACGCCGTCGTGCGGCGTGCGCAGGATGCAGGTGCCAAGGCCCCAGCCATAGTTGGTTCCCCGATTGCCATAAGTGTTGCTCTGAAAGAAACCCGTCGGCAACTCGCCGGTCTGCGGCGTCGCAAGGAATTTCATCGCCTCCACACTAAGGTAGCGATGGTCCCCAAATGAACCACCGCCAAGGAGCATCTGGCAGAAGCGCGCGTAGTCGTTCGCGGTGGAGTAAAGCCCGCCATTACCCTGCGGCGGGCGGTCGCGCGGACCAAATTCGGGACGCGGCGGCACGGCTTCGAGCAATCCTGTGTCCTTGTTTTTCGCATAGGCGGTGACGAGTCGCCCGCGCTGCGCGTCGGTCGGGTAAAATGTCGTGTCCTTCATTCCCAGCGGATCGAAAAGCCGCTTCTGAAGAAACCCATCAAACGTCATCCCACTCACCACCTCGACGATGCGCGCGGCAGTGTTGATGCCACTCTGCGTGTAACTCCATTTCGCACCAGGTTCATACTGCATCGGAGCCGCCAGCCAGATCGGGACCAGGTCGGCCAGCGTCTTCGCCTCCTTTACCGCAGGGCCACCCGCCTCGCCGAGACCCGAGACATGCGTGAGGATTTGCGTAATCGTGAGATTCGCGGGCTTGCCAGATGGCGTCTTTAGACTGGCAAACTCGGGCAGGTATTTCGCAACCGGATCAGCCACGTTCAGCTTACCCTCATCTTGCAGCATCAAGATCGCGGCACCGGTGATCGGCTTCGTCATGGAAGCGATCCAGAATAACGTGTCCGTCGCCATGGGTCTATTCGCGGCGACATCCGCGAGGCCGGTAGTTTCGAGATGAAGGAGCTTGTCCGCCTTAGCCACCACGGTGATGGCACCGGCGATTTCGTTTTTCGCAACCGCCTCCCGCATGGCAGCGCCGATGCCCGGCAGCGCGGGCTCGGCGGAAAAGCCGGTGAGCGCAAGGTAGAGCGCAGCGGGGATAGCAAGGGTGGCGGGAGTAGAGCGGGAGTGCATGGCCACATGTAGCCTGCCTTCCCTTGCCTTTACCACGCAAAAAAGATCAGACTCCCCGCAGGTCACACGCAACTCCACGCCATTTTTCAAACCAACGACGGTGCAGATTGGTGCATTGCCTTCTATGCTCGCGTTACCTTGCTTCGAGCCACCACCATGCCACCGAAATGAACTCCAAACTTACAGCGATCATCCTCGCCATCTGCGCCCTCTGCTGCGGCCCCTCCATCGCCGCCGAAAGGCTAAACATCCTCATCATCGTCAGCGACGACCACGGCTATGCCGACGCTGGTTTCCAAGGCAGCAAGCAGGCCGTGACGCCGTATCTCGACGCGCTGGCGAAATCCGGTGTGCGCTGCACGAGCGGTTACGTCACGTATCCGGTCTGCTCGCCGTCGCGCGCGGGATTGCTCACGGGGCGGCATCAGTCGCGCTTCGGGCATGAGAACAATCCGGTCTATGACCCGCTCGACGACAAGGAAGGACTGCCGCTCACGGAAAAGTTACTGCCGCAATTTCTCAAGGACGCGGGCTATCGCACGGGCTGGATTGGCAAATGGCACCTCGGCTCCGCTCCGGCCTACGTGCCGTGGCAGCGTGGGTTCGATGAATCATTCGGCTTCATCGGCGGCGGACATCGCTTCTCCGGCTGGCAGCCCAACGAACGGCAATACACGCTGCCGCTCATCCGCAGCGGCGAAAACATCAAGGACGTGCCGCCGCATCTCACCACCGCGCTCGGCGACGAGGCCGCCGGTTTCATCCGCCGTAACAAAGAGCAGCCGTGGATGCTCTACCTGCCCTTCAACGCGCCGCACACGCCCCATGAGCCGAGCGTCGAGCGTCTGGAAAAATTCGCGCACATCCAGAATCCGCAGCGTCGTCGCTACCTGGCGCAAATCAGCCTGCTCGACGACGCCATCGGCGCCGTCACTGCCGCACTCATCGAGACCGCGCAGCACGAGCGCACACTGATCTTCTTTTTTAGCGACAACGGCGGCCCGGCAAATGGCCCCGAAAACGACCCACTGCGCGCCATCAAAGGCACGCTCTACGAAGGCGGCGTGCGCGTGCCCTTCCTCGTGAGCTGGCCCGCGAAGCTCCCCGCAGGCGCGACCTTCGACCATCCCGTGTCATCGCTCGACGTCTTCGCCACCGCACTCGCCGCCGCCGCCATACCGATGCCGACCGACAAAAAATACGACGGCGTGAACATCATCCCGCACCTCGCCGGCGCCGTGAAAACGCCGCCGCACGAGCGCCTGCTCTGGCGGATGTCCGGCAAGCAGTCCTTCGCCATCCGCGAGGGAAACTGGAAACTCATTCGCAATGGCGAGCAGCCGCCGGAACTCTACGACCTCGCCGCCGACCTTGGAGAAAAGAAGAACCTCGCCGCCGAAAACGGCGAACTCACCACCCGTCTCACCGCCACGCTGGAGGCATGGAACAAAGAACTCATCGCCCCCGTCTTCCCCGGCAGCTCCGTGAAAAACGAAGACTGGGGCCCCGGCGGCGCGAATCAAAAAAAACGACCGCAGAATAAATGACACCAACTGATACTCCGCAGAGACGGGATGGTTCACGCTGTTGCTCCTGGTTCTATCCAGCCTCCACGTCAGCGCAGCGGTGAAAACCGTGGCCCGTGCCAAAGGAGAACTTCTACGCCACGACCACGCTGCGGGACGGCCAAGCCGTCCAAGAATTCCCTCGCGCCCGAACCGCCTGAAGGCGGGACTCCGAACGCCCGCGACTCAGTCCCGCTGTTCCCACAAATCACGTCTCCTCATTCGACACCCCCGCGCCCGTCTGCCAGCATCCCACGCCGTGAACACCTCCCACTCGCGACGGGTGCGCGCACTCGCACTCACACCACGATGAGCACACCCACCGTCTTCCTCAGCGCCGCTTCCATTGACCTGCGGGAATGGCGCGAAGTCCTCGACGGTGCGTTCCGGCGCGGCGGCTTCCGCGTCCTCACCCACGACGAAAGCCTCTCCTCCGCCCCCGGCAACGTAAAGCGCCTGCTCACCGAAACCATCGCCGAGAGCGACTGCATCATCCACCTTGCCGGCCTCGGCCATGGCTCCGACGCCACCGACCCTTTCCCCGACGCCCCCGACTTCCAGTGCTCGTGGACGCAGCTCGAGTATTACCTCGGCCACCGGGAGAAAAAAGACCTCATCGCCTTCGTCTGCGCCCCCGCACTTTCAAAAGCCGGCTTCACCGAGGAAGGCACAGACCCCGCCGACATCGCCCGCAAACAGCGCCTCCAGCAGGCGCACCGCCAGCGCGTCGAGCGCAGCACTTTTGAAAACACCCCGCTGCCCAACACCGCCGCAGACCGCACCAGCAACGAGAGCATCCCAAACGTCGCCGCCCTGCTCACTGCCGTCGCCGCCGCCGTCGGCACCCTCCATAAACTCGACCGCGCCGCCTGCGCCAAAGCCCAGCAAGAACTCAGCGACCTCGCCGCAGGCATCGCGGCGGTAAAGACCGAAGTCATCCGCACCCGGTGCCTCGGCATCAAAGCCTTTGCCGTCATCCTCCTCGCGCTCGTCGTCATCGGCGCGGGACTCTGGCAGTTCAAAAAGAGCCACGACGCCGGCATCGCCGCCGTCCTCCAAGGCCAAAAGGCCAATCCCGAGAGCATCCGTGCCGCCTACCGCGAAGCCTCCGGGCGCAAGCTCGCCGAAGATAACGCTGCCGCCGAACGCGCCACGCCCTCCGCAGAGCGCCAGCGCCTCCGCGCCGCTGCTGCTGCCGCCCATGAGGGCCGCCTCTCCCGCATCGACTACCACATCGCCGACTTCATCCGCCTCGCCGACGACCCCAACACCACCGCCGTCATGCGCGAGATGATTCGCATCCTCTCCGACCCTGCGGAAAAAGACCGCGTCGAGACCGCGCTCGCTTACGCCGACCAGCAAAAAGCCGGAGTCCTCGACCGAATCCACACCCGCAACGCCGCCATCGACGCCGCCAGGCACGAACAAAACCGCACCGAACTTGCGCCCCTGCTCAAAGCCGCCGAACTCCAAGCTACGCGCGGCGAAAATGACAAAGCCCGCGCTGCCTACGCCCAACTGCTGGAGCTGGAGCCCGCATGGCCCACGCTACTCAGCGACTTCGCCTACTTCCTCTACACGCAATCCATCCAAGCCCAAAGCTACGGCACCCTGGCTACCGCCCTTGCCGACGCGCAGCAATGCCAGACCTTGGCGCAACAACTCCTCGCCCAAGCGCCGGAGAACCGTGACTCCCAACGCCTCCTCTCCGTGTCGCACAACCAGCTCGGGGACTTGGCCGTGGCGCAGGGCAACCTGCCCGGCGCGCTGCGGCGCTTCACCAACGCGCTGGCCATCGCCGAACGCCTCGCCGCGTGGCAGTGCGACCTTTCCTATAGCAACGCCATGATTGCGGAGGTGATGATGAAGCAGTCTCGCTGGCGCGATGCTCTGCCTCACATGGAGCGCAGCCTTGTCATTGATGAACGCCTCGCCGCATCCGACTCCTCCAATGTCATGTGGCAAAACGACGCAAAGGTGAGTCGCCGCATGGTTGCGCAGATTCGCGCAAAACTCACCGACTGACCACCCGACACGAAATAACCATCCGCCATGAAAAACGCCCTACTTTCCCCTGAGCCAGAGATTCCACCGCAGAGGCGGGAAGGACGCAGAGAAACTATTTCAAAGCGAATCTCCACTGCCGCTCTGCGCTCATCCCGCCTCTGCGGTGCAACTCTCACCGCCATTCTCTTCTGCCTCTGCACCGCCGCCGTCGCCGCACCGAAACCGAACATCGTCATCATCCTCGCCGACGACCTCGGTTATTCCGACCCCGGCTGCTACGGCGGGGAAATCGAGACGCCCCAGCTCGATGCGCTGGCGAAGGGCGGCGTGCGCTTTACGCAGCTCTACAACACGGCGCGCTGCTGGCCTTCGCGCGGGGCGATGCTCACGGGATACTACGCGCAGCAGATTCACCGTGATTCGCTGCCGGAGTTGCGCGGCGGTGTCGGGGGCGTGCGGCAAAAGTGGGCGCGGCTGCTGCCGGATTTATTAAAGCCCGCGGGCTATCGCAGCTACCACAGCGGCAAGTGGCACATTGATGGCAAAATCCTCGCGGGCGGCTTCGACCGCTCGCTGGCGATGAGCAATCCGGGCAACTACTTCACCGCGCGCGGCACCGCGCGCGACGATGTGGCGGTGAAGCCGGCGGCGGACGAGAGCGGCTATTACGTCACAGCGGCCACGGCGGAGCACGCGATCGAGTGCCTGCGCGAGCACGCGGCGCAGCACGCGGACCAGCCATTCTTCCAATACATCGCCTTCCACGCGCCGCACTTCCCGCTGCACGCGCTGCCGGAGGACATCGCGAAGTATCGCGACAAATATCTCGGCGGCTGGGACGCGATGCGTGAGGCGCGGTATGCGCGGCAAAAAGAAATGGGTATCACCACCACCGCGCTCTCGCCGCTGGAGCGCGAAGTCGGCCCGCCGCATGTGCAGCCCGGCGTGCTGGAAAAACTCGGCCCCGGCGAAATCAACCCCCCGCTGCCGTGGAGCGAACTCAGCGACGAACAGCGCCGATTTCAGGCCACAAAAATGTCCATCCACGCCGCGATGGTGGACCGCATGGACCGCGAGATAGGCCGCGTGGTCGCGCAGCTCAAAGCGATGGGTGCATTTGAAAACACGTTCATCCTTTTCGCCTCCGACAACGGCGCGACCGCCGAGATGCTCGTGCGCGACGGCGGCCACGACCCGAGCGCCTCGCCCGGCAGCGCCGCCACGTATCTTTCGCTCGGCCCCGGCTTTTCCAGCGCGTGCAATACGCCGCATCGCCGCCACAAAACGTGGGTGCATGAAGGCGGCATTGCCACGCCGCTCATCGCGCACTGGCCGGCGGGCATCGCCGCGCGCGGCGAGCTGCGCCACACGGCGGCGCATCTCATTGACTTCGTCCCCACCGCGCTCGCGCTCGCTGGCGTGGAAAAGCCGCGCGAGCTGGACGGCGAGCCGGTGCCCGCCCCGCCGGGAAAGAGCCTGCTGCCTGCGTTTGCGGAGGATGTGGCCATCGAGCGCGATAGCCTCTGGTGGCTGCACGAAGGCCACCGCGCCATCCGCGTGGGCGACTGGAAACTCGTCGCCGCCAGCGGCACGCCGTGGGAACTCTACGACCTGAAAACCGACCGCGCCGAGCAGCACAACCTCGCCGCCAAGTTCCCAGAAAAGGTGAAGGAACTCGAAGCCGCATGGCAGCGGCAGACCGACGACTTCACCACGCTCGCGAAGAAAACCGGCACCGTTTTGAAAAAGCCGTAGGAAACCAGGCGGCCATGGAGACACCTGTTTCCCGCAATCCGTTCTCCATTTTGAAACAAACCCGCTTCCTCCCCAGTCTTCTCAGGCTCGCCGTCACCGCGCTGGTGCTCATCGTCATGGCCACGCCCGCTTCGGCGCGGTTGGCGGCTTGGTATCAGTTGGATGAAGCGCACGCTACCCCGGCAAATGCGCTGGAGATTGTTGGCGGCGGCTCGGCTTCGCTCGTGGGCTACGATGCGGATGTGGCGCTGACTCGCGTCTTGCGCGGCGAGCCTTCGACGCGTCCAGCGTTTGGCACTGCCTATCGCTTTATCCGTCCGAACACGACTTCCGGCGGCGCGCTGAATCTCGGCAATGCGGCGGCAGTGCAGCCGACCGACAAGTTCACGATTTCGTTTTGGTTCCGATTGAACACGGCAAACACGTTCGCGCGTTTTTTGGAATCGCAGTCGGGCAATGCAAACACGCAGCATGGCATCCGCATCGATACCGGCGGGACTGGCAACCGGGTGCGCGCAATGGTGCGCTCGGGCGCGGCTGCCAATTCCCAGCTCACGCACTCCACCGTGTTGCAGACCGACGGCAAGTGGTACTTCGCCGCCTTTCGCTACGACAGCACTTCGGCCACGGATAAATTTGCGCTCACCGTCATCGATGGCACGCCGGCCACGGTGACGGATGTGCAGATTGCCGCAGCCACGGAAAAGCTGACGACGCTGGCGACGGGAGCGATGCTCACGCCTCACGCCATCGCCACGCTCATCGGCGCGGAAGTCCCGGCTGCGAACAGCATCAACAATCTTAATGGCTACGTGGACAACCTCGCGTTTTTCGACAACGCCGACAGCAATGGCGTGCTCTCCAATGTGCAACTGGCGGCGGTCTATAATCTCGGGCCGCAGTTGGAGGAACTCATCCCGACCTTCACCGCGAGCGCCTCGCCGATCGTCAGCGGCAGTCCGGTCACGCTGAACTGGACGGTGGCTGCCGGGCTTTCCGCGCTCACACTTTCTGATGGCATCAATGCTCCGGTAAATGTGCTGCCGCTCACGACTGGCGGCGCTGGCTCCACCGTGGTCAATCCCACGGCGACCACCACGTTCACACTTTCTGCCACGAAAAATGGTGCCGTGCGCAACAAGCAAATCACGGTGGCAATCGGCACGGCTCCGGTCATTCAGAGCTTCAACGCATCGTCGCCGCTGGTCGTCCCCGGTGGCGCGGTGACGCTGAATTGGACCACCACGGGCGCGACCACGCTGACGCTCAATCCCGGGGCGCTCAATGTAACCGCGCAGACATCGAGCGTTCAAAACCCTGCGTCCAACACGACCTACCAACTCGTCGCGACGAACAGCTTCGGGACTTCCTCTGCCACCGCGCTCGTCAATGTGACAACCAGTGGCCCGCCGCGCATCACGGAGATTGTCGCGGCAAACTCCAGTGGCCTCACCGATGGGTTGGGACGCGCTTCGGATTGGATCGAAATTTTCAACCCCGACACGACGCCGCGAGACATCGCGGGCTACACGCTGACGGATAATCCCGCGCTGCCAACGCTTTGGGCTTTTCCCGCTGGCACCACGATTCCCGCGGGCGGCTACCTCGTCGTCTTTGCATCGAGCAGCGCGCCGGGTTTCGTGGACACGCTGGGGAATTTGCACACCACTTTTTCGCTGAATAACAACGGCGAGTATCTCGCGTTTCGCAACGCACAGGGTGCGCTGTTGCAGGAGTTCGCGCCCGCGCTTGCCGCGTCCCGCACGGATGCCAGCTATGGCGAAGTGATGACTGGCCCGCAGGTCGCGCCGCCTGTGTTTGCGTGGTTCACGCAGCCGACGCCGCGCGCGGCGAATGGCACGCCGTCCGTCGCGGGCCTTGTCGCGGATACGCAGTTTTCCGTGAAGCGCGGATGGAAGACAGCGCCGTTCGCCGTGGCCATCACGACACTCACGCCGGGCGCGAGCATCCGCTACACGCTCGATGGCACGCCGCCCACGGAAACGAGTGGGACGATTTACACCGCGCCGCTCAATATCACCGCCACCACCATCCTGCGGGCCATCGCTTACAAGGCCGAATTTCAAGCGACGAATGTGGACTCGCAGAGTTACTTTTTCCTCGGCAATGTGCTCACGCAGCCAGCAGCTCCAGCGGGCTATCCGGCGACGTGGGGCGGGCGCACGGCAGACTACGCGATGGACCCAGAAGTGGTGGGCAATCCGGCTTACGCGGACCAGTTCGACGAAGCCTTCGGCGCGCTGGCCACGCTATCGCTCACATTTACACCGGGCGCATTTTTCGACCCAGCCACGGGCATTTATCAGCAACCGCTTGAGGACGGACCGGAGTGGGAACGGCCTGTGTCCATCGAGCTTCTGCCGGAAACTGCGGGCGAGGCGGGCTTTCAAATCAACGGCGGAGTGCGCATTCAGGGTAGCAGTTCGCGGAGTGTGGATACGCCGAAACACTCGCTCTCGCTGCGCTTCCGCGGCGAATACGGCGATGCGAAACTCCAGTATCCGCTCTACACCAATACGCCGCATGGAGCCGGAGCGGCGACGGAGTTCGACTACCTCCAACTCCGCCCGGAATACAATTTCGGCTGGATGCACCGCCACTACTATCAGTGCGCCTACGCGCAGTATGGGCGCGACCAATGGGCAAGCGACCTCTTCCTCGCCATGGGTGGAAATGGGATGCGTGGCCGCTGGGTGCATCTCTTTTTGAATGGCATCTACTGGGGTCTCTACGACCTGCACGAGCGGCCCGATGCCGACCACATGGCAAACTATTTCGGCGGGCTTTCCACCGACTACGATACCGTGAATTCCGCCGTCGCGACGGATGGCGATTTGGTCGCTTTCAATGCCATGATGGACCTCGCCTACGGCACCATCACCGCGCCCGCGACCTACGCCGCCATCCAGCAGTATCTGGATGTGGATGCGTTCATTGATTACATGATGCTCAACGCCTACATCGGCAATCGCGACTGGGACTCGCACAACTGGCGCGCTGCGCGGAAGCGGGTCGCTGGAGCAACGTATCTCTTTTTCCCGTGGGACGCCGAGTTTGCCATCTCGCACGTTGCCGGTGGTGCGTTCAATCCGCCGCCGGTTTTTGAAAGCACGACACTCAGCACCGATGTCACCACCAAGAACCTGAACCGCAATCCCACTGGCCTCCAGATGCAGCTCGCGACCAATGCCGAGTATCGTCTCCGCTATGCCGACCGTGTGCGCAGACATTTCTTCAATGGCGGCGCGCTTACCGCAGCGCAAAGTGCGGCGACATGGATGGCGCGTGCCCCTGCCATCACGCAGGCCGTCGTCGCCGAGTCCGCGCGCTGGGGCGACTTCCGCCGCGATGTGGACCCCGGCGTATGGCCGTCCGCGCAATTCGCACTCTTCACTCGCGACACCCATTTCCTGCCCGTGCAGCAATGGCTGCTTGGCACGTATTTCCCGCAGCGCAGCGGCATCGTGCTAGCGCAATTGCGAACCGCCGGGCTCTACCCCGCGACCAGCGCGCCGGACTTTTCCAGCTACGGCGGACGCGTGCCTCGCGGCTTCCAACTCACCCTCACCGCAGCGGCCACGATTTACTTCACCATCGACGGCAGCGACCCACGGCTCGCAGGCGGCGCCATCAATCCCGCCGCGCAAACCGCCACGACGACCACGCTAAACCAAAGCACCACAGTCAAAGCCCGCGCCCGCTCCGGCGGCGGCGAATGGTCCGCGCTAACCGAAGCCTTCTTCACCGTGGGAGCGAGCGACCTCGTGCTCAGCGAACTCATGTATAATCCGCCGACCAATCCGCTCGCCGAGTTCATCGAGCTGGTAAATCGCGGCGCCTTCACCGTCTCGCTCGCCGGCCTGCACTTCACCAACGGTGTGAATTTTAATTTCGACGCCAACAGCAGCCTCACCACATTGGCCGCAGGCGAGCGACTGCTCATCGTGCGCGACCTCGCCGCGTTCCAGTCCATCTATGGCACCGCGCACAACGCACGCATCGCGGGCATTTTCCAAAACGCCACCTCGCTCGACAACGGCGGCGAGACCCTCACGCTCACCGATGGCTCCGGCTTCGTCGTGTTTTCGGTGCAATACGACGACACCGCGCAGTGGCCCGCCGAAGCCGACGGCGCAGGCCGCTCCCTCGTCTATCGCGGCGGCGACACCGCCAATCCCGTCAACTGGCGCGCATCCATCGCCCCCGGCGGAAATCCCGCCACCAGCGACACCAGCGCGCCCGGCAACGGCGATCTCATCACCGAAGCGGGAGCCACGCTCAGCGTCCAGTCTGTCACCCCATTAGTGATCCGCCTCAGCCAATCCCGCCCCCTCGGCGCAGACCACATCGCCGACCAGCTCCACACCTCACTAAACCTGACCACATGGCAGCCGCCATCACCCGCCGCCTCGCTCGTGAGCCGCGGCACCGAAGGCGCAAACGAAGTGCTCGTCTGGGAAGTCCGAACCAACACCGTCCGCCAGTTCTTCCGCATCTATCTCACATCAGAATAGCTAGCTCATCACTCGACCCGGTAACGCAAAATGTCCCGCGTGAATACCACACTCGCTCCTGTCGCTCTTACCGCCCTTCGATTTCTCCGGGCATGATAAATCAGGATGTTTTCAGAGTTGGAAATTGAGGGTGAGTAGGACTTTCAATCCCACTTGATAGGAGGATCCTTGAGCGCGTCGCAAGCGTAGATGTTAAGCCTAACAATGGCGATGAAGATTGCCGCAGAGGCCGCGCACTAGCAGCTTATTGAAAAACCGCGGGGTGGGCTCTTGATCCTGCTCTTGCTCCTGATCGTGATCCCAATTCGAGGGTTGGTTTCTCTGTAAAACGGAGGATCAAGATCAAGAGCAGGAGTTCAGAATAGGAGTCGGAGACTTCTTCAACAGGCTGCTAAGCGGTGGTTCCATCGCTGCAAGCTCGATACAGTGCAATCTGCTTGACGGACTACACTAGCAGATTGCCGCTGCCCCATCGTTCGATGATTTCCTTGCGGGCTGCTCCGAGCGCTTGCTGGCAAGCATGTAAGCAGCCTTGGATAGGTCCGACTCGTAGGCGAGTTCGGGAGGGCGGTTGGCATCAATGCACTTGCGATGGAATTGTGCGATCACCACGTAGGGGCGTTTGCCAGATATTCTGGCGATGGCATCGGTCAACTCTTCTGTGAGCCAGTCTGTATCGGCATCAAACTTGGGTTGGCATTTGCTCACGCCTTTTCCCTGCCGAGGAGGAACATCGGAAACAGCGTCCCATTAGCCGTGGGGAGCGGAGAGAATAATCGGCAGTCCGCTGGCAGTGACCGAGATCGCGGGCTTTTTGTTCGACGCGTCTTCTGCCCCGGAGGCGGTGCGGAGGTATTGTTTTCATTGGGGTATGATCGAGTTTGGGATCGGCCTCAAATCACTTTGCCTCCCCTGCATCCTTCTTGTCGTCCTTCTTCTCCGGTTTGGTGATCTCGCGCATCGGGTTGGCGGGCTTGTCTTCCTTGAAGAGTTGGAATTTGCTTTTCACAGGACGGCGGGGCCAGAAGTTGTTTTCCACGTCGGTGTCCACGAGTTCCTGGCGCGGGTCGAAGGTGATGGATTTCAGCTCTTTCTTTGTGAACAGCAGTTTGGAGGTTTTCTCGGTGTTGAAGCGCCAGACTTCGGCGGGCAGTTTCAATTCTTCCGCGCTGCCGTCGGTGTATTCGAACTTCAAAATGACCGGCGTGATGAGCCCGCCGACGTTGCGTAGCTGGATTGCGTAGAAGTTGTGCTTCGTTTGCAGCAGCTTCGGGTCGATCTCCTCTTCGATGAGCTCCTTGATGAGCGTATCGAACTTCTTTTTCTCACTCGGCAGCACGGTGGTTTCGTCGAAGCTGTCATAGAAGTCCTTCAACTCGGGAAATCGATCCACGCGCTTCGGCAGCGGTTCGTTGAGTGCCTTGGTGGTGGTTTTTGGCAGCTCGTCTTCCTCCTGTTTCTTTTTCTTCTTCTCGATGGCGGGATCGCGCGTGTCGAGTTGAAGCCACTTCACTTCATCGATCGACACATCGACGTGATCGACGCTGTAAAACCATCCGCGCCAAAACCAGTCGAGATCCACGCCGCTGGCATCTTCCATCGTGCGGAAGAAATCACTCGGCGTGGGGCGCTTGAACATCCAGCGGTTCGCGTAAGTCTTGAAGGCGTGGTCGAAGGCTTCGCGACCGAGGACGTGCTCGCGCAAAATATTCAGCGCGGCAGTTGGTTGGCCGTAGGCGTTGGGGCCAAGGTCGGCGATGGACTCCGAGTTTGTCATCACCGGCACGCGATCCGTGCGGCGCATGTAGTCCACCATGCCGCGCTCGTCGCGACGATGCTGCCAGTCTTTGCCCCACTCCTCTTCGGTCAGGTATTCCAAAAGAGAGTTTATTCCCTCGTCCAACCACGTCCACTGCCGCTCGTCGCTGTTCACGATCATCGGGAAATAGTTGTGCCCCACTTCATGGATCACCACGCCGATGAGCGCATACTTTGTCTTCTCGGGATAAGTGCCGTCTTTCTCCGGGCGCGGCCCATTGAAACAGATCATCGGGTATTCCATGCCGCCCACCGGCCCGTTAATCGACCACGCGACCGGGTACGGATACGCGAAGGTGTAGCGCGAGAAAGTCTGGATCGTGTGCGCAATGGCGTGAGTCGAATACTTGTCCCACAGCGGCATGGCTTCTTTCGGGTAAAGTGACATCGCCAGCACCGGCTTGCCATTCACGCTCGCGCCTTCGACCGCCATCGCGTCCCACGCAAACTTGCGCGATGAGGCGAAGGCAAAATCACGCACTTTTTCCGCCTGAAACACCCAGGTCTTCTTGCCCTTGGGCTTTCCCTTTTCCGCCGCCTTCGCTTCCTCCGGTGTGGCGATGAACACCGGTTTCTTCAGCTCATTCTGCGCCTGCTTGAGCCGCTCGCGCTGTGTGTCAGTCAAAACAACGTCCGCGTTCTGCAAAACACCCGTCGCCGCGACGATGTGATCCTCCGGCACGGTGAGGCTGACTTTGTAGTTGCCAAACTCGAGCATGAACTCGCCGGTGCCGAGGAACTGCTTGTTGATCCAGCTTGCGTAGTCCGTGTAAGCCGCCATCCGGGGGAACCACTGCGCGATGGTGTAGATGCAATTCCCATCCTCATCGAAGAACTCGTACCCCGTCCGCGCACTCACACGCTTGCAATCATTGATCGGGAAACTCCACGCGATCTTGAACACAAAACTTCCGCCCGCAGGCAGCGGCGCGGGCATATCGAGTCGCAGCATCGTCTTCACCACCGCGTGGGGCAGAGCATTGCCCTGAGCGTCGGTCAGCTTGCTGATCTTCAGCTCGCCGTCGTACGTTTCGTATGCCAGCAGGCGGTCCAGCGCCGAATAGCTGATCTTGCCGGGGTCCACTCCCCGCTTCGTGTTCGGCGCCAGCCGCGAATCCGAGTTGTGCGAAAAATAATTCTGATCGAGCTGCACCCAAAGGTAGCTGAGCGAATCCGGTGAAGCATTGTGATACGTCACCGTAGCCTCCGCCGTGATGGTTCGTTTCACATCATCCAGCTCCACGCTGATGTCATAGTCCGCCGAGTTCTGCCAGTAGCCCGCACCCGGTGCGCCCGAGGCCAGACGCTGGGCCGAAGGCGTCGGCACCGTCGGGTCCAGTTGTTGAAACTTCCCGACAGGCGCGCCGGGTTCAGCAGCGGCAAGCAGTGACGCGGATAAAAAGAGCAGGCCTATGATGGCTGTCCCGAGTCCCTTCATTTTGTCGAGTGGTTCTTCGCAGCGGCCTCGATGAATGCCTTGAACAGCTTCTGCTGCCGCGGGTCTGTCTGGAATAGTTTTTCCGGGTGCCATTGGACCCCGATGAGAACGCGATTGGGGTCGGTGGTTTCGGTCGCTTCCACGATGCCATCCGGGCTCTTCGCCACGATGCGGAGCCCTTCACCCAGCTTGCGCACCGCTTGGTGATGGGAGGAGTTCACTTCGAATTTCGTTTCTCCAAAAATACCGGCCAGCTTGGAATCGGCTTCGAGCGTGACTGGATGTGTGGTGTCACGGTGGTTCACGTTGAATTCCGAGGGGATGTCCTGCACGAATGATCCTCCTTGGGCGACGTTGATCCATTGGCTACCGAGACAAATTCCGAGAAGCGGTTTCTTGGTTCGTTTGATCCACGCCGAGATGAGCGCCTTTTCAAACTGGTAACGATCCTCGTCGAGAACCTTCGTCGCGGGGTGAGGCTCCTCGTTCCACTCGGATGGCGGAATGTCCGGGCCGCCCGGCATGAGCAGGCCGTCGAGCGTTTCGAGATACGCGTCAATCATCGCGGTATTGCCGCCCGTATTGGGGAGGATCACCGGGATGGCTCCCGATTCCCGGATTGCGCGGACGTAGTTGCCATCGGTCAGGCTCGCAATGCCGATGAGCGGCTTGCGCGGACTGGTTTCACGCGGGTCCGCGGCTGGTTGATCCGCAAAGGAAGATCGACCGCCGAGACACCCGAACCAGCAGGCGGCGGCGAGGAAAAGAGCACGGAAGTAAAATCGTTTGTGCATTTTTTTTATTTGGAATGGAATTGAGCAATAGTTTGGGCTGTCTGCCGAACTTTTCTTTCGTCCAAACTACTTGCCGACGCGCGCCGGGCTATCGTCGGCAATGACCCGAAGGGCGCGACTGGCTTGTCCGAAATACCAATTTCCCTGCCAAATGGCACGAAGGTAGATCCCATTCGGAACCGCCTGCCCATTCGCATCCCCAGCGATGTTGCCGGAGCTGTCGAGGATCAAATTGTGCTTATCGGGAGATTTGCCCATGTCACCGACCCACAGGACCACGTGTTTTGCATAGCCCGTGTTGCTCTTCATGATGAGAAGGTCTCCAGTGCGCAGCACTTTGGCGTAGGATGCCAAGTCTTTGGGTAATTCGATCCGCTCAACTGGAGTCGTGTGGCCGCTGCCGGGCCCACTCGCTTGGGTTATTCCGCCGAGCTTGCCGATACCGCTGGGAATCTGGATGCCGAGTGCAAAGTTGTAGATAAAGGCGGCGAAGTTGGAGCAATCAACCCCCTTGGTTCCTTTGTTGGCCGCCCGGGGCGGCTCCCACTCTGGAATGTGGTGATGCTGATAGGGGTAACCGAAAAATTTCATCCCGGCGGCAATGACCCGTTCGCGCTTCCATTGCGCGGACCGTTTGCTGAGCCCGGGAGGCGCTGGGTAGGAAGCCATCCCGGGCCCTAATGTCGCTCAATTAAGGGAAGAGATTGGGTTAGCTTTTCGAGGCTTGCCCTTGTTGTTGCGGGAGGGGGAGACGCGCATGAGGTGTCGCGGGCGGGTAAGGTATTGATAGGGTTTGGGACGGCGTTTGAGCACCCG
>JANNWY010000040.1:0-11954 GCA_031409335.1 Chthoniobacteraceae bacterium | reverse complement strand
AATGATCGAGCGGCCCATGAAATTGGTGGCGGGGGCGGGAATCGAACCCGCTCATTGACGGCTTATGAGGCCGCTGCCTTCCCACCTGGCTCCCCCGCGATTTGAAGAAATGGCACGGCGTCTCGGTGCTGCCCCGAGCCCGCAAGGTTCTGGAGACCAAGCTGCGCAAGCTGGCGCCCGCCGTGTTGTGGGTACTTGAAAATGGTGCGGTCAGCCGGAATTGCACCGGCATCGCCTGATTGGCGTTCAGGCATCCTGCTCTTGGACGATGACCGCAAATGGGCGGCGCGGGTTGTGACACCCGCGCCGCATACGACAAAAAAGAACAAACACCGCTGCCAACTCGGAACTTGAGTTCGCACCCGCAGGATTATTTCACGGCGGTTCTTTCGGTGTTTCAGGCACACCTCCCGGTGCATGACATAGTTAGTCATGCGAAGCCTCTGGACTGGAGAAGTCAGGGCGAGGAATCAGACAATACAGATCCGCTAGCTAGTCATCGTAAGATTGACTGGCTTGACAGTTACTCCGTGAGCTGCCACCGTTTGCGAGGTTACTAACTCACCGGCGTCTCCGCTAGGGACTTATCTGGATTGGTGACCGATTGCCGCGCCGGCGGCTATGCGGTAAGCGCTCCGCGTTAGTAGGAGTGCGCTGCCGCGCCGTGCGTTCCGCCCCATCGTCAGTTTGCGCTGACGGCGGGGTTTTTATCGCCCACGTTGTGGTTCAAATGTGTTGGTCGATCAGTTTGGTTGCTTTGGTTTTGCGGCCATCGGGCCGCGACTAGAAAACTGGTTCATCACCCGGAAACGAAGAACCCTGCTGGCTTTCAGGCCGGCAGGGTTCTCGAAATTTCGATGATCTGTGTCAGATCTTGAACTACCTGCTGGCCTCCTTGGTAAGGCCTTCGTTCGCGGAACTCGGCCGCGTATTGGTTGCCTGGACGCCGAACCCGAATCCGGGTTTGCCAATGCGCACGGACATACCCGCGCAACGCAACCACGAGGTCGCTTGCGAATGGTTTGGATATGTTCCGGTTGATGTCATTGGAAGTGAAGGAATAACAAAGTAAGCCTCTGAACTTAGGTCGTCAACCACTAAGTTTGAAAAACTTGGTGATGGCTACGGTCGTCAAGCAGCCAACGGGCGCTGGTAGATTCCGCGAGCTGCTTCGCGCTAGTCAGTTGGTAGTAGCTTGAGCCCGTATGAGGCGAGGGATGTCTGGCAGGTAAGACAAGTGTGAAGCTGTGAAGCCCGTTATCATGGGCGTTTAAGCGAGGACGCCTTTCACGAGTTCGCCGTGGATGTCGGTGAGCCGGAAATCGCGGCCTTGCGCGCGATAGGTCAAGCGCGTGTGATCGACGCCCATGAGGTGCAGGATCGTCGTGTTGAGATCATGCACGTGGACCGGATTTTCGGTGATGTTGTAGCAAAAGTCGTCGGTCGCGCCAAAGGTCACGCCCTTTTTTACACCGGCTCCAGCCATGAGCACGGTGAAGCAGCGTGGGTGATGGTCGCGCCCGTAGTTCGTCTCGGTGAGCGTCCCCTGCGAGTAAGTCGTGCGCCCGAATTCGCCGCCCCAGACGATGAGCGTGTCATCAAGCATCCCGCGCTGTTTCAAATCCTGAAGCAACGCCGCCGTCGGCTGGTCCGTGTCGCTGCACTGGCCCTTGATTGCCGCGGGCAGGCCGCCGTGATGATCCCAGCCCATGTGGAAAAGCTGCACGAAGCGGACGTCGCGTTCGCAGAGCCGGCGCGCGAGCAGGCAGTTTGCGGCATAGGTGCCGGGCGTCTTTACTTCGGGGCCGTAGCTTTCGAGGACGCTCGCGGGTTCGTTGGAAATGTCCGCGAGTTCCGGCACGCTCGCCTGCATTCGGAAGGCGAGTTCGTACTGCGCGATGCGCGTCTGGATTTCCGGGTCGCCGAGGGCGTCGTGCCGGTGCTGATTGAGCGCCGCGAGTTCATCCAGCGAACCGCGCCGCATTGCGCGATCCATGCCCGGCGGGTTGCCGAGATAGAGCACGGGCTCGCCCTTGTTGCGGAATTTCACGCCCTGATATTTCGCGGGGAGAAAGCCCGCGCTCCACAGCCGGTCGTAGAGCGGCTGGTCGTCTTTGCGTCCGCTGCCAAAACTGGTGAGCACGACGTACGACGGCAGCTCCGAGTTCACGCTGCCGAGCCCGTAGCTCATCCATGCGCCGATGCTCGGGCGTCCCGCGAGTTGCGAGCCGGTTTGCATGAAAGTGATCGCCGGATCGTGATTGATCGCCTCGGTGTGCAGCGAGCGGATCATGCACCAATCGTCCGCCCGCGCCGAAATGTGCGGCATCAGTTCGCTGAACCACGCGCCGCTGTTTCCGTGCTGCGCGAATTTGAAAATACTCGGCGCGACGGGAAATGATTTTTGCCCCGAAGTCATCGTCGTGAGCCGCTGACCTTTGCGGATCGACTCGGGCAAATCCTCGCCGCGCCGCTTTGCCAGCTCCGGCTTCGGATCGAAGAGATCCATCTGCGACGGCGCGCCACTTTGGAAGAGGTAGATGATGCGTTTCGCCTTCGGCGGAAAATTTGGAAAGCCGGGAAGCATGGCTGGCACAGCATCCGCGCGCTGCCCTAGCAATCCGCCGAGCGCGGCGAGGCCGATGCCGCCCGCGGCGCGCTGGAGGAAAGTGCGGCGCGTGATGTCGCGCTGCGCGCTGTTCGCGAGGGAGAGGAAGTGGTGGTCGTTGCAGTTCATGGAGAAGTTTGACGGTGTGAAGGGCGGAGCCTAGGTTCCGGGCATGACGACTAAAGTTTCAGCCGATGGCTCCGTGGAAATTCCCGCGAAGCTCCGCCGGAAGCATCGCATCAAGCCAGGGCAACGCTGTGAGATCGACTCCCTCGGCGGCGACACTCTGCGGGTCAAGGTCGTGGATGAAGCAAAGCCCAAGCGCCGGCTCATTGATGTGCTGCTGAGCTGTCCGGTGAAGGGCTGGTATAAGCCGTTGGAGCGCCGGGAAACCACTGCGGACTTTTGGCGGAATCCCTTTGAATGAACTACCTCGTGGACGTGAACGTGCTGAGCGAGCCAACCAAGCTGCAGCCGTCGCCCCGCGTGCTCGCCTGGATTGCCAGGAACGAGGCTCAGAGCGTGGTCGATGCCGTGGTGCTGGCGGAAATCTGGCGCGGGATCGATGCGATGCCGTCGGGGCTCAAAAAGCGGGATCTTGAATCGTGGTTTCAAGAGCTGCGGAGCACGACCATCTGTTTGGATTGGACGGAGGAAACGGGAATCGTGTGGGGCAAACTTTTTAACAAAGTGAAGCGCGCCGGTTTCACCGTAGGCATGGCCGACACCATGATCGCCGCCACCGCGAAGCTGCACGGACTCACGGTGGCCACGCGCAATGTGGACGACTTCACGCGCTGCGGCGTGCCGGTGGTGAATCCCTTCGAGTAAAAGCTGGCGCATCACCGGGTCACGACTTCGTCGAGGTTCAGCAGCACGTTTGCGGTCACGGTGTAGGCGGCGAGTTCGGTTGGGTTGAGGTTTGCGTTTGGTTGCGAGGCACCTTGCGCGATCAGCTTTGCGGAGGCTTCCGCGTCCTGCGCGAATGCGGCGAGCCGGTCGCGGAGATTTGCGGTGAGTTTTTCCAGCTCGAAGGCGTCCGGCTTTCGCGCGGTGGCGCGCTGGAAGGCCCAGGCGATGCGGGCTTCGGGAGTCGTGCCGCCTTCGGTCAGCATCTGCTCGGCTAAACGACGCGCGGCTTCGACGTAGGTCACTTCGTTTAGCAGCGCGAGGGCTTGCAGCGGCGTGTTCGTGAGCGAGCGTTTGACCGTGCAGATTTCGCGGCTCGGGGAATCGAAGAGCAGCATCGTCGGCGGTGCGGCGGTGCGTTTCCAGATGGTGTAAAGCGTGCGCCGATAGAGGCCTTCGCCGGTGTCCGATTTGTAGCCGCGCATGTCGCCGTAAACGCTCGTCTCATCCCACACGGCTTGGGGCATGTAAGGCTTCACGCTCGGCCCGCCGAGTTTCTCCACGAGCAATCCGCTGACCGCCAGCGCCTGATCGCGCAGCGTCTCGGCGGGCAGGCGCAGCCTCGGCGCGCGCGCGAGCAGCCGGTTGTCGGCATCTTTTTCCAAATGCTTCGGCGTCACGCGCGCCGACTGCCGATAAGTCGCGCTCGTCACCATCAGACGATGCATGGCTTTCATGTCCCATTTCACGCGCACGAATTCCGTGGCGAGCCAGTCGAGCAGCTCGGGGTGCGTCGGCCACTCCGCCTGCGAGCCGAAGTTTTCCGTCGTCCGCACGATGCCTGCGCCGAAGAACATTTCCCATGCGCGATTCACCCACACGCGCGACGTAAGCGGATGCTCGCCGGAGACCAGCCATTGCGCGAAGCCGAGGCGATTGTTGGGCGCGCCGGGCGGCAGCGCCGGTAGCGCAGCGGGCAGGGCCCGGGCGATCTTGTCACCGGGTTTGTCGTATTCGCCGCGGTTGAGGATGAAGGCATCGCGCGGCTGCGGGAGTTCGCGCATCACCATGACGTTGTCGATTTCGGAGCCGAGATCGGCCACCGCTTTCTTCACGGCAGCGAGCGCGGTCTCGGCGCGTTTCGCGGGGTTGTCGGAATTTTCGCGGTAAAATTTCGCGAGGTCGGCGATCTGTTGCGGCGTGCGTTTCGCCGGCTCGGCGAGCAGCGCGGCGCGGATGACATCCGGCACTTTCGCGCCGTCGAGCTTCACGGTCGTGGGCGGCAGCGCGGTCGAGCTGACGCGGAAGCGGCCGATGTTGTGATCGCCATGCAGCGAGCCATGCACGAGCCGCACTGTGAGCGTGGCACCTGCGGGCACGTTGATCGGATCGCAGACGAAGAGCGCTTTTCGCGGCAGGCGTTTTGCCGGGTCGTTGCCGTCGATCGCCCAGCCGGGCTGATTCTTCGCGCCTTTCGCCGGGCGCTTGCCCTTCGCCGGCTTGGGCTGGGCACGCACGACAAGGCCAACCTCCCAGCCTTTCTGCTCGTAGTCCGCCTCGGCCCGCGTGAACTCCGCAACGATCGGATCGGACACGCCCGGCACGGTGATCTCCGCCTCGATGCCGGTCAGCACGAAGTTGCCGTTCGGCCCGCGCCCGAGGCTTTGATTTGGCAGCGATGCGTCCGGCATCACCTCGACCAGCAGCCCCGTGAGAATGCCGGGCGTCGCCGGTGCCTCGATCTCGTAAGTGTCATTCGGCGGATTCATCCCGCTCGCGAGCCACGAGCCATTGGCCTGCTGCGTGAGCGTTGCCCCGCCCGTACTGTGAACGCTGCGCGGTCCGAGCGCCGTCCAGGCAGTGAGTGTCTGCGAGAGCTTTGCCCGGAAGTCCTGCTCCCATGCGGGTTGCAGCGTCACGAGCTGTTTGTTCGCGCCCGCCAGCGTGGCCTCGGCCGCTTTCAGTTTTGCGTCGAGTTCGGCGGCCTCTTTCTCCTGCGCCGGAGTCGGCAGGAGCTGCACTGGCTTCGAGTTGCCGCCCTTTCGCGTGCCCGCCGCGCCGCCGAATTCATCCATCACGCCGAGTTCATCGTTGGAATTGAAGTAGGCGAAGAGCTGGTAAAACTCCTTCTGCGTGACTGGATCGTACTTGTGATCGTGGCAGCGGCAGCAGTTCAGCGTGAGCGCCATCCAGGTCAGCCCGGTGGTCTCCACGCGGTCGATGACGGTCTCTGCAAACCACTCCTCGACAATCCGTCCGCCTTCGCCATTGAGCCGGTGGTTGCGATTAAAGCCAGTCGCCACGATCTGATCGCGCGCCGCGTTTGGCAGCAGGTCGCCGGCGAGCTGCTCGATGGTAAAACGGTCGAACGGCATGTTCGCGTTCAGCGCGCCGAGCACCCAGTCGCGCCACGGCGACTGCTGCCGCTGCGTGTCGCTTTGGAAGCCATTGCTGTCCGCGTAGCGCGCCATGTCGAGCCAGCGCGCGGCCATCTGCTCGCCGTAGCGCGGCGATGCGAGTAGCCGGTCGGCGAGATTGCGGATTGCGGATTGCGGATTGCGGATAGAGTCCGCGACGAACGCCTCGACTTCGGCGGGAGTCGGCGGGAGGCCAGTCAGATCAAGCGTCATCCGTCGCACGAGCGTTTCCGGCGGAGCTTCGGCGGAAGGCGTGAGTCCTTCGCGCAGTAGCCGGTCGAGGATGAAATCGTCGATCGGATTTTTCGGCCACGCCTTCAACTCCACCTCGCGCCGTCGCAACTCCGCGCCCCGCGCCGGTTCGCGCTTTTCCCAATCCGCAATCCGCAATCCGCAATCCGCAATCACATCCACGCGTTCCGGTTTCAAAAACGCCCAGTGCCCCTGATACTCCGCACCGTCCGCGATCCAGCGCCGCAGCAAGTCCGCCTCCACCGCGCTCACTGGCTTGTGCATTTTCGGCGGCGGCATCACCTCGTCGCGATCCTTGGAAAGCACGCGGATCAGCACTTCGCTCTCGTCCGGCTTGCCAGGGATGATCGCCGTGGGTCCAGACTCGCCGCCTTTCAGCGCAGCCTCCTGCAGATCGAGCCGGAGTTTTCCCTTCCGCTCTTTTTCATCCGGCCCGTGACAATGAAAACATTTGTCCGAAAGGATCGGGCGGATATCGCGGTTGAAGTTGACCGGCGCGTTTTGCGCCCCGCTTGCCGTGGCGGAAAGTGCCGCGGCGAGGAGACATGACTGAAGGGTGATGTAGCGGGAGCGGCTCATTATATTTTCGGAGAACCCACGCGATCGGCAGCGCAAGTCGAACGCAATTTGTCGCGGAGTGTTTGATTCAGCACCTCGGGTGGTTGGAACTGGGAATGTTCAGTTGATGCACTGCGATACGTTTTAACCCGACGGAAAGGAAACTATTGAGGAATTCCAAAATGTGATTGCCCGAGCGAAAAGACGATCTCCTGCGAGCACATTGCAAATCGCGCCCGACAAAACGCGGTTTTATTGTTGCAGCGGCGCGGCGGAATTTCCAATGATCCATGCCCGGTCGATGATCTTGAGGCATTTCGCAGCGAAAAAACGCGGCGTTTGCCGACGACCCGTTGACCGCTTGTGAATTTTTTCACAAAGTCGCTTGCAATCATTTTACTGAAACGACATTTTCCCGCTCCACTCTGACTTCCTGCTCCATGCCGCAAGCTGAAAAACTGACGCTTCTCCACGCCATTCACTGACACAGAATGGCGAATATCTTTCCACGCGGGAGCAATATTCTCCCCCTCAAATTCGTCCTGATCGGGCTCTTGATCACGCCGGTGGTCTCGATGGCAGTCTGGTATTATTTCACGCCGAAATACACCCGCGTCGGTTACCAGCCTGAGCAGCCGGTGAATTTTTCGCATCAAATCCACGCGGGGCAGCTCGGGATGGATTGCCGCTACTGCCACAGCTTCGTGGAAGTCGCGGCGCACTCGAATGTGCCGACGACGCAGACTTGCATGAACTGCCATACGCAGGTGCAGAAGGAGAACCCGAAGCTCGCCCCGGTGCGCGAATCCTGGACGACGGGCAAGTCGATCGAGTGGGTGCAAATCCACAAGACGCCGGACTACGTGTATTTCAATCACTCGGCGCATGTGAATCGCGGGGTGTCGTGCGTGAGCTGCCACGGGAAGGTGAACGAGATGCCGGTGGTGTATCACGCGGAGCCGCACTCGATGGCGTGGTGTCTGGAATGCCATCGCAATCCGGCGGAACACGTGCGTCCGGTCGATCAGGTGACGAATCTCAACTGGATCCCGCCGCAACTTGAGGGCGAATCCAAAAAAGAAGCCCAACTGCGCATCGGCGAAGAGCTGGTGAAGAAACTCCATTTGAATCCGCCGAACGGGAACTGCGCGGGGTGCCACCGATGAGCAAGCGAATCTTCCAACATCCTGAACCCGCGACGAGCGGTAAAAAATACTGGCGCAGCCTCGGGCAGCTCAATGACACGCCGGAATTCCGCGGTTGGCTGGAGCGCGAGTTTCCGCAGGGTGCTTCCGAGATGAAGGGCGGCGATGTGTCGCGCCGGAATTTCCTGCAATTGATGGGCGCGTCGATGGCGCTGGCGGGGCTGAGTTTCGCGGGGTGCCGGCGGCCGGTGAAGCACTTGATTCCGTTCGTAAAGGGAACGGAATGGTCGATTCCGGGCAAGGCGTTGTTTTTCACCACGTCGATGCCGACGCGCCGCGGATATGCGCCGCTACTGGCGGAGACGCACGATGGGCGGCCGACGAAGATCGAGGGTAATCCGGGTCATCCGGCGAGCAAGGGCGCGACGGATACTTGGGCGCAGACCTCGATCCTCGATCTTTACGACCCGGATCGCGCGAAGACTTTCAAGCTGAACGGTGCGACGAAAACGGCGGCGGATTTTGAGAAGGCGCTGGATGAATTGATCGCCGGGGCAGGGGATGGCGCGGGGCTTGCGTTTCTTTTGGAAAGCAATCCGTCGCCGACGCGCGAGCGGTTGCGCGGGGAGATCGAGAAGAAATTTCCGAAGGCGTTGTGGGCGATCTATGAGCCGCTCGGCGACGATGCGGCGGTCGAGGCGGCGCGGGCGGCTTTCGGCGAAGGCGTGCGGGCGATTCCGCAGATCGAGAAGGCGGACGTGATTCTTTCGCTCGATGCGGATTTCATCGGGCTCGATGGCGGCGTGGTGGAGCAGGGGGCGTTTGCTTCGCGGCGGAAGGTGGGTGGCGAGAACAAGATGAACCGCCTTTACGCGGTCGAAAACCATTACACGATCACGGGCGGCGCGGCGGATCACCGGCTGCGTTTGCCGGCGAGTCAGATCGGTGCGGCGGCGATCGAATTCGCGGCGGAAATCGCGACGCTGACGAACGACGCGACGCTCGCAAAGCTGGTGGCGGCGGCTCCGAAACCGGCGACGAAGCGAGAGTGGATCACCGTGGCAGCGGCGGATTTGGCGGCAAACAAAGGGCGCGGCCTTGTGCTTGCGGGTTCGCGGCAGCCTGCGGGAGTGCAGGCGCTGGTGTTCGCGATCAATGCGGCGCTGGGCAGTCTGGGCACGACTTTGGTGGGCGGAAATTTGCCCGCGAGGGCGTCGGCTAATCTGGCGGAAGTCACGCGTCGGATGAACGACGGATCGCTTTCCTCGATCATCATCGTGAGCGGAAATCCGGTCTATAATGCGCCGGTCGATCTCGATTTTACCGCGAAGCTGAAGAAGGTGCCGAACGTGGTGCGCGTCGGATTTTACGAGGACGAAACCAGCGAGCACGTGACCTGGCACGCGCCGCTTTCGCATTACCTCGAATCCTGGGGCGACGGGCTTGCGGTGGACGGCAGTTACGTTTCCGTGCAGCCGATGATTTTGCCGCTTTACGGCGGATGGTCGGAGATTGATGTGCTTGCGAAATTCGCGGGTCTGAAAAAGACCGACGGCCCGGAACTGGTGCAGGAAACTTTCAAGCAGCGCGTGCAGCCGAATGATTTCACCGCAGTGTGGGCGAAATTCCTTCACGACGGATTTATTGCGGGCGAAACTCCGAAACCCGTCGCGCTCACACTCAGTGGCGAGGCAGTCGGCAAGCTGGTCGCGGAAAAACTCCCGATCCCGCCGCTCGGCGAAAACTCGTACGAAGTCGTGCTGGTCGGCGATGCGAAGGTCGATGACGGACGTTTTGCCAACAACGGCTGGCTTCAGGAACTGCCCGATCCGATCACCAAACTGACGTGGGATAACGCCGCGCTGATCAGCCTCGCGACCGCAAAGAAACTTGGCATCAATACCGATCCGAGTTTTTTCAAGGAACACTTCGAATATCCGCGGATCGAAATCACGGTCGGCGATCGCAAGCTCGATCTGCCCGCTCTCGTGATTCCAGGGCACGCCGAGAATTCGATCACGATCCCGCTCGGCTACGGGCGCACGAAGGCCGGCCGCGTCGGCACGGTGGGCCAGACGACCGAGGGATTCGCCCTGGATTCGGAGATGACCAGCGGCGGTTTCAATGGCTACCTTTTGCGCACGACGGCGACGCCGTATTTCGCAAATGGCGCGACCGTGAAACTCTCCGGCACGAGCTACAAACTCGGCGTCACCCAGGAGCACGGCACGCTCGAAGGCCGCGGGCCGGACATCACTCGCGAGGCGACGCTCGAAGAATACACGGCGGCTCCGAAGTTCGCAAAAACGATGGGCATGGACGGCCATATCCCGGCGGATGCCTCGCTTTACAAACATCCGCCGCTCGGCGATCCGCATCAGTGGGCGATGGCGGTCGATTTGAATACCTGCATCGGCTGCTCCGCGTGCATGGTCGCCTGCCAGGCGGAAAACAACATTCCAATCGTTGGCAAGCGTCAGGTCATCGAAGGTCGCGAAATGCATTGGATGCGGATGGACCGTTACTTTGCGTCCTCGGACGAAAACGACGCCGACCCTGAGCTGGTTTCCCAGCCGATGATGTGTCAGCACTGCGAGAATGCGCCGTGCGAAACCGTCTGCCCGGTGAACGCGACGGTCCACAGCGAGGATGGCTTGAACGTGATGGCTTACAACCGCTGCATCGGCACGCGGTATTGCGCGAACAACTGTCCGTTCAAAGTGCGTCGCTTCAATTTCTTCGATTACAACGAGCGCAAGATCGGCACTCTCCGCGATTGGAATCTGACGAGCGAGCGGGGGATGGAGGATTCGCTGAAACTTTCCAAAAACCCGAACGTGACCGTGCGCATGCGCGGCGTCATGGAGAAATGCACGTTCTGCGTGCAGCGCATCCAGGAAGCGAAAATCGCCGCGGCGGTTGCGATCCGCGACGAGGGACCGGCGCGGATTCCGGCGGACACTTTCACCGTGGCCTGCGCGCAGGTTTGCCCGACGGGTGCGATCGTTTTTGGCGACAAAAAGAACCCGGAAAGTGCCGTCGCGAAGCTGCTCGAAAGCGAGCGCGGCTACCGGCTCTTCGAGTATTTGCATCTCGATCAGCGCGTCACCTATCTCGCGCGCATCCGCAATCCCAACCCGAAAATGCCCGGCGCCGACAAGACCGGCAAAGCCATCAAGGGCTCGAAATATCATCACCCACCTCACGCCGAACCGAAACATGAAGCCGCAACCGGTGCCAGCAATGGAGGCCAGGCGTAATGTCTGAATCCGTCGTCACTCTCACGACCGCGAAGGAAATGGAGCGTGTGCCGCTCGTCCAAAACGCGCGCAGCTTTGCATGGGTCACGGATAAGGTTTCCGCGATTCCCGAGGAAAGGACACGCCTGTGGTGGTGGCTGGCCTTTCTCCCGACTTCAGCGCTTGCCTTGTTCGGGCTGTTCTGCATTGGCTACCAGATTTCAAATGGCGTCGGAGTGTGGGGAGAAAATCACCCGGCGGGCTGGGCGTGGGACATCACGAACTTCGTGTTCTGGATCGGTATCGGTCACGCGGGAACGCTGATTTCTGCGATCCTTTTCCTGACGCGCCAGAAGTGGCGCACATCGATCAATCGCGCTGCCGAGGCGATGACGATTTTCGCGGTGATTTGCGCGGGTATTTTCCCGGGCATCCACGTCGGTCGCGTATGGATGGCGTGGTTCCTCGCGCCGATCCCAAATTCCAACGCGATCTGGCCGAATTTCCGTTCGCCACTGCTCTGGGACGTGTTCGCCGTCTCGACCTACTTCACGGTTTCCGCGCTCTTCTGGTACACCGGCCTCGTGCCCGACCTCGCCACCCTGCGTGATCGCGCGAAGTCCCGTGTCTCGCGTTTCCTCTACGGCATCTTCGCCCTCGGCTGGCGCGGCTCGAACCGCAACTGGCGGCACTACGAAATGGCCTACCTGCTCCTCGCGGGACTCTCCACGCCGCTCGTGCTTTCGGTTCATTCGGTCGTGTCGTTCGACTTTGCCACTTCCATCCTTCCCGGATGGCACACCACGATCTTCCCGCCGTATTTCGTAGCGGGCGCGATCTTCGGCGGCTTCACGATGGTGCTCACCATCTTGCTCCCCGCGCGTCT
>JANNWY010000039.1:0-53682 GCA_031409335.1 Chthoniobacteraceae bacterium | reverse complement strand
CGTAGGCCCACAGGAACACATCGCGCAAGAGATCGACGCGGTTCAACTCATAAACCGCCAGCATGCCATGGGTGTAAGTGTCATCAGGCACATCGACGAACGACAGCGGCGACAGATTGCGCTGAATGAGCGGAATGTTTGCGGCAAGACGCGATACGCGTTTGTTGACGTCTTCGAACGGCTGCAAATAGGGTAGTTGCACCATCACGAATAGGCTTTGTTCAAAGGGATCGCGGATCGCTGTGGCACTGGCGAGGAACTGATCGAAACAGTCGTCCAGGATCTGCGGTACGGCCGGCGGGTGATAAACGGATTGACCGATGCCGACGGCGATGCGCCGCACGCGGCCAGCCGCCAGCGGATCGGGCAACAAGTTCTCGGCCAACAAGGCGTGCAGGTTGAGGATCGTGGTGCGATCGAATGTGATGTCTTCGGCGTTTTGCACCAGGAATTCGATGGCCGCTTTGTGATTGAGAATCATCTGTGCATCGGTCGAGGCTTTGCCGTCGGCTGCCTCACCGGACTCGATCAATCGCTCGGTGTCGAGGAGCGAGTAGGTGTTGCCTTCGAGTCGGCTGGAATTCCACGACAGATCGATGAGCAGCCGGTGAAAAAGCTGCCGCGCGCGCGTGCCCGCCGGCAAATCGCCTTCGGGCGCGCGCCCGATCGCTGCGAGCCTCTGCCGGAGTTCCGACGGAAGATACGCAGTTTCGTTTGGCCGATAGCCATCGAGAAAAGCCCGGTTGTAGCCGACGGGCTTCCGCTCGTGAATCGGCGCGCGTACTTTCCGGCGCACGGATTCCGCATCCGCCGCGACGGGCAAATCCGCAGGCGGATCTTCGCGGACGACTGCGCTCGTGATTGCCACGGGTTCGCTCGGCAGAGCAGGCGTGCGATACCGGCTGCCCCGCCCGGCTCGTTCGAGCACGAGGCGTTTTTGCGCGACGAGCGATGCGAGACGGCGCTGCAAAGTGCGCCGAGGCGTGGTCGCCGGAAGTTGCCGGGCGATTTCGTCAAAACCCGCGCCGTCCGCAAATAGGGACACGACGCGAAAGAGCGAATCGAGTTCTTCGGATGAGATTTGTTTTGGCATGATTTGCTCCTTTCGTGGCGCAATTCTTTATTGCGCCATATAAAGACGCTTTATTTGGCGCGATTGAATGATTGCGCCATTTTATATGGCGCGCAAGAAGATTTTTATGGCGCATTTATAGAAAGCGCGGCGCTGGGAACTCCGGGTAGCACGCTCGTCCCGAGCGTTGGCGAAGGCGTCCCGCCTTCGCGAACTTTCAAAAACGTGCCATGTGAACCGCGCGTCGCATCCGCTCGGGACGCCGACGAAAGTTCGTCTCCGCGTGACGCGAAGACCAACGCTCGAGACGAGCGTGCTCCCCGGAACCTCCGAGGATTGCGCCTCCGCGCCTGCTCGGGTAACACTGCCCCGAAATCCAATGAACACGCCACAACTCCCGCCGTTCGCTCACCAGCCGCAGCCCTACACCGGACCAAGCGCCGAGGAAGTGCTGGCGATGCGCAAGGAGTTTTTGAGCCCGGCGATCTTCGCGTACTACAAACGCCCGGTCATGATCGTGGAGGGAAAAGGGCAGTATCTTTTCGATGAAAAAGGGCGGCGGTATGTCGATGCGTTCGCGGGGATCGTGACGGTGAGCGTCGGGCATTGCCACCCGCACGTCATCGCGGCGGTGAATCGGCAGAATGCGCTGCTGCAACACACGACGACGATTTATTTGCACCCGAACGTCGCGGAGTACGGACAGGCGCTCGCGGCGAAGATGCCGGGGGATTTGAATGTGTGCTATTTCGTGAATTCCGGCTCGGAGGCAAACGATCTCGCGATGCTGATGGCGCGCGCGTACACCGGCAACTACGACCTCATCGCGCTGCGCAATGCCTACCACGGCGGCAACGCCAGCGGCATGGCGCTCACCTCGCATTCGACGTGGAAATTCAATGTGCCGCACAGCTTTGGCGTGCATCACGCAATCGCGCCGGATTCGTATACCGGCGTGTACGCGGGCGATGCGGATGCGGGGAAAAAATACGGCGACGATGTGAAGAGCGTGATCGACTACGCAACCTCCGGGCGCATCGCGGGCTTCATCGCGGAGAGCATTCAAGGCGTCGGCGGCACGATCGTTTTTCCCGACGGTTATTTGAAAACGGCTTACGAACACGTGCGGGCGGCGGGTGGCGTCTGCATCGCGGATGAAGTGCAGGCGGGCTTCGGGCGCACTGGCACGCACTACTGGGGCTTTGAAACGCAGGGTGTGATTCCCGACATCGTCACGATGGCGAAAGGCATCGGCAACGGCGTGCCGCTGGCTGCCGTCGTCACCACGCCGAAAATAGCGCAGGCGCTGGCATCGCGGATTCATTTCAACACCTTCGGCGGAAATCCCGTCGTCTGCGCGCAGGGCAAAGCGGTGCTCGAAGTGATCGACCGCGAAGGTTTGCAGGCGAACTCGCTGACGGTCGGAAACCATTTGCAGGCCGGCTTTCACAAGCTGGCGGAGAAACACGCGATCATCGGCAACATCCGCGGCAAAGGGCTGATGCTCGGCGTCGAACTCGTGAAGGATCGCGCGACGAAAGTGCCCGCGAAGGAAGAGACGTTGCAGGTTTTTGAGATGGCGAAAGACATGGGTCTGCTCATTGGGAAGGGCGGTTTTCACGGCAATGTGCTGCGTATCAAACCGCCGATGTGTTTCACGAAAGCGGACGCGGATTTCCTGCTGGAAGTGCTGGATGTCTGCTTCGCGAAGCTGTGACGGACGCGCTGCTGCACGAACTCCTCGTCGCGCGCGAACATCGCGCGGCATGTGCGCTCGCGACCGTGGCGGCGACGACCGGCTCGGTGCCGCGCGAGGCCGGCGCGAAGATGATCGTGTATGCGGACGGGAAAATTTCGGGGACGATCGGCGGCGGGAAATTCGAGGCGCTGGTGGTCGCGGATGCGCTCGCAGCCTTGCGCGCGCGGCGACCGGTGCTGAAGACGTATCCGCTGCATGAAGGCGACGCGGGTTCGTTTGGCGCGATCTGTGGCGGGGAAGTAACGATGCTGATCGAGCCGCAGATGAGCAGCGAAGCCCTCGTGCTGGTCGGCGCGGGACACTGCGCGCAAGCCATCGCCAGGCTCGCGCGCGATTGCGGCTGGCACGTCACCGTGCTCGATGACCGCCCGGAGGTGCTCGCGGAATGCGCCGCGCCGCTTAAGATCAGCGACCGCGCCCCGGCGGAATTCATCGCGGCACATGAATGGCAGCGCGACGAAGCGCTGGTGATCGTGAGCCGCAACTACGAGATCGACTGCGAAGCGCTGCACGCCGCGCTTCAGCAAAGCGGCATCGCGTACCTCGGCATGATCGGCAGCGCGCGCAAGGTCCGGCGAGTCGTTGAACAATTGCGCGCCCGCGGCGTGACCGAAGAAGCACTCGCAGGAGTCCACGCCCCGATCGGCCTCGACATCGGCGCGGATTCACCCGCGGAAATCGCGGTGAGCGTGATGGCGGAAGCAATGCAAATCCTGCGCGCCCGGCCCGGCGGGCATTTGCGCGTCAGCTGAACGTTAGATTCTTGATCTTCGCGAACGCGGCGGCGTTGAGGACGTCGATGATGCGGCCGTGCTTGGTATCCGGGGAAGGGCGGATGATGACGGGATCTTTGTCGCCGAGCGTATCCACCGCGTTCTTGAGCCAGTCCTTGAGGCGTTTCATATCCTTGTCCGCTGGCGTGGCGTAGTTCTCGGTGTTGATGGAGACGGCCCCGTCCGATGAGATGTCGATGATGATCGGCGTGACTGCCGCGCCTCCGCTGCTGCCCTGGCCCGAGGGCAAGTTCACGTTGAGTTCCTTCTCGACGATCTGCGATCCGGCGCTGGCCATGAAAAAAAGCATGAGCACGAACACCACATCCACCATCGGTGCGATCTGGAAACCAATGTCGCCGTCTTCTGAACCTACTGATCCGCCCATGTTCGGTGTCTTTCGTTAAGGGGTTGGAGTTGGAGCGGCGGCGGCGGCGGCTTCGCTGTCCTTGTCTGTCACGGAAAAGGTGACGTTTTGCACGCCTGCCGTGGCGGTGATTTTCAGGAGATTGCGGAGGAAATCGTAGCGGACCTTGCGATCGGCGCGGATGAGCACGCGCATGTTCGGAGAACGTTTCGCGTTCACTTCGAGCGGACCCTGAATCAAATTCGCATCTGCGTAATTCTTTGTGTCCATGTCCACCGAGCCGGTGTTGTTGATTTCATTCCACAACACGTTCAGCACGACCTGCCCATCTTTCGCGACGTCCGGATTTTTCGCCTTCGCGTCTTTTGCCACGGGAAGGACGATGTCCTGCCGAATCTGGAGCACTTCGGACGTACTGATCGTCATGAAGAACACGAGCAGCACGAGCAGAATGTCGATCATCGGCGCGATCTGGAATTCCGGATCTTCCTCCGGGACCAACCGCGTCGAGGCCCTCTTTTTGGATGCTGAAGTCGCGTGGGACATCGGGATGCGACGCGTGGACTACGCCGCCCAGTCGAGGGTCGATCCGCAGTGCGGACACGGGTTGACACCGGGCGTCACACCGCCGTTGCACACCGGGCAGTTTGTCGTGAGGGCCATCGAGACTTTGCGCGGACCGCCGGTGACTCCCTGCACTCCGGCGTTGAACGAATCGCCGATATGGACGCCTTGCAGTTCCTCGTATGGAAGATCCTGCACGAGATTGTTCACCACGTCGTCGGCGTGGACGATGCACATTTGGGAGACGTTGCGGAAAACGTAGTAGGCCACGAACGCCGGGATCGCGATGAACAGGCCGCTCGCCGTCGCGAGCAGCACCTCGCCGATTTTTCCAGCGAGCAAACGGGGATCGCTGACGCCGCTGCCGGCCAGCACGGAGAAGGCACCCATCATTCCGATGACGGTGCCGAGCAGCCCGATCATCGGGCTGACGACGCCGATGACGGAGAGATAGCTGTTGCGAGTGCGGAGCGCGGTGGCCTCGCGGAGGCCGTGCTCGGCGAGTGCGTTTTCGACGGCTTCCTTGCCGCGACCGACGCGGGTGAGGCCGGCTTTCAGGACGTTGGCGAGGTAGTTTTTATTGGCGGCGCAGGTCGCCCACGCTTCCTGATAGTTGCCGGAGTTGATGGTCTGTTCGAGCGCCTGGACGAGCGGCGGCGGGGCGAGCTTGTCTTTCCGCATCGTCATCGCGTTTTGCACGATCAGCGTCACCATGACGATCGAAGTGCCGACGATGCAAATCCAGATCAGCATGATCAGCGGCCCACCATCCATGATGAGTTCGAGGACCGATTGCCCGCCAGCGTGCGCCTCCGCCTCCTGGGCCAGGCCCGGGGCGTTCAGTGCGAAAAACGCCAGTGCAAATAGTGCCAGCGGAAAAAAACGGCGGAGTGGGATTCGGAACATATGGGAGGGTTTAGGAAGGCGTGAGCGGCTGGCTGGTTTCGTAATTCAGGGAACGGTGATTTTGTTTTTGCGCAGTGTCTCCGCGCGATCCTGCGCCGATGCAACTGCGGCGGTATCATGATAGAAAATCGTGGTCGTGCGCAAATAATCTTCAAGCGCGCCGGAAAAATCTTTCTCAGATTCCTTCACCATGCCCGAAACGAGGAACGCGCGGCTGAAGGCAAAGCGATTCCCGAGCGGCACGTCCTTCAGCTTCAGCGCATCTTCGATGATCGGGGCGATCAAACTCTTCGCCGTCGCAAAATCCTTCTTCGACGCGGCGATCGCGGCGGTGCCGACCTTCCCTTCCGGAGCAGCAGGGTAAAACTTTTTGAAATCGTCGAACGCGAGTTGCGCCTTGGCCAGGTCCCCGGTCTGCAAGGCGAGAAACCCCGAGAGCGCCATGGCCTGCTGCGCCCAATCGGCGGGGAGCCCTTTGAATTTTAAGACGAGGGAATTGATGGTCGCGCTGGCCTTTGGCAGGTCTTTCGCCGCCACGGCCTGCATCGCGAGATTGTATTCCGGCGGCGCAGCCATCGAAACGGATTCGATCTGCGCCAGCGGGATGCTGATCGACCCGCCCGCGGCCAGTTGCAGCCCGACGCCCGAGGCGGTGACGCCGGTGATGACACCCTGCTGCGTGGCCCCCGTCTTCATCTTGATGGCGCCCTGCGGCGCCTGAGCGAGCGCTGCGTTCCCCCAAATGGCCAAGCAGAAAGCCGACGCAAAAAGATGTTGCTGGAAATGAAAGGTGGAACGTAGGTTCATGCTCTTTTTTCGGGGGGCGGCACGCTAAGCGAAGGTCCCGCGAACTTGCAACCCCGAAACTCCCTGCCTTTCTTTTTATGGTCAATTTGATGCGAAAATATCAGCAGTCGTTGATGGTGTTTGTCACCTTCATCGTCATCATCTGCTTTGTCTGGTTTTACAACAGCAACACCAATCCGGGCGACCGTTCGGAAGCGGACATCGCGGGGAAAGTGTATGGGCGTCCCGTCTCTGGCGCGGAGTTCAAGCGGATGGCGCGAAAGCTCAACATCTGCCAGATGCTCCGGCTCCGGGAATTGACGAACGGCCTCGGCTCCATCCCGCGCCCGACGGCACGCGGTGAAGGGGAGGAAAACTATATTTGGAACAGCGTCGTGCTGCGCCACGAGGCCGATGTGCTGGGCATCGCCCCGACCGAGGCGGAGATCGTCGAGGCGGTGCAAAAGATTCCGATGTTTGTGACGAACGGCGTTTACGATTCGACGAAATACACGCAGTTCGTGCAAATGGCTCTGGCACCCAATGGCTTCACGACGGACTTGCTCGAAGAGCTGGTCGGCGACTCGCTCCGGCTGCAAAAGATCAAGGCACTGCTCGGCGCGACCGACAAGGCTGCGCCCGGTGAAATCCGGGCAATTTACGTGCAGCAATATCAAAAGACCGATCTCAGCGTCGTGCGGCTGAAACTGGAGGATTTCAAAAAGGACACGAAGATTTCCGACGAAGACGTGAAGAAGCGCTTCGAGGAAAAAAAGGAAATGCTGCAACACCCCGAGAAACGCAAAGTGAAGGTGGTCGCCTTCACCCTGCCGTCGGCGACTCTGCCGCTCGCGGGCAAGGATCGCGTCATCGCCATGCAGAAACTCGCCGACACCGCCAGCGAACTGTCCGTCGCGATGACTGTGAAGGACACGAAGCTCGACGAGGCTGCCGCAAAAGCCGGCGCGACCGTGGTGGAAACGCCGGAGTTCGAAGCCATCGCGCCGCCGAAGGAAATCGGCTCGGCACCGGAAGCGGCGGCGGCGGCATTCAAGCTCTCCAGCGAGGAGCCGAACAGCGATGTGGTGACAACGAACAACGCATACTATGTGCTCCAGCTCGCGGGCATCACCCCGGCGAAACCGAAGACGCTCGACGAGGCGAAGCAGCAACTCACCGAGGAACTGAACGCCGAACGCGCGGCAGAAGCGTTGAATCTCAAAGGCGGCGAACTCCGCAAAAAAATCACCGAAGCCGTCGCCGTCGGGAAAACATTCGCCGATGCCGCAAAGGAAGCGGGTGTGACGCCCGAGGCGTTCCCGACTTTCTCCTTTGCCGAACAGAAGGTGGACCAGCCCGACGCGCAGGAAATCATGGGCCGCTCGGCCGACTTGGTTGTCGGAGAATTGAGCGACTTTACCGCAACCGCGTCCGGTGGGCTGCTGATCCACATCGACAAGCGGCTGCCTGTGGACGAAGCGGGTCTCGAGAAGGAAAAGACGATGATCTCGGGCTATCTCGAAAACACCAAGAAAGAGGCGGCTTTCCAGCAATGGCTGAAGGAAAGACGGATCGCCGCGGGGTTCGTCGAAGCCAAGGGCTGACGCAGATTCGGAGTCGGAAATGCTTCCCGCATGAGCGCCGACCTCGACGAGCTTTTCGACGACGCCAACGGCGACCTCGCGCTCGGCGAACTGGACGCCGCGGTGGAAAAATATCGCCGCTGCACGGAACTCGATCCCGCGTTCTTCGACGGCTGGCACGCGCTCGGCATGGCGCTGATGAAGCTGGGCCGTTTTCCCGAAGCGATCGACGCCGGGCTGCAATCCGTGAAGCTGCACCCGAACGATCAACTCGCGTGGTCGAGCCTCTCGCTTTTTTACGTGCGCAATAGCCAAATCCCGGAAGCGGAAGCGGCTGGAGCGAAGGCGAAAATCCTCAGTTGGGGTGGAAAACTGAAGAATCCTTGACGCCCAAAATCACTTTCCGCATTGTCCAAAAATTATGGGCTTACTTGATTCCATCCTCGGTTCAGTCCTAGGCGGCGGCAGCGGCGACAAGCAAAACGCGCTGATGCAAATCGCCACCGGGCTTCTCACCAAAAACAGCAGCGGCAACGGCCTCGCCGGACTCGCGCAACAGTTCGACCAGAAAGGTCTCGGCGACCTCATGCAATCCTGGATTGGCACTGGCGAAAACAAGGCCATTTCACCGGACCAATTGCAGCACGCGCTCGGCGCGGATCAAGTCCAGCAGTTTGCAAAACAAACCGGAATGCAGGGGCCCGAAGTCTCCAGCGCACTCAGCGCACTCCTCCCGCAGCTCATCGACAAACTGACGCCGAAAGGCCAGGTGCCGCAGCAAAACGACCTGCAAGGGATGCTCACCGGACTGCTCGGAAGTCTCGGGAAATAAATGTGACACGGGCTTTGCAGCCCGTGATCGTGCCGCCGCGTGCATCTCGCTTTAACCGGCCTCAGTAAATCCTTCGCGGGCAAAACCGTCCTCGACGGCATCACCGCTGATTTCGGTGCGGCGCGCAGCGTCGTCCTCATCGGCCCGAGCGGCGGGGGAAAATCCACGCTGCTCCGCATCATCGCCGGGCTGGAAATTCCCGACGCCGGCACCGTTTCACTCGACGGTGAAACGATTGATTTTCACGAGGAAAAGCTGCGCGAGCACCGCCGCCATCTCGGCGTCGTCTTCCAGTCGTTCAATCTCTTCCCGCACCTCAGCGCGCTCGTCAACATCACCCTGCCGCTGGAGAAAGTTCACGCGCTTTCGCCCGCCGCCGCCGAGGAAATCGCGCGCGAAAGTCTCCACCGTTTCCAGCTCGCCGACCATGCGCACAAACGCCCCGCGGAACTGAGCGGCGGGCAGAAACAGCGCGTCGCTATCGCCCGCGCCATTGCCATCAAACCTCGCATCCTGCTGTTCGACGAACCAACCAGCGCGCTCGATCCCGAGATGACTGCCGAGGTGCTCGATGTCATCGAAGAGCTGAAAGTCGAAGGCCGCGACTTCGTCCTCGTCACGCACGAGATGGGGTTCGCCCGGCACGTTGGCGATGTCGTCGCGTTCCTCGCCGAAGGCCGCATCGTCGAGCACGCGCCAGCGGCGGAGCTTTTCGCGGAGCCGAAAAGCGCCGCCTGCCGTGAGTTCCTGCGGCGCGTGTTGAAATACTGACGCCGCGCCATTTTCGCGCTACCGATTCACGCATCATGCAAACCAAACTCCCCTGGCTGTGCGCCGCGCTGCTCGGCGTCATCGGCTGGCTCGTCGGCTATTCCATGAACGCAGGGCCGTCATCGGTGAATCCGATGGCGATTGAAAAATCGCAGGCTGCCACCAGCGATTTCGGTGCGACGCCTGCCGCCGATCCCGAGACGGCGGCGATGGTGAAGGATTTCGAGCAATCCGCGGCGACGATCATGGAGGACATCAATTTCCTGCGGCAGCAGCACCGGCTCTACCAAATGGTCGAGCATCTTTCCGCCGCGGAAATGCCCGGCGCGCTGAATGCCGCGATGCACCTCGATCCGCAAAAGCGCGGGCTGCTCATGAACGGCCTCATCGCGCACTGGGCCGAACTCGATCCGCGCGCCGCCGTGGAATACGCATCCGCGCTTCCCAAGGATCAGCAATACACCTGGCTGCGCTCGAACGCGCTGGCCGTCTGGGCCGACAAGGATTCCGCCGCCGCATCCCAATACGCCCTCGCCATGACACCCGGAAAGGAACGCAACGAAGCGCTCGGCGGAATCGCCACCGGCCTCGCGAAAAAGGATCCAGTCGCGGCGCTCAAGTTCTTCGATGAAAACGTGAAGGACGCCACGGCCAACGAAGGCATGAATTTTCGGTCGATGATCGTGCAGCAGTGGGCGGCCAAGGATTTCGACGCGGCAGCGAGATACGCGCTGACGATCAACGACCGGCAAACGCGGCGCAATGTGCTGTCGAGCCTGTCGTACTCGCAGGCGAACAAGTCGCCGCAGGATTTGCTGAACTGGGCGAAGGACATCCCCGACCGCGAATCGCGCGACGACCTCACGCGCAACGCCATTTCAAACTGGTCGCGCAAAGACCCACAAGCGGTGCTGCAATACGCCCGCACACTTCAGCCGGGAAACATGCAGGAAAGTGCGGTCAGCGGAGCGATCAGCGAACTGGCCACGCGGAATCCGGTGGACGCACAGAATGCGATCCAGCAACTCCCGGAAGGGGCAATCCGCACCCGTGCCGTGGGCAGCCTGGTCAGCGCGTGGGCGCAGCGCGACCCGAAGGCGGCGACCGAATTTGTGAAGGCGCTTCCCGAAGGCGCGGCGAGGTCGCAGGCAATCAGCTATCTCTCATCGCAACTCGCGGAAAAGGACGCGCCCGCGGCATTGGAAATCGCAAACCTTTTACCCGAAGGAAATGAGCGCAGCAACGCGCTCCAGCAAATCGGCTGGCGCTGGGGCCGCACCGATCCCAAGGCGGCGGCGGAATACTTTTTCAAGAACCCGCCCTCGAATGACAGCTACAACAACGCGCTCTCGAATGTGCTGAGCAATTGGGCAAGCAACGATCCGCAGGAAGTGCTCGCGTGGGCGGACAAGCTCCCGGAGGGCAAGGATAAAAACCGCGCCATTTCCTCCGCGCTCGGCCAGATGGCGGCGAACGACCCGCACGCCGCCGCCGCCGCCGCGCTGAAGCTCACAGGCGAAGCGCAGGCGAGCGCGGCCTCGAACGTCGCGAGCAATTGGGCGCACCACGATCCCGCCGCCGCGAGCGCGTGGGCGGCGAGCCTGCCGGAAGGCGATGCGCGCGGCAGCGCCTTTTCGAGCATCATTTCGCGTTGGGCCGATGTGGATGCCACGGCTTCCGCAAAGTGGCTCGGCACCCTGGCTGCGGGAAAATCGCGCGACTCGGCGGTGCGCACATTCAGCGATCGGATCACCCCGCGCGATCCCGAAGGTGCGGCGCAATGGGCCGCGACGATCGGCGACGAAAGCACGCGCAAGTCCGCAGTCGAAAGCGTCGCGCGCAATTGGATGCGCCGGGACAAACCAACGGCAACCGCATGGGTGCAAAGCACGAATCTTCTCCCAGACGAAGCCCGCCAACGCCTGCTCGGGACGCCAAAGAAATAAAGCCGAAGGCTCTGGGAGTGCCGTGATTCCTTCACAGCTCTCGGAACGCGCGCCACGGCTCAAAAGCTGTGAAGGAATCACAGCCGTCCGAGAGCCTTCGGCTTCATCATCGGCGAACCGCAAATACCAGCGCCCGCTCGTTCGCGGAAAGCGCGCGCCATTTTCCTGGCGCGAGTTCGCCGAGTTCCAGCGACCCGATTTTCACCCGCATGAGCCGCAGCGTGGGATGTCCGACGGCAGCAGTCATTCGGCGCACCTGATGATTTTTCCCCTCCACGAGTTCGAGTGCGATCCACGTATCCGGCACGTTTTTACGAAAGCGAATCGGCGGATCGCGCGGCGGCACCTCGGGCTGCGGATCGAGTGTCCACGCGCGGCACGGCAGCGTTATCCGCCCGCCGATGCTCACGCCGCGCTCCAGTTGCGCGAGCGCATCCGCCGCGGGCACGCGCTCCACTTGCGCCCAATAAGTCCGCACATGCCCGCGCTCCGGTTTCAGCAGGCGCGCGTTCAATTCCGCCTCATCGCTGAGCAGCAGCAGCCCCTCGCTCTCCGCATCCAGCCTGCCGATCGGATACACGCACGGTGGAAATCCGAAGTCCGCGAGCGTGCGATGTTTCGATCCGTCCGGCGTGAATTGCGAGACGACGCCGAAGGGTTTGTGGAAGGCGAGGAGCATTGGTCGTGAGTTTCCGGAGAACATCGAACATCGAAGTCGGAATCGACGTGCGATGCGGGCTCCGACTTCGATGTTCGACGTTCGATGTTCGATGTTCGATGTTCAGTCTCCTTGGCTCCGCCTGCTCTTCCCATCTACGAACTCGAATCCGCGCTCATCGCCTCGCTGAGTGCGCATTCGCGCCTCGTGCTGCAAGCGCCGACGGGCTCGGGAAAATCGACGCAGGTCCCGCAAATGATCCTCGATCATGGCCTCGCCGGAGATGGCGAAATTGTGGTGCTCCAGCCGCGCCGACTCGCCACGCGGATGCTCGCGGCGCGCGTGGCGCAGGAGCGCGGCGGGCGGCTCGGCGATGAAGTGGGCTACCAAATCCGGCTCGATCGCATCTGCTCCGCGAAGACGCGCATTCGTTTTGTGACCGAGGGGATTTTACTTCGCCAGATGCTCGCCGATCCGGGATTGCGCGGCGTCGGCGCGATTCTGTTCGATGAATTTCACGAGCGGCATCTGTATGGCGACATCACACTCGCCCGCGCGCTGGATTTGCAGGAGCTGCGGCGGCCCGATCTCAAACTCGTCGTGATGTCCGCCACGCTCGACGCGGGCGCGCTGCAAAAATATCTCGCGCCTTGCGAACTGCTCACTTCGCGAGGCCGCACGCATCCGGTGCAAATCGAGCACCTCGAAAAATCGCTCGGCGATTCTCCAGTCTGGGACGCCGCTGCCGATGAACTCGAGCGCCTCGCGCGCACGACCGAAGGCGACGTGCTCATCTTCATGCCCGGCGCGTACGAGATCGGTCGCACGATTCAGGCGGTGCAAAACTCGCGCGTCAGTCGCGACTTTCTCGCGCTGCCGCTGCACGGCGAGCTGCCCGTCGATCAGCAGGACGCCGCCGTCGCGCGCTACGAAAAGCGGAAGGTGATCGTCTCCACGAACGTTGCTGAAACCTCGCTCACCATTGACGGCGTGCGCGTCGTGATCGACGCCGGCCTCGCGAAGATCGCGCGGTTCGATCCCTATCGCGGCATCAATACGCTGCTCGTCGAAAAGATCAGCCGCGCGAGTGCCGACCAGCGCGCCGGCCGCGCGGGCCGCACCGCGCCGGGCATATGCATGCGGATGTGGACCGAGCGCGAGCACCACGACCGCGCCGCGCAGGAGCTTCCCGAAATCCGCCGCCTCGATCTCGCCGAAGTCGTGCTCACTTTGAAGGCCAGCGATGTCGAAGACGTCTCAAAATTCCGCTGGCTGGAAGCGCCCGACGCAAAAGCCCTCGAACGCGCCGAGACACTGCTGCGCGATCTCGGAGCCATCAGTCCCATAGGACAAATCAGTCCCATGGGACGTAGGATGCTCGCCTTCCCCGCACATCCGCGTTACGCGCGGATGCTCCTCGCCGCGCACGATCTCGGCTGCGTGCCCGCCGCGTGCCTCGTGGCCGCGCTCACGCAAGGCCGCAACATGCTCCGGCGCGCGGAGGGAAAGGAGATGCAGCAGCTTCGCGACAACGCTCTTGGTGAAAATGCCGATTCAGATTTTTTCCTGCTCATGCGCGCGCACCGTTTTGCAGAGCAAAACCGCTTCGACTCGCAACGCTGCCGCGCACTCGGCATCAACGCCCTCGCCGCCCGCGAAGCAGCCGCCCTCGCCGATCAATTCCTCAAAATCGCCCGCGAGGAAAAGCTGAATACCGAGGCGCGCGACACTTCCAGCGAAGCGCTCCAGCGCTGCGTGCTCGCGGGCTTTCCCGACATGGTGGCGATGCGGCTCGACTCTGGCACGCTCCGCTGTGCGCTGGTGCATGGGCGCAAAGGCGTGCTCGCGCGGGAAAGTGTGGTCGCCACGCCGCTACTGGTCGCGAGCGAAGTGCGGGAAATCGCGATCCGAGGCGAAGTGGAAACGCTGCTCACGCTCGCGACCGCGGTCGAGGAGCCGTGGTTGCGCGAGTTGTTTCCCGACGGCTTCATCGAAGAAACCGAAGTGGCTTTCGACCCCGCGCAACGCCGCGTGATCGCGCGCAAATCCACGCGCTTCCACGACCTCGTGCTGCGCTCAAAATCTTCCGACGCTGCCCCGCTGGAACAAGCCGCCGCGCTGCTCGCGCAAGAGGTCATCGCGGGAAATTGTCCGCTGAAATTGTGGGATCACGCGGTCGAGCAATGGATTCTGCGGCTCAATCTGCTGGCAGGCTGGTGCCCCGATTTCGAGCTGCCAAAACTCGGCGACGACGATCGTGTGACCTTGATCGAACAAATCTGCCACGGCGCGACGAGCTACCGCGAAATCAAGGAACGCCCCGTCTGGCCAGTCGTGAAATCGTGGCTCTCCCCCGCGCAGCAAAGGCTGCTCGACGACTTCGCGCCCGAACGTCTCTCGCTGCCAAAAGGCCGCGCCTTCAAAATCACCTACGCCGAAAATGCCGCGCCAACAATCGCCGTGCGCATCCAGGATTTATACGGCGTCGAAGGCGACCTCCGCATCGCCGGCGGACGCGTGCCGGTGGTGATCCAAGTGCTCGCGCCAAATCATCGGCCCATTCAAATCACCACGAACCTCGCAAACTTTTGGAAGGAGTCCTACCCGAAGATCAAACAGGAACTGCAACGGAAATATCCGAAGCATGAATGGCGCTGAACCGTTCGCGCGGTGAGCAGCGGGTTACTGGTCGCCATCCACCGGACGCTTCAGCCAGCCGATGTCGTAGAAGACATCCACAAAGTTGCCGAGTTTGGCCTTTGGAAAAACGGTTTCGGCGGAGTTGAGATAGGATTGCGCTTTTTTTTCGTCGCCATGAGCGAACTCCCACGCGGCGTATGCGTAGAAGTAAATCGGGGTGTCGTTGAGCAGCGGAATCTTATCGAGCTGCTGTTTGGCGACTTCGTCGTTCTTTTCGAGTAGATAGGTGAGGTAGAGACGAAACTTAATCAGATCGACGCTGGAATCGTCGTCATCGAGGAGTTTCTCGTACGCGAGCCGCGCCTCGGCATACTTGGCCTGCATGAAGGGGATTTCCGCGAGGTTGTAGAGCGCGGGGAAAAACTTGGGATCCAGTTTCAGGGCTTTCAGGCAATGCTCGCGGCCCTCGTCGAATTTCTTTCCCTCGATGGCGATGGCGGCGCGGACATTCACCGTGAGGGCGGTGGGCTGGTAGAGCGACTCGGCTTTGTCCACCAGCGCGAGGGTCGTCTTGAAGTCCCGGGTGGAAAACGCCTTCATGGCGCTTTGCACGACCTTGACATACTCGGGCGGCATGTCTTTCGGCGCTTGCGCGCGCGCGGAGGGAATGGCGACCGCAGCCGAAAGGCATGCGATGGCGAGGAAACGGCGAATGCTCATCATAAACTTGGCCGCCACGTTGTGTCCCCGCAGGCGTAAAATCAAGCGTCGGAACTACGCCGCGACGATATTCTCGCCGACCATGAAGCGGACGAAACGGCGGATGGAAAGCGTTTCACCGAGCGCCTTGCTCTTTTCGGCGAGCAATTGGGTCATCGTCACGTCCGGATTCTTGATGAACGCCTGATCGATCAGGCAAGAGTTGCTGAAAAATTTGTCCATTTTCCCATCGACGATTTTCTCGATGATGTTCGCGGGTTTCCCCGGAGGAACCTGGCCGCGATAGACTTCGCGTTCGCGCTCGACGAGGTCGGCGGGGACTTGCATGCGATCGACGCAGATGGGATTGGCAGCGGCGATTTGCAACGTGATGTCGCGCACGAGTTGCTTGAAATCCTCGTGCTGCGTGGTCGCGTCGTTCTGCGCGCCGACTTCGACGAGCACGCCGACTTTGCCGCCGGTGTGAATGTAAGCGGCAACGAGGCCGTTGCCGGTGACTTCGAGGCGCTCGAAGCGGCGGATGATCACGTTCTCGCCGATCTTCTGAACGGCGTTGACCCTATCCGTTTCGAGGTCGCTGCCGGGGTCCGCCGCGATCTTTTTCGTAATGTCATCGCAGAAGGCTTTGAAGCTGTCGTTCTTTGCGACGAAATCAGTTTCGCAATTTACTTCGACGAGCACGCCGACTTTCGCACCGGGCAGGATGGCTTGGGCGATGGTCCCGTCTTTCGCTTCGCGATCCGCTTTCTTCGCCGCGGTCGCCGCGCCTTTTTTGCGGAGCAAATCCACGGCGGCTTCGAGATCGCCATTGGTCTCGCCGAGCGCGCGTTTGCATTCCATCAAACCCGCGTTGGTTTTCTCGCGGAGGGCTTTGACTAATTGGGCGTCGATGACTACGGACATGGGAATGAAAAAGTGTTGAAGGTTGAGAGTTGAGTGGCGCGGCGATGGGGAGCGAGCGGTTGAACGTCGAGGGTGTCCTCAACACTCAAAGCCCATGCCTCAACTGGCGCGGCGCGCTACTCCGCGACGCCCGCGAGCGCGGCCTGCTCCTGCTTCACGCTGCCGGAACTGGCGGACACGATGGCATCGACGATTTTCTGGAGGACGATGCGGATGGCGCGGATGGCGTCGTCATTGCCCGCGATCGGGTAGTCGATCAGGTCGGGGTTTGCATTCGTGTCCACGATGGCGACGACGGGTATCCCGAGACGGCGGCCTTCGGCGACGGCGATTTCCTCGCGCATCGTGTCGATGACGACCATCGCATCGGGCTTCTTCTCCATGTCCCGGATGCCTTCGAGATTCTTGCGAAGCTTCTCGCCTTCACGCTTGATGGCAGAGATTTCCTGGTTGCCCATCTTGGAATAATCTGGCTGCTTTTCGAGGTTCTCGATGTATTTCATCCGGGCGATGCTCTTGCGGATGGTGGCGAGATTGGTGAGCGTGCCGCCGAGCCAGCGCTGGTTCACGTAAAAGTGTCCACACGCCAAAGCCGCTTCCTTGATGGCTTCCTGCGCCTGCTTTTTCGTGCCGACGAAGAGGATTTTCCCGCCGCGCGCGGCGACGCTGCCGATGAATTCGGTCGCGCCTTGGAGCTGCTTCACGGTTTCACCGAGATTGATGATGTAGATGGCGTTGCGCTTCTCGAAAATGTATGGCTTCATCTTCGGATTCCAGCGTTTGGTCTGGTGGCCAAAGTGGACACCAGCCTCGAGAAGTTCCGTCATCAGTTCAGTGGACATAGAAATACAGGCGTAGTTTTAGCAGGAGAAAAATGGACGGGAGTTTTAAGCGCGACCTCCGGCGAACGCAACGGGAATCTTCCGCTAATTTTTCACCGTGCGCGGGCCGTTTCCCCGGCTATTTCGCGAGTGGCGAAGCGAGGCGTGCGGTCCACCAGACCCACGGGATGCTGCACAAGGCCGCGGCATTCCAACCGAGGAAAAAGAACCGCATCTGCCAGCCGGCGTAAGGCCGGGAGCGCCAGAGCAGCGTGGCATCGCCGACGAAAAAGAGCGAACCGGCGAAAAGGGCGGCGGCCATCCACGGATCGTGGGCAAACCGCCAGACGATGCAGGATTCGACGAGGAGCAGGGCGGCGAGGAGCGATTTCGCGGGGAGCACGCCAAACGCACCGGCGGTGGTGCGCCGACCGGCGATCAGATCGATCCCGTGATCCATGATTTCGCCAAAGAGGTGCGAGTGCATGGCGAAGAGCGCGCCGAAAGCGAATGTGAACCACGGTGCCTGCGGGACGGCATTCAGCCAACTGCTGAGGATAAAGACGAGGACGTAGGAAATCTGGTTGAGCAGATCGACGATGGGCCAGTTCTTGAAGCCGATCCGGGGCAGATTGTAGAGCGCAGTCGCGCCGACGACCGCGGCCCACCACGGCAGCGTTTTCACGCCGACGAGCAGGAGGAAAGCCAACGCGAATGGACCCTGAACGATGGCGATCCATCGGGGAAGGGCGGCGAGCTGCGCGGCGATCGGGCGCGCGCCGAAGAGGAAGGTGTCCTTGCGCGGATTGCGCCGGTCATTTTCCGCGTCGAAAAGATCGTTCCAGCCGTAAATTAGCAGCCCGAGCGGAAAGGTGACGTAGAGGAGCCCCAGCCAGAACGTCCATTCGTGCCAAACCGCGCGCCCACCGACGGGAAGGAGGTAAAACCAAATGGAGGTGAGCCAGAAGCCTGGGCGGGCAACTTTGAGGAGCCACATCGAAGCGCGAGCGTGGAGGGCTCGTGAGTGGAAAGCGAGATCGCGATTTTTGCGCGCGGCACGGCTGGATTGCGCGGGCGCGCGCATCCGCTAGTGTGCGGGCCGCATTTTGAATACGAACCCGAACGACGATCTCCTGCGCAGTCTGCGCGCCGCGCGAAGGCGGATGCGGGCGCACTGGTTCATGGATTGGTTCGTGCGCTTTACGCTTTGCGCCGGGTTCATGCTGATCGTGATCGTGGCCGGGCTGCGCTGGGTGCTGCATCGCGAGCCACTGCCGCCCGCGTGGTGGCAGGCTGCGCCGGCCTTCGCAGCCTTGGCGGCGTTTTTCGCGACGATGCTCCGCCGGGTGCCTTTGCCGGACGTGGCGGCGACGGTGGACCGGCTCGGCGGGACGCACGATCGCTCGCTCACGGCGCTCGCGTTCACGGGAAAACCGACGCCCTTTCAACAGCTCGCCGCGGACGAGTGCCGCGCTTTTCTTGCCAGGAAAAACCTGCCCCGCTTGATCCCGATTCGGATGCCGGGCGCGATTCGTTACCTGATCTTCCCGGTGATCACGCTGGCGCTGCTGCATTGGGAATCGCGCATCGCCGCGGGCGAGCGGCAACGCGCCGCCGAGGCCGCGCAGAAACAAGTCAGCCCGACGGCGAACCAGCTCGAACAACTCGCGAAGGAAATCGAGAAATCGCTCGATCCCGCGAAGGACGAGGAGTTGAAAAAGCTCGCCGAGCAATTAAGGAAGAGCGCCGAACAATTGCGCGCGCAGGAGAATGGCGCGGATGAAGCGGCGAAGAATGCGTTGCGGGAACTTTCCAATCTCCAGCAGCTCGTGCAGCAAATGCAAAAGCCGCCCGAAAATGTTTCACCCGAGGAAATGAAACAACTCGCGGAAGCGCTCGCGAAGAACGAAGCGACCAAACCAGCCGCCGATGCCATGCAAGCCGGTGATCTGGCCAAAGCGGCGCAGGAACTCGAGGACGCCGCAAAGCAGCCGACGAAAGAGGAAGCCGAAAAGGCTTTGCGCGAAGCGCTCGAACGGCTCTCAAAACAGCGCGAACTTTCCCAGGCGATGCGGCAACTCGCCAAACAGCTCCAGCAAAATGCCGGTGAAGGCGCGTCGAACGAGGCACTGCAAAAGCTGGCCCAAATGCTGAAGAAAATGGGGCAGCAGAAAGGCAATTCCGGCAAACCCGGCCAGCAGCCCTCCGCCGAGCAGCTCAAGCAACTGATGTCCGCGCTGGAAAACATGAAGTTTGGCGAGCCGCAGGATTCCCCCGGCGGCGAACCCAAAGCCTCTGGCGATGGCAAGGGCCAGCTCACCATCCAGTCTTTTTCCAAGCCCAATCCCGATGGCTCGTCGCCCGACGGAACGCAGATACCCTCCGGCCAGCCAGGCAGCGAACGCGACACCGGCACCACCGAAACGCCTTTTGGAAAAACGGCCGGCGAGACCGCGAACAAACAAACCGATGCGTCATTGAAAGGCCGCCTCAATGAAGGCGAGTCGCTTTCACAACTGCTCCCGACCGCGGGCGACACCTCGAAATCCTCGCGTCGTTACAAGGAAATCTACGAAGCGATGGCTCCCTCCGCCGAGGAAGCCGTCGTGCAGGAAAATATTCCGCTTGGCTCGCGCTTCCTGATCAAGCGTTACTTCGAGAGCATCCGACCCAAAGAATAACTTATGACCGAAGCCCCAGCCCTTCACGCGCGCGTCCAGCAATTCAAATCCACCTTTCAGCGCATCCGGGACGAGATGGGCCGGCTGATCGTGGGCCAGCAGGAAATCGTCGAAGGCGTGCTCGTCGCATTTTTCGCCGGAGGCCACGTCCTGCTCGAAGGCGTGCCGGGGCTCGGTAAAACGATGCTGGTCCGCACCCTCGCCGAGGCCGTCGATCTCACATTTTCACGGGTCCAATTCACGCCCGATCTGATGCCAGCCGACATCATCGGCACCAGCATCATCATGGAAAACGAGCGCGGACAAAAAGCGGTGAGCTTCCAGCCGGGACCCGTTTTCGCAAACATCCTGCTCGCCGACGAAATCAACCGCGCCACGCCAAAAACGCAGAGCGCCCTGCTCGAAGCGATGCAGGAAAATCACGTCACCGTCGGCGGTGTCCAGCACCCCATCCAGCAGCCATTCCTCGTCCTCGCCACCCAAAATCCGCTGGAAATGGAAGGCACCTATCCGCTCCCCGAAGCGCAGCTCGATCGTTTCATTTTCAAACTGAAAGTCCGCTTCCCCAGCGCGGAGGAACTCCACACCATCCTGGATCGCACGACCGCGAGCGCGCCGCCGATGATCGCGAAAGTCCTGCACAGTTCCCACGAGGTGATCGCCCTGCGCGAGGTGGTGCGTGAGGTGCCGCTCACCCGCGAAGTCCAAACCCATGCCATCGACCTGGTGATGTCCACGCACCCGGAAGGAAAGCAATCCGCGCCACTCGCGAAAAAATACGTCCGTTACGGCGCCAGCCCGCGCGGTGCCCAGGCGCTGATCCTCGCGGCAAAAATTCACGCGCTGCTGGACGACCGCTACCACGTCTCGCGCGCGGATATCGACAAGGCGGCAGTCGCCGCGCTGCGCCATCGCATCATCATGAACTTCGAGGGCGAGGCGGAAGGCAGGACCAGCGATGAAGTGATCGCTGAAATCCTCCGGCAGACTTCCTGAACGAAGTTAGTTCGCGAGCACCGCGCGCGCGCGCAGGTAAGCCTTTGGCCAGTTCACCAACAGGACCAGATCCGTTTGCCGGATGGCATTGGGCAGGTTTTTCGAGAACTCGTGGTAGTGGGTGCCTGGCGTTGCCGGAACCCACGAGAGCAAGTCCTGGGAAATCTCATACTGGTAGTTGAGATCGGTTGCCCATGTCGGTTTCAGATGAGTTATCACCCGCGATTTTCCCTGGATTTTCATTCGCGGCAGCCCAGCGACACCGCCGCCCAACGGACTCAGCCCAAAGGCATATCGCAACAATGTCTGCTGGGTGGCCCCCGCGCCCCCGCCAACCCAGGCGTTGAAAGTATTCGCAAGGACAACGGAAGCCGAGAGCGAAGAAGTAACTGACTTCCCAGCCGTGTCCGTCGCCTTGACAGTGATAGTCGCATTGCCCGAAATCCCGGGCCGATAGCGGAGAATGAGCTTGGCATTCGCATCAATCCCGGCGAACGAAAACAAGCCAGCATTCGTATTCCCTGTTACTTCATAGCGAAGGCTGTCGGGACCGTCTTCCAGATCGCCAAAGTAGCTTTTCAGGGACACTGCGCTCGGCAGCACAGTATCATTCACGACAATACTCGGCAGTCCCACGGTAGTCGGCGAGCTATTGGTGGTCGCTGTCGTGACCGATGAAGTGACCGACGAAACGGGTGACGCTTCCACGGTCAGCAGCGCGCCGGTAAAAGCGTCCCGCGCCGTGCTCAGGCCGATGCCCTGGGTAAAGTGGGTTAGTCGAAACGCAGCGGGATTCTGGGCACCGGCATTAACAGTCAGGCGCGGCACCACGAAGAAGCTGCGGGAAGTGCCTGGCGCAATCTGGATGGCAAGGGCGTTGCCCTGCACTGGCACAGTGAGTTTGCCGGCATTCAAAACCAAATGCGGGATCATCGCCACCGGCACATCGACATTGCTCTCAAAAGCGCCTGAGTCGTTGATGTCCGCATAGATGCGAAGGCTTTCAATCAACGCATTGGCTTGTGCGGTCGTCAGCGGCACGCCCGCGCTGCTGTCCAATAGCAGCGAGACGGTATCAAGCCGCGCATTGTCGTTGCCTGGGATGCCTCGATTGCCCACTTCGATCCGCAAAATTGCACGCTGCTGTCCATCCAACATCACTGCCGGCGCGATATCCGTCGTGGATAGTCCGCTTTGCCCGCCGCGATTGAAGTAAACCGCTACTTTCGAGTCATCCTGCGAAGCGGAAGCCACGTCCAGCTTGCCATCCTGATTAAAGTCTCCCGTCGCTACCGAATAGACCCCGGCCGCGGTTTCCGTGATAATCAGTTGGTTCGCGTCCGGGTCGCCAAAGTTGCCTCCGCCCCAATTGCGATACCACGCGACTTTACTGTTACCCTGAGAAGCCGAAAGCACATCCAGCAGCCCGTCGCCATTGATGTCACTTACCAACACCGCATAGTTGGCAATACCCTGATTCGAAATGATCTGCCGCGCAGCGAAGTTCGCGCCCCCAAGATTCCTGAACCAGGCGATCTTATTTGTGGCAGCATCGGAAGCGACAATATCCAGCAGCCCGTCGCCATCGAGATCACCCGACGAAAATGACACTGGGGCATCGAACGCGGCATCCCCCGCCACAGTCAATCTCCGCCTTACCCCAACAGTCCCGTCGCCAGTTCCTTTATACCAATCAACCGAATCGCTGCTGGTCGAACCCGTGACGATGTCTTTCACACCATCTCCATCCAAATCGGCAGCCGTAACCCCGTATGGTGCCACGGACTGGTTTGTGACGATCTGCGCGGAAGCAAATGCCCCGTTCCCAAGATTTTTGCACCACGAGATGTGACCGCCAAACCAGGAGGCATAAATGACATCCCGCTTCCCGTCATTGTCCAGATCAACAGTCTCCAGCGCCGTTGGGAACTGCGCCGCGAGGTTCAGCACCTGTTGCGGGCCGAAACTTCCGTTCGCATTCCGCTTGTACCAGGCAATTTTATTGTCATTTTGTGAGGCGGATGCCACATCCACCAACCCATCGTTGTCCAAGTCCGCGGCTGCGACCGCGATCACTCCGGCTGCCGATGTAGTGATGATCTGAGCCGCTCCAAAAGTCCCATCTTGATTGTTGTGATACCAGGCAACCTTGTTGTCGCGCTGGGATGCAGCCACCACATCCTTAAAGCCATCATTGTCCATGTCGATGACAGCAACGTCGGATGCATAGGTCTGGCTGTTGCCAATGACGAACTGGGAGGGATAAACAGCGCTACTGACGATGGGAACTCCGGTCCCAGGCGGTGGCGGCTGTGGCAGCGGCGGCTCACCACCGCCGGGCGGCTGTGGGTCGTTTGGCGGAGGCGGGGCGGGCGATCCCACCAACTGGGTCTGGACCCGCATGAATGCCTTTTGCCACTGGTTCAGCAAAAGTAGCTCGACGCTCACCGAGCCATCACCCATGTCCCGCGTGTTTTCGTAATAATCCACGTTCTTTACCGCAGGCACCCATGCCTGCAAATCCTGCGAGAGCTGGTAGTTGAAGAAGACATCGCTTGCCGACTTGGGCCGGAGGTGGCTGAAGATTCGGGCGTTGCCGATGCCTTGCAGCCGTGGCAGACCCGCGGTTCCGCCGTTCAGGCCTTGATTGAGGAAAAAAGCATAGCTCAGGAGATTCGTCTGCCCATTTGGAAGGCTCCGTTCCAATGGTCCGCCAGCGCCCGGATAGACCGCCATGAAATCCGTATAGGTGATGAATGGATTCACTTTCACCAGCAACGAGGCCGTGACCGATTTCCCCAATGTATCCGCCGCCCTGATTGTAAGCTGCGCCACACCGGTAACACCCGGCACATAAGTGCATAGCAGTCTGCCAGCCGCTGCCTCGATTCCCACAAAGCCGAAGAGGCTCGGGTTGGTATTGCTGGTGATGGTATAGGTCAGCAAATTCGATGCGTCTTCCGCATCTTGAAACGCGGGGTGGAGCAGGACCACTCCCTGGGCCGCGTTGTCGAAAGCGGTCACATTCGCAAGTCCGCTCGTGGTCGGCGGGTGATTGACAGTCGCGGTGACGATCTTTGATGCGACGTTCAGCGCAGTCGTCAGAGTGAGCGGCGCGCCGTTTCCGGCGTCAACCGCACTGGTTGCACCGCCGCCGCCCATATGGGTGATCCGGAAAGTGCTCGGGTTGGCGGCGGATGCATTTGGGGAAAGGCGAACAACAATGAAGTAATTGGCGGTGTTGGCGGACGACACTTCCAGGTCCGCGGGTTCCGCCGCCGCCATCTCAATGCCCAACGTGCCGTCAGCGGCGACATCAGGCGAAAACAGCGCGTTCACAAACTTATCGAACGCGGGCTCGAACGCGCCGGATGCGTTTGCATCCAGATAGACTTCGATCGAAGAGAACAAATCGCTCGCCGCGAGAGTCGCGAGCCCCGCCCCCGCCGGCCCCTCCAGTCGCAGGCCAAATCGTGACAAGCGCAGAGTCGGCGCACCGCCCGCCGCGGGATTTGCGACGGCCACCCGCAGAATGCCGGCGATCTGACTTTCCAATATCGCGGAAGGCGCAATATCGGTCGCGGTGACGGTAAATGACGAAGCGTGCGCAGCCGTGCCGGAGGCGATGAATGCGAGCCCGAAACAAACCACAGCAGATCCGCGCATGATCCCAGCGGCGAGTCCCCGGATGCGACCACCCGCCGTTCCAAAAAACACCCGCGTGCCCCCGGCGGAAGCGGGGATTTCGAGACGATGACGAGAGCGCAAGTCGGGCGAAAAGAATGACTTAGTCACAGCAAAAACGTTGTTCTAATGGTGGTCAGACGTCGCGTCGCGATCAGGGGGAACGTTTCGACGAGTCAGTTCTGAGGGCGTCGAAGGATTGCGCGCGACTTTCCGATGCGCAAGTCATTTTACGATATCGGAACAGAAAGGCAAAAATGCGCGGAGGCAATGGTGTCCAAAGTTCAGTGGAAAAATGATGGCTGGTGCGGTGTGTGCGAGAACCGGGGGACTGCGGCGAGGCGCATTGGGGCGGGGTCGCGCGACCATTCATGGGCAGCGAAGCAAGGAAATACGCGGGTTTGCGCACGATTGTGCATGCAGCGCAGGGACGAAAATCCGCGAAACTTTTGATGCCCGTTGTCCCCAGATTTGACGATGGGAACCGCGGACAACGCGGACGGCACGGAGGACGCGGAGACTACGAACCTTGAGCCGCTCACCCCATCGGTGACTGACGCCCTCCCGGCGATACGGAACACAACCTCCTCCCCATCCGCATTTTCCGCGTCCTCCGTGTTGGAATGTCTTCGATTTTCCGGACAGGGCTTTCAAAGACGAAAAGCCGAGCCAAGTCCGAACACAGCACGAAATCCGGTCGGCGGTACGACCGGCAGTTTAAGGTAAACGCCGTCGCCTTGGTAATGGGCGGGCGCAGCCGGTAGTGGCTCAGTTTGAATTCAATCCAGTAGGGCGATAATTTCGTCCAAGCTCCAAACGTGATCCGCAACGCCTGCCTCCATCGCGGGCGTCACGCGAAGCGATTTATGGATGCGCGCGAAGTTGTAATACATGTAGTGGAGCGCGACCATGTGCTCGTGATTCTCGACCTTTTTTGAGAAGCCGTTTGAGAGCCGCGCAAAACGCTTCATGCTCATTCGCATCGTGAGGTCTTGGCGCTCCACGTAGCTCGTGGAGATGTGCTTGAACTCGGGCTTTCCGCTCTGGATGGCCTTGCGTGCGCCCATACACACAGCGGGGCTGTAGCGAACCTCTGCGCCCTCTGGCGCGTTGCCGTAAATCTTCACGAGCATCGCGTAATCAATGTTTGCGCCAAACGCATCCTCCACTGCGGAGAGATACGCCTTGTGCCCGTCCGTCGTAAGCTGGACGCGATTCGCGAGCCGTTCGGCGAGATCGTGCATGAAATGATACGCCGCGCCAGCGTCGCGGGCGCCGATGAACCAAGTCGGAATGAGTTTCGAGTCGGCGTCCATCGCAACCCACGTCCACACGTCGCCCCATCCGATTTCCTTCTTTTCGGCAGTCGTGTTCCTTTCTTTTGAGCCCACAAAACTCCAGATTTCGTCGCACTGGATGCGCTTGCACGAGAGGTTGCGGAACGCCTTGTCGTGATATTCAGAGCACGCCTTTCCGAGATCAACGAGAAGCTTGTTGATGGTGTTGCGGGCAACCCGTGTCATGCGGCTCACGGCCCGCATGGAATCACCCTCAACGAGAGCGGCTACTATCCGCTTGCGTTCATCGGTGCTCAGCTTGTTCATGCGCTCAAATTGAACGATGCTGCATGAGCGGTCAAGTTAGCTTTTCAATCTCCTGCGCCAAAGTCGGGAGGTATATCCGGGTTGGGCGGATGAGCCTCAACCAGCCCGTAGGTATTCGGAGCCGTTTTAGTGAAAACCTTACCCTTGCTCGTGTACCATCCCAGAAGACCCGCAATTTTCGCTTTCGATTCGGCATCGTCGGGTTTGCCAAGGGCGGCAATGATTTCTCCCAAATGGAGGGGCTTTCCTGCCTGTAAAATTACCTCGCGCACCTTTTCAACCTCACTTCCCGCTCGTACGGGAGAGATGCTCGCCAAATCTTCTTTCGGCAGCTTCTTGATCGCGTCAACCATCGCCTGAATGTAGGCTTGGCCTGCGTCAATGGCCCTCTGAGCCTCGGCGATTTCAACTCTTTTTTTCTCTATGAGCTTCTCAAATTCTCGTCTTAAATTCATTCTGAGACGGTGACATAGAGATCATAGAGGACGCAAGAAAATATTGACGAACACGCCTTGTTTCCCTATGACCACTCCCTGTAGCAAACACATCTCATGGAAAACACAATTACTGGTTTTAGCGAAACGATGTCGCGGCTTCGGCGGGCCACTCAGCGCGACAACAAGGAAATCGAATTTTGGTCAGCGCGCGAACTGTATCAAGAGTTTGGGTATAGCAAATGGGACAGTTTTTTGGAGATCATAGAGAAGGGCAAAGAGAACTGCTCAAAGATTCAAGTTGAGCCCAGGCATCATTTTGCGGAGGTGCGGAAAATGATCGAGATCGGGAAAGGGGCGCATAGGGAGCAGATCGACTTTGTTCTCTCCAGAACAGCCTGCTACCTCATTGCTCTCAACGCCGACGCGGGGAAAACGCAAATCGCGTGGGCAAAGGCGTATTTCATTGTGCAGACTCGCGCGCAAGAAGTTTCAAAGCCGATAATTTCTGATGCCGATGAGCGTCAGCGGCTTCGCGAAAATCTCAAAAAGGCGAATCTTGAACTCGGAGGGGCCGCCAAAGAAGCTGGTGTTGATAACTTTGGATACTTCCACGCGGCTGGAATTCGCGGCCTCTACGGCAAGAGTATGTCCGAGTTGAAGGCGAAAAAAGGTATCTCACAAAAAGATGATTATTGGGATCGCGTCAGCGGGCTTGAGCTTTCCGCAAACGAGTTCAAGGCTCAGCTCGCCAAGAAGACGATCGCCGAGAAAAAGAAAAATGGGGAATTGAACGGGCAGAAACAGGCCGAGCAAGAGCACGAGCGCGTCGGAAAAACTGTTCGTGAAACAGTGCGCAAAGAGACCGGGATTTTTCTTGAGAATTTGCAGCCTGAGCCGTCCTTGAAAAAACTTCTCAGCGTTCAAAAGAAACTGAGTAAGACAAAAGCGGCAATTCCAGCGGCGACTATTCAGATTCCCGATGCTGCCATCGAATAGAGGCGGCCTTTTTTGCGATCTCGGCGCGCTTTTCTTTGGAGAGTTTTTCCGCCCTCGCCTTTCCACCCTTCAATCCGCCAAGCCTTCCGAGTGCAACCGCTGCGGGATTTTTCTCCTTCTCTGGCTTTGCAGGATTCTCCTCGGGAAGAATCGGCGGATTGCCGACTTGCGCGCCGGTGACCGCCGAAAGGTCTGAAGGCTCGGTCCCGGTGGACATCGCCACGATTCGGGCGGCGAGTGCGTTTGCATCGCGAGGGAGCTTTTTCTTCTGCATGGACGCACCATGCTTGAGCGCTCACATTTTCGCGAGCGGTTTTTCAAACTGAGGCACTACCGCGCAGCCAGAGCGAGGTCTCTCGCGATCTGGGCCTCTCGACCTGGTCGCTGGGCGAATGGATCAAGAAAGCCAAGGCTGGACGAGGGCTGGCTCAACCGAAAACGCCCGAGGCCGAGAGCCCGGAGCAGCGCGACGCGGCACTGCGACCCGCGCAAAAACGCCGCTTTCGCCCGCAGACGACAGACCGCCGCCACGCCCACAAAGTCGCCGAAAACTGGCTGGCAAAAGTGCCCGCACCCGATCGACCCGGCATGATCTTGCAGAGTGATTTTACTTTCCTGCCAACCCTCAATCAACGACTCGGGCATGGTGGCATTCGGCGCGGGTCTCGACGCCGGGGGCGGTGGCGTCTTCATTGGTGACGACGCGACTACGAGTGAAGTCATCATGGTCGGCGCTCCACCCTTTGGATCTATCGTCACAGGCGCGGGAGTATCCCCAAACAGCCTCAACAACCTCGGCCAAATGGCCTTTTGCCATGAACTGGCCAATGGCCCCACGGGCATCGCCAAATGGTTCCACTGGTGAGTTGCCATCTTCTCGAACGCAGTGGCAATACTCCGATCTGGACGGAGAACACTCCAATTCGTTCCGCGTCAATTGGCTTTCACGACAGCCATCATTCCGGAATCGACCCGTGGTCGATTCCGTTCGATACCCTGCCGCGCGTGAACCATTTTCCAAACCCAGCCGGCCAATGAATCCCCTCCCCGCCCGCGTCCCGTGGTACTGCATTCTCTATGTCCAGGTTCTCATCGCGGTCGCGCTTGGCATCCTGCTTGGCCATACCCATCCCGAGTTTGCCAAGCCTCTCAAGCCGCTTGGCGACGGCTTCAACAAGCTCGTCAAGATGATCATCGCCCCGATCATCTTCTGCACGGTCGTGCATGGCATCGCCTCGATGTCGGACTTGAAAAAACTTGGGCGCATCGGTGGCAAGACCCTGATCTACTTTGAAGTGGTTTCCACGCTGGCGCTCATCATCGGTCTCGTTGTCGTCAATATCCTCAAGCCCGGAGTAGGTTTCAACATCGACCCACTTTCACTCGATCCAAAGATCGGTGCGTCTTATGCCAGCAAGGCTGATGCCATCAGCAGCGTCGATTTCGTGATGAACATCATCCCCACGAGTTTTTTCGATGCCTTTGCCAAGGGTGATTTGCTCCAGGTGCTCCTGATCGCCATCCTCACTGCCTTCGCCCTCAGCGCCCTCGGCGAACGCGGACGTCCGATCCTTCATGCCCTCGATACCATTTCCCAGCTCTTCTTTGGCATCATGGGCCGGATCGTAAAGCTTGCACCCATCGGCGCATTTGGAGCCATGGCATTCACCGTGGGCAGCTACGGCATCGCATCACTCAACAAGCTGCTGGCTTTGATGGCCGGGTTCTACCTGACCGCGGCGTTCTTCATCTTCGTTGTCCTCGGCCTGATTGCCCGCGCTGCCGGATTCTCCATCGTCCGACTCCTGTTCTATATCAAAGAAGAACTCTTCCTCGTGCTGGGCACCAGCTCCAGCGAGACCGCGCTCCCAGGCATCATCCAGAAATTGCAGCGCCTCGGCTGTGCTCCCAGCACCGTGGGATTGGTCATACCCACGGGTTACAGCTTCAATCTTGATGGCACCAATATCTACATGAGCATGGCGGCCGTCTTTCTCGCCCAAGCCACGAATACGCCGCTGGACCTGAAGCAACAGCTCTGGCTCCTCTTGGTCGCGATGCTTTCATCGAAAGGAGCGACAGGCGTCACCGGCGCCGGTTTTGTAGCACTGGCCGCGACACTCGCAGTCGTCCCCGGCATCCCCATCGAAAGCCTCGCATTGCTGGTAGGCATCGACCGTTTCATGAGTGAATGCCGTGCAATCACCAACCTCATCGGGAACGCCCTCGCCACCGTGGTCATCAGCCGGTGGGAAGGCGAAGTCACAGCCGGGCAAATCCGCACCGCGTTGACCGCGGAATCGCCGGTCTAACACCTGATTGAGGAGCAGCTAGCAGCCTGTTGAAAAACTCGGGTACCCCGGAATCGGAGCCACAGCGCCGTAGGCGCGGCATGTCTATAGAACCACGGGAAAAACTGGCGAAGCTCCGTAGGAGCGGCATGGATGCTTGCTTTGCGGGCATATGCCGCTCCTACGGAGCTGTCCGGTTGTTCGTCAAATTCTATAAACGTGCCGCGCCTACGGCGCTGAAAAGGGTTATTCAACAGGCAGCTAGGGGTGGTGGAGCGACGCCACCGATGTTGTTTAGTCCAGCGGCTGCTTGATCTTCACCTCGACTTCGTAGTCCGGCGCAAACTTATCCCGCACGCGCGCTGTGAAGGCATCGAATGCCTCCTTTTGCAACCCGGCTTCCCCCGCCTTCTGCCGCGCGAGCATGGGTAGGGCGCGGAGTTCGCCCTCGAGTTCGGCAGGGCTGATTTTGTTCCAGAGTCCGTTTTCGAAGACGGTCACTTCGATGTCCTTGGCATCGACGCTCAGGATCTTTGGCGGCGGCATTTGTGTCTCGATGCGGCGTCCGTCCACATGCACGGTGAATGGCTCATTTAGATCGAAGCCTGCTCGCACCTGATATGTCCCGCGCAGCCGAATGCGCTTTTTGCTGCCGAGCCACTCATGCTCCATTTCGCGCTCGACTTGCGTCTCCCGCGATACGACCGCGAGTTCCAGCACGGCTTTTGTTTGCTCGAAAAACACGCGGTCCTTGATCGTGATGCGTGGCTGCAAATGGCCGAGTTCCGCGAATGCCTTGCTCACTTGGGATGCAGTCCGCTCGGGCCATGTCTCGATGCGATGGAAAATCCACGCGCTCACTCCGGCGATGATCGCCACGATGGCGACGAGCGTCATCTTCCAGCTAAAGCGCGATGGAGGTGGCTGCGAAAACGAAGGATTCATACACTGATGCCAGGCAACGTGGCACTGCCGCAAGCGGAAGTCGATTGCCGGTCCTGCGGAAAAGTGAGAGAAACCGCAACTCGTTTCGCAAATATCCATGCCCACTCACTACATCGAACTCCTGGAACATCGCATTGCGCCCGCCGCGGTCTTCGTCAATCCGCTCATCGGCACCTATACGGACGAGGATGGCGACCTAGTCAGCGTGCGATTTTCTAAACCCATCCTCACGGCCACGAATATCGCGTCCATCCTCCCGACGACCGCGAGTGGAGCTGGCGATCATCTCGACAAGATCGACCTCTCCGGCTTCTTCAAAGCGGCGGGGACGAATATCACCGTCAAGGCGCGGATCGCTGGCGATGGTGACGGGCTGATGAATATCGGCGTCCTCGATGCGACGGGGATCGACTTGGGAATCGTCAACATTCACGGCGACATCGGCACCCTTCTCGCAGGCGATACTGCGACGAATACATTCGGTCTTCGCAGCCTCACGCTGGTCTCCATGGGAGTCGCCGACACGCTCGCGGGAGTCACTCCGGCGGTTTCCACGGTGCGTGGTGCGATCGGCGCAGTGATCGTCGCCACGGATTTTGCGGGCGCGAATCTCCAAGTGGAGGCGAGTGCCGTGGCAGATGCCCGCATTGGCAGCGTGTTCGTCGGCGGCTCGGTCGTGGCGGGACCGGGAGCGTTTGGCGGCAACATTGTCGCGGGAGGAAACATCGGCTCGATCCTGGTCCGCGGCTCAGTCTTTGGTAACAAACAATCGAGCGGGTTGCTTGGCAGCAATGGTGGTAGTGTGAGTTCGGTCACCATTGTGGGTTCGCTGCGCGGCGGTTCGGAGATCGATTCCGGTTCGGTCTTCGGCGCGACGATTGGCACCGTCAAGATCGGCCGCAATCTGGTCGGCGGCGACGGTGAACGCTCCGGCACTGTGGGTGCGGGCACGCGCATTGGCGCATTGACCGTCGGCGGTTCCCTCGTGGGTGGTTCTGGCGATAGTAGTGCGCGCATCGCGAGCAGTGGGAGCATCGGCAGCATTCGCATCATCGGCGATGTATTCGGCGGAGGCGGGCAATTTTCCGGGCACGTCGATTCCGCCAGCGGCATCGGCGCCATCAGCATCGGTGGCTCGCTCTTCGGCGGGACTGCCAGCGATAGTGGCTCGATCGTGAGCAGTGGGAATCTCGGTGCGGTAGTCATCGGCGGAAATTTGAGCGGGGGCGGTTCGGATAACACCATCGCCGGAACTGGCACCATCTGGAGCGTTGGTGGCAGTATCGCGAGCGTTCGCATCGGAGGAGACGCTCTGAGTGCTTTCGGCTCTTTCAATGGCAGCATTCTAGCAGGCCGAACTATCGGACCCATCAGCATTGGCGGGGAGATTCGCAGCTACGGCGATTCGTTCTTCGTCATTCGCGCGACAGGTCTGCCCGCCGGGGGAAATGCGATCGCGTCACTCAGCGTCGCGGGCAGTGTCGCAAGCACCCTGGTCCTCGCTGGATACGGTGCCGGCGATGTCGCGGAAAATGGGAACGCCAGCATCGGTCCCGTCAATGTGCTGGGAAGCTGGTTCAATAGCAGCATTGTCGCGGGCGTCGAAAATGCGGGAGCGCCATTCTTTGGAACTGCCGGTGATGCCATCGTCGCAGGCAGCACTGTCGTTTCGAGGATCGCGAGCATTCACATCGGAGGCATCGTGCGCGGCACCATCGGAGGCACGGATCACTACGGATTTGTCGCCCAGCAAATCGGCAGCGTCACCATCGCCGGCAATGCCATCCCGCTCTTCCCGGCTGCCCATGCTGACAATCGCAGCCTTGGACTAACGGGCGATTTTCGGATTCACGAAGTATAGGCCTGACTCACTGCGACGCACCGGCAGTTGGAATGAAGCTACGCAATCAACTACTCGCGCTCACCTGCCTCCTGGTTTTTGTGGCAATGGGTGTGTTGTATTTTCAAGTGTGGGTGGTTCAAAAGCATTTCGGCATCGTCGTATTCGTGAGCGATGGAATGGTCGCGCGGCACCTGACTGTGGCGCGACTTTATGAAGGAGGGGCGGAGCACCGGCTCGCGCTGGATGCCTTTCCGCACACTGCGCTGGTGGCAAATTCGGCGCGGGATTTTGCGGTGCCCGACGCCGCGGCGGCGGCGACTGCGCTGGCAACTGGGGTGCGGGTCAATCATCGTAACATCGCATCCGACCACAAGGGACAGCCGCTCCGTTCGCTGCTGGAAATCGCCAAGGCGCAGGGCCGCTCGGTGGGGATCGTTTCAAACGCGCAGCTCACCGATCCCGCACCGGCGGCGTTTTTTGCACATGCGGCCAATGCCGAGGACTCCGATGCCATCGCAGCACAGCTCGTGGACAACGCGCGGATCGATCTCGCCTTCGGCGGAGGCTTGCGTCACTTCCTGCCCACCGCCGAAAATGGCGTGCGAAAGGACGGTCGCAATCTGCTGGCGGAGTTGCAAAGGAAAGGGTGTGAGATCGTGCGGACCAAGGCGGATTTGGAGAAGGCCACCACCTATCATCAGCATGGCATCGTGGGATTGTTTGCGGCAGGCGCGATGGCATTCAACGATGAGATCGAATCGGGAAGCCAGCAGCCTTCACTCTCGGACATGGTTCGGCGGGCGATTGAGTTCCTGCAAGTGAACAGCCGGGGCTATCTGCTAGTCGTGGATGCAGGATTGGTGACCGAGGCCGCCGTCCGGAATCAGGGTGAACGCACGATCAATGAAACCCTGGCAATGGACCGCGCGGTGGCAACCGCGGTGAAGTATGCCGGCGATGAATCGCTGATCGTGGCGGTCGGCAAGCATGCCATCGGCGGACTGAGTTTGAATGGGTATCCGCTGCGTCAGGATCACGGTGTCGCGCTGCTGGGAACGACTGCCTCGGGCTATCCCTCACTGACTTGGGCGACCGGGCCGAATGGTCCGCCTGCGAAAGGCAATGAACCTGCGGCTTTCCAAACCGTATCGGCGCTAAATACAGCCGAGGATGTGATCGCGGCGGCGAAGGGTCCGGGCGCGGAAAAGTTCCACGGGTTTCTCGAAAACACGGCGATCTTCGATCTACTGCGGGACGCGCTGTAATTTGTTCGAGCCATCCGGTCGGACCGCCGCCTGCTAAAAACGGTTCTCGACCAGAAGCAGGCTCATCCCATCGAGCCCACTTTTGGACAGCATTTGTTTAACAATTCCCCGTCCGCAGGCCTGAAATCGCGGCGCCGTTGCAGAGGTAAAAACGATGTTGAGCAATCATCACGGTTTCCCCAGATCGGAGTTGAAGCCCGGCCTCGCCGGCGCTCTTGCCGTTTTCCTGCTCATCCTTTCTCCGGCGGTCCGCGGAGCCGCGGTCGTTTCCAATGCTTCGGGAATCGGCGCGGGCTACGTTGCCCCCGCACTGGCGATGAATAACAGCTTCCGGTTTGAAGTCGTCGATCTCGCCAATACCACGCCGCGCGTGCCTCAAGTCAAAATGACACCGGGGAGTGAAAAAATGGGGCGAACTTCCTTGCCAAGGGCGACTTGGAAACGAGGCTGGAAAGAGCTAAGTTGTGAAGCAATCTCGCCTGCCACTTTCCATGATCCAGCCATCGCTTGCTCACTTCGGATTTCCCGCACTCGGTCTTTATCTCGCGGTCTTGGCCACCAGTAGTCGCGCGGCAGATGTTCCGGAACCCCGCGCGTTCGCCGACTTGGAAGGAGTCACCCATGCGGAATTCAACCGGGACGGAACACGTGTGCTCATCCGCACCCGCAAGCTCGACATCGGGCTCTGGGATGCCGCATCCGGACAACCCGTTGCCGGAGAACTTAAGACAGGAACGTCCGCCGCCGCGCATCTCGTCAGTCCCGAAGGCCGCGCCGTGCTCATCGGCTTCACCGATGGCCACAGCCGCGTTTTCGATACCTCGTCTGGAAACGCGCTGTCCCCTCCTCTGGAGGCCGCTTTTCAGGAAGGAGAATCGCAGCGTGCTGCCTTCTCGCCGGATGGCAAACGCGTTGTCATCGTCGAGCCGGAGTTCGCGTCCGTCTTCCAAGTCTCCACCGGCACACGCGAAGCGAAGATTCCCTCAAGGACTTCTCCCGGCGCGGAAGAGCCCGACATGAATGCGACCGCTGCGTTCACCGCCGACGGCTCCCGTTGCCATTTCCTAGTCGGGGATAAAGTGACCGCTTACGATACCTGGACTTGGAAGCCGCTGGGCAAACCTCTGAAACACCCCTCCGCGCCATCCGCATATTATATTGGCTTCGCTATCAGCACGGATGGTCGCTGGCTCGTGACCTTCGATAGCCCCGGTGAAAATGGCCCGAAAGCGCACCTGCAAGTCTGGGATGCCGTCAAGGGCAAGGCGTTGGGCAAGCCATTCGTTGCCGTGAATGGCTTGGAAGGCCGGTTTGTAGCCGGTGGCAGACTGCTCATCACTCCCGGTCGCGGTGAAGCCAGTGTGCGCGAACTCCCTTCCCTCAAGACGCTCGCGACGATCAAAAAGCATGACGAGATAGAAGGCCCCAAAGTTGCCGCATCGCCCGATGGAAAGTGGCTCCTCTCGTGGGGCTCGGATCGCGAACTGCACCTGATCGATCTCACCACCGGCAAAGTCGTGGATCGCTTTTCCTCCAGCGCAGCCATCTCGCAAGTCCTGCTGCTGCCGGACTCCACCGGCGCACTCGTCGTCTTCGACAACAGCACCTTCATCACGCAAGACTACCACGATCACTATGTCATGCGTTTCGCCTTTCCAGAACTACGCGCCACCCACTCCCTCCGCATCGTGAAATACCTCCGAAATGCCACCCTCGCACCCGACGGTCGATCACTCTCACTAATCGTCGGCAAGACGGACCACGAACTACTCTGGCTCTACGACGCCGCGAACCTCCAAGCGAAATTGCCTTCGAAAGGACAATGAGCGCGGGATCGAACGCGCAACGAGGGTTGGAGAGCTTCTCCGCACTCGTCCCCGAGCTGCGAGACTGTGTGAAAACCCTTTAGCAGCCTGTTGAAAAACCTCGGGGTGGGCTCTTGCTCTTGATCGTGATCCCAATTCGAGGGTTCGTTACTCTGTCAAACGGAGGATCAAGATCAAGAGAAGGAGCATGAGCAGGAGTCCAGAATAGGAGTCCGCGACTTCTTCAACAGGCTGTTAGGTGCAACCGATTTCTGGACCATTTTATATAGATGTTGTGGGTGAGATTTGAATCGCATTGAGCTGGGAAAGGTAGCCCAGAGAAGAGTGTTTTCGATGTAGGCGAAGAGCTCAATGCGGGGCTAAGCCTCAGTTTTCCTGAACACATGCACGGATCGACCCTTTCGCTACACGCGCCTATTCGAGATCGTCGTCCGCGCTTTTCCCGGCTTCGAGGCCGCGCAGTTTGCCGTGGATGAAGGCGTCGATGTCGCCGTCCATGACTTGCTGAATACTGCTGGTCTGCACGCCGGTGCGCAGGTCTTTCACCATCTGGTAGGGCTGGAAGACGTAGCTGCGAATCTGGCTGCCAAAGGCGTTGTCGGATTTTTCGTTGTAGCCGGCTTTGATGTCGGCGCGCTGTTTGTCGGTTTCGACCTGCTGGAGTTTGGCGGCGAGCATTCGCATCGCGGTGGCTTTGTTTTTCGCCTGGCTGCGCTCGTTCTGGCACGCGGCGACGATGCCCGTGGGAAGATGCCGGACGCGGACGGCGGTTTCGACTTTGTTGACGTTCTGCCCACCCTTGCCGCCGGAGCGGTAGGTATCGACTTCGATCTCGGCGGGGTTGATTTCGATGGGGGCGCTTTCGGGAAGATCGGCGACGACATCGACGGCGCTGAACGAGGTGTGGCGGCGTTTGTTTGAATCAAACGGCGAGATGCGCACGAGCCGGTGGACGCCGCGTTCGGTCGCGAGAAAACCAAATGCGTTTTCACCCACGACGCAGATGGTGGCCGACTTGATCCCGGCCTCCTCGCCGAGCTGGATATCGACGATCGACGTGGAAAATCCGTGGCGCTCCGCCCACCGCTGATACATCCGCAGCAGCATGTCCGCCCAATCCTGCGCCTCGGTGCCGCCCGCTCCAGCCTGGACGCTGAGGAAGGCGTTGAAGCCATCGTTCGGGCCGGAGAGGAGCATCTTCAACTCGAAATCATCGAGCGCCTTCAGCAGCGCGTGGTACTCGTTCTCGACCTCGGCGGACGCGGCGGTCGGATCGGCTTCTTCGCTGGCGAGTTCGATTAAGACCGCGAGGTCATCGGCCTGCCGTTCGACGGCTAAAAACGGCGCGACTTTTCCGCGGAGGGTCGAGACTTCCTCGACGTTTTGCTGGGCGCGTTCCTTGTTGTTCCAGAAATCGGGCTCGGACATGAGCCCCTCGATTTCGGCAAGGCGCGACTGAAGTTTCGGCAAGTCAAAGATACCTCCGCATGCCGGCGACGCGGCCTTTGAGTGCGGAGGTGTCGATGGATTTGAAGTCGAATGACATAAAGAAAAAGGAATGGGTGAGGCGTTTTCGGAAAACAGGTCGTCCGCGGAAAGCGCGGATGAAACATCGGCGGAGGCGTCAGCGTGGCGACGAAGATTTTGGCGCGAGCTTGGACGGATCAAGCCGATAGATCGTTTCGTCCGGAGCCATCAATTCCAAACCGTCGCGCGCGACCGTGGCGACGTATTCGGGATTGTTGCGCAGCAAAAATTCGGTCCGCTGCAAATGCGCGAGCTTCAGCCGCTGCTCGTCGATTTGCGCATTCAGTTGCTCGATGCGCGCCGCGGCTTTCTTGCGCTTGTCCACTTCGGGAACGAACGAATAGATAATGGGAATCGAGAGTGTCACCAAAATCAGGACGAGCAGGAACTTATTGAGGGAAGGCCAAATTCCCTCATGCGCATGTGATTCGCGTTGTCCGAATAAGTCGCTCAAGAACGCATCTTACCGCCGTAGATTGCGTTGTCACCAAGTTCTTCCTCGATGCGCAGCAACTGATTGTATTTCGCGACCCGATCCGTCCGACTCAGCGAACCCGTTTTGATTTGTCCCGCATTGGTGGCCACGGCGATGTCGGCGATGGTGTTGTCTTCACTCTCGCCGGAGCGATGGCTAATGACGGCGGTGTAGCTGTGCTCCTTTGCGAGTTCGATCGCGTCGAGCGTCTCGGAAAGCGTCCCGATCTGATTCACCTTCACGAGGATCGAGTTGGCGACGCCGTGCTCGAAACCTTTGCGCAGGAAATCGACATTCGTGACGAACAGATCGTCGCCAACAAGCTGCGTATTCGAGCCCATCGCATCGGTCAGTTTTTTCCAGCCGTCCCAATCATTCTCCGCGCACCCATCCTCGATCGAGACGATCGGAAACTTTTTCGCGAGACCTTGGTAATACGACACAAGTTCCGCCGCGCTGCGTTTCGAGCCGTCGGATTTTTTGAAGACGTATTGCTTCGCCTTCGCGTCGTAGAATTCGGACGCCGCGACATCCAGCGCGATGAACACATCCTTGCCAAACTTGTACCCGGCCTTCTTCACCGCCTCCGCGATGGATTCGAGCGCGTCATCCGCGGAGGTGAAATTCGGTGCGAAGCCGCCTTCATCGCCGACCGCGGTCGAGAGGTTGCGGCCCTTGAGGACGCTCTTCAGCGCGTGGAAAATCTCAACGCCACAGCGCAGCGCTTCGGAGAAAGTGTCCGCGCCTTTTGGCATCACCATGAACTCCTGAAAATCCACCGGCGCGTCGGAATGCGCGCCGCCATTCACGATGTTCATCATCGGCACCGGGAGCACCTTGGCATTGGGTCCGCCGAGATATTTGAAAAGGGAAACACCGAGCTGATTCGCCGCCGCACGCGCCGTCGCGAGGGAGACACCGAGGATCGCATTCGCGCCGAGCTTCGCCTTATTCGGTGTGCCATCGAGCTTGATCATGGCCTTGTCCACCGAGAGCTGATCCAGCGCATCGAAGCCTGCCAGCGCCTTCGCGATCGTCTTGTTCACGTTCGCGACCGCCTTGGTCACGCCCTTGCCGAGATAGCGATCCTTCACCCCATCGCGCAACTCCCACGCCTCGTGCTCTCCCGTGCTCGCGCCGCTCGGAACGATCGCGCTGCCCGCCGCCCCGCCCGCGAGCTGCACATCGACTTCGATGGTAGGATTACCGCGCGAATCGAGAACTTGGCGGGCGTGAATTTCGGTGATCGTGGTGAAAGCCATTTGGGAAATTTAGGAGTTAGGATTGATGAATTAGGATTTGGCGGCGCGAAAAAACACGCGCGCGAACGCAGGAAATTTTCGCGGTGTGGAATAGTGACGCTGCGCTGGCCGGTCAAACCAATCCTGCAAATTTCCGCGTCCACTGCGGGTGGCCGGGGTGTTCGGAGCGGCCCATTCGCTGAATGGTGGTTTCGTTTGCCGTATCCGCTTTCCGCAAAAATCGTCGGCGGCAGCAAAATTTGAAGGCGGTCCACGGTTGCGGCCGTCAGATCGAAAACGCCTGCTCGATCAGCGCCTTCTGCTCCAGCTTGTGCAGGCCGAGGCTGCCGACTGCCGGGCTGGCGCTTTCACCGCGGCCTGCATAGCGGACGGCGAGGCCGCTGAATATTTCGCGCAGTTGCCACGCCATGAATCCCCACGCGCCCATGTTCTGCGATTCCTCCTGGCACCAGATGAGTTTCGCGGTGTTTGGGAAGGCTGCGACGGCGGCTTTCAGCGCGTCCTTGTGAAGCGGGTAAAGCTGCTCGACGCGGAGGATGGCCGCGGTCGCGAGCTGGTTGTCATCGCGGAATTTGAGAAGGTCGTAATAGACCTTGCCGGTGCAGAGGATGACGCGTTTTACCTGCTCCGCTTTGCCGGTGAAAGGCGCGGGCAGGATTTCGTGGAAGCAGTCGTTGGTAAAATCGGCGAGCACTGAAGTGGCGGCTTCGAGGCGCAGCAGCGACTTCGGCGTCATGAGGATGAGCGGCTTTTTGAATGAACGCTTCATTTGCCGGCGCAGGACGTGGAAATACTGGGCGGGCGTGGTGAGATTGCAGACTTGGATATTTTCCTCCGCGCCGAGCTGGAGGAAACGCTCGAGCCGCGCGCTGGAATGCTCGGGCCCCTGGCCCTCGTAGCCGTGCGGGAGCAGGAGCACGATGCCGCTCGGGCGCTGCCACTTCGATTCCGCGCTGGTGATGAATTGGTCGATGATGACCTGAGCGCCATTCGCGAAGTCGAAGAATTGCGCTTCCCACATCATGAGCAGCTCCGGGTAGTTCAGCGAATAGCCGTAGTCGAAGCCAAGCACGCCAAATTCGCTGAGGAGCGAGTTGTAAATGCACAGGCTGGCCTGGTCGGGGGTGATGTGTTTGAGCGAGCAATAGCGGTCGCGGGATTTCTGGTCGTAAAGATAGCTGTTCCGCTGGCTGAATGTGCCGCGGCGGCAGTCCTGCCCGCTCAGCCGGACGGGCGTGCCTTCCACGAGTAGCGAACCCAGCGCGAGCGCCTCGCCGTAGGACCAGTCGAAAGGTCCGCCGTTCGCCCAGGCCTTGGCGCGTTTATCGAGGAGAAAACTCTTCAGTTTCGACTGCACCTGAAAACCCTCGGGCAAGCGCACGAGCGCCTCGGCGATGAGTTGCAGATTCGCTTTTGCGACCTTCGTTTCGACGGGCGCGAAGTTGAACTTTGGCTGAAAGACCGCGGTGGACTCGGTAAAAGAGTTGATCGCTTTTTCGCGCTCCGCCTGTTGCACGCTCTCGAGCGCTTTCGCATGGCGCGTGGACATCTCGGCTTCGAGCGCGTCCACATCGGCCTGCGCGATCGCGCCTTTCGCGAGCATGTCTTTGCGAAGGATGTGGCTGACCTTTGGATGCGTGTCGATTTCCGCATACATCGTCGGCTGCGTGGAGACGGGATCGTCCGCCTCGTTGTGCCCGTAGCGGCGGTAGCAATACATGTCGATCACCACGTCGCGCTTGAAGGACTGGCGAAACTCGAACGCGAGTTCCGCGACGAAGCGGCAGGCCAGCGGATCGTCGCCATTCACGTGGAAAATCGGTGCCTCGATCATCTTCGCGACATCGGTGCAATACACCGTCGAGCGCGCATCGGCGGGCAGCGTGGTGAAGCCGATCTGATTGTTCACGACGACATGGACGGTGCCGCCGGTGCGATAGCCGGGGAGTTGCGACATATTCAGCACCTCCGCCACGACACCCTGGCCGGCGTATGCGGCATCGCCGTGGAGCAAAAGCGGGAGCACCTTCGCGCGCTCAGCGGTGTCCTTGCGGATGCGCTGCCGCGCGCGGGCCATGCCCTGCACCACGGGGTTCACCGCTTCGAGATGGCTCGGATTCGCGCTGAGCCGCACCATCACCTCGCGTCCGTCGATCTGGCGCGTGGTCATGTAGCCGAGGTGATATTTCACATCGCCATCGCCCGCGGCGGTGTTCGGCATGTAGTTCTCCGAAAATTCGGCGAACATCGCTTTGAACGGCTTTTTCAAAAATTCGGCGATCACCGACAGCCTCCCGCGATGCGCCATGCCCAGCACGATTTCCTCCACGCCGCGCACCGGGCAGTCGTGGAGGATCGCGTTCAGGATCACCATCACGGACTCCGCGCCTTCCATGGAAAAGCGCTTCTGACCTTTGTATTTGGTGTGCAGGAAACTCTCGAACGCCTCGACTTTCATCAGCGTGCGCAGCGTCTTGCGCTGGATGTCCGCGGTCGGCGGCGGGAGCGTCGGGCGGCTCTCGATCTTCTCGCGCACCCAGTTCCGGACGCGCGGATTCTGAATGTGCATGAACTCGCAGCCGATCCGATCCGAGTAGATCGCCTGGAGCGAGGCGAGCATCTCGCGCAATTTCATCTGCTTGCCGCCAAGGAAAAATTTGGAGCCGACCGTGAGATCGAAATCCTTCTCGGAAAAGCCGAGTTCGCGCAGACTCAGCAGCGGGTTTTCCGGCCGCTCATGCGCGAGCGGATCGAGCTGGGCGATGGTGTGCCCGAGCGTGCGATAGGAGTAAACGAGCCCATCGACGCGGGTCTGCAAAGACGCGTCCGATTTTGGCGCGGGAGCGGAGCCGGCAGCCGCACCATTTTTCAGCGCCACGGAGCCGAGTTCAAATCCCTCGAAGAAAGCAGACCATGTCGAATCCACCGAGGTGGGATCGACGCGCCAGCGCTGATAATTCTCTTCCAAAAGATCGGCGTTGAACCGATTCGCAAACGATGTGGCCATGTAAAAAAAACGGGCGAAAACTAAGCACACGCTCGCGGGGGACCAAGTGATATTCCGTGCGCGGAGTCGCCATCCCTGCCGAGAAAGTAATTTACAACGCCGCCCCCGCGCCTAGTTTCCGCGCGCCCGATTTGCCTCATGGTGTAATGGTAGCACAAACGACTCTGAATCGTTTTGTCTAGGTTCGAGTCCTAGTGAGGCAGCCAGATTCTCTTGATGCGCCATCGCGTCCAGCTCTGCGAAACCGGGCCGCGGGGAAAAGCCCGCGCGCTTTATGGCATCAGCTTCCGCGCTTTCAGCCACAGCTCCGCGCGACCGGGCCAGTCGCGGGGGGCTTGGGTGCCATTGGGGCGGAGGCCGAATCCGTGACCTCCGGTGCTGTAGATATCCAGCTCGGCGGGAACTTTCGCCGCTCGCAATGCGAGGAAGGCCAGCGTGCTGCCTTCGGCGAGGGAGCCGGTATCGTCATTGGCTTGGGCGATGAAGGTCGGCGGGGTTTTGGCGGTGATGCGGACTTCGGGCTTGAGTGCGGTGAGCGAGTGGTCGGCAAGGATTTTCCACGGGTAGCAAAGCATGAGGAAGTCGGGGCGGCAGCTCGTCCTGTCGATCTCGTCGGCGGCGGGGTAAAGGCGCGGCTCGTCGTTGGTCGCCGCGATCAGCGCGACTTGGCCGCCAGCGGAGAAGCCGAAGAGGCCAACACGGGCGGGGTCGATTTTAAGTTCGGTGGCTTTTGCGCGCAGCAGGCTGAGTGCGCGCTGGGTGTCTTGCGCGGGGAACTGCCATGGCTGCGGGAGCTGATTCGTGGGGCAGCGGTGCTGGAGCACCCCTGCGACGAAACCGCGCTCGCGAAACCATTCGGCAAGTTCCGCGCCTTCGTGGCCGGAGGCGAGGATGCCGAAGCCGCCGCCAGGGACGATGACGACGGCAGCGCCGTTCTGCTTGTCGGCGGCGGGTTGGTAAATTTCGAGGCGCGGCTCGAAAACATTGGTGATGCGCAGGATCGGCGGGTTTTCGCCGGGCTTTGGTTGCGTGACGGTTTCCGGGCCGGGAACTGTAAATTCACCGGGCGGCCTGCCTTCCCAGAGTTTGAATGTGCGGGAAGGCTCCGCCTCCACACGGACGAGGCCGAGCGCGACCGCAAAAAACAGGAGGAACGCAGTTTTCATCAATCGCCCTACGCTGCCGGAGACTTCGGATATGTGCCGAGGATTTTCACGAACGAGCAATGTTTCTCCAATTGATCGAGTGCCTCGACGACGGCGGGGTCCGTGGCGTGACCGTCGATATCGACGAAGAAAAAATACTCCCACGCTTTGCGTTTCGACGGGCGGCTTTCGATTTTGCTGAGGCTGATTTTCAGCCGGTTGAACGGCTCCAGCGCGGCGAAGAGCGCGCCCGGTTTATCCTGCACGCAGAACATCAGCGAAGTGCGATCCTCGCCCGTGCGCGGCGAGGCGCTGTGACCGATGACGAGGAAGCGCGTGGTGTTTCCCGCGATGTCCTGGATGGAGGGATCGAGCACGTTCAGGCCGTGGACCTCCGCGGCCATCGCGCCGGTGATCGCGGCGGCGTGCGGCTCGCTCGCCGCAAGTTCCGCCGCGCGCGGGGTGCTGCCGACTTCGATGAGTTCGACGTTTGGCAAATTCAGCCGCAGCCAATTGCGGCACTGCCCGAAGACTTGCGGATGCGAATAGACCTTGCGGATTTCGTCCTTGGGAATCTTCGCGACGAGATGGTTTTCGATCTTCATCAAAATCTGCGCGCAGATGTGCAGATCGGAATCGGTGAAGACATCGAGCGTGTGATTCACCGCGCCCTCGGTGCTGTTTTCGATCGGCACCACGCCGTAATCCGCGCCGCCGCGCGCGACCGAGTCGAACACATCGGCGATGCTCACCTGCGGCGTGTAGTTCACGCTCGCGCCGAATTTGCTCCGCGCGGCCTGGTGTGTGTTGGTCGATGCCGGGCCAAAGTACGCGATCGTCAGATCCTTCTCCAGCGCGAGCGAGGCCGACATGATCTCGCGGTAAATCGCGCGCACGGATTTTTCCGGCAGGCGTCCCTTGAGTTCCGTATTCTTCGCTGAGAGCGCGCGCAGCACCGTCTCCTCGCGCTCCGGCGCGTAAATCTGCGCGCCCTCCGCTTTTTTCACGACGCCGACTTCATGCACGAGATTCGCGCGCTCGTTGAGCAGCCGCAGGAGCTGGTCGTCGAGCGCGTCGATGTGTTTGCGAATCTCGGGCAAAGTCATTCGATTTCAGATTTCAGATTGCTGATTTCAGATTGGTCCGGTTCGGGCGCGGGTTCTTCCGCGGGCAGTTCGGGCTCCGGGGCGACTTCTGGCGCGGCGGTTTCCGGTTCGGCTTCGGCTTCGGCAGCGGGAGCTTCCGTCGCGGGTTCGGTGGCTTCGACTTCTTCTTCCTCGATCACTGCCTTCGGCAAAACCACGCGCTTCAACTCCGCGGAGTTCGGCAGTTCATCGACCGTCCTCAGCCCGAAGTGTTGGAGAAAATACTCCGTCGTTTCATACAGCAGCGGACGCCCTGGCACTTCGGCCCGCCCGGCGATTTTCACGAGGCTGCGATCGAGCAGGATTTGCATCACGCCATCGACCGACACCCCGCGCACCGCCTCGATGTCCCCGCGCGTCACCGGCTGGCGGTAGGCGATGATCGCGAGCGTTTCGAGTTGCGGGCCGGTGAGCCGGGTCGGCTTTGCCTCGGGGTAAAGCTGGCGCACCCACTGCGCGCACGCCGGATCACTCATGAGCGTCCATCCGCGCACCGTTTCGTTCAGCGCGAATGCGCGCCCGGTCGCCGCCAAATCCGCCTCGATTTCCGCGAGCGCCGCGAGCACGTCGTCCTCTTTCACCTTCGCGAAATCCAGCGCCTCCTGATGCTCGCTCCCCTCCCCCGCGGCACGCAGGGCCGACACGATCTCCCGCGTCGTGATCGGTTTCGGTGAGGCGAAAACCAACGCCTCGGCTACTTGCTTCAAAGTCATATTCAATCCCGATTTTCCGTCTGATCAGACGCGCTTCAATTCGATTTCCCCAAACGCTTCGCCCTGCACGAGGCTGAGTTGCTTGAGCCGCACCAGTTCCAGCAGCGCGAGAAATGTCACCACGACCTCGGTCCGCGAAGCCGCGCTGGCAAAGAGTTCGGTGAATTTCAGCGCGACGCCCGTCGCGGTCATTTTCATGATGAGATCGATCTTGTCCGAGACCGAGAAGTTCTCCTCGAAAATCTCCCGGAGATCTTCCGTCCTTCCCTCGATCCGCTTCAGGATCTTGTTGAATGCCGCGATCAAATCGAACACCGACACTTCCCCCAAGGGCCGCTCGGCGGGCTGATCCGGCCCCTCCGGCAGGCGCGTGAAAAGATTGCTCTGATCCAGCTCCCGCTGCGAAAGCTGCGCCGCCGCGTCCTTGAATTTTTTGTATTCCACGAGCTGCCGGATCAAGTCCCAGCGCGGATCATCCTCCTCCGCCTCCTCCTCCGGCGGCTGCACATGCACGGGGAGCAGGCTGCGGCTTTTGATGTAAATCAGGTTCGCCGCCATCACCACGAATTCGCCCGCCACTTCGAGATCGAGCACCTTGAAGGCGTCCATGAATTCGAGGTATTGCCGGGTGATCCGCTCGATCGAAATTTCGTAAATATCGACCTCATCCTTCTTGATGAGATAGAGCAGCAAATCGAGCGGCCCCTCGAAGACTTCGAGGCGCACTTTGTATTCGTTGGAGGACATGAGCCGGCGAGACTAGCGGCGGGTTTGGCGGCTTGGGAAGCGGAGAATCCGCGCGGGTGAGCTTTCTTGTCCGCGCTTGGTGAAAAATCCGCCTTTTTGGAAAAAAGTGGTATCAATATCGCCGCCTACCATGCACCTGTCCGCGATCAACCCGAGTCGAGAAAGCCCGTGGAGAAGTGACTTCGGGAAGTGATCAATGACCAATGACCAATGACGCAATGACCAATTCCGCGAAACCCCTTCGTATGCGCACTCTGTTTCATTGGTCATTGGTCATTGTCCATTGGTCATTGCTTTCCTCCGCGCACTCCGCCCCCGACTTCGGCACCATCTTCCGCCTCCTCGACGAGCGCTGCATCGAGTGCCACACCGCCGATGACAACGAAGGCGGGCTCGTGCTGGAAACCTTCGACGGGCTGATGAAAGGCGGCGAGACCGGTGCGGCGCTCGTGGTGGGGAAGAGCGCGGAGAGTTTGCTGGTGAAGTATCTGCGCGGCGAGATGACGAAGGACGGCAAACCGAGATTCATGCCGCCGGGGAAACGGGAGAAGCTTTCCGCGGAAGACATCGCGCTCATCGCCGCGTGGATCGACGCCGGGGCAAAGCCGCCCGCCGCCGGGGTGGCGCTGAAACGCGAACTGCACGTGCCGAAGATCGCGCCGAAAATCGCGCCTCGTCAGTCCGTGAACGCGCTCGCGTTTTCCCCGCAACAGAAGCTCGTCGCCGTGGGGCGGTATGGCGTGGTGGAGTTGCTCTCCGCCGACACGCGCGCCGTCGTCCGCAAGCTCGCAGGGCACAAGGGCAACGTGAACGCGCTCGCGTTTTCGCCGGATGGCACGCAGCTCTTCGCGGCGAGCGGGGAGAACGCGCTCTTCGGTGAAGTGCGCCAGTGGAACGTGGCGGACGGTGCGCTGGTACGGACGATCGAGGGGCATCGCGACACGCTCTACGCGCTCGCGCTTTCGCCCGATGGACAGACGCTCGCGACCGGCAGCTACGATCAGCAAATCAAACTTTGGAACACCGCCAATGGCACCGAGCGCAAGACGCTGCGCGGGCACAACGGCGCGGTGTTCGCGCTCGCATTTCGCCCCGATGGAAAGCTGCTCGCGAGCGCGAGTGCGGATCGCACGATCAAGCTTTGGGATGTGGCGGGCGGCCAGCGTCGCGACACGCTTTCGCAGCCGACGAAGGAGCAGAGCGCGCTGGCGTGGAGCCCGGATGGGAAACGCCTCGTCGCCGGCGGCGCGGACAATCGGCTGCGCGTGTATGAAGTGAGCGCCGAGGCGAAAGAGACGACGAATCCGCTCGTGGTCGCGCGCTTTGCGCACGAGGGCGCGATCACGCGGCTTGCGTGGAATGGCGCGACGATCCTCAGCGCGGCGCAGGATGGCAGCGTGAAACTGTGGGACGCCGCGGAGATCAAAGAGCGCGCGGTGATCGAGCAGAGCGACTGGCCCAACGCGCTCGCGTTTCTCGCCGATGGCGCGGGCTTCGTCGCGGGTCGGGTCGATGGCACGCTCGGTTTTTACCAAACGAAAGACGCGCAACCGCTCGCCATCCCGCCCGCAAAGCTAGGCAGCATCGAGCCGCGCGGCGTCCAGAGATCATCAGCCCCTTCCGCCCCATTCGTCCCAGTAAAACTACGCGGCACCAACCTGGCCGGTCTCCGGGCCGTGCTCGCCAGCGATCCGCGCATCCGCATCCAGTTCGCCGACGGCGCAAATGCAAACGAGGCGCAGCTTTTCGTAAAAGCCGACGCAAGCCTGCCGCGCGGCAGCTACGATATCTCCATTACCGGAGCCGACGGCGGCAACGCGGGCAGCGTGAAACTTTTCGTGGACGATCTCCCTCAAATCGCCGTCGCGCCCGACGTAAAACTTCCCGCCGGAATCTGGGGAACGCTCGAGCGCCCCGGCGAAAGCGTGCGCGTTGGCTTCGACGCAACAGCGGGCCAGACGCTCATCTTCGCGCTCGCCGCGAAATCGCTTGGCTCGAAACTCGACGCCACGCTCACGCTGCTCGATCCCGACGGCCGCGTGATCGCGACGAACAACGACTTCGACGGCACCGGCGATCCGTTCGTCGCCGCGAAAATCGCGCGCGACGGACGCCACACCATCGCGGTGAGCGACGCGCAATTCGCCGGCTCGCCCGAGCACGTTTTCCGGCTCGATGCAGGCGAGCTTCCGTTCGTCACCGGCTGCCATCCGCTCAGCATCGCGGCGCAGCGCGAGGGCGAGGTGGAACTCATCGGTTTCAATCTGCCCGCCGAGCGGAAGATCAAGCTGGCAGCGGGTGCGCCCGGCGAGATGGCGCTGCCGCTCGATTTGGAAAAAGTGCGCGCGAGCCGCGGCTTCGCGGTGCTCGTGAGCGGGGCCGCGAATGTCCTCGAAGCGGAGCCGAACGATACGCCGGGGCAGGCGAACGAAGGGCGATTCGGGGATCGCCCCTCCTTGGCCATCGCTGGCCGCATCGGCGTTCCCGGCGATTCGGACTTTTTCAGATTCGACGCAAAAAAGGGCGGCGTGTGGGCCATCGAAACGCAGGCCGCGCAGCGCGGCTCGCCCGCCGATACGAAAATCGAAGTGCTCGACGCGAAAGGAAAACCCGTCGAGCGCGTGCTGCTGCAAGCGGTGCGCGATTCGGCGATCACCTTCCGCCCCATCGACTCGATCACGCCAGACACGCGCGTGGAAAACTGGCGCGAGATGGAACTCAACGAACTGATGTGGATGAATGGCGATGTCGCGAAAATTTTCCGAATGCCGGAGGGGCCGGACAGCGGCTTTCAGTTCTACACCATCAATGGCAAGCGGCGCGCCTACTTCGATACCACCGCGACCGCGCACGCGCTCGACGAGCCGTGCTACATCGTCGAGCCGCATCCGCCGGGCGCGAAGCTCGTGGGCAACGGGTTGCCGGTTTTCACGCTGAATTTTTCCAACGATGACGACGCGAATCGCAAGGCCGGGAGCGATTCGCGCGTGCTCTTCACCGCGCCCGCCGACGGCGCGTATCTCGTGCGCGTGAGCGACAGCTGCGGTTTCGGCGGCGACCGCTTCGCGTATCAATTGAGCGTGCGCGCCGCGCGGGAAGATTTCACCGCGCGCATCGAGCAGACGAAACTCGCGCTCAACGCGGGCAGCGGCCAGAGCTTCACCGCCACGGCGGATCGCATCGACGGATTCGATGGCGATATTAAAATCGAAATCACCGGCATCCCCGATGGTTACAAGGTTTCCACACCACTCGTCATCCAGGCCGGGCATGTGAACGCGCGCGGCACGCTGACCGCGCTGCCCGGCGCAAAAGCCGTCGCCGCCAGCGAGTGGGAAAAGGTGAAAGTAACCGCGACCGCGAAAGACATGACGCGAGAAGTGAACAATCCCGGCGCGGTGACGCTAGGAAAGGAGCCGCCGCTTTACCTCGCGCTCGAACCCGCCGCACCCGGCGACACGCTCGCCAAACTCAGCCCCGCAACACCGCTCCAGCCGCAGGATCCCGCAAAACCTTTCGAGATCACGATCGCGCCCGGCGAGATCATTCCGGCGTGGGTGAAGATCAAACGCAAAGACGCGAAGGGCGATTTGCGTTTCGATATCGAGAATCTGCCGCACGGTGTCATCGTGGATAACCTCGGCCTCAACGGCATCACGCTGCTCGCCGGGCTAAACGAAGGCGAGATCGCGCTGAAAGCCGAGCCGTGGGTGCGCGAGATGGATGTGCTGTGCTTCGCGATTTGCCGCGAGGCGGGGAAACAATCTTCGCTTCCGGTGCTGCTGCATGTGCGTAAGAAGGACGGTGCGAAAGCGATCACTGTGAAATGAAGCGAACGATTTTTGTAAATGCGTGGAGCGTCTTGCTCCGGGTAGCACGCTCGTCCCGAGCGTTGGTTTCGGCGTCCCGCCAAAACGAACTTCCCTGCGCGACCAATCCGGGACAAGCGCGCGAACCGATTGGAGCGTCTTGGAAAGTTCGTCTCCGCGGGACGCCGAAACCAACGCTCGGGACGAGCGTGCTACCCGGACTCCTTGCGCTCGCTCTATCCCAATTGCACGCGGACGACCTCTCCTTCAACCGCGACATCCGCCCGATCCTCTCCGCAAATTGCTTCGCCTGCCACGGCCCGGACAAACACGCGCGCAAAGCGGACCGCCGCCTCGATACGCGCGAAGGCGCGCTCGCGGAACTCGAAGGCGTGCGCGCGATCGTCCCCAGCGATGTCGAGCACAGCGAACTCCCACTCCGCATTTCCTCGACTGATCCCGATGAAATCATGCCGCCACCGAAGAGCGACAAGAAGCTGACGCCGGAGCAGATCGCGACTTTGAAAAAGTGGATCGCGCAGGGCGCGAAGTATGAGCCGCATTGGTCGCTGATCGCGCCGGTGAAGACGGCGCTACCGGAGCGTAAAGCGGACACTCCTGTCCGCAGTGGCTCAGCGGGCGCGGAGGAGACTGCGGACAGGAGTGTCCGCTTTACGAATCCGATCGACGCCTTCATCGTCGCGCGTCTCGAAAAGGAAGGGCTCACGCCGTCCCCCGAAGCCGCGCCGACCGCGCTGATCCGGCGGATGACTTTCGACCTCACTGGCCTCCCGCCGACGCCCGCCGAGGTGGACGCGTTTCTTGCGGAGTCGAATGGGTCACATGGGTCGATTAAGTCCCATGAGACCTATGCCCGCCTCGCCGACCGCCTGCTCGCCTCCCCGCGCTACGGCGAACGCATGACGCGCGACTGGCTCGACCTCTCGCGCTACGCGGACACGCACGGCTACCATCTCGACAGCGGGCGCGACATGTGGCTGTGGCGCGATTGGGTGATCGCGGCGTTCAATGCGAACATGCGTTACGATCAATTCACCATCGAACAAATCGCCGGCGATCTGCTGCCGAATGCGACCGATGAACAAAAGATCGCGACCGGTTTTCACCGCAACGCGATGATCAACTACGAGGGCGGCGCGCTGGCGGAGGAATACCTGACGCAATACGTGAAGGATCGCGTGGCGACGACGGCGACGGTGTATCTCGGGCTCACGCTGCAATGCGCGGAGTGTCACGATCACAAATTCGATCCGGTGACGCAGAAGGAGTTTTACCAGATGTATGCGTTCTTCAACGCGGTGCCGGAGAATGGCATCGACGGCTCGCGGGGAAACGCCGCGCCGCTGCTGATGCGCGCGTCGCCGGAGCAGAGCGCGCGGCTGGCGGAATTGCAGGCAGCGAAGGCGCGCATCGACGCGGAAGTGAAGGACGCGGAGCAGCCTGCGTTCGGCCCCGCGCTCGACAAAAAAACGGCGGCGGCAAAGGCGTTCCAAGCGCGCGCGACCGCCGCCGCGAAGGCGCACGACGATTTCAAAAAAACGATCCCGAGCGTGATGGTGATGCAGCAGGCGGAGAAGCCGCGCGAGAGCTTCGTGCTGCTGCGCGGCGAGTACGACAAGCACGGCGAACGCGTGGAGCCCGGCGTGCCCGCGAGCCTGCCGCCGCTCGCCGCCGATGCGCCGCGGAATCGGCTCGGGCTCGCCCAGTGGCTCGTCGATCCGCGCAATCCGCTGGTCGCGCGGGTGACGGTGAACCGCTTTTGGCAAAGCATCATGGGCACGGGCATCGTGAAGACTTCGCAGGATTTCGGCTCGCAGGCGGAGTGGCCGAGCCACCCCGAATTGCTCGACTGGCTCGCGGTGGATTTCGTCGAGAGCGGGTGGGACGTGAAGCGGCTGGTGAAGATGATCGTCACGTCGGCGACCTACCGGCAGAGCGCGCGGCTCACGCCGGAACTGCGGGCGCGCGATCCCGAGAACCGGCTCCACGCGCGCGGCCCGCGCTTTCGCCTCGGCGCGGAGGAAATCCGCGACACGGCGCTCGCGGTGAGCGGGCTGCTCGTCGGGAAAATCGGCGGGCCGAGCGTTCGGCCGTACCAGCCCGCGGGATTGTGGGAGGAGCTGTCGTCGCGGCAGGACAGCGACAAATTTTCCGCGCAAAAATTTGTGCAGGATCACGGCGAGAGTCTTTACAGGCGCACGATGTACACCTTCTGGAAACGCACGTCGCCGCCGCCCTCGCTCACCACTTTCGACGCGCCGGATCGCGAAAAATGTCTCGTGAGCCGCGAGCGCACGAACACGCCGCTTCAGGCGCTCGTGCTGATGAACGACCCGACTTACCTCGAAGCCGCGCGCAAACTCGCCGAGCGGATGATGACCGAAGGCGGCGCATCGCCCGCCGAGCGCATCGCCTTCGCCTTCCGCCTCGCGACCGCGCGGATGCCCTCGGAAAACGAAACACGCGCGCTCGTCGCCCTTTTTGAAAAACAACGCGCGCGCTTTTCCGCCGCGCCCGAGCAAGCCGCCGCGCTGCTCGCCATCGGCGAATCGCCGCGCAACGAAAAACTCGACGCCACTGAACTCGCCGCGTGGGCAAGCGTCGCCAGCACCATCCTTAACCTCGATGAAACCGTGACGAAGGGGTGAGCGTGTGGCTTGTCGCGCATCGCTTCAATGTTATCCTGCGCCATGCCCGCAGTAGTTCAAACTTTCCGATTTACGGTCGATGAATATCACAAACTCGCCGACGCTGGCATTCTCGAAGAGGACGACCGCGTGGAACTGCTCGATGGCGAAATCATCCTTATGTCACCCGTAGGATACCGCCACGCCAAAGCCGTCCGCCGGTTGAACAGGGTGTTCAGCCGGGCGTCGCGAGATCGCTACGATGTCTCCATTCAAGATCCATTCATCATCGCCGATGATTCGGAACCGCAGCCTGACGTATTGCTGCTCGATTTTGAGGTTGATGAATACGAGGGCTTACCCGAGGCGAGGCACACCTATCTCGTGATTGAGGTCGCGGACTCGACGTTGCGTTATGATCGCGGACGGAAGCTGAAGGCGTATGCGCGCGCCGGAATCGCGGAACTTTGGATCGTGAATCTCAAGGAAAACACCATCGAGGTTTATCGCGATCCCTCCGATGAAAGCTACGCCTCGAAACGCATTGCGCGCGGGCAGGAGCGCGTCGCCCCGGCGACTTTTTCGGATGTGAAAGTCACGGTGTCGAAAATCGTCGAGTAGATGAACGAACTCGCACATCACTTCGCGAACGCGCAAACGCGCCGCCAGTTTTTCGGTCGCGCTGCGTCGGGCATCGGCGTCGCCGCGCTCGCTTCACTGCTTGATCGCGATCTGGTCGCGGCGGTAACTCAATCCGGTGCGCCGAAGAATGCGACGCACGGAATTCTCAAGGCGCTGCACCACGCGCCGAAGGCGAAGCGGGTGATCTACCTGCACCAATCCGGCGCGCCTTCGCACATCGACCTCTTCGATTACAAACCGAAGATGCGGGAGTTTCACGGCCAGGAATTGCCGGGCTCGATTCGCATGGGGCAGCGCATCACGGGGATGACTTCGGGGCAGGCGAAGTTTCCGGTCGCGGCGACGAAGTTTCAGTTTTCGCAAAGCGGGAAGGCGGGCATCTGGTTGAGCGAACTGCTGCCGCACACCGCGCGCGTCGTCGATGATGTCTGCTTCATCCGCTCGATGCACACCGAGGCGATCAATCACGATCCGGCGATCACCTTCATCCAGACTGGCAGCGAGCAGCCAGGCCGGCCGAGCCTCGGCGCGTGGCTCAGCTACGGCATCGGCAGTGAAAATCAGGATTTGCCCGCGTTCATCGTGCTCATCTCCCAGGGCACCGGCGAACTGAATGACCAGCCGCTTTTCTCGCGACTGTGGGGCACGGGGTTTCTGCCGCCGTCGCATCAGGGCGTGAAGTTCCGCAATCAGGGCGATCCCGTCCTTTACCTCAAGAATCCGCCCGGCACGGACCGCCCGGCCCGGCGCGAGATGCTCGACGCGCTCGATGAGATCAACCGCGCCGCCGCCCGGCAGGTGGGCGATCCCGAGATCGACACGCGCATTCAGCAATACGAGATGGCCTATCGAATGCAGGCCTCGGTGCCGGACTTGATGGACATTAGCAAGGA
>JANNWY010000038.1:0-14683 GCA_031409335.1 Chthoniobacteraceae bacterium | reverse complement strand
CGCGGCGTGTGGGAGGACTAACTCGCGCAGGTAGCGCCGGTGGGCCTCGGTCCACGCACTCTTGCCTGTATAGCGGTAGCCATTGCGTAAAAGGAAGGCTTTGAGCTGCGCCCGGCCGCGCCGCAGATCCTGCACGGCATCCGTGCGCGCCCGGCAGAGGTCGCGCATGGCTTCATCGCTCGCGTCGGGCACATGCACCGCCGTCAGCTCCCCGGCGCGGTGCAGGCGGGCCAGCTTGAGCGCGTCGCGCCGGTCGGTCTTGATCCGCTCGCCGCTCTTGGTGGGGATCAGCGAAGGGGCGACAACCGTGCAGTGGATCTTGAGCTGTGCGAGCCGCCGCGCCAGCACGAAGCCGGTCGGCCCCGCCTCGTAGCAGACGCGCAGTTCGGTGCCCGGATGGGCCTTCCTGAGTTTGGCGAAAACCTTCTCCAGCGCGTGCAGATCGTTGGGGATGGTGCCGTAAAGGCGGGCTTCGCCGCCCCCGCCTTCGGCGAGGGCCACGGTGATGTTTTTCGCGTGGACATCGAGTCCGACAAACAGTAGTTCTTTGTTCATGGTGTGCTTGTTGTGTGTTGGCTTTATTATTGGTGACGCCGCTCCGGCGGTGATCCCGCACAGAATGCGGCTCGGCACGGTTTATCCCGCGCAACCCGCGACTCCGCCACTCCTTCAAGCACACCGCTTCCCCTTTCAGAAAACGCCGCGCTCACACGGAGGGCAGCCATAAAGTCTAGGCGTCTGAGCGCGCAACCTGCCAGCCTCCGAATGATCCGATTCGCACCATTCCACGTTCTAGCAATCATCCTTTCTTTGTGCCTGCCTGTTCCGACGTATGGCGGCGAATGGTTGGGTGGTCAGCGCACTATTTACGTCATCAAGTCAGTTGAACCGAAAGGTGCCGCACTGAACGGACCTGAAATCAGAGTTACCGACAAGCACCTGACCGATCCAATTTATGTCATCGGGAGTATCAGACGAGAGCGGTCAACAACCGGCACCGTCATCGCCGCGGTTGGCGAACTCCGGCCGGGAGTCCGGATTCGCGCTCACGGTGGCTTTAGTTCCTCGCCGTTCGGATTCATCGCAGACAAAATCGTGATTCTAAAAGAGTGACAACCAACGCGCCTAACGTTAGGTGGATACTCCGTTCGGCGCACACCACGCGCCTGTCACGGAGCCTGCGACCGCCTTCGCCCCGGCAGGCTCCGCGCCAGTCACGCGGTCTGCTTGCGTTACTCGACGCTCGAACCCGTCATCTGCGCTCGAAAAGAAGAAGCGGACATCGAAAGTTTCTCGACAGCAGTGTCGAAAGGGTCAGCAACTGTCTTAGCGCGCAAGAGCGAAAGCAGGATTTTTGAGCAGATGATTAGCGAGCAGGATGAGTTTGCGCATGAGGACGGTGAGGGCGAGTTTTTTGGCCTTTCCGGCGGCTAGCAGGCGGAGGTAAAGCGGCTTGAGAACAGGGTTATAGCGAGAGGCGACGAGTGCGGCCATGTAGAGAGCGGAGCGGACTTGGGAACGGCCGCCGCGGATGTGGCGGCGACCGCGGTATTGGCCGCTGTCGCAATTGAAGGGAGCGACGCCCGCGAGGGCGGCGGCTTCAGTGTCCGAAAGCGAACCGAGTTCGGGCATGAGCGCGACCAGGGCGGTGGCGGTGAGGGAGCCGACGCCTTGGATTTGCTCAAGGCGCGCGATCCGCTGGTGGAGCGCGGGAGAGTGGGCCTGCTGGGCTTTCATGAGTGCTTCCAGTTCGGCGACTTGTTTGCGCAGGAAGGCGACGGTCCTGGCGAGCAAGCGGCGCAACTTCGCATCGGTGACGGTGAGGGCGAAATTGGTATTCTGCGTGATCTGAGCCAAAAGATGGGTGCGGTGCTGGACCAAGGCGCGCAAATGGTCGGTGGCGGGATCGGGCGGAGCGAGCGGTGCCGGTTGGAAGGTTTCGGCAAACTCGGCGATGAGCGCGGCGTCGATCGGATCGGTCTTGGCAAAGCGGTTTTTGGCTTTGGCAAAGTCGCGCACCTGGCGGGCATTGAGCAGGATGATGGGCTGCGCGTGGGCGTGGGCCAGGGCGAGCAGGCGCGCCTCGTAGCCACCGCTGGCCTCGCAGGCCAGAATGATGCCAGTCGGCAGGGCTTTGAGCCACGAGGTGATGGCTTTATCGGTGTTGGCGAGCTGGCCTGGGTGGCCGAGATGAGAAGTGTCGAGGTGGAGTTTGGAGATGTCGAGGCCGAGGTAGGTATGCATGGATGGGGTGTGGTGTGGATTCATTCTTCTACTTGCGATGCGAACTCAGAGGTTCCAGCAACTGTTCAAGATACGAACACGCGCCGGGGGAGGATCGAGCTGACCCACGAACTCAAAGGTTCCAGTCCAGAACGATCTTCTCCCCCGGCGACTTATTCTTGCGGGACGACTGCGCCGCCGCCCAGCAAAAGCCGACTTTCAGGACGGGCCTTCCGACCGGCTAAACCCAAGATACAAGTCCGTGCATATGTGCAGAACTCTTTGAAGCTTCCGGTGTTGGCCTTACTTCGGATCGAAAAATGCCGTGATCTCCCGCCTCTTATTGCTGCGATGGCGCATCTCCAAGCGCGCAACGTTCCACCCGTCGGCCACCACCGTGTGGCTCTTCATCAGCAAGGCCAGCGCCTGCTTGCGCGGGTCCGCTTTCTTCAGCGCGACGGCCTGCGCCCGTGTCAGCCCCAGCCCCTCCAGACCGAGCACCAGCAGCCTCTCGGCCTCCCTTTGGTCGTGCGCCCTCAGGCTCTCGCCCGAGTAGGACGTACGCTTGCGCGCCGCGACCGCCTACGCCGGCCAGTCCATGAGCTGGTCGCCAAAACTTTCGCTCCCCAGGCACCAGCCAAGCCGCAGCTCGCGCCATTGCCCGGACTGTTTCTCCGTCGCCTCCTGGTCCAGCACATCGCGCGTCCGCGCCACCAGCCACCCGCGGTACCGTCGGCGCGATCCGGCACCTTCATCCGGAAGCTCCAGTGCGCCAAAGGCCCGATCCCGCCGAAGCCATTCTGGCAGTCGTGTTTTTTGCACAAAATGCAGAAAGCTGCGCCAGCGGTATTCGCGCAAATCGGGCCTGCCCGCCTCCAGCAGCCGCACGCGCACCGGGTCGCGGTGAATGTATTCGCTCGCGGCGCAAAAGTAGCCATTGGCCTCGGCCTGCACCGGGATCGCCTTGTGGCGCCCTTGGAAGAGATGCCCACTGAGCCGGTGGCGCGCAATGAAGCGCTGCGTGTAAGTGCCCTGGAACCACTTCATCCCAGCCACCAGATTCGGCTCCGGTGTTTCCAGCAGCAGATGGCAATCGTTGCTCATCCCATTCGGCAGGCTCAGGGCCTATGGCAGCACGTAGCCATGCACCCGCATCCCGGTGCGACCGCACATTTGCGCGAGCATGGTCGAAACATCTCCCGATCCGCGTCATCGGCAAAGATCGCCTCTCGGGGGTCACCCTGGCACATCACATGGTAAACGGCACCTTTATCCTAAAAATGTGAATAGAGAACTAGGCCGCTGGCCTACCTGCCGTGTTGTGCGATGACTTTGGAGCGTGATTGTTTCCGGGCCAGTCCCATCCGCAGCCTCGGTGGTTTTGGATGTTTCTGAGTGGGAGTTTGTCGGTGGATCTGGGTGCGGGGGAAATGGACGGCGAGGGCGCCGCGGTGGGTGGGGTTTGCGACGGGGGCGTCGCAGCCACCACGAGGCGGCGGCATCATCTGCACGAGGTCGGCATCTCACGGGAACTGGCGCGGGTATCGCGGCCGTCACCCAAGTGCCGGAAACCGGCACTCGAAACGCGAGCCTTTGCCCAACTCGCTGACGACGCCGACCGCGCCGCCGTGCGCTTCGACGAGGGTCTTCACGATCGCGAGACCGAGGCCCGCGCCGCCGACGGATCGCGAGCGCGCTTTGTCCACGCGATGAAAGCGATCGAAGAGCTGCGGCAGGTGCGAGGGCGGGATTCCCTCGCCGGTGTCGGCAACGCGGAAAACGATATCGGCAGCGGATTTTGCAACGCTCAGTGTTACGGAATCGCCGCCTGGCGTGTGGCGGAGCGCGTTGCTCACGAGGTTGCCGAGCACTTGCTCGATCGCCATCGCATCCGCGGTCCACGGCAGCATGTCCGGCGCGGAGAGGGTGAAAGTCACATTCTTCTCCGCGGCGACTCTCGCAAATCGACCATGCACCGTCCGTGCGATCGCCGCCGCATCGCACGCAGCGCGATGCACCACGGCCTGGCCGGCATCGGCGGTCGCGAGGGAGAGCAGATTTTCCGAGAGCCGCGAAAGTCGTTCGATTTCTTCGCGGCAGCTTTCGAGCGTCGCGCGATAATCCGCGCCGGAGCGCTCCCGCCGCAGAGCGATGTCCATCTCGCCGCGCAGGACGGCGAGCGGCGTGCCGAGTTCATGCGCGGCATCGGCCACGAAACGCTGCTGTGCCGCCGCGATACTCACCATCTCCCCACGCAGCCGGTGCGCGGCGGCGAGCACCGCGGCACGCAGGGCGATGACGAAGAGCGATCCGATGCCCGCAAGCCCGGCGAACATGATCCACGTAAATCGCGCCACCGCCCGCGCGGCATCCGGCAGCGGCAAACCCGCGCTGGAAAAGCCGAAGACACGCATTGGATCATCGCTGACGATCGGGAAAGTAACCGTGCGAATCTTGCGGCCATCTGGGCCGGACATCTCGTCCGTCATCCAGCGATGCTGGCGCACTGGCATGAGCAGTGCCTTTGGCGAAAGCGGCAGCGTCGCCGGCGTGTTTGCGGAGGCGGAGACCAGCGTGCCGTCCGCCTCGAAGACCTGGATGAAGATGTCGCGATTAAAGTCGGCGTGATTTTTCGTGAGAATGCTATCGAGATTCTCGGGCCAGGGTCCGGTCTCGCGATCGGTGCTGAGCAGTTCGGCGAGGTAGCGCGACCGATCGCGGAGCGCGAGATCGAGGATGGCGATCTGCACTTTCACATCGCCCTCGATCGTGCGCGCCACATAGGAGCGCAGCAGCACCCCCGCGAGTGTGAGCAGCGCGATGACGAGCAGCGAAGCGTGGAGGATGAGGCGGCGTTCGTCGCGGGAAGAGGTCATGCGGGAGCGCGCAGCACGTACCCTGCGCCCCGCACGGTATGCACGAGCGCGGGCCCGTGGCGGTCTATTTTTTCGCGAAGGCGATAGACGGTGACGTCGATCACGTTGCTCATTGCGTCGAAGTTTTCATCCCACACATGTTCGGAAAGCTGCGTGCGGGAGATCACGCGTTCGCGATGGCGCAACAGGTATTCGAGGATGGCGAATTCCTTGGCCGTCAGTTCCACGGGCACGCCGCCGCGCGTCACTTCGCGCTTCCGCGGATCGAGCACGAGATCGCCGACGCGCAGGCAGACATCCGGCTCAGGGGCCGCGCGGCGCACCAGCGCGTGGATGCGCGCGAGCAGTTCCTCGAAGTCGAAAGGTTTCTTCAAATAGTCGTCCGCACCGCCATTCAGCCCGCGGACGCGATCCTGCACCGCGCCGCGCGCCGTCAGCATCAGCACCGGAGTGCGCCGCCCTTTTTCCCGCAGCCGCCGGAGCACCTCGAAGCCATCGAGCCCCGGCAGCATCACATCAAGCACGACGCAATCATACTCCTGGGCGATCGCCCGGAACGCGCCGTCCTCCCCATCCGCGGAAACATCGACCGCAAATCCCTCCTCACGCAGCCCGCGGGAAAGCAGGCGCGAGAGCTTTGGATCGTCTTCGATGATGAGGAGGCGCACGGTGAGAAATTCGAGGCGGAGTATCGGCAAGAAAGATGACAGGCCGATGACAAAACGAGTGGCGCGGTTCACGCGATGACCGATTCGAAAAGCAGCCCGCGTCCGGCGTTATCCGATGGCGCAGCGGCGCGCACCATTCACCTATTTCTGGTTTGCGGCGATCCAGCGGGTGCGGACGTAGTCTTCCACTGCGTCCTGCCACGAGCGCGGCTTGAGACCGGTGAGGCGCGTGAGTTTTTCGGTGGCCATGACGGTATAGACCGGGCGCTTCGCGATGAAGGCAGTGATGTCGGACATCTTTTGCGCGGCGACGGTGTGGCCTTTCAGCGCGACCCCGGCGGCGGCGGCGCAGTCGAGCGCGAACTGGCCGTATTGCTGCCACGTGCATTCGCCGACGTTGCAGAGATGCAGCAGGCCGCCCTCGCGGATGTCGCGCAGGAAAGGGCGGAGCCATACGGCGATGTCGAGCGTGTAGGTCGGGACGGCGATTTTGTCGGCGATGGCGCCGAGCGCGTCGGTCTCGGTCGCGCGTTTGAGGATTTGATCGACGAAGCTCGGGCGATCCGGGCCGAAGACCCAGGAGACGCGGGCGCTGAGATGCTGCGGGTATTTTTCGAGGAGCGCGTTTTCGCCCGCGAGCTTGGAGGCGGCGTAGATGCCGAGCGGATGCGCGGCGTCCGCTTCCAAATACGGCGTGCGCTTTTCTCCGTCGAAGACGTAGTCGGTGCTGATGTGAATCATGCGCGCGTTTTTCGCAGCGCAGATTTCGCCGAGGTCGGCGACGGCGTGCGCATTGATGCGATACGCCTCATCCTCGTGCGATTCGCAGTAATCGACGTGCGTGAGCGCGGCGCAATTCACGAGCGCATCGAAGTCGAGCGGAGCGAGCGCGGCGTGCAGCGCTGCGGAGTCGCCGAGATCAAGCGTGGCGTGATTGAAGCCCGCGATGTCATCGCCGCGCGCCGCCCACTCGCGAGCCAGCGCAGCGCCGAGGCGTCCGCCGCTGCCGACGATGACGATCTTCATTTCGCCTTCAGCAAGGGCTGCCACCACGCGCGGTTCGCGACGTACCAATCGACCGTGTCGCGGATGCCTTGCAGGTGATCGTGGCGCGGCTTCCACTTCAGCGCAGTGTGCGCCTTGGTGGAGTCGATCGCGTAACGGCGATCGTGACCGAGCCGGTCGGTGACGTATTGGATGAGGCTGTGCGGCTTGCCGAGGTGATCGAGGATCATCGTCACCACGTCGATATTCCGCATCTCGCCATCGCTGCCGACGTTGTAAACCTCGCCCGGTTTGCCATGCAGGAGCGCGGCGAAAATCGCGGCGCAGTGATCCTCGACGTGAATCCAATCGCGCACATTCAACCCGTCGCCATAGACCGGCAGCGGCTTGTCGTGGAGCGCGTTCACGATCATCAGCGGGATGAGTTTTTCGGGAAATTGATACGGCCCGTAGTTGTTTGAGCAGCGCGTGACGATGACTTCCTGGCCATAGGTGTGATGGCACGCGAGCGCGAGCAGATCGGCGGATGCCTTGCTCGCGGAATACGGCGAACTCGGCTTGATCTCGGACTGCTCGGTGAACTTTCCCGGTTCCCCGAGCGAGCCGTACACCTCGTCGGTGGACACTTGGAGAAAGCGGCGCACGCCATGTTTTCGCGCGGCATCGAGCAGCACGGCGGTACCGACGACATTCGTGTGGATGAAATCGCCCGGCGTGTCGATCGAGCGATCGACGTGCGATTCCGCGGCGAAATTCACGACCGCGAAAAACTGATGCTTTGAAAGGATGGCGTTGACGCCCGCCGCGTCGGCGATATCGGTCTTGAAAAACTCGTAGCGCTCCCCGAACTGCGTGGCGATGCCGTCAAGGTTCGCGGGGTTCCCGGCATAGGTGAGCACATCGACATTCGAGATGCTCTCCGGGCCAAAATGCTGGAGGACGTAACGAATGAAATTGCTGCCGATAAAGCCGCAGCCGCCAGTGACGAGAAGACGCATGGGCGGGTCTTGTAGCAGAGCGTTTTGGGTCCGCTAGAAGTTTTACATTCGCCATCGCGCTCATGCCGGGAGCAAAAAGGTTGTCCGCGCGGGGGCTTCCCCGTAAAAGCTGCGGATGCCCAAGGTCGCAGTCATCATTCCAGCTCGATTCGCGTCCACGCGACTCCCTGCGAAGCCGCTGCACCCGATCGCGGGGAAGCCGCTGATCCAGCACGTATGGGAGCGCTGCGCGAAAGCGAAGGGCATCGACACGGTGATCGTGGCGACGGATGACATGCGGATCGCGGAGTGCGCGTTCGCGTTTGGCGCGGAAGTGGCGATGACTTCGCCGAAGCATCGCAGCGGCACGGATCGGGTGGCGGAGGTGGCAAAAAAACTGCGCGGCTATTCGCACATCATCAATGTGCAGGGCGACGAACCGCTGGTCGATCCGGCGGTCGTGGCGAAGCTCGCGGCGGCGATGGCGAAGGATCGCGCGATCGCGATGATTACGTCGGCGAGTGTCTTCACGCCGGAGGATGATCTGGCGAATCCGAACATGGTGAAGGTAGTGCTCGATCGCGAAATGAACGGGCTGTATTTTTCCCGCGCCCCGATCCCGTTTGTGCGCGCGGATGGAGTGCGACCGAGCTTTTACCGGCACCAGGGCATCTACGGCTACACCACGAAATTCCTGCTTCATTTTGTGAAGTGGAAGCCGGGCATTCTGGAGCAGGCGGAATCCCTCGAGCAATTGCGCGCGCTGGAAAACGGCGCAAAAATCCGCGTCATCCTCGCGAAGAATGCCGCGGTCAGCGTCGATACCCCGGAGGATGTGCGCGCGGTCGAGCGCATCCTCAATTCCTGATCTTGCTCATGCTCTTGATCTTGATCTTCTTCGTCCCGCAATCCCGCTTTCTCGCTTGAGATCAGGATCAGGAGCAAGATCACGATCAAGAGTCTGTCCGACCACTTTTCCACTCACCAATGAAATACATCTTCGTCACCGGCGGCGTCGTCAGCAGCCTCGGCAAAGGGCTCGCGGCCGCTGCGCTCGGCACGCTGCTCGAGCACCGCGGCCTCAAAGTCGCCCTGCAAAAATTCGACCCGTATCTCAATGTCGATCCCGGCACGATGAGCCCGTTTCAGCACGGCGAAGTGTATGTGCTCGACGACGGCGCGGAGACCGATCTCGACCTCGGGCACTACGAGCGTTTCACAAACTGCGTGCTCTCGCGCTCGAACAACACGACGAGCGGCCAGATTTACGAAACCGTGCTGGCCCGCGAGCGGCGCGGCGACTACCTCGGCAAGACGGTACAGGTGATCCCGCACATCACGGATGAAATCAAATCCCGCCTGCGCGCGCTCGCGATCGAGCAGCCTTGCGACGTGCTCATCACCGAAATCGGCGGCACCACCGGCGACATCGAAGGTCTGCCATTTCTCGAAGCCATCCGGCAATTCATCCTCGAAGTCGGCCCGCGCAATGTCGTCATCATGCACGTCACGCTCATCCCATTCATCAAGGCCGCGGGCGAGCTGAAGACCAAACCGTCGCAGCAATCGATCGCGAAGCTGCGCGAGATCGGCCTATCACCGCAGGTGCTCGTCTGCCGCACCGAACATCCGCTCGACCACGACGTGCGCTCGAAGCTGTCCGTGTTTTGCAACGTGCCGCTCGATGCCGTGATCGAGGCGCGCGATGTCGAGCACACGATTTACGAAATGCCGCTGATGCTTCAGGCCGAGCGGCTCGACGACACGATTTGCGCGCTCCTCGATCTCCACGTCCCGCCTGCGGACATGACGGAGTGGCGCGGGTTTGTGGATCAGCTCATTCATCCAAAGCAGCGTGTGAAAGTCGCGGTCGTCGGCAAATACATCGAGCTTCAGGACGCTTACAAATCGATCTACGAATCGATCACCCACGCTGCGGCGAGCGCGGACTGCGCGGCGGAACTCATGCTCGTGGATGCGGAGGACATCCAGCAGGGCGAGCTGGATCACGTCTTCGCCGGAGCCTCGGGAATCCTGGTGCCGGGCGGATTCGGTGATCGCGGGATCGAGGGGAAAATCCGCGCGGCGCAATACGCGCGCGAGCACAGCGTGCCGTTTCTTGGGCTGTGCCTGGGAATGCAGATCGCGACGATCGAATTCGCGCGCAACGTGTGCGGCCTCGACCACGCGAACTCGACCGAGTTCGATCCCGCCGCGAAGCATCAGGTGATCTGCCTTCTCGAAGAGCAAAAGTCCGTGACCACAAAGGGTGCGTCGATGCGGCTCGGGACGTGGCCGACAAAGATCACCGAAGGGACCAAGGCGCGTGAAGCGTATGGCCAGCGCGAGATTCGGGAGCGGCACCGGCACCGCTACGAATTCAACATGAAGTATCGCGAGCAGATGGAGGCAAAGGGATTCGTCATCAGCGGCACATCGCCGGACGGCTCACTCGTCGAGATGATCGAGCTGCGCGATCACCCGTGGTTTCTCGCCTGCCAGTTCCATCCCGAGTTTCAATCGCGCCCAAACAAGCCGCATCCGCTGTTCAAGGGATTCATCGGCGCGTGCCTGGCGACCGGCGCGCGGTAGCAGGTGGATGGCGCGGTTGCGCTGCGAACGCCAACGCCACTGCCCTGATGTAGAAAGGCAACTTCGACCGGGGAGATCGAAGACCACCCCGCGGTCAGCCGACCGCTTCCCCTTTGGCAACGAACCGCGTCCCCGCCGCACGGCCCGCAACGATCTTCCCGATCTGCCCCGCTTTCGTCCCGCTGCAAATGTGCGTCCGAATTCCCGCCGCCACCGCGAGGTTCACTGCCTGCAATTTCGACGCCATGCCGCCGACGGAAAACTTGCCCTTGTCCGCACGCGCGAGCCCTTTCACCTGCTCGACATCGCGCACGAGCGGCACGGTCGCCCCATGCGCGTCGAGCAATCCATCCACCGAGGTGAGCAGGATGAGCAGGTCCGCATTCGCGAGGATCGCCACTTCCGCGGAGAGCCTGTCGTTGTCGCCGAGGCGCAGCTCTTCGACGGCTACGGAATCGTTTTCGTTGATGATCGGCACCACGCGCTTTTGCTCCAGCAGCCGCGCGATCGTGTTTTGCGCATTCGCGTAAGAAACGCGGCTGTCGAGATCGCGATACGTCAGCAGCAACTGCGCAACCGCGAGCCCATGCTCCGCGAACATCGCGCCGTACATCTGCATCAGTTTCGACTGCCCGACCGCCGCGCAAGCCTGGATCGCCGCGAGTTCCTCGGGCCGCGCATTCAGCCCGAGCGCACCCAGCCCCGCCGCGACCGCGCCGCTCGAAACCACGATCACCTCATGCCCCGCCGCGACCAGCAGCGCGATCTCGCGCGAGAGCCGTTTGAATTGCCGCGCGTCCAGCGCCGTGCCATTCGGATTCGCGAGAATGCCCGAGCCGAATTTGACGACGATGCGCTGCGTGGATGGGTTCATTTTCAAAAAAGGAACGCGCAGTCTAGGAACGCGCACTTTCATCGCAACAAGGATTCTCCACCGCGCGCGCCTGGATGCGCTCGATCGCCCACCGCGCGTGCTCGGCGATGAGCGGCTCGGGGTCGAGCGCGGCTTTTTCCAGAGCGGGTAAATCATCGCGCATTCCCACATTTCCGAGAGCCACGCAGACATTGCGGAGGAAGCCTCGGCGCTTGATCCGCTTGATCGGCGATTTGCGGAAAAGCGCGCGGAATCCTTCGTCATCGAGCGCGAGAAAATCGCGCAAAGCCATCCCGTGAACGAACGGACGCGCAGCGAAGGCCGTCTCGCGCGACGCGGAGGCAAAACGATTCCACGGGCAAGCATCGAGGCAGTCGTCGCAGCCGTAAATGCGGTCGCCGATGAGCGAGCGAAACTCTTCCGGGATGCTGCCCTTCAACTCGATCGTGAGATACGAAATGCACCGCCGCGCATCGAGCCGGTGCGGCGCGGTGATCGCCTGTGTCGGGCACGCCACGATGCAGCGCGTGCAACTCCCGCAGCGATCGGGAAGCGGTGCGTCGGGCTCCAGTTCGAGCGTGGTAAAAAGCTCCGCGAGGAAAAACCACGTCCCGAGTTTCGGATGAATCAGCATCGTCGATTTGCCGTGCCAGCCCACTCCCGCGAGCGCCGCAAAATCGCGCTCCAGCACCGGCCCCGTATCCACGTAGTGCCGCTGCCGCCCCCCGCGCGCCGCCATCCAGTCATCCAGCACGCGCAGCTTTTTCTCGATCACATCGTGGTAGTCATCGCCCCAAGCATACCGAGCGATCCGCCCCCTTCGATGTTCGATGTTCGATGTTCGATGTTCGATGTTCGCCTGATAATTCATCGCCACCACGACCACCGATCGCACCCCCGGCAGCACCCGCTCCGGCTCCATCCGCCGATCCGCATTCCGCGCCAGCCACTCCATCGTCCCCGCGCGTCCATCGTCCAGCCACTCGCGAAACTCCGCGGCATGAGGCGGCTCCGTGCAGCCCGCCACGCGGCACAAATCAAAGCCCAGTTCCTCCGCCAGCGCGACTAGTTCCGCCTTCACGGCGTCGTGTCCCAGCCAAACGAGCGACCAGCCGCCGCGATCACCGCGTCCGCCGCCGCATTGTGTGAAAACGCAGTCGTATCGACGCTGAAATCCGCCGCGCTTTCGTAGAGCGGACGCCGCGTCGCGAGCAGTTGCGAGATCGTCGCCCGCGGATTTTCCGTCTGCAGCAGCGGCCGTTTGTCGTTCCGCGACACGCGATCAAAAATCACGTCTTCACTCGCCGTCAGCCAAACGACATAGCCGAGCGATTTCAGGATCGCGTGATTCCGCTCCATCACCACCGCGCCGCCACCCGTCGCGATCACGCTTTGCTGAACGCCATCAAGGGATTCCAGCACCGACGTTTCCAGATCGCGAAAATGCTCCTCCCCGTGCTGCGCAAAGATGTCCGCAATCGGCAGCCCCGCGCGCTCGACGATGAGCCGGTCCGTATCCACGAACTGAAACCGCAGCCGCTTCGCCACGAATCTCCCGACCGCGGATTTGCCGCTGCCCATGAAGCCGACGAGGACGATGTTTTCGCGTGTGACCATGCTGTTTTATCGGAAGGCATGGTGCGCGAAATCTCGCGCATTGCATTCCCTATTTCCCGTGCGGCATTCTCCGCGCTTCATGCAAAACGCCGCGCCGCTAGTCGCTGTCATCATGGGCAGTAAATCCGATTGGGAAACCATGCGCGCCGCGGTCGAGACGCTGGAAGAATTCGCGATCCCGACCGAGGCGCGGGTCGTCTCCGCGCACCGCACGCCGGAGCTGATGGCGCAATTTGCGCGGGAGGCTGCCGGGCGCGGCATCCAGGTCATCATCGCCGGTGCGGGTGGCGCGGCGCATTTGCCGGGAATGGTGGCGGCTCACACGCGACTGCCGGTGCTCGGCGTGCCCGTCGAGAGTCGTGTCCTGCGCGGTGTGGACTCGCTGCTTTCCATCGTGCAAATGCCCGCCGGCATCCCGGTCGGAACGCTCGCCATCGGCGCGGCGGGCGCGAAAAACGCGGCGCTGCTCGCGGCTGGGATCCTCGCGCTGCACGATGAAAAAATCCGCGCAGCGCTGGAGGCGTTTCGCGAGAAGCAAACGAGTGAAGTCCTCGCGGCGGAATTGAAATGAGCGCCGTGCGGGTCTTTCTCCCCGGCAGCATCGTCGGCGTCATGGGCGGCGGGCAGCTTGGCCGCATGTTTGCCATCGCCGCGCGGCGCATGGGCTATCGCGTCCACACGTTTTCGCCGGATGAAGACACGCCGACCGGCCAGCTCGCCGATCTCGAAATCGCGGCGCGTTATGACGACGAGGTGGCGGTGGAAAACTTCGCGCGCGGCGTCGATGTGCTCACCTTCGAGTTCGAGAACATCCCCGCGCAGACGATCGAATGGTGCGCGCAGCATTGCGTCGTGCGGCCCTCGGGCGAGGTGTTGCACATCACGCAGCATCGTTTGCGGGAGAAGGAATTTCTCGATCGCCACGCGCTGCCGCTTCCCGGTTTCAAAGCCGTCGCGAGCGCGGGCGAACTCGCCGCCGCGGTCGCTGAAATCGGCCAGCCCGCCGTGCTGAAGACCGCATCCTTCGGTTACGACGGCAAAGGCCAGCGCCTCATCCGGCCCGGCGACAATCTTCAAACCGCGTGGGCTCCCTTCACCGGACAACTCGCGGTCTTGGAAAGTTTCGTTGATTTCGCGATGGAGCTTTCGGTTATTGTCGCGCGCGGGAGCGATGGCGCGATGCAGACTTTTCCAGTCGGGCGAAACGATCACGCAAATCACATTCTCGACATCACCGTCGTCCCCTTCGGCGATCCGAAAATCGAAGCCGCCGCGCGCGACCTTGCCTGCGCCGTCGCTGAAAAAATCAATCTCGTCGGCCTGCTCGCCGTCGAAATGTTTCTCCGCCACGACGGCTCGCTGCTCATCAATGAACTCGCGCCGCGCCCGCACAATTCCGGGCACTGGACGTTCGACGCGTGCGTGACCAGCCAGTTCGAGCAGCAGCTCCGCGCCGTGTGCGGCCTGCCGCTCGGCGCGACCGATATTTTGCGCCCCGCCGCGATGGCAAATCTGCTCGGCGACTTGTGGGAAAAGGGCGAACCGGATTGGGCCGCCGCGCTCGCGATGCCCGATGTGAAGCTGCATCTCTACGGCAAAGCGGGCGCGCGTCGCGGGAGGAAGATGGGGCATCTCGTGGCATTCGGGTGCGATGCCGCAGATGCGAAAGCGAAGGCGATCGAAGCTCGGGAGCGGCTCGTCAGTCGATGAGCGCGTGCCAGGGAAATCCGGGTAGCACGCTCGTCCCGAGCGTTGGCAAAGGCGTCCCGCCTTCGCGAACTTTTCAAGACGTGGAATGCTATGCGAGTGCGTCCCGTGAACGCAGCGCGGATGGAAGTTCGTTTCGGCGGG
>JANNWY010000037.1:0-59637 GCA_031409335.1 Chthoniobacteraceae bacterium | reverse complement strand
CGCGCCCGCGCGCCGGAACACATCGCGGCAGCGGTGCGGTACCGCGCCGTGGCTTGCCGCACCCGGGGGGTGTGGGAAAGGTGCCGGGAGGAGAACCCGCCCCGCCGCCTGCCCCACTCGCCGCTGGAGCGGCAAGCCACGGCGCGTTACCGCACCGCTGCCGCGATTTGTTCCGGCGCGCTGGCGCGTTGCCACGACATGCAGGCGACGAAGATCGAGGTGAAAAGAATGTCGCTGGCGAAGGTGTTGCGAAAGAACGTGAAGGTCGGCGGATAGCCGGGCAGGCCGGTCGTGAGCGCCTGCGCCCAGCCAGCGAGGGTCTTGGCGTAGAGCGGTTCGGTGAGCCAGTCGCCAGTATTCGTGATGACGTAAAACGCGATCGAACCCAGCACGCTCGCGCCGAGGATCAGCGCCGCTTTTGGCCGTGCTCGCAGCTTCCAACCGAGCGCCGCGACGAGGCCGAGCGCGAGGTATTCGGGGATCATCCTCACGCTGACGAGCGACTGAACGTGCGGCGTTGAAAGGTAGTATGCGTTCAGGACGAGATCCGACACGAAGAACGCGGCAAGCGGCGCGAGGATCGCGATCTTCCGCGGAAAGTAGATGGCCCCGCACAACGCGATCGCTGCCATGGGCGAGAAGTTGTGCAGCCATTCCATTTGATTCATGCCGGCAACGCCGATGACGATGCGGTAAACGATGGCGATGGTGACGAGCAGGACGGCGGCGATCATAAATAACTAGGCAAGTTTCCCGGCGATGACTTTCTCCAGCTTCACGATGTCCGCGGAGAATTTGCGGATGCCTTCCGCGGTTTTCTCCGTCGCCATCGCGTCTTCGTTGACGAGGAAGCGGAACGATTTTTCGTCCATCGCGATTTTTTGAATGTCCGAGTTTTTCGCGGCGTCGGCGTCGAGCTTCTTCGTGACCGGCTCGGTGGAAGCCGCCAGTTTTGCGAGCAGATCGGGGCTGATCGTGAGCAGGTCGCAGCCGGCGAGTTCGACGATTTGCGAGACGTTGCGAAAGCTCGCACCCATGACCTCGGTCTTGTGGCCGAACTTCTTGTAGTAGTTGAAGACGGTCGCGACGGATTGCACGCCGGGGTCTTCGGGACCGGTGTAATCGCGTTTGTTCGTCGCTTTATACCAATCGTAAATGCGGCCCACGAACGGCGAGATGAGTTGCGCGCCCGCCTCGGCGCAAGCGATCGCCTGCGGCAACGAAAAGAGCAGCGTGAGATTGCAGTGGATGCCTTCCTTTTCCAGCACCTCCGCGGCGCGGATGCCTTCCCACGTGGATGCGATTTTGATCAGGATGCGCTCCTTAGGAATGCCGGCGGCTTTATACAGCTCGATGAGCTGGCGGCCTTTTGCGATCGAGCCCGCGGTGTCGAAGGAAAGGCGCGCGTCCGTCTCGGTGGAGACGCGACCGGGGACGATGCTGAGAATTTCCAACCCAAACGCGACGAGCACATGGTCGATGATGTCCTCGATCTGCTTGCCGCCGGTGAGCCCGCTGCCTTTCCGCTTCGCGACGACTTCGTTGACGATGTGTTCGTACTGCGGCTTGGTCGCCGCGGCGAGGATGAGCGATGGATTCGTCGTCGCATCCTGCGGCTTGAATTCCTTCATCGCCTCGAAATCGCCGGTGTCGGCGACGACTTTGGTGAATTGCTTGAGTTGGTCGAGTTGGCTGAGAGTGCTCATAGGAATAGGTCCGCGTTTTGGAAGTGCCGAAAAGAGTAGGGAAACGGTGATGGCGGGGCAAAGAGTATTTCCGTCGTAAGGCGGACACTCCCGTCCGCAGTCTCTTCGGAAACACTGCGGACAGGAGTGTCCGCCTTACGTTTTCGCTACCGGATCAGCCCGAAATGCGGAGTAAATGGCCAGTAAACGAACACCCCGCGCCCCATGATATTTTGCTGCGGCACCGTCCCCCAATCGCGGCTGTCCGAGCTGTGATAGCTGTTGTCGCCCATCGCGAAATACTCCGCCGTTCCCAGCGTCAGCGTGTCCTCCGGCTTCAGCAGATATTTGAAACTCGCGAACTGAAACCCATTGCAATAGCCGCGGTATCCGTCCTTCAGCGACATCACGCGATCGAAGCCGTGGCCTTCCGCGCGTTTGCCGTTCACGAACAATTCCGGCTGCTTGATTTGCAGCGTGTCGCCGGGCGTGCCGACGAGGCGCTTGATGTAAAACTGCGATGGCCAGTTGTCCGGTTTCCCCTTGTTTTCGTTGGTCTGGATTTTCTGCGTGTTGAAAACAAACACCTCGCCGCCTTTCGGTTTGCGAAAGTGATAGCTCATCTTGTCCACGAAGACGTGATCTCCCGTGTTGTAATATCCGCGCGCGATCACATCCCCTGCTTTGAACTCCCGCACGGGCCGGATCACATCGCGCATCAGCGTGTCGAGCGGACAATCCACCACGTAGCTGCTGCGCTTTCCGACGATCTCGGTGCGCGACATGAAGCCGAATTTCGTATTCAGAAACGGCAGCGATTTCACCTCGCGAATGTCAGTGATCACGTCGTCCGTTTTCGCGACCACATTGACATACGTCCGCCCGTGCCACGCGAAGTGCGCGATCCGCGTCACGATGTTCGGCGGCGGCTCGTCGGTCTTGACGCCGATGATGCCGTTCAGCGTCGGGAACATCGAGCCGGTGGGAATCGTGAACGGCTGCAAAAAATACGTGCGCACGCCGAGCGCGACGACGATCGCCACGAGGAACACTTCGCAGTTTTCCCGCAGCCCCGCGTCCTTGGGCGGCTTCACGAAACCGGAGCACTGTTTGTCCAGTGCGCCCGCGGCTTCCTCGATCGCGCGTTCCTCGCGCGAGGCTACCGCCGTTGCAAGTTTTTTAATTCACCCCACCAAAACCGAGATGGTCGCGTCACTAAGCCGGTCGCGTTTTTATGCGAGAAGTTTGAGCGCGTCCTTGGCAAATTCGCGGCCATATTTGACGTGACGGGGCGTGAGGAAAAACATCGGGTCGCTTGCATAGACGTGGTGCGCAGGGTTGGCAAGGGCCGCCCGTGCCGTCGGTCTCGCAGTATTTACACCGCCTGCCGCCCCGTGGCGCGGAGCCCGATGACTACGATCGCCAGCGAGACGAGTGAGCTGGCGGGCATGAGCACGGCGGCGAGGAGCGGGTTCATTTTTCCCGCGAGGGAAAGGGCGATGGCGACGGCGTTGTAGGTGATCGCGAATGCGACCACGGCGCGCGAGATGCGACGGCGCGCGGCGGCGGTTTGCAGCAGGGCGCGGACGCCGCCGAGGCCGCGGCCGAGGAAGTAAAAGTCGGCTTTTTGCTCCAGCAATCCGCGGTCGATGGCGGGCGTGCCGCTGCACCAGGCGGCGTCGAAGGCGAGCGAGTCGTTCGCGCCGTCGCCGATGTAGAGCGTGTCGTGCGCGTCGAAACGCTCGACCCATTCGGCTTTCTGCTCGGGCGACATTTCGCCGCGGCATTGTTCCGGCGGGAGGCTGAGATGCGCGGCCATGTTCGCGACTTTGGCGGTGCGATCCCCGCTGAGGATGAAAACGCGGCAGCCGCCAGCTTCGAGCGCGCGGACTTCCTCGATGGCATCGGCGCGGGCCTCTTCGCCGAAGCGGAAGCTCGCGAGCGTTTCGCCGTCGCGGGTGAAGGCGCATTCGCCCGCGCGGTCCGCGCCGCTCCACTCGGGACGACCGAGCCGCCAGACCGAACCCGCATGGTGCAGCTCCAGGCCAAAGCCGATGATTTCGTGCGGGCGCGATGTCGTCGCGAGCTGGACGCCATCGGCGAGCAATTGTTCGCGCAGACATCCGCTCACGGGATGCAGGCTGTCGTGGACCAGCGCGAGCAGGACGCGGCGTTCTTCGACGGCGAGATTGCGCGCGGCCTCGGGATTTTTCAGCGAAATGGTTTCGAGGGTGAGCGTGCCGGTTTTGTCGAAGATCACGCTGCGGACGCGGTCGAGCTTTGCCCAGAGATCGGAGTTGCGGATGAAGACGCCGAGCCGGCGCAGCCGTGATGCGGCGAGATCGCTGGCGAGCGGAAGCGCGACGCCGGACGCGCACGGGCACGAGACGACGAGGACGGAGATGAGCACTTGCAGGGAAGGGAGCAGCGCACCCGTCGCGGCCCACCACCCGGCAAAGCCGAGCGCCGCGAGCGCGAGCACGACGAAGATGTAACCGCGCAGGAAACGTTCGAGCGCGGGATTCCGCGGCGCGGTACCGGGCGTGATGCGGAGGAGTTTCGCGAGCAGCGAATCGCTCCACGGTTCGAGCGCTTCGAGCGCGATCGCGTGCTGGCCGCAGTTCACGGCACCAGCTTGCACGAGGCGTCCGCGCTGCGCGGTGGCGGTCTCGCTTTCACCGCTGATCCACTCGAGGCCGAGCGTGGCGGCGGCGGAATTCAGCCGTGAAAGGACCGGCACCGTCTGGCCGGGATCGACTCTGAATGCTGTGCCAGTGCTGATCGCGGTGACATCGAGCCTTTCGCCGGAGGCGGCATCGCGCACCGGCGGCGGCGCGGCTTGCGCGGAGAGAAGTTGATGACGGTTGCGCTCGACGACCTTCTGCTGGAGCCAGCGTCCGGCGAGCATGAGGAAGGTGAACGTCGCGACGAAATCGAAATAGACGAAGCCATCCGCGCCGCGCGTCCATGCGAAGACGGAGCCAGTGTATGCAGCGATGAGGCCAAGCGAGATCGGGAGGTCGATGTGCAGGACGCGCTGGTGCAGGCTGCGCCACGAGCGGACGAAGAAATAGCTGCCGCCGATGAGGAAACTGGCCGTGCCGAGGATGAGCGCGAGCCTTTGAAAAAGGGGCGCGAACTGGAAGTCGCCTGCCATGCCGAGATAGCGCGGCAGGGTGAAGAGCATCGTGTTCATCGCGAGCGCGGCGCAGAGGCCGAGGCGGAGATTCAGCGCGCGGCTGGCCGGCGCGGAGGTCTGGCCGGGTGGGCCGACGAGGTAGCCAAAGGTTTGCAGCTCGCGCGCTAACGCGACGACATCGAAGACGCCGGGCTGCCAGCGGAGCGCGAGCCGGCCGAGCGTGGGATCGACGTGGATGGCGAGCGCGCCGGGCTGGCGCGTGAAGAGTTTCTCGATGAGCCACGCGCAGCCGATGCAGGAGAGGCCCTGCACGTCGAGCGTGAGCGCCCCGGCGGAATCGCGCGCAAGATCTTCGAGCCATGCGTAGTCGCGCTTTTGGAAGACGAGCGATGGCACCGGCGGCACGCCGCCTTCCTGCAAATCGTAGAACTGGCCGAGGCCGTGTTTCGCGATCAGCGCGTGGACGAACTGGCAGCCCGCGCAGCAGAAATCCGGGCGGTGCGCGCTCGGGCGAAACGGCGTGCCGCAGTGGATGCAGCGGACATTGGTCCCATTCGTCCCATCGGTCCCATAAGGCTTGGGACGCATGGGACCGATGGGACGGATGTTATCCTCAGTGGCAGCTTGCATGGAGCGGGAGTGCGGCGCGCCAGATGAGCAGCGCAGCGGAGGCGAAGGCTAACGCCCGCTGCGAGCGCAGCAGCATCGTCGGCGAAAAGCGCGCCTGCACGCGCGCCGCCTGCGCCTGCGCGAGCAGTGGAAGTGGGATCGTGCCAAGCGCGAAGCTGGCCATGTGCAGCGCGCCGCTCATCCACGTGCCGGTGATCGCCGCCGCGCCAAGCATGAGCCAGAGGGGGCCGCACGGCAGCAACGGTGTGAGCCAGCCGAGCGAGCGATTCAGCCGCACGCGGAAAAGAAATGCGGCCATGAACCGCGGCTGCGGGATTCTCTTCTCCAACCCAAAACCGAGCACGATGAGCACGACGGCGAACGCCCACGGAACGATGCGCGCGGTGCTGCCCTGGAGCAGCGCGGCGACGCTCTGGCCCGCCGCGCCGCAGAGCGCTCCGGCGATCGAGTATGAGATGAAACGCGACGCGTGATATTCGACCGGCCGCACTTTCATCGCGCAAGCCAGCGGCCCGCACATCGCCGTGCAATGGACGCTGGTCGCGAGCCCCGCGACGAGCGCGGCAATGGGTGTGGCGAGGCTAGCGTCCATGCTCGATGGGAACGGATGGCTCCTGGTGTTTCACGGCAATGACAACGAGCGTCACGATGCCGCCCATCAGGACGAGGTTCGCGAGGATGATCCAGATCCAGGGACGGTTTTTCATTGGGTCACGGGGCCGAGGAAAGTGGCCGGTTTTTCGATGACGGTGCCGTCGCCCGATGTGATGCGGAAGCGGATCGGGAGTTCCATTTTCAAATCCGCGCGCGGCAGCGTGAGGACGAGCGTGCGCATTTCCTCGCCTAGAGCCGCGACCGGGACGCCGCCTTCCACGCCTGTCCAGTGCAGGCTTTGCGGGCCGCCCGCGATTTCGATTTGGAAGGTGACGGGGGTGTTTCGCTTGTTCAGCAAACGGACGAGGAACTGGTTTCGCACCACGCCGCCTTCGACCGTGTAGGGAATGCCGGTGACGCGGGTGAGGCCGACAGCGGCGGATTTTAGCGTCGAGGTCGCGGCGGTGAGCGCGGCTGCGCCGAGCAGGGCGAGCGCAGTGTAGAGCAGGGTGCGCGGACGCAGCCAGCGGGTGGCTTTTCCCTGAAATCCGTGGCGCGAATCGTAACGGATAAGGCCGCGCGGGCGCTTGATTTTCGTCATCACATCGTCGCACGCGTCGATGCATGCGGTGCAGCCGATGCACTCCATTTGCAGGCCCTGGCGGATGTCGATGCCGGTCGGGCAGACTTGCACGCAGCGCAGGCAATCCACGCAATCGCCGGCTCCTTCCGTGCCCTTTTTCCCGCGCGGCTCGCCGCGTTTGGTGTCGTAGCCGACGACCAGCGAATCGCTGTCGATGAGCGCCGATTGCAGGCGTCCGTAGGGACAGAGCACGATGCAAAATTGCTCGCGAAACCAGGCGAGGTCGAACCACAGCGCGGCGGCGAAGACGAAGACGAAGACGAACGAGCCCCAGTTCTCTCCCGGCGAATGGCTCATCATTCCATAGAGCCGCGGCAGCGAGACGAAGTAGGAAAGCAGCACGTGCGCGAGGAGCAGCGCGAGAAGCGCGTAGAGCGCGTGCTTTGCGAAAACGCGCACGCTTTTCCCAAACGTGGACGGCGTGCGATGGAGATTGCGCCGGGTCGCGGCGTTGCCTTCGCAGAGGCGGTCGATGCGGCGCGCGATGTCGAGCAAGACCGTCTGCGGACAGGCCCAGCCGCACCACACGCGACCGAGCAGCGCGGTGACGTAGAACAGGCAGAAGCCGATGCCCGTCAGCACGAAGAATGCAATCCACACATCCTGCCCGAGAAAGGTGAGGCCGAAGTAGTGGAATTGCCGGTGCGCGACATCGAGGAAAAGCGCCGGGTTGCCATTGATCTGAATCCACGGCAGCGCGACGTAAATCGCCGTGAGCACGACGGCGAGGAGCGCGCGCCAGCGGGCGAAGAAGCCCGTGATTTCCGTCGGATGAATGAACCGCCGCGAGCCGTCGTCGTTGATCGTCGCAACGGAATCGAGCGAAGGGCGGGGTGGTGGTTCGATCACGGCGTAGCTGCGGGCGCCGGCAAGCCGGGTGGCGTCCAGCCGGGAACGACGACGACTTCCTCGCCCGGTTTGTGGTTGGCGAAAATGTAGGCAATGACTTCCGTGATCTTCTGTTTCCCAAGCACCGGTCCCCACGCGGGCATGCCTTTCGCGAGGACGCCTTCCACGACGACCTTGACGGAATCCATCGGTTTCCCGCCGTGGATCCATTGGTTGTCCACGAGGTTCGGCCCGATCAGGCCCGTCATGTCCGGCTTGTGGCAGGCGGCGCACGTAGTATCAAACGTGACTTTCCCGGCAGCGAGTGCCTGTGGATCGAGGCTCATCCGATACAAGACGCTGTCGTCGATGACACCGGAGTTCTTGAGTGCGCGTTCGGCGTTTTCCGCCATCTGCAACTCAAGGGCGCGTCCAGGTTCCCCACCGATCTTGTAGGCATGGTAGTAGGACCAGTAAAGCACGGCGTAAACCATCGCGCCGTAGAGCGTGAGCAGCCACCAGCGCGGGAGGCGTTTGTCGTATTCTTGGATGCCATCGTAGCTATGCGCGCGCAGGTCGCAGTCGATGACTGGGTCGTGGGATGGTTGCGTGGAGTCAGGCATGGTCGTCCTTTTCGAGTGGAAGATTTTCCAGGTGCGCGACGGTCTCGCGCGACATGCGGCGGACCCGGATCGTGTGGATGATGAAGACGGAGAAGAAGAGCACGATGCTCATGACGCTGAGGGCGCGCTGCCATTCTTCGACGACGATTCGCTGGAACATGATGGGTATTAGTTAGCGGCGGTTTTCTGAGCTGCGGCGGGTGTGACCTGTTCGGCTTTGCCGAGTTTTTGGAGATAGGCGATCAGCGCGACGATCTCGCGATTCGGCGCGACTTCGGCCCCGGCAGTCTTCAGATCGGTGGAAATCGCGGCAGACTGCGTGTCGCAGGCTTGCTGGATTTCGGCTTCGGTCATGGGTGGGAAAGGCACGCCGATCTTGCGCTGGACGGAGAGCTTGTTTGGCAGGGCGAGGGTGTCGGTCTTGTCGGTGAAAAGCCACGGATAGTCGGGCATGGTCGAGCCGGGGCTGATCTGGCGTGGGTCGCGCATGTGGAAGTAGTGCCAGGAATTCGGATACTTTCCGCCTTGCCGGGCGAGGTCCGGGCCGGTGCGCTTCGAGCCCCATTGGTAGGGATGATCGTAGATGCTTTCACCGATCTTGGAGTAGTCGCCGTAGCGCAGCACATCGCCGACGAGGGTGCGGATTTGCTGCGAGTGACAGTTGTAGCAGCCTTCGCGGACATAGATGTCGCGACCTGCCAGCTCGAGCGGCGTGTAAGGAATCTGACGGATCCCTTCGATGCTTGCGCCGGTATTCACCATCACCGTCGGGATGATCTGGACGAGGCCGCCGATGAAAGCCGCCGCCGCCGTGAGCGCGGTGAAAGGCAGGGCATTCGCCAGCAGCCGCTCATACCAATCACCCCAGCCTTTTTTGGAGAACTCGATGTTCATGCTCATCGCCATGCAAGTCGCCAGGATGGCAATGATGCAGAAGGCGCTACCCAGCCGCGGCAGAGCAGCCCAGCCTGAGATGAAGATCATCAGCAACACGGTATAGATAACCGGCGCATTCAGGAAGCCACCGACCAGACCCATGTTGACCGGCTTCTCCGGCACATAGACTTCCACGCCGGCATTCACCGTTTCCGCGCCTTTGGCAGTCTTCCAGATATTCCACGCGAGGATGCAGAAGCCCACGAGATACATGAGTCCGCCGAGCGCGCGGACGTGCATCAGCATTTTCGTTGAGGTCACGGCTTCGATGAAGTTTGGATAGGCCAGCACCGTGCCGGCGTCCTTGGTCGCGCTGAGCATCAAGCCTTGCAGGATGCCCGAGACATACATCGAAGCCATGTAGATCAGGATGCCGACGGTCCCTAGCCAGAAGTGCATGTTCGCCGCGCTTTGCGAATGCAGCGGACGTTTCCACAAGCGCGGAGCCAGCCAGTAGAACATTCCCGCCGCCATGAACCCATTCCATCCCAGCGCGCCGCCATGGACGTGGGCGATGCCTCAGTCGGTGTAGTGCGAGAGCGCATTCACGGAGCGAATCGAGAGCAGCGGCCCCTCGAAGGTCGCCATGCCATAGAAGGTGACGGCAGCCACGTAGAACTTGAGCACAGGCTCGGTGCGCAACTTGTGCCAGGCACCGCGCAGAGTGAGCAGCCCATTCAGCATCCCGCCCCAGCTCGGTGCCCAGAGCATGAGCGAGAAGATCATTCCCAGAGACTGAAGCCACACGGGCAGCGAGGTATTCAGCAAATGATGCGGCCCCGCCCAGATATAGATGAAGACCAGCGACCAGAAGTGAACGATCGAAAGCCGATAGCTATACACCGGCCGCTCCGCCGCCTTGGGCAGACAGTAATACATGATGCCGAGGATCGGCGTGGTGAGGAAGAAGGCGACGGCGTTATGCCCATACCACCACTGGACCAGCGCATCCTGCACGCCGCCGAAGATCGGATAGCTATGTGTCCAGCTAGTCGGGATGGACAGATGATTGACGATGTAGAGCATCGCCACGGTGATAATCGTCGCGATATAGAACCAGATGGCCACGTAAAGGCTGGGCTCGTTCCGGCGCGCGATCGTCCAGAAAAAGTTGATCGCAAAGACCACCCAGATCAGCGCGACCGCGATATTGATCGGCCAGATTAGCTCGGCGTATTCCTTTCCGCGAGTAAGTCCAAGCGGGAGCGTGATGGCTGCGGCAACGATGATCGCCTGCCATCCCCAGAAGTGGATCGCGGATAGGAGACCGGAAGCGGTTCGCGCCTTCACCAATCGCTGCGTCGAGTAATAGATGCCCGCGAACATCATGTTACCCACGAATGCGAAGATGACTGCATTCGTGTGCAAGGGACGGAGCCGGCCAAAGGTCAGCCATGACGTGTTAAAGTTTGCCTGCCAGACACCGAGTTGCACGGCGATGAGGACGCCGACGAGCATTCCCACAATCCCCCAGAAGATGGATGCCACCATGAACTGGCGGACGGGTGTGTCGTCGTATTCGATGCGAGTTTTCGTGGCTGCGGGCAGGGTGCTCATGGGTTGGTCTTGCTGGAAGATGGTGAGTCGGGTTCCAGGGGGAGCAGCGCGTCGCGTTCGTTGAAGCTGCGCGGGTCGCACGCCGAGGCGATCCACAGGATCACGAAGAAACCCACGAGGATGAGGCCGACGAATATGGTCAGTGCGATGACATTCATGCGTCTGCTCCGGCCACCGGATAGAGACGGGATTCCGCACCGCTCACAACGGGCATCGCTGTGATGGAAACGGAAGGCGACACGGTCGCGTGAACGGCACGGAATGCCGCCTCGATCTCAGGTGGAGCCGCGCTTTTTTCACCACAGCGGCATTGTGCGCACCGGCCACAAGGGCCGGTGTCGCGCTCGGATTCGACTGCATGTGTTTCCATCACGGGCGCACCTTGCCGCCGCGCCGCGCCGCGCGCTCTCCCTCGCTTGGGCAAGAATCACCCTCGGTTGCGTTGCTGTGGTTCGCGCGTGCTGATATGCATTGCCTCGTGATGAATTCCCAGCCCGGCACGATCTCCGAAAAACTCTCGCAGTCGCACATCCTGCGCGACTACGAGCGCGCGTTTGCCGAGGCGACGGGTCTGCCGCTGACTTTCGCGCCGGCCGGAAAGAAACGCCCTGGAATGCGCGGCAGCGCGGCAACCAACGAGTTTTGCAACCACATGGCCGAGAGCGAACCAGGATGCCGCATGTGCGTGGACATGCAGGAAAAGCTCGCCGCCACCGGCATCGACGGAGCAACGCAAACCGCCGCGTGCATCGCCGGGCTCACCGATTCCGCCGTGCCGGTGCGCGTCGGAGACCAAGTGCTCGGCTTTCTCCAGACCGGGCAGGTGGCGTTGAAAAAGCTCACGCCCGCGGACTTCCGCCGGGTCACCGCGTTCTTGAAAAAGGGCGGTGCCGACGTCGATTGGGGGACGCTGGAAACGGCGTATTTCGGCACGCGGGTGATCGCGCGAAAACAATATGACGCCGTCCTGCGCCTGCTCGAAGTCTTTGCTCAGCACCTCGCCATCGCCGCGGAGCAGATCGCCACGCAGCAGGCCCACGCCGAGCCGCCCATGGTCGAGCGCGCCCGGCAAATCATCGAAGCGCGCAGCGGCGACCCGCTCACCCTCGCCGAAATCGCGCGCGGCGTTCACACGAGCACCTTCCACTTTTGCAAGACCTTCAAGCGCGCCACCGGCATGACTTTCACCCAATACCTCTCGATGGTCCGCATCGCGAAAGCGAAAAAGCTGCTGGCGAATCCGCAGGCGCGCATCACGGAAATCGCCTACGAGGCTGGCTTCGCATCGCTCACGCATTTCAACCGCATGTTTCGCCGCATCGCCGGCCAGTCGCCCAGCGATTTCCGGCGGCAGGTCGCTAGCTGCTGATTCACACTTCGCCGATCCGCAAATCTCCCATCGCACCGACGGCGAGGCCGGGATCATTTCCCGCACCCGGCGTGAGGGGAAAGGCGGTGGTGCCGATCGTGAAGGTGCCGATCGCCTGCGCGATGAAGCCAAAGTGTTCGCCGGGGAGCACTGTGCCGAGCGCCTGGCCGCGGATGAGGATGCTGGCGATGCGCGAGACGATGGCGTTGCCACCGCTGATTGAGACGTCGTTGCCGTTGCCGAAAAATGGATCGGTCGCGATCGCGCCGGCGACGAGATCGCTGGCGATCCAATCCTGCGTCACGACGACTCCACCGATCTGCGCGTCGGGATTTGCGGCAGCGCCGTCGCGATCGTAGCCGGCGAAAATCACGCTGCTCTGCACGGAGCCGCGGACCACGAGGCTGTCGATCGCCACGGCTCGCGCATCGTTCACCGGGAGCAGGTTGCCTTTTGCGAAAATGCGCGCGCCAAACGCGTCGCCGCCGATGTCGATCGCGCCGATCTTTGTCCCGGCGAGCAGGCTGCCGCTGCGGATGGAATTTCCGAGCGTGATTTTCGCGATCGCGCCGCCGGCCTCGATGCTGCCGGAATGCGCGCCGCCACCGCCGATGATGCCCTGCCCGATGCGCACCACGCCGATGTCGCCCGCCGCGAAAAGCGAGCCGCTATTTGCCGCCGCGCCGCCGCGCAGTGCGCCGCCGATGGTGATCGCGCCGAGGTCCGTAGTCGTGACGAACGCGCCGACGACATCCGACTTCACGAGCAGCCCGCCGAGTTGCCCCGCGATGTCGCTTTCCAGCGAACCGCCCGCCGCCTGCGTGCTCGTGCCGAGGCGGCCGAGCGATTGCACGGCGAGGCCCGCCAGTGCCGGCGCGGCGAGCAGCGGATTGCCCGCGTCGATCTGGCCGAGGTCGCCTTCGATGCGCACCGCGCCGAGATCGGTGCCGGTCGCATTGAGGTGGCCGAGGTTCACAAAACCATCGCCGCCGACCGCGCTGCGCGTGGCGGTGAGGGAAATGTTTGCGCCCGCGAACGCAGCGTGTGCGAGGCCGGTGAGGTCGAGCGTTTGCAGTTGCGCGCCGCCCACTTTTCCCGCGCGGAGGAGCGTGAAATCGCTTTGCACGAACGCTCCGCGTGTCGTCGTGATTTTCACGCGGTCGCCGTCCACGTCGGTGAAGACGGCGGTTTTTCCGTCGGGCGAAAGCGCTGCCTGCGGGCCGGTGGTCGCGGCGTCGAGCACGAGGAAGACGGAGCCGCTGCCGGTCGCGTTCGGCGTCGCGAACGATGCGCCGAAGAGTAGGTCGGCGCGTCCGTCGCCGTTGAAGTCGCCCGCGCCGCTCACGGACTTGCCCACCTGGTCGAGCAACTCCGGGCCAAGGAGCTTGAAGCCTTGCGCGCTGGTGAGCGTGGCGAGCGCGACATTCGCGGGCATCGTCGCGCGGCCATAGACGACGTAGCCGCCGCCCTTGAATTCGTTTTTCCCATCGAGCCCCGGCGCGCCGATGAGGATGTCCGCGAGGCCGTCGCCATTCACATCGCCAGCGATGACCCCGCGCCCGGCGTAGTCGTATTCGCTCTCGCCGGTGATCTTGAAACCGTTCGCGCCATTGAGCGATGCGAGCGAAAAGTCGGCGGGGAAATTTCCGCTGACGCTGGTTTTTTGCCGAAGACCACGTAGCTCTCGCCGTGAAATTGGAGCCCGGTCCGGCATGCGGCGCGCCGATCACGATGTCCGAAAAACCGTCGCCGTTCACATCGCCGCCACCGCTCACGAGGTTGCCGGTATCGGCGCGGTCGGCGATTCCGGGGATCCGAAAACCGTTCGCGCCATCGAGCGCCGCGGGGTTGAAGCTCGTGGGGAAGGCCGTGTTTTTTCCGAAGATGACGTAGGCCGCGCCGTCCGAGGATGCGCCGACTTTTGCGCGGTTCGCGCCGGCGATGAGGTCGTCGAAACCGTCGCCATTCACATCGCCCGCGGGGCTCACCGAGTAGCCGAGATTCGCGAACGCCGTCGCGCCATCGAAGCGGAAGCCGTTCGTGCCATTGAGCGTGGTGAGATCGACGTTCGCGGGTGATATCGCCTTTCCAAAATAGACGAAGAGCGCGCCCGCATTTTGCGCGGTGAAATCCGCGTTCACCGCGCCGATCGCGATGTCGTCGAAGCCGTCCTGGTTCAAGTCGCCGACGCCGCTCGTGCTCATGCGGAAGAAGGTGCTGGAACTCGGATCGACGGCGAGCGGGCGCGTGAGGGTGAAACCGTTTGCGCCGTTCAGCGCATTCACATCCACGGTCGCGGTGAAGGCGGACGCTTTGCCAAAAATCACGAACGCCGCCTCGCGCGTGCCGGAGAGACCGCCGCTCGCGATCTCGCCGACAATCACATCGTCAAAGCCGTCGCCATTCACATCGCCCGCGCCGCCGACCGCGAGGCCGAGCTGCGGGCCGCCAGTTCCGTCCGGCACGCTGTCATTGATGCGGAAGCCGTTCGTGCCATCGAGCGCGGTGGTGGCGAGCACCGGCGGCGCGCCGCCCGCGCGACCGAAGACGACGTAGGCTTCGCCGAAAGCGATCCCGGCGACGGTATTTCCGCCGGGTGCGCCGACGATGAAATCGCCGAACCCATCGCCATTCACATCGCCCGCGGCGGCGACGCCGCGACCCAAGTCGAAGTCGGTGGGAGTGCCGTTGAAACGGAAGCCGTTCGTGCCATCGAGCGAGCCGAGCGGGAAGCCGGACGCGCCGGGATCGCTCGACACGGCGGGCGACGCGGTGCCGTTCACCTCGCGCACTTTCACATCGAAAGTCGCGCCGACATCGAGGCCCGCGAGGTCGTTCGAGCGTCCGGCGGTCAGCGGGAAGGCGGTGCCGCCGACCGAGAAGCTGACGATGCGCTCGGCGACGAATCCGTAAAAATCCGCGCCGCCGACGGTGCCGAGCACCTGCCCCGCGATGGCGATGCTCGCGATTGTCGCGACCTTCGCGGGATCGCCGCCCGCGATGAGCGCGTCCCCGCCATTTCCAAAAAACGCATCGGTGGACATCGCGCCCGCCACGAGGCTGCTCGCGACCCAATCGCCCGCGACCGCGACCGCGCCGATGGTGGCGTCGGCATTCACCGGCGCGATCGACGAGTCGTAGCCGGCGAGGATGCGCGAATTCAAAACGCTGCCCGCGATGCTGGCCGACGCGACGCCGTTGCGCGCCGCGATGATGCTGGAATCCAGGTCGCCACCAATCTTCACCGCGCCGATGGTGCCTTGTGAAAAAACCGCGCCGCTGAACGCGCCGCTGCCGCCGACCACCGAGCCGCCGACGGTGAGGCTCGCGATATTTCCGCCGACGAAAATCCGGCCCGTGCTTTCTCCGGTCCCGCCGCGAATGTCCTGCCCGATCACGATCGCCCCCGCCGCGCCGTCGGTGGTCAGCCCGGTGAAAATTTCGACACCGCCGAGAATCGAACCGCCGATGTTCACCGCGCCGAACCCGAGTTTCCCCGCGCCAACCGAAACATTGATCGGCGCACTCACGAGATCGCTCCCGATATTCAGCGCGCCCAGTTCACCCTGCACGGTGCTGAAGCCAAAGCCGCTCCCGCCTTGCGTGGACAAGCCCAGGCGGCCCATCGAGCCGATCGTCAGCGCCGCGAGTCCGGTGGTGACGAGGTTCGCATCGCCCGCAAAAATCGCGCGCAGATCGCCCTCGACGCTCACGTTTCGGAGATCGACGCCGGTCGCGTCGATGCGCCCCACATTCACGCGCCCATCGCCGCCGATGGCCGTGCGCGCGGCGGTGATCGTGAGGTCCGCGTTGCGAAATTCCGCGCCGTCATCCTCGAAGTTCACCGCCGCGAGTTGCGCGCCGCCGACCGCGCCGGAGCTGAAAAGAAAAAAGTCCGAGAGGCCCAGCGTTCCTTTGCTGGTCTTGATCGTCACGAGATCGCCGTCCACGTCGGTGTAGGTCGCGGTGGTCGGATTCACGAGCGTCACGACCGGCGCGATGAAGCTGCTCACTTTCAAAATCGCCTGCCCTTGCTGGAGCACGGTGAAGGTGTCGCCGTCGATGACTTCGGTGCCGAGCGCGGTCCAGTCGGAGGGCTTGCCGATGTTCACGATGTCGTCGGCATTGGCGCGGACGATGAGGGTGTTCGTGTCGGGCGAAAAATTCAGCAGCGACCGCGCGTCGAGCGAGAGGCTGTTCGCGCCGGCGCGCAGATCGATCTGCTCGAATCCGTTGATGCGATAGACGGGGCGCGCGGTGAGATCGAGCAGCAGCCCGCCATTGAGCGCGAGCGTGTCGAAGCCGTGCCCGCCGACGATGCGCTTCAACGGGCCGCTCGTGAGCGAGAAATTATCGTCGCCCTGCCCGCCGCGCAGCACATCGCCGAAGCCCGCGTCGAGCACCGTGTCATTGCCCTGCCCGGCCACGATCACATCGCGTCCCGCCGTCGCAGTCAGTGTGTTCGCACCCGCATCGCCGCGCTGCGTCACCGCGCCGCTGTCGAAGCCGAAGATGAGATAGTCGCGGCCCGACGCATTTCCGCCGGAGAGCGGGCCGTAGCTGCCGACGAGCACATCGTCGAAGCCGTCGCCATTCACATCGCACGCGTTGCTCACGGTCGCTCCGGCGCGGGCGAAGGGAAGGTCGCCGAGCAGCGCGAAGCCATTTTTTCCGTCGAGCCCCGCGAGATTGAACACGGCACCAAACCCGGGAGCCCCGTAGATGATGTAAGCCTCGCCGCTTTCCCTGCCCCGCGAGTCGGTGCGGGGCGCGCCGAGGAGCACATCGTCGAAACCGTCGCCATTCACGTCGCCCGCGGCACTCAAGTTTTGGCGGGAGACGTCCACGTTCTTCACGTCGATGCGAAAGCCGTTCGCGCCCGTGAGCGCCGCCAGATTCACGGTCGCGCCAAAGGTGTTGCCGGCCTTGCCAAAGACCACGAAAGCCGAGGCGATGAGCAAATCGCCGAGGCCGTCGCCATTCACATCACCCGCCGCGCTGACGCTGGCCGCGGGATCCCGGGCACCGCCATTGATCGTGAAACCGTTTGTGCCATTGAGCGCGGTGACGGCGAGCGTCGGCGCGAAGGGCGTGGCCTTGCCGAAAACGACGTGGGTTTTCCCCGTGCCGATCGCGCCCACGATCACATCGCTAAAGCCGTCGCCGTTCACATCGCCGCCGCCCACCGTTCCGCCGACTTGCGCGACGGACGTGACGCCCGCGATGGCAAAACCATTCGCGCCATTTAGCGAGGCGAGATCGAGCGTCGCGCCGGGGCTCGTCGCGCGTCCGAAGACGACGTAGGCGCGGCCCGTGAACAGCACCGCGCCGGTCTTCACGGCCGTCGCGCCGATCACCACATCATCGAAGCCGTCGCCATTCACGTCGCCCGCCGAATGCACGGCGCGGCCAGCCTGGTCGCCGGGGGAAGCGCCGCGCAACTTGAAGCCATTCGTGCCATTGAGCGCGGAGACTTCGAGCACCGGGGCGAACGGGCCTGCTTTTCCGAAGATCACATAAGCCGCGCCCGTACTGGTGCCGACGAAGGAATTAGTCGCACCGACGATGATGTCGCCGAAACCGTCGCCATTGAAATCGCCCGCCGCGCTCACGCTGCCGCCGAGCAGTTCCGCCGCCGCCGCGCCGCGGATGGCGAAGCCGTTCGTCCCGTTGAGGCTGGCGAGTTCGAGCGGCGAGGTGAGGCCACCCGCTTTGCCAAAGACGACGTAAGCCGCGCCGGAATAGGCACCGTTGGCAGACTCGCGGATCGCGCCGATGAGAAAATCATCAAAGCCGTCGCCATTCACATCCCCTGCGGAGCCGACAAAGGCTGCCGCATCGTTTGCAGCGCCATTTAACGTCAGGCCCGGCAGAGCGGTGCCCGCGATCGACAACACGTAACCCTTCGGCAGCGGCGAGCCGACTGCATCGGCGATGCGCAGTGTGGCCGCGCCGTTGGTGAAAACTTTCAGCGTCGTCGCCCCATCCGTCTGGTTCGCCTCGCGAATCCAGCCCGCGCCGAAGTTCACGCGGTCGTCGGCGTTGCCGAGGACGGTGAGCGTGTTCGTGGTGGGCGAAAGATTCAGCACCTCGCGCGCGGTGAGCGTGAGCGTGTTCGCGCCCGAGCCGGTGAGGTCGATGCGTTCGATGCCCTGGATTTTCGCGTCCCGAATCATAGTGAGATCAAGGGAAAGCCCCGCGCTATCGAGCCGCAGCGTGTCGGTGCCGAGACCGCCCGCGATTTTGAAAAAACTCAGGTCGCTGATCGCGAGCACGTCGTCGCCCTGCCCGCCGCGCAGCACATCCGCGCCGCCATTTCCCAAAAGCAAATCGCCCGCCGCGCCTCCGATGAGGATGTCCTTGAAGGCACTGCCGGTGAGTGTGTTCGCCGTCTTGTCGCCGAGCTGCGAGACGACGGGCGAGCCCGAGCCGAAGACCACCGCGCCGCCGAAAAGATCGCTGCTCACGATGTCCTCGAAACCGTTGCCATTGATGTCGCCACCCCCGATGTTGCTGCCCGAGCTGTCGTTCGCCTGCGCGCGGAGGAGCTTCACGCCAGCCACGCCCTCGTCCACGCCGACGTCCGCGAGCGCGATGCTCGCGGAGAATCCCGGCTGTCCATAGACGACGTAGGAAGTAGCGTTGCTCGCGCGCCCGGAGAAGCCCAGCGCGCTCACGATCACGTCGTCGAAACCGTCGCCATTCACATCGTCCGCGAGATGCACCGAGTAGCCGGTGCGCGCCTGCGCCTCCTCGCCGGACAGGCGAAAGCCATTGGTGCCATCGAGGGTTGCGAGCGCGACACTCGCGGCAAAGCCCCTCGCCTTGCCAAAGACCACGTAAGCCGCGCCGCTGCCGACGCCATTCGCATTCGCCAAAAACGCGCCAACCACCACATCCGCGAAACCGTCGCCATTCACATCGCCACCGCCCGCCACGGAAAACCCCGCGCGGTCGCCCGCCGCCGCACCGCGCAGGCGAAAACCATTCGCGCCAGTGAGCGCGGAGACTTCGAGGGTCGCGGCGAAATTCGTCCGCCCAAAAATTACGTAGGCCGCGCCGGAATTCGCGCCGTTCGCATCCGCGCCCGGCGCACCGACGATGAGATCGCCGAACCCGTCGCCATTCACATCGCCCGCGGAGGAAGGCCGCTGGCCGAAAAAATCGGACACCGCCGCGCCGTTGATTCGAAAACCATTCGCGCCCGTGAGCGCGCCGAGCGCGAGCGAAGCCGCGAAGCCGCCCGCCCGCCCGAAGACGACAAACGCGCTGCCATCCGGGGAGCCGCGCACATTCGCGCCCGGCGCAGCGACGACTACATCGTCGAAGCCGTCGCCATTGAGATCGCCCGCCGCGCCGAGTTCCGAACCCGTCTGATCGTTCGCCAACACGCCGCTGACTTTGAAGCCATTCGGGCCATCGAGCGCCGCGATCGAAAAATTCGCGGCGAACGTCGCCTTTCCAAAAACGACGTAAGCCGCACCGGCCTGAAAACGCGCGCCGATGGTTTCGTTAAACGCGCCGACGACGACATCCGCAAACCCATCGCCATTCAGATCGCCCGCCGCGCTCACGACCTGCCCGAACGACCGCGAAGCCGCCGTGCCATCGATGCGAAATCCGTTCGTGCCATCGAGCGTCGTGAGATTCAGATCCGCGGGAAAACCATCCGCCTTTCCAAACACGACGAACGCCGCATTGATCCCCGATGCGCCGAAAATCACATCGTCGAAACCATCCCCATTCACATCCCCCGCCCCCGCCGCCGGTCGATCGGCAAACCCCGAAGCGCCGAGCCCCGAAAGATGAAACCCATTCGCACCATCCACGCCGCCGAGCGGAAAAGGACTCGCGAGCGCCGGAGCGATGCGGCTTTCCAGCGGCTCGATCCTGCCACGCGCGGAAGCCTGTTTGCACCGCAACTGCCGGAACGAGGAGGAATTCATAAGTTCGTAAGCCCGCACGCAGGCTAGTGACATACTCAGCAACCGCGACCGTCTATTTCAGGAAAAGTGGGTAGTCAGAATCCGGGTAGCACGCTCGTCCCGCGGAGACGAACTTCCCTCAAGCGCTGCCCCGGAGTTCGTTCACGAAATCAGCCGCGACACGTCATGGAAGTTCGTTTCGGCGGGACGCCGAAACCAACGCTCGGGACGAGCGTGCTACCCTGAATCCTCACTCTGCGATCGTGATCGTGCGGCGGATTTCCTCGCTCTTAAAACCCAGCGCGCTCGGCATCCGCACGCCGGGGAGCACGGCCACGTCGTAGAGTTCGCGCACCACGCCCTCGATCGTGAGCGAATGCACCACATCTCCCGTGCGCAGGTCCACGACGAGCAGTCCGCAGCGCGGTTGCGCGTTTTTTTGCGCGAGCGCATCGTCGAGCGGCAGTCCGCTGAAGGTGCGATTTTCGCGACAGGTCGAAAGCCCGACGACGGCAAAATTTCCATGCACCGCCAGCCCGCGCGCGTAGCCGGGACAAAAGCAAATCGGCTCGAATTTTCCATTCGCGAGATCGACCACACCGATTTCTCCCGCCCCGCTGTTCAGCAAAAACAGCCGCCCGCCCACGATGCGCGGCGAGTGCGGCATCGAGAGCCCGTGCGCCACGATCTCCCCGCTCGCGACATCCACCACGATCCCGCCTGCGCGCCGATGCTCGCGCCAGCCTTCATGCAGATCGCTCGCGCTCACCGCCGTCACGAAACGCGGCGCGCCGTTTTCCATCGCGAGCCCGTTCAGATGGCAGCGATCTTCCGCCGCGAGCTTCGAGATGAACGGCGGCTGCCACACCAGGCGAAAACTGTGCGTCTCGCTCGGCGCGGCGACGCAGGAGAAAAGTGTGTTCACGAAAACCGGGCGTCCAGCGGAGTCGAGCGCGATGTCGTGCGCATCCACGTCCCCCGTGGTCCACGCGCATTGCGGGACGTAGAGCCGGTCATACCCATCCGGCGTCGTCGCGCCATCGGGTAGCGCGTTTTCAAAACGCCAGAGCTGATACAAACTCGACAGCCAAAGCGTCCGCGCATCCGCCGTCGCGCACAGCCCCATGCACCGCTCGAAGGTGCGCTCGAAAACGGAAAGCCGCGCGTCGGCATTCAGCCCGAGCAGAAAAAGTTTCCCGCTCTGATAAGTCGTGAACGCCAACGACACGCGCTGCTCGTGCAGCCACGAGGTGAATTGGCGCGAGGCGGAAACTTCGAATGGCGGAGCAGCCATGCGTGGCGTTTCCCGATCACACGCCGCCGTAGCGACGCTGCCGTTTCTTGAACTCTGCGATCGCATCACGCAGTTCCTGTTTCCCAAAATCAGGCCAGAGTTTCGGGGTCACGACGATCTCGGTGTAGCTGAGTTGCCACAGCAGAAAGTTGGAAAGGCGCAGCTCGCCGGAGGTGCGGATGAGCAGGTCGGGATCGGGAATGTCGTGGGTGTAAAGGTGCGCGCTGATCGTGTCGGCGTCGATGCGCGCGGGGTCGAGCGCACCCGCCGCGGCCTGCGCGCAAAGCGCGCGCGTGGCATCGACGAGTTCGGTGCGGCTGCTGTAGTTCAGCGCGAGGATGAGCTTGGTCGCCGTGTTTTGAGCGGTCTGCGCGATGGCGTCGGACAGTGCGCGCTGGCAGCTTTCGGGCAGTTCGTGAATGCGCCCGATGGTGCGCAGCCGGACGTTGTTTTTCATCAGCGTCGGGATTTCCTGCGCGATGAAATGTTCGAGCAACAGCCAGAGCGCCTGCACTTCCTCGGGTGGACGTTTCCAGTTTTCCGTGGAGAACGCATACACGGTGAGAAACTCGACGCCGAGCTCCACGCATTCCTCCGTCACCGCGCGCACCGACTCCGAGCCCTGCTCGTGCCCCTTGATCCGCGGCAGCCCGCGCTCTTTCGCCCAGCGACCGTTGCCATCCATGATGATGGCGATGTGGCGTGGCAGGGTCATTGCGGATTGCATTAACATCGGCGCGCGGAAATAACCACCAGTCAATCCCGCCCAAGCCGCGCCCGCACCGGCGGACCTTTGCCTGTGGGGAAAGCCGCGCGACCTATCCGCGCATCGAAACGCTCGAACAATTCGTGACCATCGATCCGAATCCCGAGGCCCCCGAAGTGCAAATCTCCCGCCGCGCCGACGGCTGGGAGCCGCTCGAAATCGTGCGCGGGATGGAAGCGCCATTCACCCTGCGCTCCGTGGCGCTCACGCTGAAAGTCGCGGACCTCTTCGCGGTCTGAGCCGGCACGGTGCGCGATTGCGTCACTTAGCCACCCAGGATTTTGCGCGATGCTTCATCTAGTTTTCCCTCAATGCGCTCCATGCGCTCATGCAGAACGCGAATTTCTGTGGTGAGCGCTGAAATGTCGGCGTCCTCCTTTTTCAGATCCGGCTCCATGAAGAGCCGCGCGAAAAGTCCGGTGAGCACGCCGAAAAGGCCAACGCCCGTGACCATGAGAATCATCGCGACGATTTTCCCCTCGACCGTCACCGGAACCGTGTCGCCGTAGCCGACAGTTGTCATGGTGGAAACCGCCCACCACAGAGCGTCGAAGGGTGTGCGGATGCTCGATTCATTTTTGTCCTCAAATGCGAGCACGGCGATGGACGAAAAAATGACGAGCACCGACGCGGTGAGCAAGGTTGTCAGCGCGAGGCTCCTGGTGCGATTGCGGTAAAGGGCGGCGACGAGGCGCCGCGTGGAACCGAATGCCCGCAGAATGCGCACTATGCGGATGATCCGCACCATGCGCCCCCAGCGGAGGAAGTCGTAAGCGGGGATGCTGGAAATGAGGTCGATCCAGCCCCACTTCATGAAAGCCAGCTTCGACGGTGCCCGCCGGAAGCGCACCGCGAAGTCGGCGAGAAAAACGACGCACACGAAGGCATCAATGTGGTCCAGAAGCAGGCTGACTTCCGGCGGGACGTGAAAAACGATCTGCGCGAGAAGCGCGCCGAGCACATACACGGAGAGCACGAGCACGGCGATTTCCATAAGGCCAACGTGCGGTAAGTCGCCGGGCGTTTCGTTCTCGGACGATGGCTTCATGGCTTCGCGGTGGTGGCGAGGGCGTGAATGGCTTGCCTCGCGCGCAGGTTCGCGCCGGGCAGGTCGAGCCTGTCGCGGGCGTTCGCCTCGTCCAGCAATTCCTCCGCGAGCGTTTCGTCAAACTTGTCGAAGGTTTTCACGTCCATGTGTTGCGCAAGTTCGAGCGCGGTGCGGTCGCCGCGCGAGATGGATTCGAGATGCGCGCGCCAGCGAACGGGGTCGGTTTTGTTGTAGGTGATGGATAGCGTGTCGCACTCCGCCGCGAGGCCGTCGCATTTCGCGTGAAGCTTCAATGTGAGCAAACCGCGCGTGCCGAGCCAGGGGAACCATTGCACTGACTCGGGCCGGACGATGTATCCGGGCGCGAGGACGCCAGCGCGCAACGCAGTTTCACGCGCGGCTTTGAGAAGTGTTTGTGCTGCGCCGTCGAGGTAAGGCGGTTCGTCCACATCGGCGAGCGTGGCGGCCATTTCCTCGACGATGCGCGTATGAATCTCACCAGCCGTGCCGAGAAAGACGGGCGCTTTGCCTCCCTTCGTTGGTTGCACCCAGGCTGTCTTGGCGATGGAATCAATCAGCACCACAACCCAGCGCCGTCCTGCGAGGATGAGATTTTCGCCGATTGGTGGGACGAGCGAGCTTTGCAGCTTCCCGATTTCGTGAGTATCGTGCCGAACGAAAAATTCCTCGCTGGATGCGAACGCCGCGTAGAAATCGCGCTCCGCAGTGATGCGCTCGCCCCAGGGCGCGAGGATGAGTTCGCCCGTGGGCATTTGCTCGATGAGTTGTTTTCCGCCGAGCGAGCGAAGCACGCTGCGGAACATGGCCTCGCTCACATTGCGAAACGCGCCGTCCTTCACGAGTACCGCGAACAGCGCCCCGGTGGGCGTCCCGCCCGTCTCACGGAGACAACTGAGGATTTGGTGAACGAGCGTGCTGAGATCGAGCCGGTCCGCGTCGTGGGGCTCCAGCCATTTCGCAAACATCAGCCGCGAGAGCGCGACGGCGCGGAGCAACTTGGGAAAAAGCAAATCGGTGATGGTGCTTGCCGCGTGCGGCGATTCGTCTCGCGAGTAAATCCGCATCACAGCGACATCACCGGGGCGGCGTCCAGAGCGCCCGAGCCGCTGCCGCATGGATGCCACGCTCCACGGCGGGTCGAGCTGCGCCACGCGCCGCACGGAGCCGATGTCTATTCCCATTTCCAGGGTGCTGGAGCAAAGCACCGTCGCGGGCTGTCCGCTTTTCAAAATCGCCTCCGTTTCCTCGCGCACGTCCTTGGAAAGCGAGCCGTGGTGAATGTGGAAAGGGTCGCGTGGCAGGCGTAGCGCTTTCACTCGCGCGTGGAGCCTGTCCGCGAGGATTTCCAAACCCTGCTTCGCGTTGCCGAAAACGAGGTTCGTTCCGTCCGCGCAGGTTTGGAGGACATCGGCAGCGATGTCGTCGAGTTCGTCTGCCTTCGCTGAGGAGATTTCATTCTCAGTTTCACGGAGCTTGCCAAAAGGACGCGAATCGCGCGCCTGCTCTGGTGTCAGCGCAACCGCCGCGTCGAGTGCCGCACTCGGATGCCAGCGTCGCACCTTGTCGCCTGCAACTTCTTCCCGGCGGAGATACGCCTTGATGCCAAACTTCACCGCTTGGTCGCCCGTGCCATGGATGATGCTCACGGTCTCTGGCGCATCGGGCGCGATGAAACTGCGCGCGCCTTGCGGGTCGCCGAGTGTCGCGGAAAGGCCGATGATGCGCGCCTTGCGGCCCGTCGCGGCGGAGAGCCGTGCGAGGAGGCTGCGAAGATGCACGCCACGCACGTTGGAAAGGAACGAGTGCAATTCGTCGATGACGATGAAATCCAGTTCCGCGTAGATGCGCCGCAGGTGGACGCCGTAGTTGATGAAGTTGGATTCCAGCGATTCCGGCGTGATGAGCAGGATGCCGCCGGGCGAGTCGCGCAGCTTCCGCTTTTCAGTGGTCGACGCCGCACCGTGCCAGCGATGCACAGGCACTTCCACGTCCGCGCAGAGCGTTTCCAGCCGCGAAAATTGGTCATTTATGAGCGCGACGAGCGGGCCAACGTAAAGTGCCTGAACGGACGGGCGGGGATTCTCGGCGAGCCGCGAAATGATGGGCAGAAACGCGGCCTCCGTTTTTCCGCCCGCCGTCTGCGCGCAGATGAGCAGATGCCCCGTGCCACCGAGCAGCCCGTTGATGGCCTCGACTTGAATGTGATGCAGTTCCTTCCAGCCCCGCCGGAAAATTGCCTTCTGCACACCGGGATGCAGCAGCGAGTAGGCTGCCGCGCTCATCAGAGTTTGAAGGTCTTGAGGTCGCCGTCATCATCGACGGGAGTCGCGACGCCGAGCGCGATTTCCTCCTCCACCGATGCTGGTGCGTCCGCCTTTTTGATGAAATTCGCACCAACAAGTTCCTGCCACGTTTTGCCGGGGTGTTGCTCCAACACATTCAGCAAACCGACAAACGAGCGCACCACGTCGCGCGGCGTTTTGAAATACTCTGCGCCAAGCGTTTCGTTCGCTCGCTGCAAGACGGATACGAGCGCGTCGTCGGGAACGAGATATTTCGCCGCATCGCCGCTCGCGTGGACGTGGCGAATGTTGCGGAGCAGAACGAACAAATCTTCCGGCGTGAGATTCTGTAGCCGCACCACGGGGCCGGACAAATCACGCACGTCCTCGCCCGCGAAGCCGTTTTCCACGAGTCGCGAGCGCAGAGCTTCGTAACTGTGAAGTCCGCGACGCTTATCCTCCAAACATTCGTTTGTGCCCGCGAGCACGAAGCCGAGGTTGGCCGCGCCTCCTTGGTAGCAGTCATTGATGATGGAGAGCAGCGCCTCGTAGTTCGCCTGCCGAACGCGCGTGTTGGGCAGGCGATGAGAGAGCACCACCAATTCATCCAAGCCGATCAGGAGACCGCCAAACCCCGCCTTCGCGCAAAACGCCCCCATGAGCTTGAGGCTGTCGTAAAAGTTTTCGTCCTCGATGATGTCGCGCACTCCAAGGTCTTGGCGCGCTTCCGTCTTCGTCGCATATTCGCCGCGCAGCCAGCGGAGGGCGTTTCCTTGGATCGTTTCATTCCCGCCCGCGTGGCCTTCGTAGTATTTGCCGAGCACTTCCGCGAACGCAAAGCCGCCGACGTGCTCTTGCAGCCCACGCAAATCTTCGATGATGCGACGCTTCACGTCCTCCTCGCTGCCGCCTCCGCTGGTGACTTCGTGATGCACGTCGGAAATCCAGCCTTCACACAGATTGCGGAGCGCGCCGCCGTCGGGCTTCGCCTTCGTGGCGATGTTTCGCATCAATTCCGAATAGAGCGCGCGAGCCTCACCGCCCGTTGAACGAATGCGGCGCTCCATCGTGAAATCCGCCTGCGCGACGACGAGCCGTTTTTGCAGCGCGAGCGTGCGGATGAGGTTTAGAAAGAAACTTTTCCCGCTGCCGAATCGCCCAACGACGATGCGAAAGGCCGCCCCACCCTGCTCGATCCGCTCAAGGTCTTTGAGCAGTGCCGCTACTTCATCTTTGCGACCGACTTGGAGCAAATGCAGACCGAGGCGAGGGACGAGGCCCGCTTGCAACGATTGGAGAATGGCGTCGCGCTCACGCCGCTTAATTTCGCTCATGGTTGTTTTGGGAGGATGGAAGTGTTCACGGTCACGGGATTGTCGCCGTCGAGAAGAAAGTCGCCGAGTTGTTCGTCGGCCCATTCATTAAGCGCGTCGAAAACACCGAGCGGCATCAAATTGAACTCGGCAGCGAGTTGCTGAAACTCGGCACGCGGCCATGCAGGTTTGGTGACGATGCGCGCAGCGATAACGTGATATTTCATGTCGAGGTTGCCGAGCCACGCGGGCGTTTGCCGTGCGATCGTCGGCGCGGTCTGCGGCTTGGGTGCGGGCTTCGCTTCATCCTCGCTCATTACCGTTGAAAGCAGACCAATAACTTCCGCCGTCTCGTGCGAAATCGCCGCGACACGCGACATATCGAGCGTGAAAGACGGAGCCGTTGACGCGGGCGGCATAACGGGCAGCGGTTCGCCGGGAGCGGCGGGCTCTGCTTCCTGCATGGTCGCCTCGTCAAAATTCGCACCCAGTTTTCGAAGGATTTCATCGAGCGCGTCCGGCGGCAGTTCGAGCACCTTGCAAGCACGCTCAAGAGCCCGCCATTCGACGGAACTGATAACGCCATCCGCCCCCGCGACACAGACTAGCACTTCCCCGACAAGCTGCCGCTGCGCTGGCGGGAGACGTTTCGCCAGCCGCGCGAGCGAACGCGTCGCCGTATCGGGATTGCGGCAAAGGTAGTGCTCCAAGGCAAGCAACCGCTGTTGCTCCTGCGATGTGAGCTGCGCGTTTTGTCGGATGAACTCACGGACAACTTCCAACTCTTTGTCAGTCGGGTGCTCATCAGCCGCCGCAATCATCACGCACAATTGGAGCAGGGCAGCCGCACCGGGATACGCAGCGGTGACTGCCGTTGCCAGCGGGCGAAAGAGCGCGATTTCATCCTCCGCGCGATAAGTCGCCGCGCCGTAGCGCACATCCGGTTCGATCGCATAGCCTCGCGCCGCGACCGCATCCGCAAGCTCTTTGCTCAGCGCCATGGAAAACTTTTCCTGTGCGGGGAAGCCGACCAATGCGGCGACCGTGCCGACCGGAAGAAAACGGATGTCTTGCGGATCGGAAATTGCCTTCACCAATTCATGCCACTCATCCAAGCCCGTTCCGCTTTCGCCGGAGACATCCTGTGCTGTCGTAAATCGCTTTTCGCTCTTGTCGATCTCACCTAGGGGCTTCACTGCGCGGCAATCGAGTATTTTCGCGCCCGCGACACCACCGAGGGATTCAAAGCACGCACGCGGTTCGATGTTCCGCAGATTGATCGCCTCAAAAACCGCACGCCCGGCACGAACGGAGAGGATGCAGCGATCTTCATTATGCCCTGTGCCCGCGTTCAACGCGCGGACGTTACCGTTGAAAATCACCGAATCGAGCGCTCGCACTACATCCGCTTCGAAAAGCTCATGCACCGTGCGAATGGCGATTTGGAAAACCACGTCGCTGTATAGCTGCTCAAACTCACGTTTTGTGAGTTCGGTTTCAATGAAGTCGCCCTTCGTGCGCGAGAACTTTACACTTTCGAGGCGGGGCAAATTATCTGCCGCAGGTAACTGATATGCGACGATCAGCGTCCTTGTCGCAACCCTGTATTCCAACTCAAATTCCTTCGGAAAGCAGTCTGGATATTGCGACTCCGAGAGAACCAAATCGCAGTAGTCGAGAATCGCATCGGCATCGAGCGCCTGATATGCTGCCCGCGACTGCTCAACGGATGCGTTGTGCCGGATTCGGGCTTTTTCGTGAGCTACGGCCCGCCGCTGCCAGTCCTCGAAATCGCGCAGATTTTCCGCGTAGATTTTTTCATTCGTCGCTTGCGCGGCGTCCCTGCGCTCGCGCCATTTCAAATGCGCTAAACCGAACTCGGTGCGGGCGGCTGTCTCCGCCCGGTTTGCCAGAAATGGGACCAATGTCGTAACGAAGCCCTTTTGCTGCCGCCATCCATTTGGATCAAAAACCGGCTCCGGCGGCAGCGGGAGATACGGGCGTTCCTTCGGCTTCGTTTGTGAAAATGGCGGCTGCATCATCGCAGCCCAATCCACACAATTATCCACGCGCAATGTCGCCGCGAGCACTCCGCGCAACTCATTTAACGCCGCCTGCGCTTCCGCCGTTCGCTCCTCTGCCTCGGCCTGATTGTCCTCTAGTTCCTGCCTCTTGCCATCGCGATCCCTTCTTCGCTCATCCATCGCAATCTTCCGCGCATACTGCTCCGCCCAAGCCCTCTGCTGCGCCGCCGCCGCACCTTCGACGTGGTAACGGTCATTGCCTCGAATCACTCGGTGTTTGTTCAGACCGGGATGGTGAATCGCAAGTTGATAGTAGCTCCGAGCCATAGCGAAACCACACTTCTACACTCTTCGCGCAGCGCCTGACCATCGGTCATTGGCCATCGCGTCATTAGTCATTTCTTTACAGCACGATCGTCTGGTCCCGGTTCGGCCCGACGCTGGCGATGCGCAGTTTCGCGCCGCTGAGTTCGGCGATCTTTTTCAAATACTCCTGCGCCTTTTTGGGAAGGTCGCGCCACTTGCGTGCTTCGTGCGTCGGCTTTTGCCAGCCAGGCAGGTCGAGGTAGATCGGTTCGCAATTTGCGAGCTGCCGCGAGTCGCTTGGCGGGACTTCGATTTTTTTTGAGCCGTGTTTGTAAGCTACGCAAACGCGGATCGTCGCGAGCGTGTCGAGCCCGTCCAGATTCGTCACCGCGATCTGGTCGATGCCATTGATCATCCCGGCATACCGCGTCGCCACCGCGTCGAACCAGCCGCAGCGCCGCGCGCGTCCGGTCGTCGCGCCGTATTCGCGGCCCATGCCGTGGAGCATGTCGGAAAATTCCGCGTCCTCCGTCGGGAACGGCCCCTCACCGACGCGCGTCGTGTATGCCTTCATCACGCCGAGCACGCGGTCGATGCGATGCGGCGGCACGCCCGATCCGGTGCAGGCTCCACCCGCGGTCGTGTTCGACGAAGTGACATACGGATACGTGCCGTGGTCGATGTCCAGATAAGTTCCCTGCGCGCCTTCAAAAAGCATCGTCTTCCCGGCTTTCAGCGCATGGTGCAAATAGACGACCGTGTTTCCCACGAAAGGCGCCAGTTTCTTCGCCGCCTCGGTGTAATCGGCGAGCACTGTTTTGTAGTTCAGCGGCTTCGCGCCAAACGCCTTCAGCACCGCGTTGTTCTCCTTGATGCGCTGCTCCAGCAGTTCGGAGAAAAGGTTCGGCCGCAGCAAATCGCCCATCCGCAAACCGACCCGCGCCGCCTTGTCGCCGTATGCCGGACCGATGCCGCGCTTGGTCGTGCCGATCTTGTTTTTGCCCTTCCGCACCTCGCGCTGTTCATCGAGCGCGCGGTGATACGGCAACACGAGATGCGCGCAGTCCGAGATCATCAAATTCTTCGCCGTCACCTTGATCTTCTCCGCGCGCAATCCTTCGATTTCCTTTGCCACCGCGACCGGGTCGATGACCACGCCATTCCCGATCACGCACATTTTATCCGCGCGCAGGATGCCGCTCGGGATCAAATGCAGCACATACTTTTTCCCTGCCACGATGACGGTGTGCCCCGCATTATTCCCGCCTTGCGAGCGGACGACGATGTCGGTCGTCTCGGTGAGAAAGTCGATGATTTTGCCTTTGCCTTCGTCGCCCCATTGGGCGCCGACAAGGATGGTGTTGGACATGAATGGTTTTCGTGGTTGGTCGATGGTCAGCAAATCGCCCGAGGGCCGTATGGCTCCCGGGCGCGGGGCAGTGAGAGTAACGGGGAGTCGCAGACGCGCAAGCGCGGACAGCGAAACGGGGGCAGCCTTTCGGGACAAAAGAAACCCGGGCTCCTTGCCTTGTGCAGTGGAGCCCGGGTCAGGAATTAGCGGTTATGAACGTTGATTACGCTCTATTGGCGCGACGGCGACCGAGCACGCCGAGCGCTCCGAGGAGCATCAGGCTGGCGACACCGGGCTCTGGCACCGCTGCGGATTCGGCGAAGCCCTCGGCGGGTGCTGGCGCTCCAGCACCGATCTCGACGACTCCTCCAGCACCGATGGTCAGCGAGTTGATGGTGCTTGAACCCGCGCCGTCGAATTCGAGGCGGCCCTTAACCAGCACATCCACGTTCCCATTGATCGCCTCAATGTCGAGTTCAGCGCCTGCGTCCACGTTGACCTGATTCGGCAATGCGTATGTCCACAAGCCTGCCTGCGCCGGATCGCTTGGGTTCACAACGGACAAGCTGGGTTCGCCCGGAAGAGCGAAGCGCGCCTCGACACCCGATGCTCCCCCGGTATCCTCCAACGACATCGCGACGTTGTAGCTCCTCCCGCCGACAAGGGTCACAGTGCCGATGCCTCCATTGCCGACGGCCCCAATTTGCGACGCCAATTCGTTGCCACTCGACCCAGCCGTTTCGAATACGTTATCACCATCCAAATCGATCCAGAAGCCGGCAGTGTCATCCACTTGCGCGATCTGGAATCGGTAACTGCCGGATGTCGGTGCGGTGAAGTTTCCAAAGAAACCCATGGCAAACGTAGCGGTGTTCACGCCGCCGCCGAAGAACGTTGAAACCGTCGCATCCGCATTGGGGACAAACGAAAGCGCGTTCGTCAGAAATGTCTGTGCGGCAGCCGGAAGTGTCTGCATCGCCAAAACCCCGGCTTGTGTATTCCCGGCATAAAGCGCCCCTGTTCCGCCGCGGCTGATGAAGCGCGCCAGCAGGCCGGTCGGGCTAACGTTGCCGGTGAAGGTCGCGGACGTGGCGGCTACCGTAGTCCCTTCAGCCACATGGATGATCCCATTCTGGGCGGCAATCACTCCGCCGGAAATCGTGCCGCCGCGGAGTTGAAGGGTGGATGACTTGAACGTGCCGCCGGTAAGGACGATGCCGCCCGCCCCCGTCGCGAGGGCTCCAGTGCTGCTGTAGAAGCTATCGGCGATGCTGATGCTATCCGCCGAGGTGCCACCGTTCGCGGTCACAGTGCTGCGAGTGACAGACAAGGCGGCTATCCCGGACGACAGGGTGCCCGTATTCGTGAGGGTCGAGTCGGTTACGGTGATCGCGCCCGCCGCGAGACCCTGCGTCGTAAACTTGGTGCCTGTGACAGTGATCTGGGCGGTTCCGGTCAAATTGATTGGGGCGGCGGATTCCACCGCGCCACCCTGCACGTTAACGCTCCCGGCACCGGTCACTCCACCAACCGCGAGAATGTAGTTTTTGGAAGAGCTAAGACTTAGCGTCGTGCCCGCAGGGAGGGTCATGTTCCCACTGATGGTGGTGCGAATCGGAGCGCCGACGGCCCCTGCGGCACCCGACCCGAGCTGTGTGGCGGTAATGGAGCGATCAACACCGCCAAAGGTATTTGGAAATGGAAAAGTCTGGTCGCCACCCTTGCTCGACAGAATCATCTTGCCACTGCTGACGGTGACGGTCGCGTTCCCGGTTGGATTGCCTTCCCCGGTTCCGCGGACGAGCCCGAGCGGTCCCACGTCCACCGTGACCGAGGAGCCTGCATTTTGAAGCTGTGGGCTCGCACTACTTTCGATAATCAGCGCACCCAACCCATGGTTCACCAGCGTGACAGCATTGCCACCATCGAGGATGGATTTTGCATCGACCTGGCCGCCCAGCGTGGTCGCGTTGATCGTATAGGTACCGGCCCCGCCCGTGGTGAGGTCGAGCACACCAATGTCCATCCTTGGTCCATTGACCGTCAATGTCCTATTAGCCACGGTCAACTTGACGCTCGGAACACTGACCGCAAACGCGTTGATGACCGCGTTCTGAGAAATGGTGATCGGATTCTGGAACGTCCACTGCAAGTCCGTCGAAGGCAGCAACACCGAGTTTGGGATCACCGTTTGCGCATCGGCCGTGTCCGGCCCCGCGTAATCCACGATCAAACCATTCAGACCGGTGCCTTCGTAATACCCAATGTCGATGTCATGCAATCCAGCGGAGAGTTGAACCTGGCCGGTGCGCCGCACATGGGCCTGGGAGGCGTTATTCGACACCACCGTCGCACCGTCAATATATAACATCGACCCGTCGTCGGAATCCGTGGCGAAGGTATAAAGTCCAGGCGTCGTAATGATGATTTTGCCGTTTAACCGTGACACGATGTCGTCGGTCCTCGTGTAATTCGGCGCAAGGACCGCAAACATTGCCGTATTTGCGAAACCCGAACCGAAACTCAGTTGAGCAACACCCCCAGCGCCAGTGGACGCCACGGTCCCGGCACCACGCCCCGCGAAGTAGTTGAGGTAGTCCGTAAAGGTTCTCGCGGGATTCAGCGGCCCGCCGAACGCGGCTTGTGCCGCAGCCGCTCCGGTGTCATAAAGATGTGCGGTCAGGCCCGCCACACCGAGGTTGAGGGTTCCGCCCGTCAGGCTCAGGACATTCGTCGCTGCTCCGAACGCACCGGGAAGGCCTTCGAGCGTTCCGGTCGGAATGCTGATTGTCGTGGGCACCGGATTGAACGTAATAATGTTTGGCGTGACTAGGGACGTGTTCTGCAACGACAGAGTCGCGTTCGCTCCGATGATGGGATTGCTGTTAAGGTTTAACTGCCCGAGAACTTCAAGCCGGCCTTCGGCGGCATTGAGGCCCGCAACTCTCATGGCGCCGCTGAGTTTCAGCGTGGTGTTGTTCCCCATCTTTTTCAGCGTCCCGCCACGAACCGAAGTGGGGTTGGATATCGGGCTGGATGGATCTGCAATGGCTCCATTGATCGCCAAGCCACCCGCCGCTACGTTCACGGTCAAAGTCTTTCCGGACGTAATAGAAAAGGTGGCACCCGAAATGGTATCAGTCGTTCCGGTCAGATGCTCCAGCGTCGCGGTTTGAGTGGTCTTGAAAAGGTTGTTGAAAGTCGTCCCCGTGGCACCGCTGCTGCCAATGCGCAGCACGGGGGCCACTGCGCCGGCCCCGCCGATTTCGATCGCCGTTATCAATGTGGAAACGGGAGTGGTCGTGCCGCCACTGCCCAGGATCGAGAGCATACCATCGGCCACCCTGATCGTCGTTCCGGCAAGCGCGTTTGTCGGATTGTCGAGAATCAGCGAGCCGACTCCGGTTTTGACGAGATTGATGCCCGTCAGCGTCGCGGCCCCCGGCGTGGGTCCGGTCGAGAGCGCCCCGGGCGCAAAATCCGCGTTACCAGTGATGGTCACCGTTTTCGTATTGGCCACCGCGAGCACTGTATTGAGCGAACGGAGCGTTCCGCCGGGAGTGCTTCCGTTCACCATCAGGGTAATGAGGTTGCCGGTCGTCGGCGCGAACGTGATGCTGTTTTCGGTCAGGTGATCGTTGGTGACTTTCGATAGAGTCACGGTCGTTCCGTAGGCAGTCCCACCACCGCCGTTCGTAGCACCCAAAACATTGATATCCTGATTCGCATCGGCGGCCTCGGCGGTGACGAAGTGAAAAAGCGCACCAGTGCCGGGATCGACCGGTGCGACGTAGTTTGCGCCGTCCGTGCCGGTCGCTCCCGTCTGACTGAAACCAAATCCGTACGTGGGCGTGAAGTTGTTGATCGTCACCGGGCCGGCATTGTTGAAGCCATTGCCCAACCGCACTTCGATCGCGTGAAACGTGTTGGGCGCGAAATTGAGGACACCAGTCGTCGAAGGGTCCAAAGTTCCATCCTGAAGGACGACGATGCCGTCGATCTTGATCTGGGTGCTGTCGTCGATGCTCTCCGCAAACGAAAGGCGTCCGGTCGGTCCAGAGTTGATCTCACCCGTGTAAATCCAAGTCCGGTTGTCGCTCCAGAAATTGTCAGGATCGAGGGTGCTTCCATCGCCGAAATTCAAAGTGCTCTGACCCATCCGAATTCCAAGGCTGACACCCACACCCAGGCCGGTATTCGGCCCGTTCAACGGATTCGGAGAAAAAAGGTCGAATGGGTTTCCATCAATCCGGCCCTCCTGCAAGCCGGCACTGATCGTGGGATTGATGGTGAGCGTGACGGGGCCACTCCAATCGACGCCAAACGCCTGCACAGCCAGCGCGACGGGGAGGATGGCGGTGGAGAGAATCAGACGCCGAAAGGGGCGCCGACGGGAACCGGTTTGATGCAGCATGTTCATGGGCTTCTAGGGGTCTTGGGTTGGATTGAAAGTGACGCGCGACACCGACAGAAGGCCTCTACCCTGCCGCGCATAGCACAGCTAGGATCGCAGGTAGGGCCGCAGTCGAACGCCCGCGCCGCTGCGCAGCGGCGCGCGTCCAATTTTTCAGAACGCGCCGCCGCAGCAGAAAGCCACTTAGGCGCGGCGGCGGCGGATGCCGAGCATCGTGAGCATTCCACCGAGGAGCAACGCAGCAGTGCCGGGCTCTGGCACTCCTTGCACGGGGACCGAATCCGCCAGCGCATTACCAGCGGCCAAGCCATCTCCATCAGCCAATCCACCGGCCGCAAACGGCGCAGGAGGAGGTCCGGGAAGATCCCCGAGGGTCACCACGGCTCCGTCGGCAATGATCAATTCAGTCATTCTCTGACTCACTCCGAAGTTGGCGATCGTGCTGACGACGACGGATGCGTTGTTGACGTTGGAGTCCACATTGAGCGTGCCGTCGTTGACGAGGATGCTCCAGACGTTCAACTCGCTGTCGCCCCGGAGCCACAACAAGCCGGTGCCTTCCTTGCTGAGCGTGCCGCCGCCGCCGATGCTGCCGGAGTAGTCCGTGCTGACGGTCGAGTTGACCGTGAGTGTGCTGGTCGGGCCGAGGTCGATGGCGCTGCCGATGGTGCCGGTGAGGTTGCCGATGCTTTCGCTGGTGTTGAACTTGCCGAGGTCGAGGAGGCCGTCGCTGTTGATGGTCACGTCGGTCGTGTTGGCGATTTGCTCGGAGTTGCGGACGATTACGGGCGCCGACATGGCTGTACCAGCCCCGTCGCCGATGGTCAGCGTGTTGGTGGCGGCACCGTTGCCGAGGGCGGCAACGCCGGGGATCTTGTGGAGGACGAGCGCGCCGTCGTTGACGGCAGTCGGCCCGGAATAGGTGTTCGCATTTCCCCCACCCTGCAGGAGGATCGCGCCTTCGCCGGTCTTCACCAGGCCGCCGACGTTCGCGCCGTTATCGCGGATGACGCCGCGGATGAGGAGGTCGTTGCCGGCGCCGCCGTCGGCGATGTTGAAGATGAGGGTGCTGTTGAGGTTGATGAAGGTTTCCGCATCGTCGCCCGCCACTCCGTCCACGTTTCCGATGCCGGCGGTGACGGCGCTGGCGAGGGTTTGCACGTTGCCGCGGAGGATCAATTGGCCGCCGTTGGTCGAAGCGTCGGCGTTGATCCGAATGGTACTGCCTTCCATCTGCAGCCCTCCGACGGAGAGGGTGCTGATCGTGGCACCCGCGCCGCCGATGGTGGCTTTGCCGAAGTCGAGGATGCGGAGCATTCCGCCGACCGTCACGGTGGCCGTGGAGTTGATCTGCAGGCCGTCGGCGTTGCTGGCACCGCGCAGGGTCGCGTCGCCGAGGATGGTCAGGTTGCCGGCACCGGTGGTCACCAAGCCGCCATTCATGTTCAGGTTATCAATGGTTTCCGTCCTGCCGTTGAGGTTCACCGTGCCGCGATTGAGGGTCAGGTCTCCAGCGTTGTTCATCTGATCGGAGGCCACCCAGAACACCGTTCCGCCATTGACGGTGAGGTCGCCCGTGATCGCTCCGTCGAAGACCGATTTGTTGAGCCGCACCGTGCCGTCATAGACCGTGACTTCGCCGCTGTAGCTGTTGGCAGCGGCCCCCGCCAGTTCTAGCGAGCCGATGGTGTTCGCGGCAATGTTTCCTGCGACGACACGGAAACCGGAACCCGAGACGACACCAGCGATCGTGGTGGTGCTGAGGTCGGCGGTCGCGCTGGCGCGCCCGAGGCCGATGTCGATGATGGGAGTGCCGGTGAAGGCCGCATCGGTGAAGCTGAAGTCGAAGCCATCGAAGCCGCCGATCTGCGCGACGTATGGGCCGTTGATGGTCAGTGATCCCATGATGAGGTTGTCATCGACATTGGCGGCGGCGTTGGACAAGCCATTGTCCGCGCCGAGCAGAGCATTTCCATTGAACACCACATTGTGGCCGAGGCCCGCAATATTGTCGTTCGCAGTCGCGGCGGATTCGTCGGTGTGGATCTCCAGCGTGCCGCCATTCAGCGTGATGGTGCGAGTAGCACCCACACCATTCAGGAGCGGGCCAAGATTCGCTCCGCGGAGTGTTCGGAGGACGCCCTGATTCACATAAACTCCACCTGTGAAGGTGTTGGCATTTGCTGTGTTGCGCAGGTCCACCAAGCCGACCCCGGATTTGACCAGGTTGAGCGGCGTTACGCCATTGTTGGCGATGACCACAGAGCCGTTGAGCGGCGTGGCCGTGCCGCTAGTGGTGGTCGAGTCGGCGGCAGTGTAGGAGCCGGGTCCGATTTCGAGCGCGCCACCTTGCGAGAGGAGGAAAAGTTCTCCCGTTGCATTGCCGGTGGTGAGTGTGCCTGGCGTAACGAGACTGGTATTGCCGATGTTTTGGGTCTGGGCAATCTGATTAACCAGTCCTCTATCCACGGTGAGGGTAAACGTGGCGAGATCGATTCGACGGGAGGTCGCGTTGAGCGCGGGGTCACCACCGTCCATCTTGATCGCCTTGACGGTGCTGCTGGCAGCCAAGGTGGTGGTCACGTTGGTTCCAGTCGGGCGGATGATGTTCCCAATGAGCAATTGCGCAGGCGTCGGATCGTTGATGTAGGTCGCCGATCCGGTGTTGTTGCCGGACTGGTTGTTGTTGATCTGCACGACGCCTCCCAATGCCGCCTCGTAGCGGATGAATTCGTTGTTCGTGCCCACCGCCCACGGGATGATGTCGCCCGCGAGCACATCGGCCTGGCCCGGGATGGTGATAGCCGGCTGGGCGCGGAACTGAGCCGCATTCGCGAGGCCGAGCGTGCCGTTGTCGGAGGTGAAGTTGAGGGTCGCGCCAACGCTGCGCGCGAAGCTCGTGCCGAGCGCGAGCGGGGTCGTCACGGTGAGCGAGGCGTTGTTGTAAGATACGGTTGTGTGGCCACCCGGCGCGGTCACGTTGTTGGCCAGGGTGGTTTCGATGCCATACACGCGCAAGGCGCCGCCGCCGAGCACGAGGTCCGCAGCGTTGTTGATGCGATTCGCGTTCAAGCCATCGCCGTTATCGACGAAGAGCGTCGCGCCCGGGCCGCGCAGCTCGATGCGCCCGGTGCTGGAGAGCGCGCCCGCGGTGCCGCGCAGAGAGATCGCGCCGTTGTTGATGACGGTGGTGCCGGTGTGGTTGCTCGCGTCGAAGAGGAAGAGGCCGAAGCTGCCGTATTTGTTCAGCGCCTGGCTGCCACCGGTAAAGTTGGCTCCGTTGACTAGCGCGAGGTTGTTGCTCTCCGTGAAGAGATTCGCGTTGCCGGTGAAGGTCGCCGCGCCGTTCACGCGGATGGCGTAATTGTTGCCGCCGGTGATCGTGCCGAGGAATTTGCCGTTGTTGACGGTCAGGTTGTTGATCGCGAACTGCGTGCGGTCGCCGGAACCGAATGACGCGCCAACCGCCATGCGATCCGCGTTGATGGTGGCGTCGCCATTCACGATGACGTCCGCCGCGAAATCGCCCGAGGCAGGGCCGCGGAGCAGGAGGCGGGAGTTGGTGTCCATGGTCACCGTCACGCCGCCCGGCACCGAACCGAGGCTGCCCGGCTGACGCGCCTCGAGCCCCGCGTTGGTCTTGAGGTTGTAGGTGCCGGTGAAGGTGTTCGAACTATTGCCGAGGAAGACAAAGCTGCCGTTGGCCTGGGCACCGAGCGTCGTGCCCTGATTGGTGCCGAAGACGTTGATCGTGCCGCTGCCGGTGACGCGACCGTTGAGAACCATACTTTGCGCCGTACTTACGGTATCGCGTTCGTTCAACCCGATGACGTTGGTTCCTGAGAATTGGACATCGCCCAGGAACGTCCGAGTTCCACCCAGGGCAAAGATGCTCGCGCTGTTGGCGACGATGTTGTTGGGAAGGCCGAGGGCGTTGCCGACACCGGGAGCGGCATTGATGAAGGCGGTGCCCGGAGCGAGCGTCAGGGTCTGGTTGGCGCGGCCACCGAGCGAAGTCAGACTGGCAACCGTCAGGACGCCCTGATCGAGCGTCACCGCACCCGTGTAATTCGGGAACGACGGGGTGCCGCCGCTAAAAATGAAACGACCGCCACCCGTGAGCGTGAGGTCGCCGGAGCCAGTGAGCTGGCCGGGGCCGTCGTTCACGCTGATATTCGCGCCGCAGGCGGATCGGAGAATGCCGCCCGCGGAGCCGATGGCGAATTGCATCGAAGCGAGGGGGCTTGGATCGTAATCGCCGCCGACCACCTCCAGCGTGCCGCCGTTGAGCGTCATCGTGCGCAAGGCACCGGTTCCCAGTGCGTTCGAGGAAGAGCCGCCTGCACCGACGATCGAGAGCGTTCCACCGTTGATGGCGATCGAGCCGCCCCAACCTGCCGCGTTGTTGTCGGCGCTGAGCGTGAGCTTGCCGGGACCGGCTTTCACCAACCCGCCAAGGCCGCCAATGATCGGGGAGGTGATATCGAGCGCCGCGCCGGTGACGTGAACGATCAGATCGTCCGCGCCGGTCGCGCCGGAAAGGATGCCGGCTCCTGCGATGCCGCCCTTGAGATTGCTCGAATAGATGATGCCGCCAGAGGTCAGGGGAAGAGCGCCGCTACCGACGTTCACGCCGCTGCCGCCGCCGATCTTCAGGGAGTTAAGTGCCACGGGGGCTCCGGGAATTCCCGAGGGAAGCATCAGCGCGGTGGCGGCATTGTCTGTGGCCGTGCCAACGGGTGTCCCGAGCGCGATGTCGAGATAGCTGGCGGCGGGCAATGCTCCGATCGTTCCGGCAGTCACGCTCGCCCAGTCACTGCCATACGTGGCATATCCACCAAGGATGCCATTGGTGTTCACGTTGCTCGTCGTGACAGTTCCGGCGAAGTTGGCACTCGCACCGGCGCTCCGGACAATCGCGCCAACTGCAAGGTTCACGCCTCCATTCACCGTGCCGCCGCCCGCGAGAAGGTTGAGGCCATCGACTGCCTGTACACCGCCGCTGACAGTGACGCTTCCCCCGCCCAAGTTGAGCGGATGCGCTGCGCTGAGAGCATTCCCTGGCGAGGCGAGGACCAAGGTGCCGCCATTGACAGCAGTGCTTCCATTCAACGCGTTGTTGGCGGAGAGCGTCCAAGTGCCGGTTCCGTTCTTGGTCAGGACATCCCCGGCGGGTGCCGGGCCAATGGTGACGATACCGCCGAGCGATCCGTTACCCGGACCATCGAGCGTCATGGAAGTCGCGCCGCCAGTGATCGGCCCGGTAATATTGAGGTTCCCCGCACTCGATCGGATGGTCGTGCCGAGCAGGGTGATCGGACCGCTGTAGGTGTTGTTTCCGCCCACGTTTACCAACGCGCCGCTCTGCACTCCGCCGGCGCCGTCGCCGCCGATGAGCAGGGGTTCGGCCACTGAGATTCCACCGATCAATTCCAGCGAAGCGCCGTGGTAAACCTCCGTGCCCGCGCCGACGCCAGTCGCGCCGAGCGCGGTGCTGTTGCCAATGCGCAGGGCGCCGACCGTGACGACCGTGGGGCCGGTGTAGGTGCCGAATCCGCCGATCTCCCAGCGGCCCGAGCCGCTCTTGTTCAAGCCGCCCGCCACCGTGTTGATGCCGCCGACGATGAGGCCGTCGCCATTCCCCGAGAGCGTGAGCGTGGCGGGGACGGTGCTGGAGATGCCAGCGGGATTGGCGAGGACGAGCAGCGCGCGCTCAATGGGTGCCGCGGCGATACCGGTGGTGGCGACGACGCTCGAGGTGATGGTGGCGTTGCCGCCGAGGGCGACCGTGCCGTTGATCGTCAACTGCCCCTGATCGACCACCAGCGCGCCCAATTCCTGCACGTCCGTAGTGCCCGTGACATTGGCACCCGCGCCCGTGATGGTGAAGTTGTCGCCGGAAACGATGGAACCATCGACCTTCAGCGTACCACCCGCATTGACCGCGACGCCGCCCAGCGCGGTGCCGAGCGATTGGTTGTTGCGGATGATGAGGATGCCGCCATTGACCGCAACGGGGCCGTCGAACAAGCCAGTGTCGAAAACTTTGGGCGCGTATTGCTGTACGTCCATGATGCCCGTGCCGCTCTTGCTGAAGCCGCCGTTGGTCATCAGCGCACTGACGCCGAAGACGATGCCATCGGCGATGTTGAAATCGCGCACGCCGCCCGCGAGGTCGATGTAGGTGTTGCTAAACTCGCGCATGTTCGCGGCGACCGTGGCGAAGATGCCCTGTCCGGCGAGCGAGGTGCCGTTGAGCGGATCAGGGCTGGCGGTGACGTTGCCGCCGAGGCGCAAGACCGCGCCGCCGCCGGCGAAATTGCTGAGACCGCCGGACTGGAGTTCGATGCGGGAGCCGTTGAAATTGAGGCCGCCGGCACCGATTTCGAGGGTTGACTTGCGAGCGATGAAGCCATTGGCGACACCGAGTGCGGGTGCGCCGGGGAGCAGGTTCAACGTGCCGAATTTGAGATGGGTGGCGAAGTTGAAGTTGATGGTTCCGCCCGAGATGTTGCCGGTGGTGAATTCGAGCTTACCCTCGCCGGAGTTGCCGCTGTTGAGCGTGCCGCTGCGCATGTTGAGCGTGCCGATCACGTCGTTCTGGATACGATCCGTTTCGCCGATCGTGCCGCTGAGCAGGGTGATGGTCGCCGTGTCGGCGATCTGATCCTGGCCGGCCATCCTGGCCGCGGCGGGACTGAGATTCGCAAGGCCCTGCTGGTTGCTGTTGTTGGCGCCGATATTGCCGACGTGTCCAGGCCCCCAGGCGAGCGTGCCGCCGTTGACGATGATGTCTTCTCCCGCGCCGAGGTCGCCGACGGCGTTGTTCCCATTGGCCTTGTTCAGCCGCAGGGCGGTGCCAAAGACTGTGATCGGCGAACTAAGCCCGAGGTTCGGGGTGATGTCACCCGCACCGGCACCGAGGATCAGCGAGCCGGCATTGGTGCCACTGACGATCAGATTGAAGCCCGAGCCGGTCATCGCACCGCCCATCACGACATGCGACAAGGAGTCGCGCCCGGTCGCCGTATTGATGGTCGGAACGCCCGTAAAACTTGAACTGGTGAAGCTCTGATCGTACTGCCCAAAGGCAGTGATGCTGAGGGTGTGCCCACCGTTGATGGTCAGTGAGCCCCACGGAATCAGGTTGTTGTCCGCAGCGATGGCGTCGGTCGCTTCCTGTCCACCGGCACCGTTCACGCCGTTGTCGTCCGCTGCGAGGAAGGAGTTGGCGGTGACTGTGATGTTGTGACCGAATCCCGGCAGGACGCCATGGACGGTGAGGCTCGGCATGTTCACTTCGAGTTGCCCGCCCGCGAGGGTGATCGGGTTTGTCGATGCGCCGAGATAGGTGCCGCGAGTGGTTGTCAGGATGCCGTTATTGACGACGACACCGCCAGTGAAGGTGTTGGTATATCCGGGCGCTCCGACCGAAGCTGGCGTGCCCCGATTGGGCAGGCTCAGGATGCCGGTGCCGCTCTTGACGAGCGTCACCGCTCCGCCAGCCAGGTTGTCGGTGATCTGCGAATTGACCCACATGTTGTAGGTGGTTCCATTCGTCGTGACGAACAATTGCGCCGGGGCGGCAGTGGTGCCCGCGGTGAGTCCGCCCGCGGCGGTGCCGGTGATGAGCGTGCTCGATCCGCTTCCCAAAATGCCGCCGCTCTCGACGGTGAGGGTGAATCCGGCGGTATCGACGTTGGTGAGCGTGGCCGAGGCCGCGACGGTGGTTTGGAAGTTGAGCGAGTTGATCGCCGCATCTGCGCCCAGGGTAATGGGAGCGACGGCGAGCGGTGCCGTCGTCACCTTGCCATTGGCGCCGGAGACGAGATCTCCCGCGACGGCCACCGGGGCGTAATTAGCGGCAACTAGAGGCGTCACCCCGAAGGCGTCGTATTTGGCAAATTCATTGCCGGAGGTAGCCCACCCACCTAGGAAAGGTGTGACCACATTCAGCGGTGCCGGCAAAATGATCTGCGAAGCCGTCGCTCCGGTGCCCAAACTGGTTCCGGTAAAGTTGAGGACCGTATTCGCGCCACGCGCTAACGCAGCGGTGCCGAGCGTGAGCACCGGCAATTCCGCGGCACCCGTTCGCACCACGTCGAAAGTCGGATTGCCGAAGGGCACCGACACATCGCCCGTGAGCTCGCTTACGTTCGTGGCGCTCTGCGAAGTCAGCCGCAATGTTGAGCTTCCCAACATCGTGATCGGGACCGCATCGCTGAGCCGGTTCGCATTGGTCGCGGTCGTGTTGTCGAGGATAAGCACACCACCGTTCAACTGTCCCGTGCCCGCACCACCCGGGAAGGTCGATACCAGGGCCGTGCCATTGACGGTGATCGCGCCCATTAAGCTGATGCTTCCCGGATTGATCGCGCCCGCCGCCCCGCTCAGGATGACATTCCCGTGGCGGACATCCACACTCGAAACGTTGACCGCTCCGGTGAAGCGCAGGTCGCTATTGCCAAGGTGCTTGGTGATTGCCTGCCCGCCCGCGCCGCTTTCATTCACCGTCCCGTCGATCTGCGTGTTTGCCGAGATCAGGTCGAAGGTCGGGCTGCCAGTCAAGGTGAGGCCGCTCAACCGCAGGGCATAACTGTCGGCTCCGGTCACCTGAAGGCGCTGATCGCCGATGCCGAGCGTGCCGAAGTGGAAGGTGTTTCCTGTGTTCGCCGTGCTGCGAATGACGCCGATCCGGTAAAGGGCACCGGCCTGCGTGCCGGTGACGTTGATGTTGTTCGACGTGTACTGCGACAACGTTAGGTTATTGCCAGTGCCGTTATCCCGCATGTCGAGCAGCGTATTGATGCCCGCCATCTCCAGCGTCGCATTGCTGATCGTTTTTCCGACATTGAGCGTCGCGCCCTGATTGGCACGGTTTTCGATCGTGGCGTAATCGCGCAGGACAAAGGTGCCGGTGAAGAGGGTTTGGTCCACATCGCTGCGCTGAAAGACCACATGGCCCTGACCGCCGATGCCCGCCGCGTTCGTGGCACCGTAGAGATTGATCGTGCTGGTGGCGGGACCGGAGAGGACCGAGTTGATGCGCGGGCTGCGAGGCTGCAAGGGGTTGTAGGCGTCGCGCGAAAGGATCGAGCCACCATTGAGCGCCAGCGTCGTCGCCGTGCCGGTGCGCACACCATATTCGTGATCCTGACCCTGCACGGTGATCGCGCCCGCGTTCAGCGTGAGATTTTGGTCGATGACGCCGACCGTCCCATTGTTCGGCATCAGAAATCCGCCATTCACGGTGATCGTGCTTGCGGTTGAGAAAGCCGAGAAGCGCGTCCCCGCAGCACCGGCCGCGAGCAGGCGTGCAAACTCCATCACTCCGCTATTGACGACGAGGTTGCCCGCCAGCGCGTAGTCTTGCGAGGTGATGGTAAGCCGCCCATTTCCATTTTTGACTAGCGAACCCGCGCCGGAGATCTGCGCGCCATCGTCGATGATGAACTGCTGCCAGCCCGCCGCGACGTTGAGCGCGCCGTCACCACCGCCGAGCACCATGTTCTTGATGGCGCCGTCGGGATTGTAGCCCGTGCCGACGAGCCGCAACTCGCCGCCATTGCTCAGGGTGATGACCTTATTCGTGAAGCCGAGCGAATACGCATCCGAGCGCCCGGCGATCACATGGCCATTGTTGTTGATGTAAGGCAGCACGCCCTGGCCGCGGAAGGTCAGCCGTGTGCCCGCTCCGTCGATATTGATCGGGCCGGTGAAGGAATTGACGAAGTTATTCAGCAACAGGCTGCCCCCGCCGGAAAGGTTCAGCGCGTTCACGCCCGCGAAATCCGCATTGATGACCGCCCTGACCCCCGGATCGACGACGACATTTCCCGATGTGACCGTCAGAAGATTGCGTTCACCGTAGGCACCGAGAGTGTCATTCACCGTGAAGCGGATCGAGTCCGCGGTCTGATTGCCACAGAGCAGGATCGTGCCGACTGCCGCTGCTGGATCGGCGAAGACCAGCGCGTCAGTGGGCGGCGGCACGATGTCGCCGAACCAGTTAAGGGGATTCGTCCACAGAAATCCGTCACCCGGCAAGTCACCGCCCAGGCCATCCGGCGCAGCACCATACCAAATCGTCTGAGCATTTGCCGACTGGCCGGCGGCGAGGAGCGCGGCGGCGACGGCGGCGGCGCTCGAAAGGCGGGCGAGCGAGAAGCTGAGCGGACGGAGTTTGGAGGAGCGGAGGTGGGATGGTGGGCGCATAGAATTGGGTGGTTTGGAGGTTTTAAGAGGCAGATGGGATCTGGAAATCGAGATTGCCGCAGGGACAGGTGGCCTCGCGAGGGGTAACCGAGGGGTGGCGGCGGCAGTTGGAAGGAATCACGGGGGGGGGGGGAAGCAAAACTCTATTGGGGCATACAATAGCCGCTCTTGTTCGTCAATCCCTATCTTAGCGAACCTGCACAATGGGCACAATGGGGTGTGCTGAAAAGTGGTGCAAGCTGGCGAGGCGGTCGCCTTTGAAAGTTGGACGTTGAGGCCCGCGCAGCGCTGGTGCCTGCGGCGTTCAACGTTCAACTTCCAACTTTCCAAAGACCGGCCCTCAACTGTCGTTCCTGCACCGCAAACAATCACACCCCGCGGAGCGGGCGGCCCCGAAGGCTTTTGGACTGCTGCGGTCCCTCCGCAGCTTTCGCGTGCCCACAGTCAGAGAGCTGTGAAGGAATCACAGCAGTCCAAGAGCCTTCGGCGTGATCCAGCGCGCGGGCTATTGCGGGCGGCGACGGCTGAAACCGAGCATCGTGGCGAGGCCGCCGAGCAGCAGCATCGCGGTGCCGGGCTCGGGCACGCCTTGGATCGGCGCACCGCCGCCGAGGTCGCCGCCAAACGTGAGTTCACCCGCATCATCACCACCGAAAAATGCTCCGGCGGGAGCCGCAGGCGGTGGATTGCCGAGCGTGACGACGACACCATTCGCGATGTTTAGCGCGGCGAGTGTCTGGCTCACGGTGAAGTTGGTCGTGGCGTTGGCATCGACCGTTGCGGTGCCGCCGGTGAAGGCACCGTTCACGTCGGTTTTGCCGGCGTTCGTGGTGAGCAGCAGGTAGTTTTGCGCACCGTCGAGGGCCAGTCTTCCGGCACCCGTCTTGGTGAGCGCGGCTCCGACTCCGCCGAGGATGTCCGCCGAGATGAGCAGGTCCACGGTGTCGGCACCGTCGGCGACGCTAACGGTGCGGGTGGCGGCGTTCAGGTCGAGCGTTCCCTTGTCGGCTCCCACTCCGCTAGAGGTGATGCTCGCTTGCCCGGCGGTGACGGTGCTGGTGACATTGCCTTCGAGGACTACCATGCCGCCGCTGGCCGCGTCCGCGTTGATCGTGAGGTTCGGACTTGCGGTGCCGGAGAAGTTCGTTCCGCCGATCGCGCCGACTCTGAGGATCGCACCGGCCACGGTCCCCGCTGCGGGACCATTCTGGCCCTGGACGGTGTTGACGCCGCCGCTGATATTCAGCACGCCCCAGGTGTTCACGGAGTCTGCGTTCAACGTGGTCGTGCCGCCGCTGAGCGTCGGGTCGGGGATCGTCGTGATGCCGCCGACGCCGGTCGTGAACATTCCGGTGCCGGAAACGGTGAGGTCGTAGAAGGTCTCGGTGTTGCTGTTCACGAAGGCATGGCCCGCAGTGACGTTGATCGCCACCGAGTCGCCGATCTGATTGCTTCCATCCCAGCGCAGGAGGCCGCCGTTGACGAGAATGTCGGCGACTTTGTCTTTCACCTGATCGCCTTCGAGGGCATTGAATCCCGTCGCGTTCAGCACGAGCTTGCCGGCAGTCACGGTGGTCAATCCGCGATGGGTGTTGTTTCCCGCGAGGGTGAGTGTGCCTGCACCTGTTTTAGTAAGAGCGGCATTGAGGCCGATGCTTCCGGTGTAGGTGTAGTTCGCCGCACCGGTGACGGTCAGCGTGTTATCTGTCACGCCGGAATTGATCACACGCCCGGCGCTGCCGACGCCCACACCGCCCGGATTCGGGCCACTGTCCAGCGTGCCGAGACCGAGCACGCTTTGGTCGAAGCCATAGAGGTCGAAGGTGCCGCCGGTCCGCGTCATGAGCACGCCGGCGACTGGCAGGGCATTGGTCGCGCCGATGCGCAGCACACCGAGTTCGATGGTGGTGTTGTTGTAGGTGTTGCCCGCGCTGGCGAGCGTCACCGTGTCGTTGCCGGTCTTGGTCAGGTCGAAGGCTCCGGTGATCGGGCCGTCGATGCGCAGGTAGGCGGAGTTGACGGAGTCTCCAAACGGCTGGCCGATCGCCGGCAGACGGCCCGCGTCGTAGCCCTGCCCTTGCAGGATGTTTTGGCCGACGGAGGAATTGCTCAACAGGTTCACACTTACAGCGGAGCCGATGGTCCGCTCGACGCCGGTGGCCGGATGGTCGGTCCAGAGGAATGCTTCGATGGTGCCGCCATTGAGGCCGATCGTGCGCGGGGCGAGCAGATTGGTGTTGAGTTGGAGATTCACGCCGGACGGCAGATTGTAGGCCGCCCCGCGGACACCGTCTTGATTCCACCGCTCGATGGAACCGGCAAGCTGGGTCACCGTGGCGATCGGCGTGAAGGCCAGCGCGTCGAGTTCCAGCGTCGCGTTGCGTTCGATGGTCGTCGTCGAAGTCGCGTCGCCCAGCGAGCCGTTGTTCCGCACCCGGAGCGTGCCCTGGCTGACGGTGATCGAGCCGCCGGTAAAGGTGGCCGAGTTATCGTTCGGAAGTTCCAGCGTGCGGTTGCCAATCTTGGTCAGGTTTCTACCCGCGCCGATCAGCGCGTTTGTGTACGCCGCCACCACGCGCCCGGTGTCCGCAGTGCTGCCGGCATCGGTCACGCGGATGATCGCGTCACTGTTCAGCGTGAGATTCGTGGTGCCGTGGCGCACTCGGCTGAACGGCACATCCAGCGTCAATGACACACGGCTGTCGGCGTCCGTGCTGTTGAGGGTGATCGCGGGAATCTGGATGTTGCGATCATTGCTCACGCTGCCCATGCGGATGGTCGCTTCATTGACGACCGTGATCGGGCCACCGGTGAAAACCATCGTCTCCGGCGAACCGTTGTCGCGGCTGAAATTCAGCGTCGTCTGGACAAATGCCTGGCTGGCCTGCCCGCCGGTCGAGAGCGCGCCGTTGAGGGTCACGCCATTGCCGGGCACCGATTGTCCGAGCCCACCGAGATCGTTGATTTGCAACGCACCGCTGTTCACCGTCCAGCCCGAGGCGTAGTTTGGCTGAGGGACGTTGATGGCCAGAGTGCCACTGCCAAACTTCGTCACACCGTTGGCCGCGATCGTGCCTGCCAGGGTCAGCGTGTTCGTCGTGAAGATACGAGCCTCAATGTTCGATGTTCCGTCATTGAAAACCAAGTTCGGATTGATCGTGCCGCCCGTGCCGATCAAGCCGCCACTGCGCAGAGTGATGGAGTTAAACGGCCCGCCGACATTGATCGTCTGGCTGGTGCGCAGGGCGTAAACGACGGGATTCTCCGACAAGGTTAGCGCGGCGGTGATGACATCGACTTTATCCGTCGTCAGCAGCGTGCCCGGGACGAAGGTGGCGTTGAGCGTTTTGTCGTAGGCGACGTTTTGGAATCCGTTCACGCCATGGGTCACAAACGAGTTGTCGCTCTGGTTGACGATCGAAGGCGTGACCATCCCATTCGTGCTGGCCGGCGCAGAGTTCAGAACGATGATTTTGTCCGCCGCAGCGAGCGTCCCCGCGCCCGAAGTCGCCAGCATGATGGTATTCCCCGGCCCGGCTCCGAAGAGGTTGTTCAAAGTCAGCGTCGCCGTGCCGCCCGCGACGGTGAGCTGGGTGAGCTGCGCCCGCAGGCGCGCGCCGCGGCTGTAGGTCACATCGCCGACCGTCTCGGAACTCACCGCGAGGTCTGCCCCGATCAGGTTGATCATCGCGCCATTGAGCGCGATCGGCGTGGTGTCGTGCCAGCGGTTTAGCACATTGGCTCCCGCCAGATCGACCGCACCATTGGCCGCGCCGTTTTGATTGTCAAAAAAGAGCGCCGAGCCGGGATGGAGAGTGACCGCGTTGGTCTGGCCACCGGCACCGTTGTCGAGGCTCGCCTGCCCGGAAAGGCTCAGGACGCCGAAGACATCGACCGCAGAGTTCGAGAAGCCGGAATGGGTGCCGTTGTTGTTCGAGAACAGGCGCGCCACCATGCCGCGATGGATCGTCGTTTCACCGCCGCTGTAGTCGTTCGTGCCGGCGATGGAGTATTGGAAGTTCGTCATGTTGACCGGCAGGATGTTCGCCGAGTCAAAGCCGAGCCGCACATCGTTCGTGCCCGTCAGCACGTTGGTCAGCGCGACACGCGCGGAATCAATCCCCATCGCAAACGAAGTGCCGCCGCCGCCGAGCCGATACAGGCTGTTGTTGCCGACGGTGAGGGTGTTGCTCGTGTAAACCGGATCGTAAGCGAAAGCGCCGACGCCGCCGAGCGACCAGCCCCCACCATACAGCGCACTCAGGTCGATCGAGGTGTTGTAGCTGCCAGCGGTGCCATTGCTCAGGCCGACGATGCCGATCGGGGCCGCCGTGGTATCGACGAGCGCGGTCGGATGCGCGACGCCGTCCACATTCACGCTGATCATCGGCAGATGCGCACCGTTGCTGCGGACGAAGACCATCTGCGTGGGGCTGAGGTTGGTATCGCTGTTGAAGTCGATGGTCCCGCCGGGGTTCACCCACACGTTGCCCGTGCCGGCTGCATTGGTCGCGCGCAGCCGCAGGGTGCCACCCTGCACGTAGGTGCCGCCGTCGTAGGTGTTGTTCGCATTGTTGAGGTGAAGATGGCCGCTGCCCGATTTCACGAGCGCGCCGCCAGAGACATCCGAGCCGCTGGTGAAGCGCGCCGAGCTTTCCTGGCTGCCCTGCGCCACGACATTCGCGGCGATGAAGGCGGTGCCATTGAGCGTGGCTCCGGGGAACGATGGATAAAAGCCGTTGCCGCCATTGATCGTCAGCGTGCCGTTGGTATTCGTGACCAATTTGCCGAGACCGAGGTTCTGATCGGCACCCGCGCTGAAGCGATCCGCCGAGATCGTCGCGGTGCCATTCACGGTCACCGGATAGCCGGTGCCGGTGCCACCGTACGTGCCGCCCGTGGTGTCGCGGCGCATATTCAGCGTCCCGCCATTCAGCACGATCGCGGTCTGGAGGCCCGTCCCAAGACTGGTCAGACTGCGCAATTCCAGGATGCCCGCATTGACCACCGCAGTCGTCCCCGAGACGACACTCGGACCGCCGTTCACCCGCGCCACGATCAAGGTGCCCGCGCCGGATTTTGTGATCACCGGATTCGTCCCGGTGATGTTCGGCGCGTTGTCGAGCGTCACGTTCACAGCGTTGTTGATGGTGACGTTGCCCTCGAATGTGTTCACGGCGTTGGTGCCGAACTGCAACGCATAGTTCGCACCGCTGACTGTGAGCGTCTGCCCCTGCACGCCTGGTGAGCCGAGCAATTGCAGCCCGGTCGAGCCGGCTGTGGCGGGATTGAAGATGAACGTCCCAGCGCTCGCGGTATCCGCGCCGGAGCGATTCAAATCGACGACGGCAAGCGGGAGGTTCGCCACGACAGAAAGGCCGTTTGGCAGCGTCGGATTGATCGTGCCAGTGACGGCGGTGTTGTTGCTGCGCAGGTTAAGTTGACCGCCGTTGAACTGGATGACGCCCGTGCCGGCAGGGGCGTAGGCACCCGTGGCTGTTGGCCCAAAAAGCTGCGTCGTTCCGCCGTTGAGAGAGACCGTGCCCGAGAGCGTGGCCGTGTTGTTCGCCGTCAGGTTTAGCGTGCCGCCGCCAAATTTCGTCAGCCCAGCTCCCGTGACAAGCCCGTTCAAAATCGCCGTCGTGGCTCCGCGGACGTTGATCAGCCCTTCGATGTTGGTCGTGCCATCGTTAAAATTGATCGCTGGATTGATCGTCGTCTGCGTGCCAGCGGCGGTGCTGAAAAATCCCGCAGTGGTGTCACCAGACACGATCAGTCCGCCCGTCCGAATGCGGATGGAAGTGCCCGCGCCGTTGGCGATGATGGTGGGCGAATTCAAGATGCCCGCCCCGACTTTCAGCGCGGCCACATCCGGGTTGTCGCCTAGCGTCGATGTCAGCGCCGCCGCCGCAAAATCGACATAGACATATTGATTGCCGCCCGTCAGCGCCGTCGTGAATGCGGCGGTATTGACGGTATTTGTAGGGACCGCGTTCACAATGCCCTGGGCGCCGTTGTAAGTGGCAAAGTTCACCAGCCGCGTGCCGTCCACCACGGTGATGCTCGGCGCGAGCATCGTGCCAGCACTGAGCGCGATCGTGGCCGGCGCGGTGCCGACCGCCTTGACGATGTTCGCCGTGCCAAATGCCGCGCCCGTCCCGGTCGAGCGCACGATTTCCAGCGTGCCCGCGCCGACGCGGGTGAGGGAATCCACATCCAATTCCACCACATTGCCCGCAACGGCGTTTTGACGGTTGATATTGAGCACGCTCCCGCCCGCAAAAGTAACGGCACCGACTTTTTCCAGCGTGGTCGAGGCGTTGTTGTTGCGGCTGTTCAGGGTCAGCGTCGAGGCGGTCAGCGCGATTCCCACATTGTCGCCCCAGCGGTTAAAATCAGTCGTTCCGGTCAGCGCCGCATTTTGGAAAGTGAGCGTCGAGCCACCGTACCGGGTCGGGGTGAAGACGTTGTTTAACCCATCGACCGTGAACGTGCCGCCCGCGCCCTGCGCGGTGACGCCGCCAAACGCAATCACTGCGCCCGGGCCGAACGACGCAATATCTTGGAACGCGACGGTGCTTCCGCGATTCACCGTCGTCCCGCCAGCGTAGTCGTTTGGCTGATTCAGCACAAAGGTGCCCGCGCCGCTGGTGGTGACAGCGCCGTTGATCAGCCGCGAGCCGACTTCCAAGCCCGCCGGGCCCGTCAAAGCGTTGACCGCCGTCGCCGTCGCCGTGCCACCGCCGCCGACGCGGAAAAGATTCCCGGGTCCGGGCGCGATGGTGCCGTTGATGATGCCATTGCCTGCGCCCGTGATATTTGAGCCGACGCGCCAGGTGCCATCGCCGATCGTCGTCAGATCGACATTCCCGTAGGTCGCGCCGCCGATGCCATAGACCCCGCTGCCGATCGCGCGCAAATTAGCCGGGATCGCGCTGAACTGCTCGAAGTTCACCACCGGAACATTCCCTCCCTGGCTGGCGGTCGCATCGATCACCTGCCCTGGGGCAAGATTGGTCGCCGCGCGCCACGTCGCCAGCGAGCCCGGCGCGATGTAGATCGTGCCGGTGCCAACCGTCACAGTATTGCTGGTCGTCGGCGTGCCGAAGCCGCTGCCCACGCGCAAATTGCCACTGGTGTTGAAATACGCGTTAAATTCCTGCGTGCCGGGCGTGACGAATTGCGTCGTGTTGTTGCCCGTGCGCACCAGCGAGTTGCGATTCGCGGAGAGGATGTTTCCCGAGAAAGTGTGGTCGCCGGTCGTCACCACGCTGTCGCTGTTCATCGTCATCAGCGGGATGTCGAGGCGGTGCGTATTGCCCTGCGTGAAGGTGAACTGGTTCTGGCCGATCGACCAGCCGTTCGCCCCCGAGGCAGGCTGCATCGTCAGCGAGTTGATGCGGATATGTTTGTCAGCCTGCGTCCCATTCGCAATGCGGTCGAACGACATGCCGCCTGGCGCGCGATCCACCACGATGCTGCGCTGCAAGTCGAAATACTGCTGCGAAGTGGTGTTATCCATGTTCGCCCGGATATTCAGCGTGCCGCCCGCGAGCGTGATGGCCGCATTCGTGCCGAGTGGGGTGTCCGTGCTGGTCACGGGTCCGAGGCCGCTGAGAGTCGTGGTAAAATCCGCGCCGAGCGTGCCGGCATAGATCGTGACCGGTGCGCTGAAGGTGTTCGCGGTATTGCTAAAGGCGAGCACTCCGGCACCGCGCTTGGCGATCCCGGTCCCGGTGAAGCCGCTCTCTGTGATCTGTCCTGCCAGTGTTGTGCGCTGGGTAGTCGAGACCGACGTGAAGTTCGGGTTCAGTGCCCCGGTGATTTGGATGGGTGCGTTGATCGTTTGCGCCGCAGCGGTCCCGTTCTGATCGCCAATGCTGCCGCCATTGATGACGATCTGACGCGTCACATTTGCCCCGTTCGAGATCGAAAAGAATCCCATGTGTCCATTGGCATTGACCGTCACAGTCCCGGTACCTTGCAAGAGCGTGGTGGCTTCCAGGAAAAGCTGCCCCTCGTTGACGATGATATTTCCGGCGGATACGGAAGCGTTCACCAGCGCGAGTCGTTGCTGGCCGATCTTGGTCAGCGTAAAGCCAGCAAGATCGAGATGATTTTGTCCGGCCACCGCAGTGCCCGTGAGGCGCACGTCGAAGCGTCCGCCCGCCGACGTGATGATCTGGCCGCCTGCATTGTACGACGCCGAAATATCCCCCCTGCACTGACGGTCGCGTCCGCCGTTAGCACCACTTTGGACGTCGCATTGTTCTGGCCGAAGCCTTGATTGATCAGCGCGCCCACGCCGCCAACACCCGTGCCCGCGATGCGGAAAACCTCGAACGGACCCGCGACCGCGAGGTTTCCGTAAGACTGTCCGCCCAGATTCAGCGTGGCTCCGCTGGCCACCACAGTCTCATTGCCCACCCCACCCGTGGCCAGTCCGGCACCCAATCCCGCCAGCGCCACCGTGCCCGAGTTCACGAGCAATTGCCCCGTGAAAGTATTCGCACCGCCGAGCACCAGCGTCGTCCCGGCCGCGCCATTCGCGATCAGTCCACCCGCGCCGGTGATGACCGAATCAATCCGCCCGCTCGCATTGGTCGTCACCGTGCCGCCGCCCATCGTGAGCGTGCCGCCCGCGAGGCGATACCCCGCCGCATCAAATTGCACCCCGCCTGCCGTGATCGTCCCGACCGTGACGTTGAACGGTGCCGTCCCGATCGTGTTGCCGAAAACCGCCGTGTCCGCCGCAAGATTCGGCCACACCACGCTGCCGAGCGGGTCCGCCGGATTTGCATCCCAAAATGTGCCCAGCAAATCCCAAGTTCCCGAGCCGCCAATCGCGCCATTCCCATCGCCGAGCGGATCCCAATACAAGTTCGCCGCTTGCGCACTGCCACCGATGCCTGCGAGCAGCGCGGCAGCGACTGCAGCCGCGGAGGAAAGGCGTGACAGCGAGAAGCTGAGCGGACGGGGTTTGGACGAGCGGAGGTGGGATTGTGGGCGCATGGGATTTATTGGTGTAGCGGTTTGAAAGATCGTGGAAAAAAGCAACTGCACGTGTGGCTGGTGACGCGCCTCGCTGCGGGGTTTCAGGGAGAGTCGGTGGGATTCTTGGAGGCGAAGAGGAAAAAATCCCAAACCACTTTCCCGAGTTCGATAATAACTCCAATTCCAGTGGTCAACGAAAAATGCGGGAAATTTGAAAGCGGGTGCGGGAAGTCACCGGACAGCCGTTCGATTGGCCTTCCGCGCCCCCCCTATCGGTTTTTCCCCGTGCCTCCGCCGGTGAGGTCGTCGGGGTCGAGCGAGACCGGGAGGCGGACTCCGGGGATGTCTTTCAGGGTGAAGGTGAGGACGAGGCCGTAGTCGTTCACGCCGCGATTGTCGCGCACGACGAAACCGAGCGAAGCGATCCAACTGGAGAGGTCGCGATGCAGTTCGTAGCGCTGGGTTTCGAGGATGTTATCCTGCAATTCGAAGAGTTCGCGGATGCTGACGCCCCAGTGATCGTTGATGCGCACGTAGCCGCCAAGATTGAGCAGGCTGGAATCCGTGAAGGAGGCGCTGTCGGAGATGTAGCGGTGGCCGATGTTGACTTGGATGCTCGAGTTCACCATCAGGCCGAGGCTGGTATTCACCTGCGTGAATCCGCGGTCGAAGATGGGAAGCTGCGCGTCGAGCGTCATATACATCCACGGGAGCGGCACCCAGCGGAGGCGATTGATGACGTTTGAAAAATTTCCCTCATCGCTCGTGAAGGAGCCGCCAAAGTCCGGGCGATCGAGGTTCACGTCGAAGAACGTGTCGAGTTCCAGCCAGTTCAGCGTGTTACCGTTTCGGCGCGTTTGGAGACGATTGCGCATGCCGAGGCGGAGGATCGTCCACGTGTCGATGGAGTCCACGCTGTTGAATTGCGGGAAGTCGATCGGCGGCAGTTCGGTCGATGGATTCAGCCGGTCGAATTGGAGGATGCCCGCGGGGTCTTCACCGGAGTAGTTGTAGGAAAAATTGAGGTACGGCTGGACGACATGTCGCAAGCCATCGAGGCCGAGCGCGCGCGACTGCACGGTCTCGAACTCGCGCGAGAATTTGAACGACGACTCAAACCCGGCATTGAACGCAGGCCGCACCAACGCGCCTTTCGTGCGCAAGATGCTCTGACTCCCGTTGGCAGCGGAGAGGGTTTCATTCAGGCCGGTGTCGCCGTAATAAGTGACGCGGGCGCCGACCCGCGGGACGAACGAAAGCCAGCCGCCGAAGGTGTGCGGAAGGGTGAGCTGATGAAATACGTCCGCGCGGAAGGTGTCGTAGTCGGCGAGGGTCGAATCATCGGCAAAGTTGCGCTTCAGGAAACCGGCGGACGTGACGTTATCCCAAAAGAGCGGGCCGCCGAAAATCGGCGCCCGTTTGCCTTCGATGGAAATCTCGGGAAGCCGCTCGGTGCCATCGAAGTTTTCCTCGTTCAGATTTTCGCGCGCGACTAGATTCGCGACGTAGTTCTCGTTCCATTTTGTGAGCGCGACGACATTGTCGGGGTTCGGATTGCGGCGAAATTCACCGCCGTCGAAATCCTGAAGGAAGCGCGCATCGCTGAGCCGGTTAATGTCGGCGGTGACGTAGATATCCTCGGTGAGATAGGTGCGGTCTTGAAAAGAAACGCGGTAGCGCAATGGGTCAATCTGCTCGCGATCGAGGCCAGTTTTGTTGGTGCCGGGCTGGCCGTCATTGATGCCATAGGCGCGGAAGCGGCCCCAGCTCTTGCTTTCCGCCCCGCCGGACCAATTCGACTCGAAGCCGAATCCCACGCCGCGATCCGTCAGAAGATCGAGCCGCACTTTGCCCTCCCAGTTTTCCCCGAGCGGAAAATTGTAAGTCCCGAGGAGGTATGCGCCCCAAACGGAATTGTAGCCGGGCGTGATCGTGAACGCCTGCTCCTTTTCGAGCGAGTGGGAGAGATACGGGAACCAGAGGATCGGCGTCTGCCCGACGAACAGCCGCACATTCGTGAAAACGATGCGGTCATTTGTGTAAATGCGAATGCCGCGCGCGCGGATCGTGTAGTCGGGCTTCGAGTTGTCGCTCGTGGTGAAGATGCCGTTCTTCACGAAATACGCCTTCGGCCCGAGCGTGCCGAGGCTCTGGCCCTGAAATGCGAACGGGGAAAAGTCGCCACGGATCGTCGAAGCATTGAGCACCTTGCTTTCCAGATTGTAGATCGCGCTTTCACCGACAAAGAGCCGGCCGCCGCGGAAAATGCGGACGTTTCCCTCGACGAGCACATCGCGCGTGCCATTGTCGTACTGCGCGTGGTCGCAGTAGATGCGGACGTCACCGTAACCGAGAATCACGTTGTCGTCGGCGTACGCGATCCCCGTTTCAGGATCATACCGGGTGCTCTCCGCGTTGATCTCGACCGGCACGTCGCCAAAGCTGGGGAGCTGCGCCCGCGCGCCGGTGAAGCATGCGAAAACGAGCGCGAAGAGAATCTGCCAGGGCTTCATCAAAGTCGGTGACGCTACGCGGCGGCGCGTTGCATTGCCAAGTGAAAAGCTGGAAGTCGCGGGCTGTGCAGAGCGCGTGGCGCGATATTTTCGGCGCGGCCAAATTCGCCCTTTGCAAGCAGCGGTCGCCGGTTATCTTCACCGCCCTTTTCTCAACCCTTATGAACGTCGTCGTCGAAAATCTGCCCCACTGCCTCGCCACCCTCAAAGTCGAAGTCGAACCCAAAATCGTGACCGAAGCGTGGGACGCCGTCGCGAATGATTTTGGGAAGTTCGCGAAGATTCCCGGCTATCGCGCGGGCAAAGTGCCGCGGGGGATCATTGAGAAAAAGTTCAAGAAGGAGATCCGCGAGGAAGTGGAGAAAAAGCTGCTGAACGATTCGACGCGCGAGGCCATCAAGCAGCACCAACTGCGCGTGCTCGGCGTGCAGAACGTCGAAGACATCGTGATCGGCGATGACCGGACAATGTCGTTCACGGCGACGGTGGTGACGCAGCCGCAGTTCGAGTTGCCGAATTACAAGGGGCTGGCCGTGGCGGCGAAGTCGTCGGAGGTGACCGAAGCGGAGATCGACGAAGCGATAGAAAATTTGCGCGAGCAGGCGGCGGACTTTATCGACGTGGCGGAGCGCAGCGCGGTGATGGATGACTACATCGTCGTGGACTACTCGGGGACGATCGATGGCAAGCCCGTGCATGAGGTTTTTCCAAAAGCAGGCAAACCACTGACGGCGAACGAGGATTTTTGGATTCGGATGACGGACGAGGCGTTCTTCCCCGGCTACTGCGCGCACCTCGTGGGCGCAAAGGTGAATGACATAAGGGAATTCGACATCGTGGTGCCGCAGGATTTCCCGGTCGAGGGGATGCCGGGGACGACGATTCACTACGCGGTGACGCTGAAGGGCATCAAGGAGCGCGTGCTGCCGGCGCTGGACGACGCATTTGCGGATACGGTGATCAAGGGCAAAACGCTCGCGGATCTCCGCGCGACCGCGAAGGACGAGCTTTCGACGCAGAAAGCGGCGGGCGTCGAGGCCGACAAGCGCGCGCAGGTCATGAAGCACTTGCTGAGCGGCGTGGAGTGCGAGCTGCCGCAGAATTTGGTGCGGAATGAAACGCAGCGGATTCTCCAGGACATCGTGAAGGAGAATCAGGCGCGCGGCGTGGCGGACGAGGTGCTGAAGGAAAACCAGCAGCAAATCGTCGGCGCGGCGTCGCAGAGCGCGCGGGAGCGGCTGAAGGGCACGTTCGTGCTGCTGCGAATTGCCGAGAAGGAAAACATCAAGGCAACGCGCGAGGAACTGCTCGGACGGGTCGCGGCGCTCGCGCAGAAGTATGAGATGACCTTTGAGAAAATGTCGAAGGAGTTGGAGAAACGCGGCGGACTGGATCAGATCAATGAGGAGATCATCACAGGCAAGGTGCTTGATTTCCTGATGACGAACGCTAGCGTCACCGCCGCCTGAGGCCCACCTTTCCACACATGATTCTTCAACCCAATCGCAGCATCGTCACGCCACCGCAAAACAACTATTTCATTCCCTATGTGGTCGAGCAGACCGGGCGCGGCGAGCGGAGCTACGACATCTATTCGCGGCTGCTGAAGGATCGCATCATCTTCCTCGGCACGGCGATCGATGACGGGGTGGCGAACTCGATCATCGCGCAACTCCTTTTCCTCCAGATGGAGGACGGGAAAAAGGACATCAGCATTTACATCAACAGTCCCGGCGGGTCGGTGAGTTCAGGGCTCGCGATTTTCGATACGATGCAATTCCTGACCTGCGACGTGAATACGTACTGCATCGGCATGGCAGCCTCGATGGGCGCGGTGCTGCTGGCTGCAGGGACGAAGGGCAAGCGATACGCGCTGCCGAATTCGGACATCATGATCCATCAGGTGAGCGGCGGCGCGCAGGGAACTGCGAGCGACGTCGAGCGGACGGTGGAATACATGTACAAACTGAAAAAGCGCTTGATCCGAATCCTCGCCGACAGCACCGGCAAAACTGAGGAGCAAGTAAAGAATGACTCGGATCGCGACTACTACATGAGCGCCCCCGAGGCGAAGGACTACGGCTTGGTGGACACCGTCGTCAGCTCCCGCAAAGACCTCAAAGTTGAGACTCCAACGGAGGGTGGCGCGGAAAAAGCTGACTCCTGACCGAATATGGCCAGAGCGAGTAATTTAACGATGTGCAGCTTCTGCGGGAAGAGCCACGCGGAAGTGCGTAAACTCATCGCCGGCCCTGGCGTTTACATTTGCGACTCGTGCATCAATGTCTGCAAAGGCATCCTCGACAAGGAACTCAACGAAGATACCCGCCGCCAGAGCACCACGCTGCGCGTGCCAAAGCCGATCGAGATCCGGCGGCAACTCGACCAGTTTGTCATTGGTCAGGACCGCGCGAAAAAAGTCCTGAGCGTCGCCGTTCACAATCACTACAAGCGCATCCTGCACAACAGCTCGGTCAGCCCGACCACGTCGGTCCAGCTCGATCCGCTGGCGGACGTGGAAATCGAGAAGAGCAACATTTTGCTGATCGGTCCAACCGGCAGCGGCAAGACCCTGCTCGCCCGCACGCTCGCCCGCGTCCTCGACGTACCATTTTGCATCGCGGATGCCACTACGCTCACCGAGGCGGGCTACGTCGGCGAGGATGTGGAAAACATCATCCTGCGCCTTCTTCAGAATGCTGATTACGACGTGAAGCGGGCCGAGATCGGCATCGTTTACATCGACGAAATCGACAAGATCGGGCGCAAGACCGACAACGTCTCCATCACTCGCGATGTCAGCGGTGAAGGTGTGCAGCAAGCGCTCCTGAAAATCCTCGAAGGCACGACCTGCAACGTCCCGCCGCAAGGTGGCCGGAAGCATCCGCATCAGGAATACATCCAAGTCAGCACGGAAAAAATCCTCTTCGTGTGCGGCGGCGCATTCGTCGGTTTGAACAAACTGATCGAACGGCGGCGCGGGAAAAAGGTGCTCGGTTTCGGAGGCTCTCATGGCGGCGCGGAAGTCGCGGAGGCGGAAGTCCCGAACAGCGAAATCCTGCGCTATACGGAACCGGAAGATTTGCTGGGCTTCGGAATGATCCCGGAATTTGTCGGTCGTCTCCCGGTCGTCGCCGCGCTCGATCAACTTTCCGAGGACGAAATGG
>JANNWY010000036.1:0-8461 GCA_031409335.1 Chthoniobacteraceae bacterium | reverse complement strand
CGGGTGCTCAAACGCCGTCCCAAACCCTATCAATACCTTACCCGCCCGCGACACCTCATGCGCGTCTCCCCCTCCCGCAACAACAAGGGCAAGCCTCGAAAAGCTAACCCAATCTCTTCCCTTAATTGAGCGACATTAGGGTCAGGAGAATATTCTTGCTGTTCTCACCTTCCGCGTCAGCGGAAGGGGTCAGGAGAATATTTTTGCACTTTCCCTGCGTGAACTGCGCCCACTCGCAGCGTCAGTGTTTTGCGAATCGCCCACCACGGCAGGAGCTGCGCTGGCGCAGCGAGCAGCAGCCAGCAGCCGCTGCCGCGCAAGCCATTGCCAACAAGGTGAACGTGCATCTCGATCGGCAGTAGCGGGGAAATGCTGGAATTCATCGGCTGGAAAGGCGCTTCGCTGCGGGGCTGCCCTGGCATTTCACGCACGTCCCGAAAATCTCCAGCGTGTGCGTCACGTTCGCGTAGCCTTTTTGCCGGGCCAGACCTTCGAGACTTTCCACCACGCAGGAATCGAGCACTTCGACGCTGCCGCACTTCCGGCAGATGATGTGGTGATGATGATGCTTGCCGGTGTTGAATTCGTAGCGGTAGGCGCCGTCGCCGAAATCGCAGCGGCGGACGAGATTGATTTCCTCGAACGCCGCAAGCACGCGATACACCGTCACGAGATCGCACTCGCCCTTTTCCAAACGCCCGTGCAATTCCTCCGCCGTGAATGGCCCGTGCTCGTGCGTGAGGATCGCGAGCACTGCCTGGCGCGGCCCGGTGACGCGCTGCCCGTGCTCGCGGAGGGTATCGAGCGCGGTCGTATACGAGGTGCAGCAGGATTCGCCGGCGTGAACGTGTTTCAACATCGCGTGATCCAGTAGCCGACGCGGCCCGCTTCATCAACCGCCGCGACGAGGATGAAATATTTTCCCGCGCCGGTGCTCTCATTCTTCGACATGCGCACCATCGCCACTTTTTTCATGCTCGCCGCCATCGCTGCCGCCGGGGAGATCGTGATCGAAAGCCCGCCCGCCCGCGCGCACCTGATCGAGCTTTTCACTTCGGAAGGGTGCAGCAGTTGTCCGCCTGCGGATGCGTGGCTGCGCGGGCTGAAGAGCGAGCGCGGGCTGTGGCGCGAGTTCGTGCCCGTCGCGTTTCATGTGAACTACTGGGATCATCTCGGCTGGCCGGATCGGCTGGCGTCGCCGCGCTTCACCCAGCGGCAGCGCGACTATGCGGCGGCGTGGCGCGCGAACTCGGTCTATACGCCGGGCTTTGTCATGGATGGCCGCGAATGGCGCGGGCGCGAGTTGCCGCGCGCGAGCGGGGAAAAGGCGGGCGTGCTGAAAGTGCGCATCGCGGACGATCGGGTGAGCGTGAGCTTTCCGCTGGGTGGGCGAAAGCTCGACGCGCATCTCGTGTGGCTCGCGGGCGAGGTGGAGAATGACGTGAAGGCCGGTGAAAATCGCGGGCGTAAGCTGAAGCACGAGTTCACCGCGCTCGCGATGGAATCGCAGCCGATCGACGCGGCGAGCGGACTCGCCACTTTCACCACAGCGAAGCCACGCAATGCCAAAGCCGTCGCTGCATGGATCACCGAATCCGGCCGCCTCGAAGCGATCCAGGCCACGGGCGGCGCGCTCGATCCGCGCTGAAATCCGGTCCGCTCAGTATTCGCTGCGGAGTTCGACTGGCTTCACGCGCCTGGCGCGCATCTTGATATTCAGCATCTCGACGATGAACGAGAAGGCCATCGCAAAGTAGATGTAGCCCTTCTCGATGTGCTGGCCAAAGCCGTCGCCGATCAGCACCACGCCGACCAGCAGGAGGAAGGACAGCGCGAGCATTTTGATCGTCGGATGTTTGTTGACGTATTCGCTGATCGCGCCGGACGCGAGGAGCATCACGATCATCGCGGCGACCACCGCGGCGATCATCACGCCGATGTCTTTCACGAGGCCCACGGCGGTGATGACGCTGTCGAGCGAGAATACGATGTCGATCACCACGATTTGGGAGATGACCGCGGCGAAGCTGAGCGCGCGGCCCGCGGTTTTCGCGTGGTCTTCGCCTTCCAGATTCGAGTGAATTTCATGCACGCTTTTCCACAGCAGGAACAGACCGCCGATCAGCATCACCAAATCCTTCCCGGAAAATCCGTGACCCAAAACCGCGAACAGTTCGGCGGTGAGTTTGGTGAGCCAGAAGATCGAGCAAAGCAGGAGCACGCGCGTCACCAGCGCGAGCATGAGGCCGATCGTCCGCGCTTTCCCCTGCTGCTCCGGCGGCAGCTTGCCAGCGAGGATCGAGATGAAAATGATGTTGTCGATGCCGAGGACAATTTCGAGCACCGTGAGGGTGATGAAGCTGATCCAGATTTGCGGGTCGGTGAGCATGGCGCGTGAGTAAGCCGCAATGACTCGCCGCTGGGCAAGACCGAATGATCGCCGCCGAGGCGCGCCCGCCGATTACTGGATCGCGCGCATTTCTCCCGATGGTGTCCGCTCGACATACACCTTTCCCTTGCCGACTGGAAAAACTGGCTTCCATCCCGGAAGCGACCAGCGCGGCACCATGTAGCGCTTGAGTTTCAAATCACGGTGCGACTCGAAGTAATGCCATTTCCGATCCGAGCCATAGTAGCTCGTGTAAGTCAGCGGACCTTTGGGATGGCAGGGAATCGCGGAGGGCTGGCTGTAATGCGGCTCCAGATCGAGGCCGAGATGGCTGCTGTGAAAGCCGACGTGATGCGCGCAGCCGCAGAGCGCGAGTGCGGCAAAGGAAATGAGGATGGAGTATTTCATGGATCAGCTGATGGAGCGGGCTGGGGGCGATTACGCGGATCATCGCGGAATTTGTCTGTAAAAAAAACGCGCGCCGAACGAACCGGCCAAGTCACGGTCGCCGGTAAGCCACGCGGTAGAAGGCCTGCGTCGCTGGCGGATCGGGGTCGGTGAGCGTCAGCGGGCCGCCTGTCCCTTGGATCGGCGCGACGACCTCGTGCCATGTTTGGAGATTCTCCGAGCGGTGGAGTGAGTAGAGGCGGTGGGTGACGGAATTGATCTCAATCTGCCAGCCGCCCGCAACGAGGCCGTGGCCAGTGATCTTGAAGCCAGGATCGGGATTCGGAGTCAGGGTGAAAGAGAGGTTGTCGGCACTGGCGTTGTTGTTTCCCGTGGCGGAATTGCCGGTCAGGACGAACTCCACGAAGCGCGTTCCGACTGGCACGGTGCCGCTGGCGGAGCGTTGCAGCAGGCCGGTGATGTTGCCGCGCTCGGCGGCAGTCACGGCTCCGGTCGAGCTCGTGCCAAGGGCGGCGCCCTGTGGATCGAGAAAGCTGACCGCGAGCGTGGCGGAATCTGCATCCGCGCCGGTGCCGCCGAACCAACCGGAGAGCGTGAAATTGACCCCGGGAGAGTCAATGTCGAGCGCGCTGTCCGCGAGGCTGACGCGCTGGGAGATCGAGCCAGTCGCCGTGCCGCCGAGAAAGAAATTGTTTCCGCGTCCGGACGGTCCGGGATTGGCGGATGACGGGAAGGCCGCATTCGTTCCGTAGGTGCCGAGCGTGGTGCTGCCGAGATCGAACCACCACGCGATGCCGCGATTCGGCGTGAAATTGTTCGCGCCGGAATTCGCCTCGGCGTCACCGTTGCGGATCAGATTGGTCCCGTAAGGCGTCGGCGGCAGCGGGAATCCTTCCACGCGCGCGTCGAGGTTCCAGGCCGGGGCGATGGCCACGCCCATGTGCGTCAGCACCGTCGCGCACACATCCACGATGCTCGGCGCGGGCCACATCACGCCGCGCGCCGCCGAGGGTCCGCTGATGATGTGGAAGGTGATGCGCGATCGCTCTGGATCGGGATGATCGTGCTGGCCATGGTCCGTCGCCACGATCACCAGCCAGTCTTCCTGCGCGTAAGTGGCCCGGCTGGTCAGCGCATTGATGATCTGCCCCACCCGCCCGTCGGCAGTCTGGATCGCACTCACATACTGCGGAACGGTCGGCCCCCAGCCAAAGCTGTGACCCGCCGAATCCACATCCAGCAGGATCATGTAAAACACGTCCGGGTTGGTCGTGGTAAGGCGGTTCACGGTATCCGTCGTGATCGCCGCATCACTGCCGAAGGAAAGTTTCACGTCCGCATCCGGGACCACGGTGAGCAGCGGCGACCAGCGCGCGAGGCACACGGTATTGAGCGCAGGGTTCGCGGCCTCGAGGCGTTTGAAGAAACTCGGGTAAGTGGCGAACTGGTTTCCAGCGAAACTGTTGCCCGGATCGTTGACGCCATGTTTGTCTCCCCAAACCCCGGTGAACAGGCTCGACCACGCCGCCGCGCTATGGGTCACGGGATGTGAAATCACGCGCGTCGAGAAGCAGCCATTGGCGATGAGCGCGTTGAGATTCGGCGTCTGCGCCACCGCCAACGCGCTCGGCATCGTGCCATCGATGCCGATGATGAGCACCTTCTTGGTAAGAGCCGCAGCAGGCGACGCTGTCATCGCGATCGAAACGAGGCACAGAATCCAAAGTCTCATGGCCGAATCATCGGCGTCCCCATCCGCCACCGCGAGGGATTTGATTCCGCAAAAATCCCTCCAGCTTGCGAGCCGCAACGACGAGTGAATTCAAATCACTCGCAGCCGCGCACCGATTCAAAACAGTTCCCGGATCGGCTCCGTGCCGGGATCGACGATCGGGAAAGGGCGTCCCTGCGGACCCGGCAGATGCCCTTCGGTGTCGATGCCGAGTGAGTGGAAAATTGTCGCCACGATTTCCTTCGGTCCGACCGGACGCTCGACGGGATACGCACCGATGTCGTCACTCTTCCCGACCACGCGCCCGCCTTTCACGCCGCCTCCGGCGAAGCCCACCGTCCAGCACTGCGGCCAGTGATCGCGCCCCCCCGCCGGGTTCACTTTCGGCGTCCGCCCGAACTCCGCGAGGCTCGCGACTAATGTGCTGTCGAGCATCCCGCGGTCGAACAAATCCTCCAGCAACGCGCTGTAGCCCTGATCGTACATCGGCGCGACGATGTCCTTCATTCCCTGAATGCTCGTGAAGGGTTTCGAGCCGTGGATGTCCCACGTGATTTCATCGAACACGGTGATGAACGTATTCAGCGTCACAAAGCGCACGCCGCGCTCCACGAGCCGGCGCGCGAGCAGGCACGACTGGCCAAAGCGCGTGAGCCCGTATCGCTCGCGGACCTTCAATGGCTCTTTGTTTAAGTCGAACGCCTCGCGCGCCGTCGTGCTCGTCATCAGCCGATATGCCGCCGCGAAATTTTGATCCATCGACTGCGCGCCCGGACTCGCTTCAAAGTTTTTGATCGCGCCCTCCACGACCTCGCGCATTTCCCGCCGCCGCTGCAAACGCGCCTCGCCAATTTCCTTCGGTGGCAACAGATCGGGCACTTGGAAATTCGGCGTCGAAGGATCGGCGTTCAGCACGAACGGATCGTAAGCCTTTCCCAAAAAGCCCGCGTCCTGCCCGTGCGGCATATTCCCGCCAGTCGGCCCCATCGACTGCGGCAGGATGACGTGCGCCGGCAGCTCGTTCACGCGCCCTTTCAAAAACTCCAGCGCGCAGCCCGCGTGCGGCGTATTGATGCCGCCGGTGAAAAGCCGCCCGGTCTGCATCATCTGATGCCCCGTATCATGCACCGCCGCTGCCGTGTGAAAAACGCTGCGCACCAGCGAAAATTTGTCCGCGAGCTTCGCGATGCGCGGGAAAATCTCGCAAACCTGGATGTCGGGATTGTTCGTGCGGATCGGCTGAAACGGCCCGCGAATTTCGCGCGGCGCATCCGGCTTCATGTCGAAAGTGTCGAGCTGCGACGGCGCGCCGAGATTGAAGATGAGGATGCACGCCTTGTCGCTCGCGCCCTTTGGCATCGCGCCCGCGGCCTGCGCGGCCATGAGTTTCGCGAGCGAAAAGCCAAGCGCGCCGAGTGTGCCGACCTGGAGAAAATCGCGGCGCGTCACGCCGTCGCAGGTGGTGATGGAGCCGGAGCCAGTGATGTCGAGCATGGTGGGAAAAAGGTTAGAGGACTTCCTCGTAAATGAGCGCGAGCGGGAGATCCATTTCGATGCGCGGAAGTGCGAGCACGCCATCGCGTCCCTCGATCTCCTCGGTCGCCCAGCCTTCACCGGAGCGGCGAAACACGGTGACGCCGATTTTTTCCTGCTCGACGAGGACGTAGGCATCGAGCGTGGGGAGCGAGGTGTAGGCGAAAAACTTCTCGCGCCGGTCGGTGCTCTCGGTCGTTGGCGAGAGCACTTCGAAGACAATGACCGGGTCGCGCTTGAAATAGTCCGTCTTGCTGCGCGGGCCGCACGTCACCATGACATCGGGATAGTAAAACACATCGCGTCCGACCGACTGGATGCGGCACTTCATGTCGTTGATGAAGGCGCGGCATGACTTGCCTCGGAGTCGGGCGTGCAGTGCGGCAAAAATGTTTCCGGCGATTTCATTGTGCGGCTCTCCCGCACCCGCCATCGCGTAGAGGCGTCCGCCGAGGTATTCGTGGCGCACTTCGGATTTGAGTTCGTTTTCGATATACTCCTCGGGGCTGATCCAATCGTCGCGCAATTGTGCAAGGCTCATGGGGGAACGGTAGGAATCCCGGCCCGGTGTGTCAAAGTCGGTCTCGATCAGACCGCGCGCTGTGTTTCGGGATCGCGCTTACGCTGGCTCCGGCTCGCGGGGGAAAGACCATCCATTCAGGCGGTGCGCGATTTGTGCGAGCGACGCGGTGCCAGTCGTTCCGAGTTGGTGAATTACGATTGACGCCGCGGCATTCGCGATCTTCAGCGCCTCCTCCAGCGAGGCACCCGCGGCGAGCGCCGCCGCCGTGTTTGCAGTCACAGCGTCCCCTGCCCCGACCACGTCGATCTCTCCACTCAGCGGCCATGCGGGGATGCTGAACGTCGCGCCATCTGCCAGCGCGCCGAGCACACCGCGCTCAGCCAGCGTGACAATGACCGGCTGCCCGCGTTCGCGCGCCAGCGCCTTCACCAAAGCCGCCGGATCGCCATCCGCCGCGCCGCAAAGCTTCGCCAGCTCCGCCGCGTTCATCTTGAGGATCACTTTCGGAAAATGCCCCAGCCCATGCCGACTGTCGGCGATGATCGGCAGGCTCGGATTTCGCGCCCCCGCCTCGCCGATCGCCGCCAGCACCGGCGTCGTGAGCACGCCCGTTTCGCCGATGTTCACCTGATCCATCACCACGATCGCATCGACTTCCGCCGCCAGCTCCCGCACATGCGCTGCGATCCGCGCGCTCAGGCCCGCGGGCGTGGGCGTCCAATTCTTGATGTCCAGCCGGCTGAGTTCGCGCGGCAACGCGCCGGGCGCGACGATGAGCGGTTTCGCGTAGGTAAAAGTCGCGCGCTCCGACGTCTGCACGAAACGCTCCATCACCACCCCGCGCAAGGAATGCAGCGCGCGCAAAAGCTCCCAGCCTTCGCCATCTTCACCGCACCACCCGACCAGCGCGATCCGCCCCACACCCAGCGCGGCGAGATTATTCACGATCGTCCCCGCCGCACCCGGCTGCGAGCGGACGCGCACCACATTGTGAACCGGCAATCCCGTCTCGATGGAAGTCTCCGCGCGCGCCGGATCGATCTCGAAATAGCGATCGAGACAAAAATCGCCGACGACGCCGATGCGCAGTCGCGCATATCGGCTCGTGATTTCGGAGAAGCGGAGTGGGATCATGCGACTTGGCGCGGTGAATCGTGTGGGAGGCTGGCAAGACGATGTGCCTAGTCGCAAGCCCGATCGTCCAGCCAGCGCTTGCGTTCCACGGCGAGTTTCGGGAAGGTCCGCGCGCTTTGATGAATCTGATACTTCACTCCGCCAAGTGGCTATGAGACGCCGTCGCGTCGTCATCCTCGGAGCCACGGGTTCGATCGGGCAGAGTGCGCGGAAAGTGGCGCGCGCTTTGCCAGAGCGGATGGAGATCGTCGGGATGTCGGCGCATTCGCAGGCTGAGGCGCTGCGCGAGGCGGGGAAGGAATTTCCGGATGCGAAGCTGGCGATTTCGGCGGGCGATGGCGGCGAGGAGCGGCTCATCGAACTCGCGACGATGCCGGAGGCGGACATGGTGCTGATCGCGATCGTTGGGACGGGCGGGCTGCGTCCGGCGCTGGCGGCGATCGCGGCGGGGAAAGACATCGCGGTGGCCTCGAAGGAGATTCTGGTGATGGCGGGTGAGGCGGTGATGGCGGCGGCGCGGGAACGCGGGGTGCGGGTGCTGCCGGTGGATTCGGAGCATAATGCGATTTTTCAGTGTTTGGAGGGGCGGCTGCGCCGGGCTGAACATCGAACATCGAACGCAACGCTGAGCTGCGCCGCGCCGGCACCGTGCTGCGAGCGGATCGCATCGAGTATTACCAGCCCGATGATTTGGCCAAATTGCGCGGAAATTTGTATCTCAATCGTGATGGCAATATTTATG
>JANNWY010000035.1:0-13612 GCA_031409335.1 Chthoniobacteraceae bacterium | reverse complement strand
CGCCGCGCGAAGAACTATCACTTACTAACCAAGCCAAGAGCGGAGATGCGTGTTCCACCCCATCGAAACCGGCCACGCATACTTATCCAAAAGGACGCTTAACTTAATGCCATTCGGGTCAGCTTTAGAATCGAGAATTTTATGAGAAGGGCGGAAGGGACAAGAAGGGCAGAGGCTGGAAGCAGAGCGGAAGCAGAGGGTCAGCTTTAGAATCTCGATCAACTCGCAAGCCGACCCCTATGGCCGCTCGTCCTTGAAATGGTCGGCGATGAGGGCGAGGACGGCGTCGTTGGTGGCTTTGTCGTTGGCTTGATTGCAGGCGACGAGGACGGCGAAGTCTTTCGCGGGGGCGAGCCAGATGGTGGCCATCCACATGGTGTTGCTGCCGTTGTGCGTGAGGGCGGGGCCGCCGGCCCAGGGCTGGCCTTCGGCGATCATCCAGCCCATGGCGTATTTCGGTTCGCCGGGGGCGGGAGTGTGGAGCTTCGCGAGGGTTTCGGGTTTGACGAGTTTGGTTTTGGCGGATGGGAGGTGGGCGGCGGCGAACCGGGACCAGTCTTCGATGGAGCAGTGGACGATGCCGGCGGGGCCGATGCCGACGGGATTGTCGGCGGCGGGGCCGGGCTCGACGGGGGAGCCGTCGGCTTTGTGGCCGCGGGGCTGGTCGTTTTTCGTGGGCGAGCCGGGTGCGCCGAAGCCGGCGGTGGTCATGCCCAGGGGACGGAAGATTTTGTCGCGCGTGAGATCTTCCCATGATTTGCCGGCGACTTTTTCGGCCATGTGGCCGGCGATGGAGAAGCCGGCGTTGGAGTAGAGGTATTTCTCGCCGGGAGTGGCTTCGGGCGGCTTCGACGTGACGCCTTGGAGGAGCAGTCGGCGCGCGCTCGTGGGGGTGCCTCGGTGCTGGTAGAGTTTGCTCCAGAGTTCATCCTTGGTGAGATCGCCGGGTGCGCCGCCGCGGTTGGTGAGGAGTTGTTTGAGCGTGACGGCTTGATACTGCGGATGCATCGACTTTTTCAACTCGGGAAAGGTCTCGCCGAGGGTCTGACTCCATTTCAGTTTTCCTTCATCGACGAGGATGCCGCAGAGCATGGCGGTCATCGCCTTGGTGTCGGAGCCGAGGTGGAAGCGGTCGGCGGCGGCGATCTTGTCGCCCTTGCCGCGCGTGCGGACGCCGACGACGCCGAGGGCGACGGTTTCGCCGTTGCGGACGACCGCGGCGGCGATGCCGGGGACGTTGTGCTTCGCGACGATGGGGGCGAGGAGCGCGGAGATGTCCTTTGCCGGCGGCGGCGCGGCGCGGGTGATGGGCGTGAGGCAGAGCAGGACGAGAGCGATGGCGGGAATGAGACGGTTCATGCGGGCAGATGAAAATGGCGGGTGCGCTTGCGTCTGATTGCAAATAGGACGCCACCCATTTTCCGCCAAGCAAAATGGCTGGGCAAGGCGGGGGCGCGATGAATACTCCCGCGTCATGTCTCGCAAACGCATCGTCGTCATGGGCTTCATGGCCGGCTGCCCCATCGCCGGGGTCGTCTGGCAGCACATCCATTATATCGTGGGGCTGCAACGGCTCGGGCATGAAGTGTATTACATCGAAGACTCCGCGCGGCTGCCATACGACCCCACGACTTTCGAGATCACGAACGATTACAGCTACGCGCTGAAAAACCTCGCGCGGCTCGCGAAACAATTTGGCTTCGCGGATCGCTGGGCCTTCTGCGCGCGGTATCTGCCCGACGAACCTTGCGCCGGGCTTTCCATCGAGAAAGTGCGTGAGCTATACCGCACCGCGGACGCCATCCTGAACATCTGCGGCACGCAGGAAATGAATGCCGATCTCGATGCGAGCCAGCGCATTCTCTATGTCGAGAGCGATCCCGGCGTGGAGCAAATCCTCGTCGATAAAGGCGACCCGAAACCGATCGAATACCTCTCGCGCCATGCCAGGCTCTTTACCTTCGGCGAAAACATTGGCCGCCCCGAGTGCCCGATCCCGACGCATCAATTCGAGTGGCTCCCGACGCGGCAGCCGATCGTCACCGACTTCTGGAAAACCGACGCGCCGCCCGCGACCGACGCGCTCTTCACCACGATCGCGAACTGGAACACGAGCGACCTCAAAGACATTGAGTGGCGCGGCGACAAATATCTCTGGAGTAAATCGCTCGAATTCCTCCGCTTCATCGATGCTCCCGCGAAATCGGGTGAGGCATTCGAGATCGGCACCACCATCCGCGACCCAGCCATCGCGCAGCGTTTCCGCGACCGCCGCTGGCACCTCACCAATCCCGACCGCATCAGCCTCGAACACGACGAATACGTCGCCTACATCCGCGCCTCGAAAGGCGAATTCACCGTGACGAAGGATCAATACACCCGCCTGCACACCGGCTGGTTCAGTGACCGCTCCGCCTGTTACCTCGCCGCGGGCCGTCCAGTCATCACCCAGGAAACCGGCTTCACCCGACTGTACGGTGGACAGCATGGACTGTTAGCCTTTACGACCGTGGAGGAAGTCGTAGAACACGTGCGATCCATCAACGCCGACTACCCAACCCATCGCCGCGCAGCCTTCGAGATCGCCAAAGAGTATTTCGAGGCGGAGAAGGTGGTGGGTTCGCTGCTTGAGCGGGCCGGGGTGTAAAAGGCGAAGGGAGAAATTCCCAAAAAATATCCCCGCCAATGAACACCCGTCCCTTCCCCGAAGAATCGCTTCGAGGAGTGGACGGTTTGTTCATCCCACTGTGACAACAATCAAAAACTTGGGGGCATCGAAACTTCATCCTCGCGCTTTCAAAAATGCCGATGATGCTGCGCACTCATATGGGCGATAAATCACCAAAATCCACGAACAAACAGAACGCGCAGAAACAGGCGAAGGCCAATGCCAGCAATCAAAAAAAGAACACTGCCACAGCAGCGAAGCAGGCGGTAAAGGGAAAGAAGTAAGCCTAAATCCGGGAATGAAGATGACCGCGGATTGCGCGGATTGAGAGATTGGCGAAGCGAAGATCGCAAGCGAGACGTTTACCCAAGCGGTGAGCGTCGCATTGGTCGCAAGTGTCTCTGAATCCGCGTTAATCCGCGCAACCCGCGGCTTCCAATCCCGGATTTAGGATAAGGTTTGGGGACCGAAGTCGCAGAGTTTTGCGAGACCCTCCGCGACTCTCACTGCGCCACCCACCCGACCGTCGCGATGCCGCGGACGATGAAGCCGATGGCGGTGACGCCGATCGCGTAGGGTGCGATGGCATTCACGCCGATGGCGCAGGCGAAGGCGACGCTCACGACTCCGAGCGAGATGACGCCGCAGGAAACCACGCCGATCGACACGATGCCGCCGGCGACGATGCCGCACGAGACCGCTCCGATGGCGCGCTGGCCGACGGCGATGACGCCGCGGGCGATGCGCGGACGGCCCCGTGTGTCGCAGCCAAATGCGACATGCACGAGCGGGTAACCCATCCACGAGGCGCGCGATTTCCACTCGAACCCTTCGCCTTTCCAATCGGGATCGGCCGGTCGCAACGCACCGCACTTTTTGCATTTCGCCGCATCGTTTGCGACGGCGTGCCCGCACTCGCGGCACTGGGCGGAGACGGCCATCGCGCCTACTTATCGACTGTCACGCGATACACCCGCAGCGTCACGCCGGTCTGGCGGTAGTATTCGTTGACGGCCTTGTTGTAGTCGGCGCGCGCGCGCAATTCGGCGAACTGCGCGTCGCGCATTTTCGTCTGCAATTCGAGCACCTCGAAAGTCGTGCCCGTCCCGGCGCGCAGGCGTTCCTCGCCAGCATCGAGGCTCTCCTTTGCGAGCTTGGTGGCTTCGGCATTGGAGACGATGCGTTCGCGTGAAGTGATGACCTGGCCGGAAGCGTTGTCCACCTTCACGACGATGTCCTGCTCCAGCTTTTTTAGATTCACGAGTCCCTGCGCGGCGGTAAATCGCGCGGCGTTTTCCGCCCCGCGGGCTTCGCGATTGGGAATTGGGACGCTGAATATCGCGCCGACGCTCCATACCGTGCGATCGGGTCGGCCGGTGCGGTTGAGGCTGGTCCCGAAGTCGTTGTCGAAGCCGACGAGATCAAGGCTCGCTTTCAGGTCGAGCTGTGGCAGCGACTGGTTTTTGGCAAAGGCGAGATTGATGTGGCGGCGTTCGAGTTCGAGGATCGCCTGCTGGTAGTCGGGTCGGAAATTCATGGCATCAACGAGGCCGGCATGGACGTCGGCGCGAAATGCGGGAGACGGCGGGATGTCGATCTCGACCTGCACTCCGAGCATCGGCTCAAGATCGGCGGTCACGAGCTGCTTGAGGAGGTTCTCATTATCCTTGATGTCCCGCTGTGCGAGGATGACCGCCTCCTGACGCGCGGCCACTTCCGCACGGGCGGTGGTGATGTTCAACGGCGACATCACCCCGATCTCGGCGCGCTTGATGTTGTCATTGAGGGTCTGCTGCGCGAGCGCCCGGGAACTGGCGGCCACGTCGAGATTTTGCTGCGCGAGATGGAGTTCGTTGAATACGAAAACAGCCTGGGTGACTTCGTTGATCGCGGTATCGCGCAACGCCCACTCGGAGACGAGCGCATTGTTCCGCGCGATGCGGACGCCGCGAAGATTTGCCGCGGTGCCCGCTCCCCGCAGCAACGGCTGGGTGAGCGAGGTTCCGACGGTGGTGTTGAAACGTTCGTCGAAAAAATTGGACGTGCCGCTTTCAACTAGGGCGTCGGCGTGAATGTCGTATCTGGTCCCGAGCGGAGTCGTCCCGCCCAGGCCGAGCCGCACGCCTCCCGTCTGAAGGATGGTCGTTTTTTTAAGGTGACTGGCACCCAGGATGAAGTTCCGCCGCGTGTCGAAAATGGTTTCGAAAACAGTAGTGGCCGTGTTCTCGCCCGCGCTCAACTCGGCAGAAAAGAGGGGATCGAAAACGCCCAATTCGCTAGTGACATTTTCCCGGGCGATCTTTGGCTCGAAGCGTGACACTTCGATCGTAAAGTTTTTCGCGAGCGCCATGCGGATCGCATCGTCGAGCGAGAGATGCAGCACGCCGGGACGTGAAACAGACTCACCGGCATGGGCAAAGGCGGGGATGAAAGATGCGGCGGCGAGCAGGGCGAAGCGGAGACGGGGAGGCATGAAGTTGATGAACGAACACCGGGGATGATCTGGCGGCGATGCCATTCTTAATCGCAATCGTTGCGTTTCAAGCGATCCGCACCGCGCGGGTTTTATCCAGCCGCAGATCGTCGCCGGATTGCGGCGCGGGCGCGGCTTTCGGATCGGTGATCTTTTCGCCGCGAAGCTGCACGCTGCCCTGCTCGACGAGCCGCCGCGCATCGCCGCGCGATTTGGTGATTTGAAAGCCGCCCGCAAACGCCGCGACGACGATCGAGACGATGTCCGCGCCGACGCCATCCATTTTCACGATCGGCAGTTCCGCGTGCGCGAGATCCTTTTTGGAAAAGCGCGTGTTGAATTCCTCCAGCGCCCCCTGCGCAGCCTCAGCCGAGTGGTAGCGCCCGACGATGCGCGCGGCGAGTTGCTTCTTCGCGTCCATCGGATGAATCGCGGGCATTTCCTCGCACAGCAGCAGCGTGTAATAACGCGCCATCAGTTCATCCGAGATGCTCATCAGCTTCCCAAACATCTCCGCCGGCGGCTCGCTCACGCCGACGTAATTGCCGAGGCTCTTCGACATCTTGTTCACACCATCGAGCCCTTCGAGCAGCGGGAGGAGAAAGACGACCTGCTGCGGCTGGCCTTCCTCGCGTTGGAGGTCGCGGCCCACGAGAATGTTGAAAAGCTGATCCGTGCCGCCGAGTTCCACATCGGCGCGCACCTTCACCGAATCCCAGCCCTGCATGAGCGGATACTGAATCTCGTGCAAATGCACCGGCTCGCCGCGTTCGACGCGGCCTTTGAAATCCTCGCGCTGGAGCATTTGCTGGAGCGTCACGCGCGAGTTCAGCCGCATCACTTCCTCAAAGCTCATCATCTCAAACCACTCGCCGTTGAAGACCGTCTTCGTCCGGCGCGGATCGAGGATTTTGAAGGCCTGCTGCTGAAAACTGCGCGCGTTCGCCATCACTTGATCGTGGGTCAGATGCGGGCGCGCCTTTGAGCGGCCGGATGGGTCGCCGATCATCGCGGTGAAATCGCCGATGATCAAAATCGCGTTGTGCCCGAGGTCTTGAAACTGGCGCAGTTTTGAAAGTGCGACGGTGAAGCCGAGATGAATATCGGGCGCAGTCGGATCGACCCCGAGCTTCACATTGAGCGGGCGGCCGAGCTTCAGCATGGCGAGCAATTCCGGTTCGGAAATGATCTGCGCCGCGCCGCGCGTCAGGATTTTGAATTGCTCTTCTGGAGTCGGCATTGAGTGGATCGGTGAATGATTTATCGAGTTGCGCTGCGCGTGCAAACTGCAAAGTAGAAAGGCAATAGAACCGGACACCATCACGCGCGTGGACTTCTAGTGCATCGTCAGCCGTCGGAAGCGTCAGCGCCACGAGTTGGCGCTTGCCCGCGAGCTTCGCGAGGCCCGCTCCCGCCTGCACGAAAACATGGTCCCCAACGACCAGCGACGAAAGCACAAAACCGAAGCCCGGCTCCTTCGTTTTCAGCTCCTTTGCGAAATCCACCCGCCACACTTCCCTGCCGCTCGCGACATCGATACAGACCAGCACATCACGCATCCCGGCCACATACAGCCGTTGGACAGCGCACGCCTGGCTGGAGCGAATCCAGTCCAGCCGAAACATGCCAGCCCAGGGCAACGCCCCACAAACGCCAGCTTGTTTTGCATAATCCAGAAGAGCCGGGAAGCTGCGGGGACGCCGTTGTCGAGGACGTTCCGCCAGGGCTTTGCAGATTGCGGGCCACTCCCGATGACTTCGGCCAGAGCAAGGCGCGGATCTATGACGGGAATGATTGCTTCATGATCCACGACTTCGTGAAGGCGCACCTCCATTTCAGCGATCCCGAATGGGACGGCGAGCCACGCGAACCCATGGGTCCGATCCCTCTCATTCGTCCCATCATATCGCCCCCAGAGCCACCCGCAGGCCCACTACCACCCCGCCAAAAGTGCGCGTGAAACTTGCCAACGGCAAAGAGCGCACCATCCAGCGCATGATGATGACCACCTGCTAGCGCGTCACCCGGGCGTGGCCGGCAAAATCCCGGATCGCCCTGGCCACGGTCTCAGGCTCTTCTTCTGGCGCGGAGTGGGCGCTGTCCTCCAGGATCAGGAGGCGTGCGCCGGGAAGCGCGGCGACCAGTCGCTGGGTGCTCTCGGCAGGGACGATGACGTCGTGCCGACCTGCCATCACGAGGACAGGGCAGGTTGTTCCTTTCAGATTCAGAGCGGGACTTGCTCCGCTCGCCATGCCTTTCGTGAACGCGAAGTAGGTCTCCTTTAAGCCTTCGATCAACAGCCGCTCGCGATAGGCTTCCGCGACTTCCGCCGTGAGCACTCCGGCGCGGTGGTAGGCCCGCTTCTGCAGCTTGTGGAAACGCTGCGGCGACGAGAGCAAAAGACGGCTGGCGGGGTAACCCACCCAGCGCGTCAAAGGCGATCGCACCCATGCGGGTTGGTCACCAAATTCCGAGACGGCACTGATGAGCACGAGGCGCTCGACCAACCCGGGATCGGACTGCGCCAGCAGCAAGGCCAGGGTGCCTCCGTAGGATTGTCCCAAGACCGTCGCCGGACCCATCCGCTTGGTTTTCATGACGTGGCGGATGAGGGCCAACTGCGCATTGATACTGAAATCCTCCGTCGTCTTCGGGCGCTCGGTGTAGCCGAATCCGTAGTAGTCCATGGTCACGACCCGGAAGTGTCCCGCGAGCAGCGGCACGAGCTTGTGAAAGGAGTAAGTCGAGGCGGCGAAGCCATGCAGCAGGAGCAGCGGCGGGCCGGAGCCGTGTTCCTCCACGTAGATCTTGCGACCCTGGAAGGTGAGGAAATTCTCCGGCGGAAGTTTCGCGATGGCTTCTTTGTAAGGTGTGAGGGAGGCACAGCCGGTGAGCATCGCGAGGATGGAACCCATAGTCATGAGCAACAGCGGCAGGTGGCGCTTTCCACGATTCACGAGCCTTTGTTTCCGATGCCGCGAGCCATGAGAGTCGCCAGCAGCGGCATGGCCAGGAGTAAGAACAGCTCGATGCGCACGCTCCAGGCGACCGCTCGCGGCAGAGCCACGGCCTCGGTCGGTTCGCCCTTTTTGTTCCGGGCAAAAAACATCGTCGGATAGATGGAGATGATCCCGATCAATCCGAACAGGCCGAGCTTGGCGTGAAACACCGGGTTGTTGGAATAGAAGACGGCCGGTTTGCCGACGACGTGCCATTGCAGGAGTCCGGTGGCGAGCACGCCGAGCACCGCGAGCGCATAGACTAGGTCGAGGGCGGCGAGGCGCTGGACTTCGCGGCGTGGCAGGGTCGGTCGCAGTAAGAGATGCTGGCCAAAGATCGCGACCGTCAGCGCGAGGATGGACACAAAGTGGAGATAGCGGACGAGGATTTCGGTGTGCATGAGTGCATGATTCATACGCCGCCAACGCTCGAATCGGCGTGCTTTTCGCCAAGTGCGTTGCCAAGCGCCGTCTGGTCAAGCGCGGGCGGCATCGGTGCTCAATACGTTCACCCGGTTTCGCCGCATCGCTGCCAGCGCGGTGGGGTAGTCCACGAGGAAGAGCGCGACGCGGTCGTTGCCGTCGAGGTTGCCGGTGGTGAGCATCTGGCGGTTGCCTTTGAAATCCGCGAAGCCGAGCTGGTGCGGCCCGAGCACACGCAGGAAACCGGCGGGGCCGCCGCGGTGCTGGAGGTAGGGCCAGCCGTCGCTGTTCGTCGTGGCCATGTAGAAGCTGTCGCGGCGCGCGATGAAGGCGGGATGAACCGCAGGCCTCCGTCCGTCGATCAATACTGGCAGCCGCCGTTTTGAGGAGTAGATTTGCATCGTATGAAAATCACGCCTGCGGTGTTTGAAGCATACTTGAAGTGCCCGACGAAATGCTGGCTCCGAGCCACCGGGGAAGCCGCCAGCGGGAACACCTATGCGGAATGGGTGGAGACGCAAAACGCCGCTTACCGTGAGACCGGGACAGCGCGACTGCTTGCCGCTTCGCCGCAGGACGAGGTGGCGCTCTCGCCAGACTTGGAGAGCGTCAAAGCTGCCACGTGGCGACTGGCCTCCAGCCTGGCCGTGCAGGCGGAGATGGATTCCTGTGCCTTGGAATCCGAATTCCACGCGGTCGAACGTGTGGCCGCAGGTGGCCGGGGCAAGGCGGCCCAGTTCATCCCCATCCGCTTCGTCTTCACCAACAAGCTGGGCAAGGACGAAAAACTGCTGCTGGCCTTGGATGCGGTCGCCCTGTCGAAAGCGCTGAAGCGCGAAGCCAGCCTCGGCAAAATCATCCACGGCGACAACCACGCCACGCTCAAGGTGAAGACCTCGGCCCTGGCCGGCGAAGTGCGAAAGCGCCCCGAAAAAATCGCCGCGCTCCTCGCCAACCCTGCGCCACCCGACCTTGTCCTGAACCGGCACTGCGCCGAGTGCGAGTTCCAGGCCCGCTGCCGGAAGATCGCCATCGAGAAAGATGACCTCAGCCTGCTGGCACGCATGAGCGAGCAAGAGCGCAAGAAATTCCGCAGCAAAGGCATCTTCACGGTCACGCAACTATCCTACACGTTCCGACCGCGTCGCCGGCCCAAGCGGCAGCGCGACAAACGGGAGAAGTATCATCACTCGCTCAAGGCGCTGGCGATTCGGGAGAAGAAGATCCACATCGTCGGCACCCCGGAACTTAAGATCGAAGGCACGCCCGTCTATCTGGATGTCGAGGGTCTGCCCGACCGCGATTTCTACTACCTCATCGGCGTGCGCATCGGCCACGGCGAAGCCGCCGTCCAGCACAGCCTGTGGGCGGACACCGTCGAGGACGAGGGAAAGATTTGGCGGGAATTCCTAGCCATCCTCGAATCCGTCGAGAAGCCGGTGCTGATTCACTACGGGAGCTATGAGACGACTTTTCTCAATCGGATGAGTGAACGACATGGCAAGCCGGCAGAGAACGGCCGCGTAGTCGAAGCCATCGAGAAACCGCTGAATGTCTTGTCAGTCATGTTCGCGCAATTCTACTTCCCGACGTATTCCAACGGCTTGAAAGATATCGCGAAGATCCTGGATTTTCAGTGGTCCGACCCAATTGCTTCGGGCACGCGGTCAGTCGTAATGCGCACTGTGTGGCAAGAATCCCGTGATCAGACCGTCAAGGAGTGGCTGGTCAGATACAACGCCGAGGACTGCGAGGCACTCGAAATTGTCACCTCCAGCCTGCAGCGGACCTGTGGGACAAAAAGTTCCTCTGGGTTGAATGAGTCCAACGTCAACGACGTGGTAAATGTTGATTCGTTGAAGCCTCAAATGCCGTTCTCTTTTGGGAAGAGGGCATCAGTGACTCCGGATTTAGAGTTTCTTCGGAAGGCTGCCTACTGGGACTACCAACGCGACCGCCTGTACTTCAGACCGCCAGGTCAGCGAAAACGCAAACCGCAAAAGTTGCTCGCTGGCTGCAAAACAACGTCCATGAGGATCAACAAGATCGTCGTTTACGACGTCTCGCCGGAATGCCCGAGATGCAAGCGGACTTCCACGAAGCCAAAAGGAATCCGTGTGCGGATTCTCTACGACCTTCGTTTCGGGCAATTCAGCATCAAGAGATGGGTTGTGAAACACCTTTTCCAGACATATTTCTGCTGGCGCTGTGACTTTCTCTTTGGCTTGGAAGAGCGCTTCCGTAATTCACTGAAGTTCGGTTGGAACCTTGTGGCTTACTTCCTCTATCAAGTCATCCAACTTTCCATTTCGCAACGCATCGTCACGTTGAGCATAAACCAACTATTTGGCTATGGCCTGAATTGCACCACAACCCACAAATTCAAAACGAGAGCGGCCGAATTCTACAAGGAGACACAGCGCGGAATTCTAGCCAGGCTGGTTAAGGGCGACCTTGTCCATGCAGACGAGACGAAGGCAAACGTGAAGGGTAAACTGGCCTACGTCTGGGTCTTCACGAATCTCCGTGAAGTCGCCTACCTTTACGCGGACACTCGCGAGGCGGATGTGCTGCATGCCACGCTGGTAGGATTCAAAGGTGTCCTGGTCTCTGACTTCTACGCAGCTTACGACTCACTCGACTGCCCGCAGCAGAAATGCCTCATGCACCTGTTGCGGGACCTCAACGATGAATTGTTGAACCACCCGTATGACGAGGAACTGAAAGAACTGGTCAAAGGTTTTGGGTCACTTGTGAGGCCGATGGTGGAGACAGTGGATCGGCGCGGTCTGAAACGACATTTTCTTCGAAAACACCGCAAGTTCGTGGATCGGTTCTTCAGAGACTTGGGAAAAGCGTCCTACCACAGCGAGGCAGCTTTGAAGTGCAAAGATCGCTTTGAGAAGAATCGACAGAAACTGTTCACTTTTCTGGATCACGACGGCATCCCGTGGAACAACAATAACGCTGAGAATGCGATCAAGGCTTTTGCGGCACTCCGAGACGTGATGGAAGGCACTTCGAATCAGAGCGGTGTTGAGGAGTATCTGACGCTTTTGAGCGTCTGCCAAACCTGCAAATACATGGGCGTGGACTTTTTGGATTTCCTCCGCTCCGGGGAAACGGACATTCACGCCTTTGCGGAAAGCCGGTGCGGGCGCAGGCACCGCCCACCAATCATTGAACCGACTGCCATGCCAGCGGACGAGATCGCGCAGGAATGATTTCAAGGTCTGTCGTTCGCGGCTGGAGACGCAGGTGACCTTTCACGAGCAGGAGATTCAGGTGTGAATTGATACAAGCTTGGATCAATCGACGGGCCATCCCGGTTTCCCGGCCATTTCGGACCGGCAACGCACTGCCAACGCAGTTGGTCAGTTCAGCGGTGGCGTGGACAAGCCGTTCCTCCAACTCCGCGATACGCGCCTTCAGCGGAGCTCCGGCCTGTTCCAGCTCGGCCTCCGTGAAGCGCGGGTGAACGGCTGAGCTGGTCGCCGAGGTCGCCGATGCCGGTGTGTTCCTGGACGTCGAGGACGATGGCGTGGCCGAGGATTTTCAGGCGCTCGCGGCACGGGTAGCGCGGCGCGGGTAGCGCGTTGACGCTGCCTGTGGCACCGGGCACTCTGCACGGCGATGAGTCTGCCGCGTCTCTATCTCGAAACGACCATTCCGAGCTATCTCACGGCGTGGCCCAGCGGGAATGCCGCCATCGCCGGGCATCAGGAGACGACGCGGGAATGGTGGGTGACCTGCCGCGAACGCTTTGAGTTGCATGTCTCGCAGTTTGTCCTGGATGAAGCCGGCGCGGGTGACCCGGAGGCGGCCCGCCTGCGACTGGAGGCGTTGCGTGGACTGCCGGAATTGCCGGCCACGGAAGCGGCGCTCGCCCTGGCCATCGCGCTGCTGGCCGAGGGAGCGGTGCCCGAAAAAGCACGAACCGATGCCGCGCACATCGCAGTTGCCGCAGTGCATGGGATGGATTTTCTTGTGACGTGGAATTGCCGCCACATCGCCAACGCCGAAAAGGAACCGCACATCCGCGAAGTGTGCGCGCTCCACGGCTGGCGCTGCCCGGAGATTTGCACGCCTGAGCAATTGCTGCCAAAGGAAGAAGGAGAAACACCATGAAGGATCCCATTGTCGAAGAAGTCCGCCGCATCCGCGCCGAGATCGCCGCGCGCAACGGCAACGACCTGCGGCGAATTTTTGAAGACGCGCGCCGCCGCGAAGGCTCCGACGGACGGCGTGTCGTCTCCTACGACCCGGCGGATACCGCGGAGCCTTCGTGCGTTGTCCGCGAGGAACCACCGAAAGAGTAGGCGTTCCCTTTTCAAAGGAATCCGAAGGGCTGAGGGGCCAGACAGGAAGTGATGAAAGGAACCTTCGTGCAGTGCGCCGTCCATCAACCTTATGGAGGGGCGCCCTGCTTTTCGAGTTCCGCAATCCGCGCCTTGAGCGGGGCCGTGTGCGCCTCGATTTCCGCCTCGGTGAAGCGCGGGGTGATGTATTGCGGGCAATTCCAGTCGAAGCTCACGACGTCGATGAGGAAAAGTCGCTCGATTTTGCTGCGCAGTTCGGGCGTGGGGGTGAGTTGGTCGGCGAGGGCGGGGTGTTCGCGAGCGTCGAGGACTCGGGCGTGGCCGAGGATTTTCAGGCGCTCGCGATTCGGGTAGTCCATGAGAAAGAGCGCGACGCGGTCGCTGCCGTCGAGGTTGCCGGTGGTGAGCATCTGGCGGTTGCCTTTGAAATCGGCGAAGCCGAGCTGGAGCGGGCCGAGCACGCGCAGGAAACCGGCGGGGCCGCCGCGGTGTTGGAGGTAGGGCCAGCCGTCGCTGTTCGTCGTCGCCATGTAGAAGCTGTCGCAGTGCGCGATGAAGGCGGCTTCGTCGTCGGTGAACGGGTCGCGCTCAGGTGCGCTGGCGACGGCCTGATGCTTGCCAAAGTATCGCTCCTGCGCGGCCTGGACGGCGGGCGTGAGCACGAGCTGCATGAATTTTGCGGCCATGGCGCTGGTGAAAATTACGCCGTGCGTTCCCAGCGAAACTTACG
>JANNWY010000034.1:0-8105 GCA_031409335.1 Chthoniobacteraceae bacterium | reverse complement strand
TTTTTTTTTTTTTTTAAAAAAAAACTTTTTTTGCCCCCCCGGGGGGGTTTTATATTTTTTTTCGGGGGTGTGTGCGGGGCCGGGGGTGTTTGTGGGGGCGGGGGGGTCTTTTTCTCCCCCCCCCCCCCGACGCGCGCCCCTACGCGCCCTTCGACGTCACCGTGAAAATCCGCTACGGTCACGCGGGGGCCGATGCGACCGTTTTCCCCGGCGAAAACGGCGAGGCGCGCGTGCGCCTTCACACGCCCACGCGCGCGGTCACGCCTGGCCAGGCGGCCGTGTGCTATCGCGGCGACGAAGTGCTCGGCGGCGGCTGGATCACGCGTCACTCCGCGCTCGTGGCGCAACCCGCCTGATGTCCGGCGAAGCCCTGGTCGTCTTCGCGACCTTCCCGGATGCGGAATGCGCGCGCCGCATCGTGACGCAGCTCGTGGAGGAAAAACTCGCCGTCTGCGGAAACATCCTGCCCGCAGTGGAGTCGATCTATCGCTGGGAGGGAAAGGTGCAAACGTCCGCCGAAGCGATGGCGATCCTGAAAACGGACTACGGCCACTTCCACCAAATGCAAACCCGCCTCACGGAGCTGCACCCCTACGAAGTCCCCGAATGCCTCGCCCTGCGCATCGCCGACGGCCCGGCGAAATATCTGCGCTGGCTCGGGGATTCGCTGGGGTGAGCAAAAAGGTGGCAGCCTAGTATTTTTCGATCAGCTGTTTTTTATACTCGGCAGAAAGCTGGTCGGTTGAACGCATCCATTTTTTGGCGGCATTGGGATCGTCCTCGGCCCATATACGAGCAATGTGCTCGAATTGGTCAGCCCGGGAGAAAACGTCACTGATTGTTTTGGTCCACTCGATTGCAAGGATTGGCTCACGAGCAGCAACCGCGGACGTAAAACGCAATATTACATAGTCCCGGTCGAGACCGGCAGGCAATTGTCCAAGCCACTGAGCGGCACCGGCAGAATCGGTTTTTGCCCAGTCCGACGCGATGGCACCCAAGACAGAATCCCGATTGTCGCCCGGAGAGAAATTTTGCGCCCAACGCGTCGCGGCGACCGGGTCTTGTCTAAACCATGATGAGGCGATGCTACCGGCGATCCAGTTGGCATCCGGGCCGGTGTAATTGGAGAGCATTTGCGCCGCACGTGCCGAATCGACTTCCGCAAGACCTTTGATGGCGAGAGGTAGTGTACTTTTGTGGATTTCTTCGTCCGTCTGCGCGAGCGCCCAAGCCAGAGCCTCATCAGGCGAGCGATCCGCCCAGCCTGCAAAGGCATCGCCAAGTATCGATCCGGTGCCAACAGTGGCTGACCCGATCGTAGAGCCCGTGCGGGTATTCACGGAGAGCGAATCCGAATGAACATTTGTTGGATCGCGCGCGAGCCAGTCGAGCGCCGCTCTCCCGTCCTGCTGGACCCAAAAACCCATCGCCTGCCTCAACGCTCCGCGTCGCATGCTCCCTGGCGGGAGTTGCTGAACCCATGCAACTGCGGCACGCGCGTCCGAGTTCATCCACTTCCTTAGCAGCGCGTCCGTCCACCCCGATCCCCCCGCGGGAATCTTGGCGAGGAACTGCGCTGCGGAAGCAGGGTCGGTGCGGGCCAACTCCGCAATAATACTTGGAAACGCTTCCTCTCGACTGCGATCGCCCGGTTTCTCTTTCATCCACGCCACTGCCTCTGCGAGATCGACTGCCGCCCATCCAGCCGCGATCTCCGGCAGGAAAACGCGGCGGACACGGTCGTCTCGCGAATTTGCCGCAAAGGCGATACCTCCAATCGCGTCGACCTCACCCCATCGCAAACCGAGCAGGTGGAGCATTTCCCAGCCATCGTCGCCGGTTAAACGCGCCGCTTCGGCGACCGCTGCGGGTAGATCGGCGGCGCTAAGATTGCGAATAATTTCCCGGATGCGGATGCCTCGCGAGAACGGATCGCGATCGTCGAGCGAGGCGCGGATTGCGGTGGCGAAAGGGATCGGAGCGTCAGTGGAATCTTCGGCAGGACTTGATTCGCGCAAGACGGCTGGCGGTGCGGGATCGGCATGGCTTTTTGGAAGCGCCGCACTTTCCATTGCATTCACGGACGGTGCAGTATCACCGCGCAGCCACCAGCCACCTGCCACTCCGATCACGACACACGAGATGCCGAAGATGAGCGTGGTGCGTCGTGTTTCCCGGGCGGACATCGGCGAGTCGGCTAGGGATTGCCCGCCATCATTTCCGCGTAGGTGACGGGGTGGCCTTCCTTGGCGGTGAGGCGGTCGGCGGCGATGTCGGTTTTCAGGTCGCGTCCGAAAATTCGCGCATAGGCGCGGTGGGTTTCCTCGGGCGTGAAATCCTGGAGGCGCGGGTCGTTCAGGAAACTTTTGATGGTGCCGGCGTAGGCGTCGCCGGAGATTTGCGCTGCGCGCCATTGCGCGAGATCGCTTGCGAGTTCGGCGCGGCGGGCTTGCGCGAATTGCTCGGGCGTGCGGCTTTCCACCGCGGCGTCGGCGCGGAGGCGCTCGGTGACGATGCGGCCTCCGAGGATCAAGGTGTCGCCGACCACGGACATCGCGATGTCTTTGTACGGGCTGAATTGCTTTTTCAGCGCGAGGAAAATGTCGGTCTTTTTCGCCGTGCCGAAGTCGGGATCGCTGTAGCGCGCGCAGCTTTCAAGCACGGGGCGCAGTGCCGCTTTTTCCGCGGGGAGATTTCGCGCGGCGGCGGTGATGAAGGCGTGGCGGGCGCGCAATTGCTCTTCGGTGAATCCGGTCGGGAGTGGCTCGCTGAGGTAACGCTCGGCGATGCGAATTGCGACATCGGTGGAGGCGTCGGAATACGACGAGTCCGAATAGTTTCCTGATGCGGGAACGGCGGTTCCGCCGCGCAGGAGGTATTCCGCGATCTGGCGCGGGAACATGTTTTGCAGGATGCGAAATTTCTGCGGAATCTCCGCGCGGATTTGATCGAGCTTCCACATCTGGTGCGAGTCGAGCTGCCTGCCGATCGGCTCCAGTGAAGGATCGAGCCGGAGCGAGATGTCGTGCTGGGAATCGACGCGCATTTTCACATCGAGATGCAGCGGGCGGAGGAAGCGGACGCTTTCTGGAATGTCGGACGCGGAGTTCAGCGCGGCGGTGGAGACGGACATGGCGGCGACGAGCGCAGCGATGCGGCGGGGGGAATGAATTTTCATAGCTACTTTCGATACCGATTTATCGCCGCCGCCGCAATGCCGGGTACGGCTGGGATGGCTGGGATGGCTGGCTCCGGCGGCACGCGATTCCGGGAAGCCGCGCTGTTACTGCTTCTTCCCGCCTTTCACCGGCACGGGATGGTTCGCTTTCAGGAGAGCCTGCAATTCGGCGATCGTGGCGGAGTGGCGCGGGTCGGCGGCGAGATTGCGGAGTTCGCGCGGATCGGCGTCGTGATCGTACAGCTCCGCGCCTTTCGCGCCGCGACTCCACTCGGTGTAGCGCCAGCGCGCGGTGCGCACGCTGTGGCCGGGAAAGGCGCCGCGCTGGACTTGCGTGAAGGCGGGCCGCTGCCACTCGGCGGCGGGATTTTCCAGCAGCGAACGCAGGCTCGCGCCGTGCAAACCGGGTGGCGGGGTGAGGCCCGCGAGGTCGGCGAGCGTGGGAAAAAGATCGATCAGCTCGACGGTGCGCGCGCAGACCTGCCCGGCGGATTTCGCGGCGGGTGGCGCGATGATGAGCGGCACGCGCGCGCTTTCCTCGAAGCAACTCTGCTTGGCCCACAGTCCGTGCTCGCCGAGCAGGTAGCCGTGATCGCTCCAGAAAACGACGATGGTATTTTCGCGCAGCCCGAGCCGGTCGAGCGCATCGAGGACGCGCCCGATCTGCGCATCGACGAAGGAAATCGCGGCGTAATAAGCCTGCTTGCCCTCGCGCGCCTGCCCGGGCGTGACGCCGAAAAAGGGCCACGGTTTCGTCGAGGCGAGAGCGGGCACGGGCACCGATTTCTGGAAGTCCGCCGCGACTTCGGGCAGCGCGATTTTTTCCAGCGGATAGAGGTCGAAATACTTTTGCGGTGCGATGTACGGGCAGTGCGGCTTGTAAAATCCGACGGCGAGAAAGAACGGCTCGGCGCGATGTTTCTCCAGTAGTTCGATGGCTTGCGTGGCGACTTTGCCATCGGTGTGCTCCTCGTCTTTTCCCGTCCGATCGGCGAGCAGCGACATCGACGCGCCGAGCCCGCGTTTCGGCGTGTAATTGATGAGCTCCGATTCGAGCGCGGTTTTGTCGCGACCGGCGGGATTAAAAAATTCCTGCCACGAGGGCGGGTCGTCGAGCCCGCTGGTGCCGATGTCGCCGGGATTGCCGTAGTGATAGATTTTCCCGACGCGCGCGGCGTAGTAGCCTTGATGCGCGAAGCATTGCGAGAGAGTGACGACCCCAGGCAGACCCTGGCGAAAGCGATACTGCAAATCGAACACACGCGTGGTGTCGGGCCGCAGTCCGGTCATCAGCGACGAGCGGCTCGGCGAGCAGAGCGGGAACTGGCAGTACGCGCGATCGAAGCGCACGCCTTGTTTTGCGAGCCGGTCGATGTTCGGCGATTGCACGAGCGGATGGCCGTAGCAGCCGAGGTCGTTGTTCATGTCATCGACGGCGATGAAGAGGACGTTCGGTTTTTTCGCATCCGCCGCCTGGGCGAAAAGTGCGGTGAGGAGAAGCAGGCAGGCGTGGAGGATGAGGCGGAGTTTCATGGAAAATGGGTGGCGCTGGTAACAGCGCGCAGCGGTCGAATTGCGGACAACGATTCAGGTATCGTAGTGCAGCCGCGCGCCGTAGTGGCTGCTCCAGAGCGAAATCGGGAGCGTGAGCAGGAGGTATCCGATGGCGACGGGGAGGTAACTTTCGAATGCGGCGTAGGTGAAGGAATTCACCTCACCCGCGGCCATCGCGAATTCATTGATGCCGATGACGGAGAGGAGCGAGCTGTCTTTGATGAGCGAGGCGAACTGGCCGACGAGCGCGGGAAGGATTTGGCGGATGGCTTGCGGGAAGATGACGTGGCGATAGGTCTGCGCCGTGGTGAGGCCGATGGCGCGCGCGCTTTCGAGCTGCGATTTCCCCACGCTCTCGATGCCGCCGCGGATGATCTCGCTGATGTAAGCGCCCGCAAACGCCGCGAGGATGAGCGGGCCGACGATGTAGCGATTCGTGAGCGAGAGCGCCTGGCCGAAGACGTAAAAGTAGAGGTAAATCTGCACGAGCAGCGGCGTGCCGCGGGTGATCTCGACCCAGATGCGCGCGGCATCGCGGATCGGGAGAATGTGCGTGCGCCGGGCGAGCGCGAGCGCGAGGCCAATGAGCGTGCTGAGCGGAAGCGCGAGCGCGGCGATGGCGAGCGTGGCCAGCCAGCCTTGCACGAAGAGCCGCCAGTAACCCGCGACTGGTTTCCACGACCAGTGGTAATCGAGAAAGTAGAACGCGCTGAAGCAGACAAGGCTGAGCAGCAGCAGCGCGCCCGCGAAGCTGGCTGCGCGCGCGAGCGGCGGGACGGTCTTGGAGTGGTGAGGCATCGAGGTGAAAACGGCGCCCGTCAGTTTCCGACCGTGAGGGCGATGTCTTCAAAAATGGCACTCGCGGGCTTTGCAGTCACGCCCGACCACACGGTAAATCCCACGGGCACGCTGGCCGGGAGCCCAGGTAGGTTCAGCGTCGCGGCTTCGCGCCAGATTTTTCCATCGGCGGAATGAAACGCGGAAATGGTCGTGCCGCTGCGGACGAGGCGCAGCCACCGCGATCCCGCGCCGATCGCCACTGGAGCAGGCGCGAGCCGCTCCGCGGGTTGCGTGCGCAGGGCCGACATCAGCTTTCCATCCGCGCCGAAGAAGACCGCGACGCACGGCCGGTCGCTGCCGATTCCCTCGCGCGCCACGATTCCTGCCGGTCCGGTGGTGACGCCGATACGCGCGGTGAATTCCCAGTCGCCCGCAATTTCGCGCGCGTAAAAAACGCATTCGTCGTTTGTGCCGGCCATCCCGGTATTGTTGCCGGTGATGCGCAACGCGCTGCCGCTGAAACTGGATTCGCCTTTCCCGACACCCGGACGTTTCGGCGATTCGAGCAGGTTCACTTTCCAAACACTCCAATCCATCGAAGCAAGGGCGGGTGTTGGCGGAAGTGTTGGCGGAGGAGGAGGAGAAGGCGGCTCGGGTTGTGCGATGGCGGCGGGTGTTTCCAGTGCGCTTTCGACGGTTGCTCCACGAAAATGTTTCCAACCGTACCAGCCAAGGAATGCCGCGATCCCGGCGAGCATGAGGATCGTGAACCACGCTCCGCCGGCCGCGGAATACTTCGGCGGTTTCGCGACGGGGCGCGCGACGGAAACCACTTCCGCGCGGGGGGCTGCGGCTGATCCTTTGCCGTTCAGCAATTCGATTTGATGACGGAGAATTTCCGCCATTTCTTCCCAGCTCGAAAAGCGCTGTGCGGGATCGACGGCGAGTATTCGTTCGACGATCGCCACGGTCGTTTTTTGCACGTCGCGCATTTGGTCGCCGCACTGCGCAGCCCGGTCGTCGAGGCGCGCCACGAAATGTTCCGGGACGGTTTCACCTTCAAACGGAAGCTCGCCCGTGAGCATCTGAAAAAGGATGACGCCGAGCGCGTAGATTTCGCTGCGCGCATCTTCCGCTTCATCGAAGACGCGTTCCGGCGGCGCGCACGAAAGCCGGCCCCAGACCGTCCCGACTTCGCGGCCCGCAGTTTCATAAAAGATCGCCTCCGCAAATCCGGCGACCTTCACCGCGCCGCGGTCGTCCAGGAAACATTCGCCGATTTCAAGATTGTGGTGTTCGAGGCCATTCGCGTGCGCGGCGGCGAGCGCCTCGGCGATTTGGGCAGCGGCGTTCACCGCCTCGATCTCGCCCACTTTTCCACATGCCGCGAGCGAGCCCGCGGGCATCCATTCCATCGCGAGCCACGGGATTTCATCCTCCACGCCACCACCGAAAACGCGCAGCCAGTGCGGGTGATCGTGAGTCGCGAGAAAGTGCGCATTCGACAAAAAACGGTCCGCGTCCCGGCGCGTGCATCCTGTCGGCGGGCAGAGGATTTTGACGGCGATCGAGTCGCCGCTGGTGGGATCGAGCGCGTGAAAGATTTGCGAAAAGCCGCCGCGCGCGAGCATTTCGCGCAACGTGTATCCGCCGATCTCGTCGCGGGGCCGCCACTCGGTGCCGCAGTCGGCGCACGCCACCGTTGCGAAGACGTTCGCGCTCCGCAGTCGTTTCACTGCGAGACAGTTTGGGCAGGCGTATTCCGGCGGAGGGGACAAACGCGCGGAGGATAGTCGCGATCGGCGCTCTTTCACAAGGCTCCACCCAGAGAGAAAGCGCGCCACTTGCGGCGATGGCGGAATGTTGCGACCATGCGCGCCATTTTATGTGTGGAATCATCGGCTATATCGGAAAAACCAACGCAATCCCCATCCTGCTGGACGGCCTGCGGCGGCTGGAATATCGCGGCTACGACAGTGCGGGCGTGGCCGTCCTGAACGGCTCGGGAATTGAAGTGCGCAAACGGATCGGCCGCATCGCGAATCTCGCGGAATTGCTCCAGCAATCTCCGGTCGCGGGCGAGGTCGGCATCTCCCACACGCGATGGGCGACGCACGGCAGCGTGACGGATGGGAACGCGCATCCGCATTTCGACCAAAGCGGGAAGCTGGCGCTCGTCCACAATGGCGTGATCGAAAACTATGCGAACCTGCGGGAGATACTGGAGAGGGAAGGGCACGTGTTTCATTCCCAGACTGACACGGAGGTGCTCGCGCATCTCATCGGGAAATTTTACGACAGCGCGGCGGGCGAGGCATCGCAGGCGCGGCTGGTGGATGCCTTGCGCGCGGCGCTCAAACAAGTCGTGGGAACCTATGGCATCGTGATGCTGCACAGCGACCTGCCAAATATCACGGTCGGTGCCCGGCGCGGCAGTCCGCTGGTGCTCGGGATCGGTGAAGGCGAGAACTTCTTTGCCAGCGACGTGAGCGCGGTGGTGGCTCACACCCGCGATGCTGTATATCTGAAGGACTATGACATCGCGGTGCTAAGTAGGGATAGGTTCGAGATCACTTCGCTGCTGGGTGGA
>JANNWY010000033.1:0-72508 GCA_031409335.1 Chthoniobacteraceae bacterium | reverse complement strand
AACGGTGGAGGCGTGGTCCTCAGCAGCATCGATAGCTTCGATAAAACCTACACACCGATGCCGGACTTTGCGAACGGAGGCGTCTTGGGTGCCAAGCAACTTGGCAGCGGGGCGGCTGGCACGCCCGGAGATCACATCGTGGTCACGGTGCCTGGGAACATCAATCTCGGGGCAGGCAGGACGCTGATCTTGACGACGGCGAACGACTATGAATTAAGCCTCTCAGGCACCGCGACCGGCTCAGGCACAGTCGAGGTCGGCGGGATCATCAACAGCACTTCCAATGGAACGTTCCAAGGATTGAATGTCCTGACAAAAGCTGGGACTACGACTGCAACGCTCAACCTGAAAACCAGCGCGCCGACGATGGCTTCCCTGGCTTCGTCCGGTGCTGACGGTTCCGTCGTCGTGCTGGGGAATGGCACCGACCCATCCGTGCTCACACTCACCGGCTCGGCCAACGCGACGTTCTCCGGCTCGATCACCCAGGCGGCACCAAGTTCGGTGGGCAGTCTCGTCAAACAGGGTACGGGCACGCTAAGGCTCGGAGGCACAAGCACATTCACCGGCGGCGTGACAGTCAGCTCAGGCACGCTGGAGATTAGGCCTGGGTCCGTCGGCACCGGCGCTATCACGCTGGGTGCGGCAACGTTGCAATTCTTCAACACGGGTTTGTTCGGTCAATTCTACACCGGCATCGACGGCGGTGCCCATGACGCCTTCGCTGGCCCGGATATTCCTGCCAACACATTCATAAACTACGATTCCTTTTTCGACGCCCAGACATCTGCTTTTGAAGCCCAGACTAATAATAATGGGGTCGCACGCTTGGACTTCCAAAGTGGCGAGAACGATCCGATGTTCGGCCCGCTTGGATTCACGTCGGTCCACAACATCGTGTCCCGCATGTCCGGCCAGATCGTAATTCCGGCCAACGGTAGTTACACGTTTCGGACGTCGAGCGACGATGGCAGTATGCTGTTCATCGACGGTGCGAAAATCGTGAGCAACAATCGCTACCAAGGCAGGACGGAAGTAGCCGGAACCGTGACTCTCACGGCAGGCAATCACGATATCGACATTGGTTTTTACGAAGGTGGTGGCGGGCACAGTCTGACGGTGGAATGGGAAGGTCCCGGTATCGGCCGGCAAATCCTGCCGAATAGCGTTTTGGAGTCGCGATCGTATAATGATCCGACCAGTGCGGTGAACCTCATCGCCAATGGCACCATCGATCCGCGCGGTGCCACGGTTGCCCTGGGTCAGTTAGTGCAAACCCCAGGCACGACGCTCACCACGACTGCCGGGAAAGTTGGCTTCGCGAGCGCCACACTCGCGGCGGGGACTTACACCTACACGGGAGCTGGCACCGTGAACTTGCAGCAAATCAACGGAAATACTGGGATCACGATCAATGAATCCGGTCCTGGCATCTTAGCTCTGACGGTACCGAACGCGGCACAGCTCACCGGTGTCGGCAATTCTTTGAACGCCAGTGGCGGCGGCACCATCCTCGGCGTCTTCGGTGACTCAAATATAGCTGCGATCAACCCCTTCGGGGCTGCGGGGATCAACTTGAATAACGGGCGGCTGGCCTTGAGCAGCAACTATGCGGGTTCGGCCAGCTTCTCAAATCTGGTGACCCTTTCCGGCAATGCCACAATCTCCGCGGGCAACTTCGGATGCGGCGCAGTGGATGGGCAGTTGGTTTCCGCGACTAGCCTCGTCACTGTCGGAGTTGGCCGAACGCTGACAGCGAACGCAAGCAACAACTACATTCTTGATCTCAGCGGTGGAGTCACCGGGGCCGGTAACTTGGTCTCGAATGGCGGCACGGTTCAGGCGGCAAGTATCAATCTGGCGTCTGTCGCGGTGACTTCTGGCACGCTCGCGGTCGCCGGAAATCTATCGTCTGGCTCAACCACTGTATCCATATCCTCAGTAGCACCGACTGGCACGGACGCGGTATTGCAATTCGGCACTGGACCCGTATCCGGGCCGATTAACGTCAATGGCGGCACCATTCGCGTGGCGTCGGGCGGAGCGGTGAATCTTGCCAGCTTGGTCACCTTCACGCCAAGAGCGGACGTTCCGAATGTCCTGCTGGGCCGCTTCCTTGACACGGGTTCTGGGGGTTCGCTCTATCCAGGAAATAGCGAAGCGGGCATCAACGCGATTGCCAGCCTGCCGGCGGTTGAGGCAACTCTTTCCAGCGCCCTGTCGTTTGGCGGCCAGGGAGCAGCCGATGGTGTCATCTCGACGTTCTTTGGTGGCGTCAACACCGGGCAGCGCTTCAGCATGGGTTTCTTCGGAAGTTTCACCGCGCCAGTCTCCGGCCTTTATTCTGCGCAGACCGGCATCGTGGATGACACGGCTGGCTTCTGGGTCGATCTGAACCAAAACGGTTTGTTTGAGGCAGCGGGCTCCGCCGGCAACGAGTTAGTCGCCCAAGGCGGCTGCTGTGGTGACGGCCCGGTCGGCACTGCGACATTGGTTGCTGGGCAGACCTACCGCATCGGGATTGCCGTGGAAGACACTGGCGGTGGTTCCAGCCTTGAGGGGCGCGCGGGCATACCGAATCTAGCGATTGGTGTCGTCAATCCGGGAGATGTTGGCCAGGCAGGTTTCTGGTCGTTCGAATTCTCGAACAACGTTGACGTTGACGCGGGTGGGACGCTGGATATCAACTCGATCAATGGGGCGGATCACGTCTATGTGGACGGTATCTTGGATATCAATGGTCCCGGAGTTAATTCCATCGGTTCCCTTACGATCGGTGCCGGTGGAGTGGTCAATCTCGGCGGAGGACTGCCGCCACCCTCGCCGGAAGCTGCCCTCCTTGGCGGGGGTTCTACGCAAGCGGTTCCCGAGCCTGGCTCGGTCAGCTTGCTCGTCCTAGGTGTGCTCGGCCTGCTGGGCCGCCGCGTGCGCCGAAGCTAGGCACATCCGCAAAGCATCAACTTGAGCGGCTCCGGGGAGTTATCCCGGAGCCGTTCTGTTTTTCCGACGACGGCGGATTCTTTGGCTTTATTCCAGAGCTTCCCAAGCCTTTTACGCACCCAGCTTTGCCACGGAATGGCTGTCCGTCCGCGATCCGATTTCCGTCTCCACTTTACCCTCTCCACCGGATGGAAACACCCTCTCTTGTCGGGAGCGATCCAGAGTGTAAGTCGTATAATCTGAAAGCGGGATTGGGATTTTTAACGCAGAGACGCAAAGACGCAGAGGACGCAGAGGACGCAGAGTGAGAGCGGAATCGAGGCGGCGGATGGCTTTACCCGATGGGTGAGCGTCCTGGGAGGTGCGTTTGGTTCCTTCCTCTGCGATCTCTGCGCCTCTGCGTCTCTGCGTTTTAAATCACATCGCCGGATTTAGGATAACGACAATCACGCCAGGATGAATCCGAAGCGGGACGACCCGCATTCGAGGGGAGGAAGAAAGGCGTCGATTCCGGCCACTCGTTGCAGAGCGCGTGCAACGGCAACGCGGGCGCGGCCTACACGCGGAGGAAGATTTTCCGCCGGTAGAGGAATCCCGCGAGCAGGATGCTGAAAGTCATGCCGGTGAGGGCGGTGAGGAGTTCGCCGGTGCCGGGGTGGAGGGTGGTGTTGAGGAATTTTTGGATGTCGCCGCCGGTGAAGCGCAGGGAGAGTTTGGAGAGATCGACGAGGTTGGCGACGAAGTAGAGCGTGATGGGATTCATGCCGATCCAGATGAAGGGCGCGGCCAAGCGGCGCGCGCCGAGGATGTCGATGACTCCGTAAAAGATGCCGAGCAGGATGGCGCTCCAGCCGGCGGCGAGGAGGACGTAGGAGGAGGTCCAGATTTTTTTGATGATGGGGAATCCGGCGGCGTCCCACGCGTACGCGGCGGCGATGAGGGCGAGGCCGCTGGCGAGGAAGTACGCGACTTTTTTTCCCGCGGAGGTGTTGCTTTGCAAAAGGAATCCGGCGAAGACGCCGAGCAGACAGGTGGCGATGGCGGGGAGGGTGCTGAGGAGGCCTTCCGGGTCGTGATCGCCGTTGTATTTCCTCCCCGGCAAATACTGGCTGTCGAAATAGTCCGAGAGATTCTGGCGTTCCGCGAAATGGCCCGCGCCGACGCCGGGCACCGGCACGAAAGTGAGCAAGGCCCAATACCCCGCGAGGAGGGCGATGAGCGCGACGAGGAGGCCGCGCGGTTTCAGAAAAAGGAAGAGCATTCCCGCGCCGAGGTAGGCGAGGGCGATGCGCTGGAGGACGCCGAGCCAGCGGACGTTTTCAAATCCGTTCGACCAGCCGCCGTTGTAAATGACGCCGAGGGCGAAGAGGACGAGGGCGCGGACGATGATCCGGCGCGCGGCGAGGGCGCGGTTTTCGCGGGCGACGATGCGGGTGAGTGAGAAGACGAGGGACGCGCCGGCGATGAAGACGAACATGGGGAAGATGAGATCCTCGAAGCGGAAGCCCTCCCATTGCGCGTGCTCGAATTGCGCGGCGAGAAACTGCGCGGGTTGCCCGTCGCCAAATGCTTTCATTGCCTTGGCGAGTCCGCCGCCGCCGACGATCCAGAGCATGGTGAAGCCGCGCATGGCGTCGAGCGAGACGACGCGCGGTGGGGCGGGGGAGGCGTCAGTCATGGGCGGAGGGAAGCAGGCGGCGGCGGGTGCGGCAACATTGTTCGATTCGGCATTGCCACATGCGCGGCGCGTCGTTTAGAAGCCCGCTGCCAATGTTCAAACGCTCATCTTCCCAACCCATTTCCGTCGTCACGGGAGGCGCGGGATTTCTTGGTTCGCATCTCTCGGATCGGTTGTTGTTGGAAGGTCACCGCGTGATCGGAATCGACAACTTCATCACCGGGAATGTCGCGAACATCGAGCACCTCGCGGGGAATGAAAATTACCGGTTCATCAAGCACGATGTTTCCACTTACATCTTCCTGCCGGACGACGTGGATTTCATTTTTCACTTCGCGTCGCCGGCGTCGCCGATCGATTATTTGGAGCATCCGATCCCGACGCTGAAAGTCGGCTCGTTGGGGACGCACAATGCGCTTGGCTTGGCGAAGGACAAGGGCGCGGCGTTTCTGCTCGCGAGCACGAGCGAGTGCTACGGCGATCCGCTGGTGCATCCGCAGAAGGAAGACTATTGGGGCAACGTGAACCCGATCGGGCCGCGCGGAGTTTACGATGAGGCGAAGCGCTTCGCGGAGGCGATCACGATGGCGTATCACCGCTACCACGGCGTGAACACGCACATCGTCCGCATCTTCAATACCTACGGCCCGCGGATGCGGCTGCGCGATGGGCGCGTGGTGCCGGCCTTCATCGGCCAGGCGCTGACGGGCGTGCCGCTGACCATTTTTGGCGACGGTTCGCAGACGCGTTCGTTCTGTTATTGCTCGGATTTGATCGACGGAATCTTCCGCCTTTCGCGCGCCGATTTTCACGAGCCGGTGAACATCGGAAATCCGCGCGAGATGACGATCAAACAATTCGCCGAGGAGATCATCCGCATCACCGGCGCGGCGTCCAAAATCGAATATCGTCCGCTGCCGGTCGATGATCCGAAAGTGCGTCAGCCCGACATCACGCGAGCCCGCGCGGTGCTTGGCTGGGAGCCGAAAGTGGCGTTTGAAGAAGGCATCCGCGAAACGATTGAATTCTTCCGAACGCGCATAAATTGAGAAGTCGCAAAGTTTTTCCTTTCAAACAAAAAACAATTCGCCCACAAGAGCGAATCCCCAGTGAAAAGTTTTCTTCCAAAGAAATTTCTCTTATGAAAATCATCCTTGTTTCCCTTGTCGCTGTTGCCCTCTTCGGTGCGCAGTCATTTGGCCAGGCTCCGGTCGGGCCTGGTTCCGTCAAGCTCGGCAAAGTACAGCCGGCAGTGGTGAAGACGCCGGAATTCACGCTGAGCAGCGGACCAGCGAAACGCTCGAAGAATGCCGACTGGCTCGAAGTCGAGGTGGAATACGAAACCAAGGTTGACATTGACGAGCTCACTTTCAAATACACGCTTCAAATCGAAGGTAAACTGCTCGATGGCGAAGTCACCTATGTCGCGATCGCAAAGGATCGGGAACATTTTGCGGTGATGTATGTTTCGCCGAAGGCGATCAAGCAGCTCACCGGAGGAAAGGCGCTCACGGCGAGCAGCATTGAAAATGTGTGGGTCGATGTGCTGCGCCAGGGGCAGAAGCTCGATCAGACCCAGTCGTTCAAGCCAGGTGCTCCGAAGAACGTGGCGCATGTCAATGGCTTCGTTCTGCGCAAAGACCAAACGCCTTTTGCCCCGCTTTTCTACGATCGTTACGAGGAAATTAAGCCAGCTCGTTGAGGCCACGGCACACGATTTTTCATGGCTGCCCCGAATCGCATCCTCAGTCTCAACCTCGGCACCCAGACCGTCGCGGTCGCCGATTTCAAGACCGGACAAAGTGGAGGACTCGTCCTCACGAACTTCAAGACCAGTGAACTCCTCGCGGACCCGGCCCTGCCGGATGCCACGCGACTGGCGCAGATCAAGCTGACGCTCGCGGAATTGGTTTCCGGCTTGGGCTACAAAGGGCAGAAGGTCAATTACGCGATTTCCTCGCAGGCGATCTTCGCGCGCTTCGTCAAGTTGCCTTCCGTTGGCGAAGAGCAAGTCGATCAAATCGTCACGTTTGAGGCGCAGCAAAACGTGCCGTATCCGATTCACGAAGTGGTTTGGGATTACCAGCTCGTCGATAGCGGCGAGACGAGTCAGGTCGAAGTCGTGATCGTGGCGATCAAGGCGGATCTGCTGGATGAGATCAACGATGCCGTCGAGGGGTCGGCGTTGAAAGCCGCGACGATCGACGTCGCGCCGATGGCGCTCTACAACGCCTTTCGCTACAACTACAGCGATCTCGATGGATGCACGCTGATCATCGACATCGGCGCGCGGACGACGAACTTGATTTTCATCGAACCGAACAAGGTCTTCAGCCGAAGCATCGTGAACCAGGGTGGTAACACCATCACGCAGGCCATCGCCAAGGAATTTGGCGAGCCTTTTGTCGCTGCCGAAGAACGCAAGCGCCGCGACGCATTTGTGAGCCTCGGCGGGTCCTATGCCGATCCCGATGATCCGGAAGTCGCGCGGGTCTCAAAGATCGTGCGCAACAGCATGACGCGCCTCCATTCCGAGATCACGCGTTCGATCAATTTTTACCGGACCCAGCAGCAGGGCAAGGCACCCTCCCGAGTGTTCCTCTGCGGAGGGACTTCGAGCCTTCCTTACATGCGCGAATTTTTCCACGAGAAATTCCAGCTCCCGGTCGAGTTCTTCAACCCGCTCCGCAACGTCGCCGTGGAAGGCGGGCAACTGAACTTGGAGGAAGTGGGACGCCAGGCCCACACGCTCGGGGAACTCGTCGGTCTCGCGCTGCGCGGGATCAGCAGTTGCCCGATGGAGTTGAATCTTCGTCCGGCCAGCGTCGTGAAGCAGCAGCGGCTTGCCAAGCAGCGGCCGTTCATCATTCTCGCGGGAGTCTGTGGGCTGCTCGCGCTGGCCGCGTGGTGGCTCTATTTCACGAAAGCGGCGGACATCACGGAATCGGTGGCGAAGACCGTGGCGGACAAGGCTGCGCCTTTGAAAGTGATCGAAGGCAAGATGAAGGCGGCGCGGGGTGAGATCGCCAGGCAGCAGGAGTTTGCGGCACCGTTCGCCGAAGCGGTGCGCGAGCGGGACTACTGGCCGACGGTGATCGCTGATTTGAACAGCCGCCTTCCGTCGGAATTCATCTGGATCACCAACTTCGCTCCCGAAGAGAACACCGCTGAGGCGGCACCACCTTCCAAAGCAGAAAAGGGAGGCAAGGCGAAGGCGGAGCCCGTCCGGCTGATGATTCAGGGTCTCTATGCGGAGAACCCGAGGAATACCGCCGTGGTGGATGAGTTCATCAAGAATCTCGCAGAATCCCCGCTGTATGAAGTCAAAGCGGACGAATTGCAGCGCTCAGTCCCCGACCAGTTGACGTGGGGCTGGCCGTTCAGCGTCCCGATTGTCCTGAAGGACCCGATTAAACTTCCCAAGATTGTGACGAAATGAACTGGATCAAACAGAACAAATTTCTGAGCGGGTTCATCGCTTGCATGATTGTCGGAGTCGGCGCGCTTGGCTTTCTCCTGCTCAAAGCCCAGGGCCGCTATGGCGAAGTGCGGGCGGATTACGACATGAAAGTCGGCGAACTCAACCGACTGGAGGGACTCAAGCCGTATCCCGAAACTGAGAACCTCAAGAAAATCGAAGCGCAAAAAGTCCAGCACGCAGCGGCAGTGGAGGCATTTCACAAGAATGTGGCGGCGGCGCAGATTGCACTGGAGCCGGTCACTCGCGAGCAGTTTCAAGACAGGCTGCGCGAGGCGGTCACGCGGATTACGACCAAGGCGGGTGAGAAATCTCCGGCTGTTGGCTTGCCTGCGCCGTTCTACCTCGGCATGGAGAAATATCAAACCGAGCCGCCGCTCGCGGAAGCCGCACCCGCGCTCGGTCGCCAGTTGAAAGCATTGGAATTCGTGCTCACGAAGATGATCGACGATGGAATCCTCGCCATTACCAAATTTGACCGCCATGCATTGCCCGAGGAAGAAGGCAAAAACAAGAAAGAGAAAGATGTGCCTCCGAAAGCGGGAGCCTTGCCGGCGAAGGCTGAGAAGTCCTCCAAGAGCCTCGTCGCTTACAACGGCGTCAACATCGACTTCACTGCCGAACAATCGCGTTTCCGCACTTTCCTCAACGGCATAGCCGCGGAGAAGTCGCAATTCTTCGTGCCGAGGCTCGTGATCGTTAAGAACGAAAAAGTCGATGCGCCGCCGCGAGTCCAGCCTGGCGCGCCAGGAGCGCCAGGAGCGCCGGTGCCTGCGGACGATCCAAATAAGCCAGGCGGTGGAAAAGTTCCGTTGATTTTCGGTGGTGAGAAAGTGAGTGTCTCGTTAGTTTTGGAGATCGTTGATTTCGCCGAAGTCGCTGCCAAATAGCCTATGGACTGGATCAAAAAACATACCGATCAATTCGCCCTTGGGTTACTCGCGTTCATTCTCGTGGCCCTGAGCGTGTTGATTGTCCTTCGCACTCAAAGTTTCGCGGAAGGGTTCTCCACGGCGATGACTACGCCGCCTCATTCCAAGGAAGTTCCGCCATTGGAAATGGCACCGATAGAATCAGCGCAAAAGCGGTTTGCACAGCCAACTCAATGGGCGCAAAAGGACAAGGCGGGTTCTCTTTTTGTCAGTCTCAATCTGATCGTGGATGAGGCTGGTGCGCTGAAGAAAGCCGACGTGGGGGATTTGGTTAGCGGTCTCAGAAAAATTCCGAAAGCGTGGCTGATTCTACATGGGCTCGACAATCTCTCGCCCGCAGTTCTCGACGAAGATCCCGACAAAGACGGCTTCACGAACTATGAAGAGTACATCGGTCCCGATCTGGCGGAGACCGGCGAAGATTCCACCGATCCGAAGGACAAAGCTTCGCACTCACCGTACTACACAAAACTTTTCCTGGAACGCTGGATCAAGATTCCCTTCCTGGTGACTTTTCAATCCCACGACGGTGATCCGAAGAATCCGAAAGGAATGACTTTTGCGATCAACGCGATTTCCCGGGCAGTTACTACCGAGTTTCTCGAACTTGGGCAGATGGTGAAGAATTCAAAATTCAAATTGGAGAAATTCGAAGAGAAAAAACAAAAGGTGAACGAGGTGGACGAGGATGTTTCCGAACTTTCCATCCGAAATACCGAATCAGGCGAAGTCGTAGTGCTGGTATTGGGGAAGAAGACCGACTCGCCGGATTCCTACGCTAGTTTTCGTTACTTTTGGCCCGACAATTCCAAACCGGAAAAAATCGAGCCCAAACGCCTCGGCCAATTTGCCCTCAAGCCCGAGGTCCAACAGCTCTACAAACTCGTTGACATCAAAGACGACGGAGCCGTAATACAACTTCCCGGCGGGGAGAAGACCTACAATGTTCCGTTGCTTAAAAGGGCATTGGAGTTGCAGAAGAAATCACAGTGATTTGCCGCCACTTGTTCACGTCCAACTTTCGTCATCCGCACGCGCTTTCCAACCCAACCAATTCCTAACCAGCCCAACCGATTCACAACCATGACAATGCCCCCACTCGCAAAGACCATCGCATCCCTCCTGAGCATTTCGGTTTTGGTCCCGACAATGGCGATCCCGCAACAGGCGTTTGCCGCTTCTGCCGAATCGGCGGCCGCCCGTGAGCTGGCGCGTCGCAGCGATTACATGGTCCGCGGGGAATCGGCGATCGAGACGGGTCAGCGTGCTTACCGGGACAAGGACTACGAGACCGCGGTTCAGCAATACAAACTGGCGGCGGACGTTGTCCCGAATTCGCCCAACAGCAAGATTCTCTACGGCAAGGCGCTGGATGGCTTCTGCAATGCGAGCATCAAACTTGCCGAACAGCGAATCACGGAAGGCCGCTATGCCGACGCCGAAGCGCTCTGCCAGACAGTGCTGGAGGAAAGATACAATTCCCGCTACAAAGCCGCGGCGGTCTTGTTGCGGCGCTTGGAGACGCCTGGCTATTACAACCGGACGATCGGCCCAAAATTCCGCGGCACCGTCGAGGAGGTCAAGAAGCTGCACATTGAGGCGCAGGGTTTTTACGATAGTGCGCGTTATGATATGGCCTTCAAACGCACCGAGCAGATCTTGAATTTTGACAAGTACAACATCGCGGCGCGCAAGATGCAGGAGAAGATTAACTTCCAGAAGGATAACTTCGCTCTGGCTTCCAATGATGAAGCGCGCTCCCGCGCCATCTGGCAGACGGATCACGCGTGGGCGAATCCCGTCCGAAAATTCAACCAACTCGGAGTCACTGATAAGATCGACAATGCCGGCGATAGTTCTGGCACGGCAAAGATCAACGCGAAGCTGGCCCGGATTGTCTTCCCAAAACTTGATTTGAAGGACTCCACGATTCGTGAGGCGATTGACTTCATGAAGAAGAAAAGTATCGAGCTGGACGTGTTGGAAACCGATCCGACCAAGCGGGGCGTTAACATCGTTCTCAAGGAAGATAGCAGTGGAGGAGCTGGCTTTGCGCCGCCTGCGGAAGCTCCGGCCGCGCCGGCTGGAATCCCCGGTCTGCCTGAAGCGCCTGGTGCTGCGGCTCCCGCAGGAGGCGGCGGCGGCGGAGGTTTCGCCGGACAGCGCATCACCGTCTCATTGACGAATATCCCTTTGATCGAGGCACTCAAGTATGTCACGAGTCTCGCGAACCTAAAGTTCAAGGTGGAGCCGTTTGCGGTCTCCATCGTTCCTCAAGGAGTGGATATTACGGTGTTGGTTACCAAGGAATTCAAAGTGCGCCCTGGATTCATTTCCCGCGTTGCTTCCGGAGGTGGCGACGCCGCAGGTGGCGGGCTCGCTCCGACCACTCCTGCGGATGCGACCAGAGGCGGAGCCGGAATCGCTGGCCGGATGGATGCCAAGGAGTTCCTGATCGCGTCGGGCGTCGCTTTCCCGGCTAACGCCACCGCGACCTTTCTCCCGACCAGTAGCCGTCTCGTGGTCCGGAATACTCAGGAGAACTTGGATTTGATTCAGACGTTGATCGAAGCCGGGGACACGGTTGCCGCCCAAGTGGAGATCGAAGCCAAGTTCGTTGAGATCACGCAGAATAACCAGAAGGAGCTCAGTTTTGACTGGCTGCTCGGGCAGGCCAACATCACATCGAAGGACGGTGTCTTCTTCGGTGGTGGAACGTCAGGAAACACACCGAAGGCCGATCAAGCCAACTTTCCGTTTCCGATCAATAACGGGAGCGCCACCACCTTTCCTGTGACCGGAGGCAATCGCAGCGGTGGCGTCGCGATCAGCGCGAATGCGATCGACTCCCTGCTGTTTGGGACCGCTGGAGCGTCCGCACTCGCGCCTGCAATCGCGGGAGTCGCGGGGATCTTGACGGATCCAAGTTTTCAAGTCGTCATCCGCGCACTGAACCAAAAGAAGGGCGTGGATCTTTTGTCCGCACCGAAGGTGACGACGAAAAGCGGTGTTAAGGCGATCATCGAGATCATCCGTGAATTCCGCTATCCCGTTGAATTCGATCCACCACAGATTCCTCAAAACGTCGGAGGGAATTTCTCGTCATCGCTCGGCACGGGCGGTCTGTTAGGCGGAAACTCCCAAGGTTCATTCCCCGTGACCCCGACGACGCCGACTACCTTCGAGACGCGCAATACCGGTGTCACATTGGAAGTTGAGCCGGTCGTGGGACCAGACAGCTACACGATCGAACTCAATCTGGTTCCTCAAGTCGTCGAGTTTGAGGGATTCATCAATTACGGCAGCCCGATTCAGACGACATCGACGAACGCGCTGGGCATCACGACGACCAATGTCATTACGCCCAATGTCATCAATCAACCAATCTTCAGCACGCGCAAGGTCACCACGGCAGTCAGCATCTTCGACGGGCAGACCGTCCTGATTGGCGGTTTGATTCGTGAAGACGTGCAGAAGATCGAAGACAAGACTCCGTTGCTGGGTGACATCCCGTTGATCGGGCGACTCTTTCGTTCAAATGTGGACCAGCATTTGAAGCGGCATCTCGTGATCTTCGTCTCAGCCCGTCTCATCAATCCAGCCGGTGAGCCCGTTCGGTTGGATGAAGAGGCCGAGGAGATCGTGGAAACCCTTCCGCTCTCGGAGGCCCAGGCACCGCTTGATCTTCCGCTGATGTCGAAATAGCCGGGCGTGCCCGCGATCGGTATCACCGGCGGCATAGCCACGGGGAAATCCACGTTCACGCGCATATTGGTCCACGAGTTGTCGGCCGACGTTTTTGATGCCGACCAGTGTGCTCACGAGTTACTCGCGGGCGACCGGTCGGTTCAGGATGCAGTGCGGGCGCGGTTTGGGCCGGATGTTTTCCATGAAGATGGAAAGCCAGATCGCGCTGCGCTGAGGAAACTTGTTTTTAACGATGATCAAGCTCGTGAAGCACTTGAGGCAATTTTGCATCCGCGGATTCATGAACGCTGGATTCCTCTCGCCGCCACCGCAAAATCCCGCAAAAACTGGCTTTGCTTCGACATTCCACTGCTGTATGAAACGGGGGTTGAGGAGCATTTCGACCGCGTGATCGTTGTCGCCTGCTCTCCGCCGACACAAAGCCAGCGCCTGCGCATGGCTCGCGGATTAGGCTATGATATTGCCGTCCGCATGGTGGCGGCGCAGCTTGATCTTCGGGAAAAAACATCCCGCGCAACTCATTTGATTTGGAACGATTCCACCCAGGCCACCCTTGAACGGCAGGCCGCACTTTTAGCCATCTGGCTCCGACATAGATATGGATAACGAAATTGAAGAGACCACTCCGACAGCGGGCGCAGTCCTGCCCGCGCCGGTGGCTGTGCCGCGGGAACTTTGGATCGAGGAACTTCACGCCGAGACCATTCAGGAATTGATGCACCGCGCCGACGGCGTGGGCGTGCGGTGGAATGCCGAAAAATCGCGGCACCATTTGGTGTTCGACATCCTCCGCGTGTATGCCAGCCGCGGCTGTGTGTTGTTTGCGGATGGCATCGTGGAGATGACGCCGCAGGGCGGGGGATTTCTGCGCTGGCCGCGATACAATTTCCGCGCATTGCCGCAGGATGTTTTCCTGTCGCCGAACTTTGAGCGCAACCATTTCCTGCGGAACGGAAATCGGCTCACGGCGCGAATCCGGATGCCGCGCGACCGCGAGCGGTATGTCGCGGTCGAGGAGATCCTCACGATCGAAGATGTGCCGGTCAGCGAGTGGCGCGAGACGAAGCCGTTCGACAACCTCACCGCGCTGTTCCCGGATCACCGCATCGTCCTTGAGAATGTGAAAAGCCATTCGATCAGCGGTCGCGCGATCGACTTGATCGCCCCGCTCGGACGCGGGCAGCGTGGCCTGATCGTCGCGCCGCCGCGGACGGGCAAGACCGTGCTCTTGAAGGACATCGCCCAGTCGATCATTCAGAATTCACCGGAGACAAAAGTGATCTTGCTGCTGGTCGATGAGCGACCGGAGGAAGTGACCGACTTCAAACGCTCCCTGAAGAACTGCGAGATTTACAGCTCCACTTTCGATGAGAATCCGCAGCGTCACGTGCAAGTCGCGGAGATCGTTTCAGATCGCGCCAAGCGACTGGTCGAGTGCCGCAAACATGTGGTGATCCTGCTCGATTCCATCACGCGGCTTTCGCGCGGTTACAACAACCTTCAACCCAGCAAAGGTCGCATCATGTCCGGCGGTGTGGATACCAAGGCGCTCGTGAAGCCGAACAAGTTTTTCAGCGCCGCGCGCAATACGGAAGAAGGCGGTTCGCTGACGATCCTCGCAAGTTGCCTGGTCGAAACGAACAGCCGCATGGACGACGTGATTTTCGAGGAATTCAAGGGGAAGGGGAACATGGAGCTGCGGCTCGATCGCAACCTCAGCGACCAGCGGATTTATCCGGCAATCAATATCCTGCTCTCCGCCACCCGGCGCGACGATCTGCTTTACCATCCGCAGGAATTCGAGCGGGTGAACGTCCTCCGCAAACAACTCACCGCACTGCCTCCCGCCGAGGCCACGGAGATCTTGATACACGCTTTGAAGAACACGAAATCCAATGCCGAGTTGCTACTCTCCGGCCTGCGCGGCTGATGAATTTTCGCCCGCATTTTTCCCATTGCATCGCCCGCGCGATCACGCGCGCTGTTCGCTAGATGGCTCCATTTCTTGATACTGCGGAAGGACTGTCGAGCGCGCTGCCGCATCTCGTCCCGCACGCGCGGATCGCGGTCGATACCGAGGCCGATTCGCTGCACTGCTATTTTGAAAAACTCTGCCTGATTCAGGTCAGCATCCCAGGCTACGACTGCCTGATCGACCCACTGGCCGGCTTCCCGCTTCAGCCTTTTTTCGACGCGTGCGACGGCAAGGAAATAATCCTTCACGGAGCGGACTACGATTTGCGGCTGATGCGGCGCGTCGGCTACGCGGGACCGACGCGAGTGTTCGATACGATGATCGGTGCGCGGCTTTGTGGAATCCCTGAGTTCAGCCTCGCCGCGCTCATCAACAAATACTTCGACGTGCAGGTGACCAAGGCGTCGCAGAAAGCGAACTGGGCGCGGCGGCCGCTTTCACCGCAGATGGCGGATTACGCGGTGAACGACACGCGCTACCTGCATCGCATCGCGGATATTATCGAGGCGGAATTGCGGCGGCTCGACCGGTGGGAATGGTTCGAGCAGTCCTGCGAGCGAGCGATCGCCGCGTCGGCGATCGTCAAGGAACGCGATCTCGAGCAAGCGTGGCGGATCACCGGGAGCAACGAGCTGCGCGGGCGTGCATCCGCGCTGCTGCGGGCGCTGTGGCAGTGGCGCGACGACGAGGCGGCGCGGGTGGACAAGCCGACTTTTCACATCCTGCACAACGAGCAACTCGTCACGGCGGCGGCGCGTTTCGACCAGGGTGCCGAGGTCGATTTCTCTCACTTGCAGGGCGGCAGGAGACGGCGGTTTTTTCTCGCCGCCGAGCAGGCGATGGCGCTTTCCGAGAGCGAATGGCCGCAGATCATCCGCAAGCCGCGCGTGCGCTCGAGCCGCGATGAGGAGGCGCGCTTCCACGCCCTGAAAAAGAAACGCGACACCGTGGCCGCCGAGTTGAAACTGGATCCGTCGCTGATCGCTCCGAAATCCATGCTGGAAAATCTCGCGAATAATTTCGACGAAACCTACGCGCGCATGATGCCGTGGCAGCGCGAAAGACTCGGCGTGTGATCCGGCTAGGGATCGCCAGGCGCGCCGGTTTCCGAAGGGAGCTGCACGCTCCGGGGGCGGTCGTGGAGCAGGTCGCTGATGGTTGTTAAAATCGCAGGTAGCAGGAGCGCGGCGGTGTAGTGGCCCACGGGCAAAACGATGTGGTGCTCCGCGTCGAGCTTGGCTGCTTTGGCAAAGGCGAGCGAGCAGGATGGCGGCACGACTTCATCCATTTTTCCGCTGAAAAGCCACGTCCGCCCAGGCGCGACGCGGTGCGCGAGCCGCATGGGTTCCACCGCTTTTGAAAGCTCCCGAATCTGCGCCTCGGTGATGCCAGCGGCGGTCAACTGCTGACGCATGGCGGCGGCGTCCCGCTCTCCTTTGAGCAGCACGTCGGCAAGATTTCCGCCGGCGAGCAGGATGAAGGATTTGTCGTATCGGCCATCGAGACCGGCGACCGTTGCGGTGACGAATCCGCCGAGGCTGGTCCCTTGGAGGGAAATGTGCGCGCTGTCGATCTGCGGAAGCGAGGCGACGGCATCGCGCGCGCGGCGCACATCGCCGATCGCTTGTTTGAGGCCGGGGAGCATCTGCCGGATGTCGCTGGTGAACGCCGATGTGCGGGCACCGTATCCCGGGAGATGGATCAGAAATGTGTGGAATCCGTGGGTTTGCAGGCCCCTGGCAAAGATGCGTCCCGCGACCATGCCACGGCCGCTCTCATGGACGATGACCACCGCTGGCGCGCGGGTGGGCGCGCCGGCAGGATCGCGAGCCATGTGCCATTCCATCGCCACGACATCGTTCGCGGGATCGCCACTTGGCAGGGGCGATGGAAAGCGCATCAGCCAATCTCCAAAACCGCCGGTCGCGGGCTCGCAGTGAACTTTGAATGACGCGCACTTCCACTTCAGCCCATCCAGGCAGGCGCTGGCGTCGGCGCTGGATTCGACTCCGCAATCGAACGTGTCGTGAGCCGTGAACACGCTGCCGCTTTTCACCGCTGTGGACGGTGTGGAATCCTGAGCGTTTGCGAAAAACGAAAACGTGGCAAGGGCGAGGACGCAGACTGCCGCAGGTCGGGAGAAATTCATATCGGCGACGCGACGTTATGAGCGTTCAGCCGCGAATCGAGCGTCATTTTCGATGGGAATGCCGGACGCCACTGCGAAGCGTGATCAGCACGACCGCCGTGACGATCAATGCCCCGGCGACGAGGACGCTGCCAGGCAGCGTCTCGCGGAGGAAGATGCGTCCGAGGATGACTGCGATGAGCGGATTTACAAAAGCATAGGTCGAGACGCGCGCCGGGGTGCTGACCTGAAGCAGCCAAACGTAGGCGGTGAAGCCAATGAGCGAGCCGCAAATCAGGAGATAAAAGAACGCGATGCGCGAACGGGTCGTGATGGTTTCGAGATTGAAGTCGTGGATTTCTCCGAGGACAAATCCGGCGAGGAGGAGCAGCGCGCCACCGGTGATCATCTGCATCGCGACGGCGAGCAGTGCGGACTCGGATTGCGCGGCGTGGCGCGAGAACACGGAGCCGGCGGCCCAGCAGAGCGCGGCGACGAGCAGCACGAATGCCCCGAGCGGTTCGGCGACGCTGTGGCCGTGCTGATCCTTGCTCGCGATGATGAGGCCGACTCCTGCGAAGCCGAGCAGAAGTCCGGCAAACACGGAGGCGTGGGGACGATGTCCGCCAGGTCGGAGCCAGTCAAAGAGGATCATCCAAAGGGGTGTGCTCGCGATGATCAGCGCGGCGATGTTTGAGGGCACCGTGAGTTCCGCCCAGGTGAGGCCGCCATTGCCGATGAGCAGCAGCAGCGCGCCGACGATCGCGGCATTCCGCCAATGAATCGCGCGCGGACGCGGTGCGCCGCTCATTCTCATGAAGCCGTAGAGGAGAATGCCCGCGATGAAAAACCGCGTGCCTGCCATCAGCATGGGCGGGATGGATTCGATCGCGACACGGATGCCGAGATACGTGGAACCCCACAAAACATAGACGGCCACGAACGCGGCGATCACGAGCCAGAGCGGCGGTTTCGCGGTTGTTCGGACGGTCGCGGTCGCGGGCGGAGTTTCATGGCCGCGGGCGCTCATGTCGTGCAAAGATCGGCGGTTTCCTCGTCCGACATGGCTTCCAAATCAGCGATGGCCGATTGCACGGCGGCTTCGAGCGGCAGGCCGATCTCGAGATAGAGATTGCTCAGCAAGGTGATGGCATGCGGATCGTCGGGATCGGCGGGCGGCGCGGTGTTGTCGTATGGTTTCATGTGGTTCGGTTTGGATTTACCGAGACCAATGACGGGAAAAAAAATCCCACCGCCGTTGGTCAGCGGTGGGTTTGTTGAGGAAAGATTTTTGGGAAATCAGAATCTCAGTCCACCGCTCCGGGCCTTGGCCCAGACGACAAAACGAAGCTGCATCGGGCAAATGCGCGCGAGCGTTCGTTTGGTGGTGGTGACGTAATGTTTCATTGAACGCTGAGTTGGTAGTTGAGCGAGCGCGATCCGTCAACCCGGTTCCCTGTCAGCGGGCGCGTGAACCCCGGAAGAGATTTGGTGATTTGGGCGATTGAATGGTCGTATTGAATCGGTCGCTTGGCTTGAATCGTCGCATTGTCCAATCTCAGCATCGTGGATTTTCCCTCTCCCAAATTCATCTTCACCGAATCGTGCGCCGTGAAAATGAGCGAGCCGGATCCGCGGCATGTCAAAACGCCAGCGCTCGGGACGCTCACCCGGGTCGCGCCGCCCACGGTCCTCATGCCCGGCGGAGGCTGAAAACATGGCCTGGCAGCTCATCTATACCAGCGCGCCGCGGCTGCTCGAAGCGGGCCGCTCCGGCTTCGGCACCGTCGCGCGTCATCGGCAGATCAGCCCGCTGCTGGTGTCGGCGATCGAGCGTGCGAGCCAGTTCGCGCGGCTGCCCGGACACGATGCGGCGCGCGTCATCTTCTGCCATCGCATCGTGGCCGTGGCGGGCGGGCGTTTCCATGTGCTGAGTTGCATTCGCGATGCTGGCGCGGACTACACGGGACGCACCAATCACCTCGCGCATCACCTCATCGTGGACCCGCGCGAACTCGCGGCGCTCGGCCGCCGCGCGCCGTCTCCGGCGGATGTGCTGCTCGGCATGTCGTGGATCGAGTCGTGGAGTGACGCGCCGCGCTTTCTCGAAACGGCGGACGAAATCGCGCTCGAAACCTTCAGCGCGACGGACACGGGGCAATGGGTGCAGGCGACTGCGGATGCGCGAAATGCGTGGTTGCTCGCAAACGGCGAGGCGAGTCGCGGCGCGTATCTTTTTTACCCGGCGGAAATCGACGCGCGCGGACTTTTCGCGGAGTCGCTCCGGCTCATTCCCGATCGCCTCTGGCAAATCCCGTTCACCACGGCGCTCCAGCCCAGCGACGAATCGTCTGACTTTCGCTGGATCGGTGTGGAGGCAGATTCTGCGCTGCGTGCGCAGGCGGAGACTTCGGGAAGACCCGTGCTCGATCTGGGTCGGCCCGATCTTTTGCCGGAACCGAATGTCCCCGCGAATGCGGCGATCGCATCCCTGCCGCGGCCATCCGCGATCACGAGCGGGAATGCGCCCGCAACTCCGCGCGAGGCGAGCCATGGAAGTGCGCTCCTTCCGCGCCGCGCCGCCGAAATCGGTCGCGCGCCCTTCCGCAAGACCGCGCGTCAACCGCGTGTGGATTATCGCGGGCGCCGCCGCCCTGCTGCTCGGCTTGATCTCGGTGGCAGTGATTCGACCGCTCATCACTGGCGACGGCAACCTGCGGGAGCGGCGCGGACAATTGCAAAAGCGGATCGTCGCGTGCCGCATTTTTAGTCCGCAGACCGCCGAATTTGTTGCGCGATTGAGCGCGGAAAAACTGGCGCCGGCTGACCAGATCGTGAGTGAAATCGAAAAGGCCTCGGCAGCTTTGAAGGAGGTGAGTTTTGAGAAAATGCGCGACACCAAAAGCGGCGATGCGCTCAAACAAATGGGCGACGACTTTGCCATTGAAGTCCCGGTCGAGTTGCAAAGTTTTGCGACCCGCGTTCATGAGGTCGCGGCGCTCGACGCGGCGCTCGAGCGGGCGGCCGCCGCGACGCAGCCCGAGCGCCCCGCCTTTGACGCCCTCCAGCGCCAGATCGTTGCGATCGAAACTTTCGCGAAAGAGACGCAGGCGATCCGGGCATTCTCGCCCGCGCACGATGAATTGCGGAAGAGCCACGAACGCGCGGAGGCCGCCGCGCTGCTCGCGCTGCTGCATCCGCGCGGATCGCCCAGCCAGCATTTGCCACCCGCCGAAGGCGTGCTCGTGGAAGAACGTCTGGCGCGTGGCAAGCCCGCCGACGCGATCGCGGCGAAGACCCATCGCGAGGCTGAAAAGCTGATGCAGGACTGGAGCTTTGTCCGAAAAGCGCCGACCGATCGCGTGGCGGAAGATCTCGCGATCAAGCTGCGGGATGCCCGCGATACGTGGCCCGAGTGGCTGCTCAAACACGCCAGCGCCACGCTCGCGAAATCGCGCGGAGAACGCGCGCCGCCCGCGCCAGTTCCGACGGCTGCCGCGAAACGCCCAGCCATCCCGCTCTATTTTTTCACCGAGCTATCCGCATTGCACGACGCGCGCTTTCAGGAGCTGGGGCGTGGCGGCACTTTCCAACTGCGAACGTCCGCCGGCGCGGTTCCGGTGCCGCTGATCGATCCGACGAATCAGGGAAAACTGCGCCGGCAGATCAACGACCCGGTGCTGTTTGCGATCAATGAACCCGCGAAACTAATCACGCCCGAACGTGCAGCAGACAGCCTCGCAAGGCCGCTCATGCTGATTGTCAGGAATGTCGGCGGCCAGGAAGCGCTGCAAGTTTGGGTCGCCAATGAAACGGAAAAACCGCTGCTTCCGAAAGCAACCGGCGGCCTGAGCCGGTCCGGCAATTCACTCTCGCTGGACCCGGAAAAACTGGGCCTGCCTGGCGTTCCCACCAGCCGCATGACGCTGCGCCTTCCCGCCGGAAGCGCGATCGCGGGGAACCGGCTGGAATCGCTGACCGTAGCGGATTGGGCCGTGGATCTCGAACCGCTCATCGCGGGAATCACCCGCGCGGCAAAAGAAACGGAGCGCCAGATCAAGACCCTCACACCGGCAGGCGCATCTCCGAACGGAGGCGATGCCAGCGCGCGGTTCCAGGAACTCAAAAAACTGATCGCCGACGGGATCAACCGTGATATCGCCGAATGGACGGTGGTCGAGCGCAAGCGGGTGGAAAAAAAGTTCGGCGATGTCGTGAAACGCGAGCCGTCGCTCAAGGAAATCGAAACACGGCGGATGCAACGGCTGGCGCAGGCGCGGGCGGATTTCGGTGACGAGACGGCGGCGCTCTTTTCGCAGGCTGGCGGATGCATCAAGGCCTTCTGCCAGGAAGCCGCATTTCAACGCCGCGACCCGCTCTTCACCGCTGGCGCGGAGCTCGCATTTCTCAAGGCGACCGCGGCTCCGAAAGATGTGGAGAAGTCATGCCGCGCTGCACTGCGCGAGGTGCAGGCGGCAATTCGCGGCCTCGTGACTTCCGAAGAGATCGGCCGCTACCAAAGCGGGCTGCGCACGCTGGCGGCGATGATCACGCTGCTTTCACCAGAAATCCCCGAGTCAAAAAACGACCTCGCGAAACTCGCCACGCAACTCGCGGCGAAGCGGGAGGAAGCCCGCCGCCTCAACGCGCATCCGCTGCTCGCGGAGAAAGTGCCGCCAGGAGTTTACCGGCTTTTCGTCATGGCGGGTGAGATTGAAATTCCCTTGGTGGAAATCGAAATCAACCACTGACCGACGCGATGTGGCAGGTCACGAAACTCATCAAACAAATCCGTGACGCGCTTGCGGCGCGCGGTGGCAGCGCGTCCGCGGAAAGTCTCGCGGTGGAATACGCGCGGCTCGCTCACGAAGCGAATGCGCGCCTCGAATCGTGCGCCGTGATGATCGAGAAAGGCAGTGAATATCAGGCGCTCCAGCTCGCCGAGACGGAGCCGGTGCTGCTGGATTTGCTCGGCCTGCTGAGCTTTGCCGAGGCTCCGGCGTGGGCGGCATTCTGCGCGCAGCACGGCCTGGCGGCACCGGTGCGTTTCGACTCCCGCGCGGTGCAGGCGCTCGATGCGCTCTACGCGAAAGGCATTCGGACGGATCATCCGCTTTACCGCGACTACCGCGCGGCGGTGAGTTCGCGCGATGATGGGCGCGCGATCCGGATCGTGCGCTCCATCGTGCGGCTGAATGCGCAGGATGCGAATGCGCGGGCGGAATTGGTGCGGCTGGAAAACAAGCTGTTCCAACTGCGGCTGCAATCGCTGCGGGCGGCGCTCGCGAGCCGCGGGCAGGAGGCGATCCTCGCGGAGCTTTCTGAACTCGAACGGCTGGCGACTCCGGCAAAACTTGCTGAGTGCGCCGAGTTCACGCAGGCCGCGGAAGTGCGCCGCCTGGCAGCGCGCGCGGAAGCAATCGCGCTCGCGGACCGACTCGTGGATGCACTCGCGGAGGAGCGCGCGGCCGGTGCCTGGCGGATGGTCGGCGAACTGCTCGCGCGCGTGCGGACTTTGCAGGAGGAGCACGGATTTGCGATCTCGCAGAAATCCGCGGTGCTCATCGAGGAAGTCCGACCGTACTTTGAAAAGGAGAGCGCCGCCGCCGCGGAAGAGGCGCGATTTCAAGACGCCGCGCGCGACGCGGCGGCGCTGGCGGATGAAGTCGGGATGCGGCTCGCGACACCGCCCGCGCTCACGCTGCCGGAAGCGGATTCGCTGTGCGCTGAATTTGCGCGCCGCTGGCGCAATGTCGAAAGCCACCCGCGGAAAGTGCCGGAGGAATTGAGCGAGCGCGTGCGCGCCGCGGCAGCGGCGTTGAACGCGCAGGTTTCCCGCCTCCAGCGGCAGCGCCGGCTGCGGCACGGCGCGGGCGTGGCGCTCGCGCTGCTCGTGATGGTCGTCACGGCGTGGTTCGCCGTGCGGGCCTTTTCCGCGCGCAGCTACGCGCGGCAGCTCGTTGATTTTCAGACTTCAGGGCAGATCGAGGCGGCGGAGGGATTGATCGAAAAGCTGCGCACTTCGCACGCCGGGCTGGCGGAGCAAGCGGCCCTGCGCGCGCGCCTCGATGAAGTGGCGAAGTGGGTCGGCATCGAACGCGATCGTCTGGAACGCATCGCGGGAACGCTGGCCGCGCTCGAGCGCAGCGCCGCCGGAAATTTCGCGGACGCGGACCCCGGCGCGCTCCACTCCCAGATCGAAACCACCGGGCGCGGCATCGGTGAACTTGCGGCGGAAGCGCGCGCGGACCCGGCCCGCCGGATCGCGGCGCTGCGCGACCAGTTCGCGACTTTCCTCGCCTCCGCCCGTGAATCGCTGACGCGCGATGCGGAGCGGGAAATCGCCGCGCTGGAAAGTGCCGCGGTCGAAAAACTCGGCTACGATCAATCGCGGCAAACGCTGGCCGCGGCGCTTGATGAAATGGCGCCGCGCCTGAAAACCCTGGAAACACGCGCGCAATCGACCCTCGCCGCGCTCGCGCTGCCCGCGCCGCTGGAAACGCGGATGGTCGCGCTCCGGCAGCGGGTCGAACTTTTCGACGGCGAACTTTCCCTCATGCGCAGCACGCACGAGGCACTGCTCCGCGCTGGCACGCTCGGCGAATTTCAGACGGGGCTCGCCGCGTTCAAGGAATCGAAGCTCACCCATCTCCCCGCCGTGAACGCCGCGCGCAAGATGCTCGCCGCGTTTCCAAATCCCGACGACATCGCCGCGCAACTGCTGATGCCGGGCGATGCCGAGGGATGGGCCGCGGCGAAGGCTGCGCCGGCTGGCGATGGATTCATGCCGGAGGATGTGAAGCCGTCTGAAATCGGAAAACTTCTCGCGGTGCGCGACGACAATTATCTGAACGACATCTGGGAGCTGACGATCGTCGATCACCTGCGCAAGAACGAGCGCCGCGCCGTGTATTCCCGTGGAGAAATGCGCAAGGACGGCCCGCGCGATGTCAGTTCATCGCAGGTGACGACGTGGACGGGTGCGGTTTTCGATCCGTCGCTGAAAGGCGACCTGGCGGCATTCGTGCCGCTCACGCTCACTTCGCAAAAATCGTCGTTCGGAATCGGCGGCTCGGGCGCAGTCATCGACAGCCATCCCAGCGCGGTTTCGCAATGTCTTGCCCGGCTCGAACTCAACCGGATGACGGACGGGAATGGCGAACGATTCGAGCGTCCGCTGCTCCGCGTCTTCGACGATCTCGTGCATGACAAAGCGGCGAATCCGCTCTTCAAAGCCTGCCTCATGCAGCAGCTCGCCGCGCTCTTGCGGGAACGCCCGCTGGCGTGGGGACTGCACCATTGCCCGCGATTGTCGCGCGATTTGGCGCGGCTCGATGAGCTGTGCGGCGGGGAAACTCTGCGCGGCATGGACTGGCTGCTCGATCGCAAGCGCGCGCAATTTTCCGCGAAGCTCACGCCCATTTTCATCGAGCTGCAAAACCGCTCCTACCTCGCGGAAGCGCGGATGCATCGCGAGATCGTGCGGACGGTGCTCAAGGCTGGGATTCAGTTTGGCGGCTTCATCGACGGCGATGGAAAGGCGCGCATTCTCGGCGAAGCCGCCGCGTCCGGGGCGTTCTGGGCGCTGAGCGCGAGTGGCGGCGGGCTCGTTCGTTGCGATCGGGATGCGGGGAATTGCGCGAGGTATTCGCCGGTCTTTCACGTGCCGTTGGACCGTCAGGCCTTGCTTGCCGAGTCCGCGCAAAAGCTCGGCGTGAAGCCGCTCACGCCGGACATCCCGTTCTTTTCCGCGCCATGAGTTCGCCTGCCGCTTCGACGTTTCTGCTGCGCTGGAAAGGCACGGAGTCGGGTCCGTTTTCCCTCGATGAAATCCGCGACCGGCTGGACGCCGGGGAGATCAGCAGGCTGCATCAGGTGCAGGTGAACGGGCGCTGGAAATTGCTGGATGATTTCACCGAACTGGATTCCGAACCGCCGCCGCCGCCGATCGAAGCGCCCGAGCCCATTCCGAAAAGCCGGGAAAACCTGGTGCCGGACGCCGCCATCGCCAGTGAGGATTCGCCGATCTTCGAGCTGACCGCGATCACCCGCACGAGCGGCCTCGCGATCGCTGCGCTGATCGTCGGCCTGTGCGGCTTCATCCCGTACCTCAATTTCGTCTCGTGGATTTTTGCCCTAATCCTCGGCCACCTCGCGCTCGTGCAGCTCGATAGAAATGCCGCGCTCTCGGGCCGCTGGATGGCGATCGCGGGACTCGCGATGACTTACTTTGTGCTCATCGTCGGCGTCACCTACGGCGCTCTGATGCTCTACCACGGGCGCAGTTTTTTCTAAGTCGATCCGACCTACTCTTCGATGCGGTAGCCAAAGCCGCGCACCGTCTGAATCTGATCGGCAGATGCGCCGAGCTTTTCACGCAGCCGCCGCACATGGGTGTCCACCGTCCGGGTTTCGATCGACTTGTCATAGCCCCACACGCGATAGAGCAGCTCATTGCGCGAATGGACATGTCCTGGCTTCGCACCGAGGACTGCGAGTAGCTTGTATTCGATGACTGTCAGAGCCACGGGCTTTCCACACACCGTGATCAAATGCCGGTCGCGATCAATCGCGATCTCGCCGATCTTCATATATCCAGGCTGGGCGGTTCCCACTTCCTTGCGCCGGAGGATGGATTGCACCCGCAACACGAGTTCCCGTGGACTGAATGGCTTCGTCACGTAGTCATCGGCACCCAGTTCCAGTCCGAGAATGCGATCCACTTCCTCGGCTTTCGCCGTCAGCAGCACGATTGAAATGGCCGACGTTGAGGGATCGCTCTTGAGCAGCTTGCACACCTCGATTCCAGACATGTCCGGCATCATCACGTCCAATACCATCAAGGCTGGCGACTGACCCCGCGCCTTACTCAAGGCGCTTTCGCCGTCCTCTGCCTTGATCACGTGAAAGCCCGCACTGGCAAGGTTGATGCCAATCAAATTTCGCACATCCGCTTCATCATCGGCGACAAGGATGCTGGCATTGGTAGGAATAGGCACGGTTCAGAACGATTGGCAGCACCTCCCGGAGAATCCGGCAGGCTTAGGGATAAATGAAACACGCCCTTGTGTCGGAATCGTGTCGCCAGAGTGACAATGTGATGACATTCACGCGAATCACCCACGCCCTATGACTTTGGTAAGAAAGGCAGCCATGCCCCGGCGGGCTATCGCTCGCGTGCGCGGCTGCGAAAGATCTGGGCGTCGCGCTTCGCAAAAAACGGCCCGCACGAACGTGGCAACATCGCCGGTGCCCCACCGTGGTGACCAAATCGAGATTCGTCACAAAAACGTGACATTAAAGTCATCAAGCCGCCGTGAGCGTGATGGAGGTTTCAAACAAGTCAGCGAACCGGGATCCAAATCCCCCCTGAGCGTTGGCCCAATTCAGTCGAACCAAAGTAAATCGCAAGCACAGAAAATACTCCACCAATAAGACACATCAAAAATGAATAAAACAACGAAATTCCCAGCCCTCGCGAGTGCGCTCGTGGGAGGGATTCTCTCCGCATCCGCACTAGCTCAAAATCCCGGTTACGAGTTTGGCGACCTGATTGTCGGCATCCAAGCCACCGGCGCAGGCAGTGACAGATTTGTCCTCGCAAACCTCGGTAACGCCGGAGTTCTGCGCGACGCTGCGGGCAGCCTCCTCAACATCATCGATGTTGGCGCTGTCCTGACCACACAGTTTGGAACGAACTGGTTTAATCGCACGGACCTCTTTTTCGGCGCTGCCACGGTCGGCAGCAACGACGAGTTCAACGGCTTCTTCGTCAACGGCGACCCGGATCTCACGGTCTATGCGAGCGCTCCCCGGCAGTCGGTCGGTTCGGCAGGTGTGGCAGCGTCCGGCGGCTACACGTTGAATCCAAACGGCGGCGTGCAATCCGCGGCCAATGGCATCTTCGGCAGCGTCAATTCCTTCGAGACTCTCGCAAGTTCCAACTTCGCGCTGATCGCGAGGGACGCGAACTTTGTCGATTGGAACGATCAGAATCCAGCCAATGGCCTGGCCTTCAATGAGTTTGCCTCGGGTGTCCAGGTGCCTTTCGGCAATGGCATTTTTGGCGTCCTTGGCGGAGTCAATGCTGAAGCAGCCGTGGATCTCTATCGGATCCAGGGGTTCAACAACATTCCCGGGCAGTTTGGCTTCGGCGAACCCACGGCAGTTGGAACGTTTGAAGGCACCGTCGTGATCGACAACGCCGGTTCCATCTCCCTCGTGGTTCCCGAGCCCTCCACCGCTCTCCTCATCGGCGTGGGCCTCGCTGGCCTCGCCTCCCGCCGCCGCCGCGTTGCTTAATCATATCCCTCGGCATCAACAAGTAAGTCACCTACCCGCAAACTAAAAAATCAGTTCACAATGAAATCCAAACTCATCCTCGGAGCCGCTTTTGCGACTCTCATTGCCGCCTCCGCGCAAGCGCAGACGGTCATCAACATCACGGGAGCCACCGCGTTCCGTACTGCCACGATCAATTCCATCGTCGCCGCTTACGGCGGGGTGGGCGCAGTGCGCATCGTTCACTCAAACTCCAGCAACACCAACTACATCGGAGCGAACGCGATCTCCTTCCGTGGGAACTTCACCACGGTCGGCGACACCATCATCCGCTGCCGCTTCTCGGGTTCCACTGAAGGCATCCGCGATCTCGTGGGCACCACGATTCCCGGCACGCCGAATGACGTGTTCTATTATCCCGATGCCAGCATCCCGGCAAGCGCCGGCGCGGCCAACTTCGTGAACCTGAACCAAAACTCGAACCCGGTGGGTGCGAACGTGGCGCAGAAGCCCGACCTCGCCTTCTCGGACGTGCAGCAGACCAGCAGCCCCTTCAGAACTCCTGTCCTTTCACCAGCGGATTCCCGCGTGGGTGTCGTCACCTTCGTGTTCTGCAAAAGCCAGGGTTCTTCCGTGAACCTCACAAACGTCACGGGACAAAGCTGGAGAGCCGTTCTGGCAAATAACCGTGGCGTGCCGCTCAGCACCTTCACCGGCCTCGCTGCGGACACCACTGGTCGCGTGTTGGCTACGGGCCGCAATGACGGTTCCGGAACCCGCGCAGTTTACATGATCGAACCCGCTGTCGGTGTCTCCACACTTATCAACCAGTTCAAGCTGGGTGCCAATGGTTTCAACGGTGTCACCTCTGCCGGATCGACCTTAGATGTCGCCAACTTCCTCCAACTCTGGCCTTCGAATGATGCACAGGACGCGAACAACAATTCGGTTCTGTGGAATCCGCTGACGACTGGCAATGGCGGCTACTTCAGCGGCGGCAACGTCTCAATCCTGCTGCAGCTTGATACCAGCTCCGTTCGAGTGCTCGGACCAACAGGAACGGACCTCGGCAGCACCGGCAGCTACGTTGGAACCTCCGTCGGAAACCCACGAGCGATATCCGTTATCGGGTTTGTCGGAACCAACGACGGCGTCGGTGTCATCGCCGGCGGCGGCGATGTCCTGAGCTACAACGGCGTGAAAATCACGCCGGTCTCCACGACAGTTGATCCGACGGGCCTCCTGCCTGCCGATCGCTTTAAGGTGACCAACGGTCAATACACCGTTTGGAGCTACGAGCGCCTCTTCAACCGCGGCACACTCTCGACCGATCAGAACACGATCGTCTATGGTGCTGGCGGAATCGTCGCCAGCATTCCAGGCGGCCTCGCGAATTCCGGTGTCGCCCTTACGGCGATGGTCGCAACGCGCGGCAACGACGGCTCGACCGTCACCGTCCCCTAATCGAATGCTATTACCGGCCTGCCACGCGCCATCAGGCATGGGTTGACCGTTCGGGACTGGCGCCGGGTTCATCCCCGGCGCCAGTTTCCATTTTAGCCCCACCGCCAACACTCGGATAAGAATGCAACTCCAAATTGAACCGATGAATAAACTAGTCCTCTGTGCAGTCGCCGTTTTGGTGTTGGCAATCCTAACATTCTCAGATCTCGGTCGCTCCGATCATTCCGCGAGCGCAGCCACATCGACCTCGACCGATCACCACGCGACCTCGCTCCCACCCAGCATCTCCGCTGAAATGGCAGCGACCACTCCCGGAGAAAACCTGGAGGTCAGCGAGCAGGTATCCGCATTCGCCGAAGAGACGGACAGCCTGCCCGAACCCACCCATCCGCGCCTGCGCCGCATTACCGTTTTCACACAACCGCAACCCCCCGCAGCCCGGCGCGCGAGTGCCACCTCCACTCCAGACCTCGTGCTCGAACTAAGCGCCGGTGTCCGCGCGCCTGTCGCCTTTGCCGCATCGGACGACGCACTGTCGCCAGCGCAAGCCAGTGCTTTGCAAGAAATCTCGGATCAGTTCGTCGCCCGCATCAACGACGCCGCGGCGACCCTCGCCGACGAGGATCTCGCGCAAGTCTGGACTGCCGAGCAGGAACAGGCGGACTCGATTTATCGGATCGTTTTCGGAGATTCGGCCTACCTGCAGAAGAGCATGGAAACTGCGATCAACGCGCTGGACCAGCCTTCGTCCCCGGAAGACGCGAGCGAAACAGCACAGTAAGGCGACTCCTACCGCCCGTCGCCCTCGCGTTTCGCTTGAAACAGGCGAGCCATTTTTCGGGCCTCGATTAAATCTTCAGGACGCGCGTTAGGCGTTAGTTCCTCGATTGTTTTCACCGCAGTGATCTCGCCCCGGTCGGATGCGAGCATTGTCCATTTCAATGCCTCCAGCCTTCGTGCGCGATCCTCGACATTGACGCCGAGAAGATGCCCAAGGTTGCTCTGCGCCTTGGCAAACCCCTGCTCCGCCGCCCTTCGGAACCAACCGATGGCTGCCGACTCATCCTTTTCAGCCCCCAGCCCGTCCCGCAAGATGGCACCCAGATTATTCTGCGCGCCCGCGTGTCCCGCTTCGGCGGCTTTCTGAAAACCGGCACGCGCTTTCCCATAGTCCATCCCCCGCCCGAACTGCCCGTAAAAGTAAGTCTCGGCTTGGGAATAGAGCGCGTCCCGCTGGCCCTTGTTGGCTGCGATGTCGATGAGACGCAGACCCTCCGCCTCATCTTTCGGCACTCCTTTTCCATTCGCGATCATCAACCCCAAATTCAGTTGCGCCTTGGCGGAGCCCTTGTCGGCACCCTTGCGAAACCACTCGACTGCCTGCGCTTCGTCCAATGCGACTCCGACGCCAACGGAGTAAAAGTAACCGACTCCTCCGATGGCATCGGCGTGGCCTTTCCCGGCAGCCTTGCGCATCAAGTCGAGCGCCTTGGTCTTGTCGTCAGCATCGCCCTCGGAAGTCAGAAGGAAGCGGGCAAGGCTGTATTCAGCCTCGGCGTCACCCACGTCCGCCGCCGTTGTGAGTTCTTGCAGCCTTTTTGCCTCGTCCACCGACCGGGCATGCAGCGCGGAAGTGCAGAGGACCAGCAGGCTCGCGAAGATGAGGCTGCTAGCCCTTGGCCAGTTGACGGTGATGTTCCTGATGTCCTTTCGATGTGAAACTCGGAACCTCAAAGACGGGAAATCATACTGCGACGTGCGTAAGCACGAACTGTGAAGCCATCTGGATGGATCGGATAGTATCATTGCATGTGGATTTCGCTAAGAGCCTTCGCCTCCACCATAGCCGATCACTTCGACGGTGATGATTGATGGGTCTTCTTCTTTGACCGGTGCCGCGGGAACCTGCTTTTTCGCAAGATCCTGAGCGGAGCTGGTGCTGGCCGCGGCGGTGTTTGAGGCTGCGGTCAATCCGCCGATGTTCGGGGCCGCGACGGTGGGTGCGCTCGGCACGCCGCTTGAGCTTCCAGAAACGGAAATGTTCGACGCGTTGAGCACTGCCACTGCGGCGATGCTCAGATTCCCCGTGGCGCGGATGCCAGCGTCGCCCGCATCCACAAAGCCTCCGGGCGCGATAAGGTCCACGTTGCCAGGCATGATGCCCTCCACTGAAGCCAGGACGCCGATGCCGCCGCCAGTCGCCAGGCCGCCCAAGTCCGTCTGCACATCCGCACTGTTTGAATCGACGAGCACCCGCGTGGGCGGCGCCGTCACGACGGTCTTCGGAGCGCTGCCTGCCGCGATGTCGCCTTTGGATGACCAGATGACGATGTCGCCTCCGCGCAGCGTGAAGATGCGAGCCTGACCGATATTCACGCTTTCATCCGTGAAAATGGAAAGCGTTCCGCCGAACTCGCTGACAATGCCAGGCGGCGTCAGCGGATTGCCAAAAATGTCGGAAGCCATGGTGAACCCGCCGCCTGGTGCAGCGATCGAAATCGCCCCGCCGACGCTCGTGCGGATGTCGCGCGTGCGGGTGAAGATTTCGCCTGCGTTCTGCGCCTGCCCAAACAGGGTGTCAACCGCCGCAAATCCAGGATCGTAGTTGCCGGTGGTGGCGGAACCGCGTCCGGCATCGCGCAATTTGCGATAGAACACTTCCAAGGCAACGATCGCCTGCTGCTCGTTTGTAAGCGACTGGAATGCTCCCGTGAACTCGAGTTTATCCAGATAGGCGGAATCCAACTTACTGTCCGCGATTTTCGATGAAGTAATGAATGCTTCAAAATCAAGGGAGCTATCGCGGAGACCCAGAGCTGGTCCTTCACCTCCCGGCCCAGGCACACCGGCCATGACAATGATGTCCGCCCCGCCGAATGGCAGAAATGGGTTCCGGGAATTGCCAATACTGGTGAAGCCGGTGCCCGTGCCATCCCTTAGGTTAGCGCCAGTCCCGAGATCGAGATCTCCACCCGCCAGCACTTCCAGCACGCCCAGTCCATTGATCTGGATGTCACCCGCCAGTGAAGCACTCCTCGTCCCCACCACGGTGAGCGGAGACTTGGAGAGCACCGAAGGAACCACGGTGTTTCCCTGGGCGAGATCGCGGGCGACCGATCGCAGCCTGCTGTTCTCGTTGAATCCGACAATGTCGCGCCCGGCGGCAACAAACGAGATACTCTCCGATTGCGTATTCTGGAGATAAAACGCGATGTCCGTGATGTCGTTCGACGCCGCGATTTGGCTCGCCTTCGGCGCAAAGAGCGTGATGGCCGTGATGTCCCCATCCAGCGCATAAAGCCGGACGGGCGCGCGATCGCCCGCATGCAACGGGCTGGTCGCGTGCAGCGCCCGCTGCGACTCCGCACTTGCCGCGAATCCGGTGAAAGAGCCCGTCTCCAGGAAGGATGGGTCGATGCCAGCAAACGGATTGACGATATTGTCCCGGAGCGCATTCTCTGAACTCCCCGCCAGCGCGCGATACGCGAGAGGGGATGCGATCCCCGGCAGGCCAGCCGGATCGGCATCCGAGACATTGACCGAGGCGCTAATCCACGCTGTGACCGGCAGGCGGCTGGCACCGACTTGCGCGTAGGTTCTACCCGAGGGTTGCAATCCGATAACGCCCTCCGCTGCGATCAGTTCGAGCCCACCTTTCGAGGACGGGAAAAGGTTGAGATCGCCGACGAGATTGATATTTCCCGCAAAGGCCGTGCTCTGAAGCGATGGCGCGCCCACGGTGGCGATCGTGCTGAAGTTACTGGTGTTTCCCTCAGCCAGGCGAATCCACGGTTCGTAGAACGAAGCGTTCTCCGAAGTCAAAACGTTCTGCTGGGAGATCCATGCTTGCAACGTTGCCGTGGCACTGCCGCTACCGGGTAGCGTCACCGCCATCCGATGCGTCACGCTCCCACCAAAGGAGGCCACCGAAACGCCAGCATTGTCCGAATAGGTATTAAAGTAAGTCTTATTCCAGAACTTGTTGTTGCCGCCTTGCGGCAGAAAGAACGGATTCGTCACCGGCCCGAGTAGCACGTCGCCAGCAGCACTGACATCGAAGCGGGACTTACCGACGAAGAGCGTCGTCGGCAGCCAGGTTAGCGGATCGAAAACCGACGGCGAGCCGCTCTGGACAACTTCGATATTGCTGAACGACTGCCCCAGGAATCCAAGCGAGGGCGAGCGGGCGCTGTTGGTCGTAATCTCACCCCCCGCGACCAAGCTACCCACGCCGCGCTCCACATAATAGACGCCGCCGTCGATATTCTTTCCCGCGCCCACCCTCACGTCGCCGCCACCGAGTTCCAACAGCTTGCTGGCATCCGGCGCGAGCAAGCTGCCAGTCGCTCCATCGCGCCCTGCCATCCGCGCGTTTGTCGCCGCCACCGCATCCGCATTGATGAGGTCGCGCCCGGCAAACATGGCAACATTGCCGCCGCTCAACGCCCCGAAGCCTTGGAAGAAATTACTGAAATCGACCCACCACGTCGTCGAAGCCGACAGATCCGACGAGACCCCGATGCCACCCGCGCCAAACGTGCCCGTCGCCGGATCCACAAAGCCCCGGCGATACAGCCAGTTGTTTGGAAGCTGGCGCGAGGAGTCTGCGCGGATCTCGCCATTAAACAGTGTGAACCGACCGATGTCCTGTTGCGCAAAGAGCGTCACGTCTCCGCCAGCCATGCCATATTGCGCTGCGTATGCCTGCTGGAACTGTCCAAGGATCGAACCTTGCGAAACGTGCGAAGTGCTTTGCTCCACCAGCGGCACCGCGAAGTCGTTCGCCGAAAAGAGGCTCATCAGCCGCACCTCGTTTTCCCCGATGATCGTATTCGCATACGGAAGCCGCACGCCCGCCGTGTAGATCGTTGCGAACTGGTTGCGCAGTTGCACATCGCGGCCCGCGGCAACGTCGATATTTCCCGCACCGGTGCGAATGACTTGAAAGCGATTGTCGATCGCCGCCGCCGTGGTCGCTTCCGTGCCCGACACCAGATTCGGCGCATAGAATTTTCCGACTAACACCGAGCCCTTGCCATCCGCCAGCGTGTCGAGCGGCTTCAGGCGGCGGAAGTCCGCGGCGCTCAGATCCGATCCGGCCACCAGACGATACGACCAAGACTGCGTGTTCACCGGCAGAGTAGCGGATATGTCCATCAGCGGCCGCAGCCATAGCTCTTGCCCCGGAGGCGGGAACTCGCCGAAGTCATTTGGCGAAAAGTCGCCGCGGAAGCCGTCGCTTAACGCATTCTTAAACTCCACATTTCCCACCGCCCGAATCGTCAATACGCCCGGTGCCTGCTTCGGCCCGTAGCGGAAGCCGGAAAGATCCCAGTCATTTGTATAGTCATCCACATCCGTTCCGAGGACGAGGTCGCCTGTCCGGCTGATAATCTCCACACCCGGCGCGAGGACGAGCAGCGGGCTCAGGCTGGCATTGGCTCCGACCAGCTTCGCCAGCATCGTGTCGTAGCCATCATCCATGTAACTCTGTGCTTCGAAATGGATCGTGTCGCGCAGCGCGTTGTCGAGCGTGCCTTCCAACGTGCGATCATAGACGCGGAAGCCCTCCACCAGAATCGAAGAGGCTCCGCTGACATCGCCGCCAATCGGGCCGACGCCGATGTCATTGCCTACTCGCGGTGCGCGAAGGTGCAGCGTGCCTTGGAAGCGGCCCCGGAACGCGCTGGCTTTTGCATCGGTGTAAGCGCCTGCGACGTACGAATCGACACCCAGATTGATCGTCGCATTGTCCTTGATGTCGAGCAGCGCAAATTCGTTGGCAGTGCCATCGATCGCAGCACCCGCCTCAAGACGGATGCTGCCTCCCTTGCCTGCGGAATTGAATTCACCTGCCTGGACCGTCAGGCGCGCATTGCTTTCCAACGTCAGCGAACTGCCAGAAACGAGGATGATCTGCCCGCCCGTCCTGCCGCTGGCGTCGATGGTTCCTGTCACCGTGATCGCACCCTCATCTGCCGAGAGCGAAAAATCGCGCGCCCGCGTGATCCCATCAATCGTGACCGAGCCCGTGCGAATGCGGATATTGCGTTCGTTGAAAAATCCACCGGCTTGCAGCGGGTCATTCACGTTCGCGTAGGTTCCCGCGGATAGCACATCCAGCAGGAATGTTCCCGAGTTCGCATCCGAGGACGCCTGGCCCAGCAGATTCAGCTTGCCTTCATTGAGGAACTCTCCACTCGCCGCATTGATGGAAATACTCCCGGCTTTTCCGAAGCCGGCGCTGGCGACTGAGAGCAAGCTCCCGGCAGCTAACTTCACGTCCCCTTGGTCGGATGTTATCAGTATCCTACCCGCATTGGAGTAGCGGGTGAGGTCGTAAAACTCCTGGCGGGTTCCCGCGACATTGAGTTGTCCCCCGACCACCACGTCGCCAGTCATGGCCCGGAGCACAATCTCGCCGCTGGGCAGTTGGATGTTCGTATCTGCCAGCACCGTCGTTCCAGTAAAGGTGAAGCTCGATCCCAGTCCGCCACGGACGGCCACGGCTCCATCCGTCCGATTCAGAACCAGAGCACCGCCGGCAGTAACTGCCTGCGTGGCTCCACGCACACCCGTGATCAACGGTGTGTTGATCGTCAGGTTCCCGGGCGTCGTAAAAGCGCCCGCACTGCGACCAAGAACACCACCGGCTGCATTAAACTCCACATTCTCATACCCTCCGGCTGCGAAGTTGTTGGCCCCGAGGCGGATCGTGTTTGCAGCGACCCGCAGGCTTCCCGATACGACAGCCGGAGCCTCGATCGGCACGACATTCGACGGATTTCCCAGCACCAGATTACCCACCTCAAAGGTGGCCGTTCCCGGGCCTTGGTCATACCCACGCACTCCCGCGGCGAATAGCGTCAGGGTATCGAGCGCCGGACTTCCAAAGGTGCCGCTTCCGTAGGTGTCGATCGTGCGATAGCTGCGAAGAGTTAGTGAATTCGCCTGCTGCACGTCCTGCAATAGCTTCCCTGAAATGGTGAGGTGCTGCTCCACGAGCGACCCAGTGAGACCCGCGGATGGCTGATCCAGCAGGATGCTGATCTGGCCGCTGCCCAAGGTGAGCGCGCGGGCGTTCAGCACCGCACTTGGATCGAACAAAGACCCGGCGGTCGAATCAAGCGTCGCACTTCTCCCGCCGATTCTTGCACCCGCCCCGATGGTCAGCAGCGGTGTCGATGTCGCTGGCAACCCGGTGCGATTGCTGGCTGCGTTCAAGTCGCCGCTCACGCGCACCAAAGCGCCATCGTTCCCAGGAAGTAGGAGGTCCGCGGGCTGCGACAATGCGCCTGTCGAAACGAGCGCCGATCCGGCGCCTACGGTCAACGCCGAGCGCGACGCGAGTACGACTTCCGGGGCACCCAAAGTGATGCCCGCATTGTTCAACGTCAGTCCATTTGTGCGAACATCGACAATCGTACCGGTGGCGGTGCGCTGCCGGAGACCTCCGATGAGCAGGCTCTCCACACCCCATGAGTTCAGCCTCTCCACCTCAACGACAGCGCGCGCTCCCGCCGGTGCGGCGCCACGACCGCCGATGATGTAGAGATCGGCAAAGCTGCTGACATCAACCATCGCTCCGCGACCGCCGTGCGCACTCGCCGCACGGACATCGCCCAGGAGGAAAATAGCGCTGTTTCCGTGGTAGCTTAGGTAGCCCCCGTCGATTGGCGTTTGTTGAGGACGCTCGATCTCCAGACGCTTGGCCGCATCGGAGAAGAAGGTGTTACCCAGATAGTTTTCAAATTTACTGCGGGCCAGGGTGACTGCCGAAGACGCAATTTCAAACCGCGAACGCAATGCCGGAATCTCCCCGGTCTGACTAAAGGCATCCAAGCGGTAGCCAGACGCCAAGTTGGCTCCATCGGGTAGTGCAAAACTGCCGAGCGGCGACCCATCCAGCGGAGTCACGAGAAACGCCCCTGGCATTAACGCATAGCGCCGTGGCAACAGAGTGTAGAAACCGGCGTCCATGCCGGGAGTGGAATCCAAGTAGATTCGATCCCCGATGCGCATCCCCGCATTGACGCGACCCACGGACAAGAGCGACGTGCGGACTCGATCGCCGACGGGATTCGCTGTGAATATGTAGCCAGGGTCTCCCTGCAAGGAGGTCGCATTGCCACCGCTATTGAATGGGTTGTAAGGAGCGAACGGCGCGGCAAAGTCCGGGATGACTGCGAACGATTCGCCCACCCGCGACCAACTCAAACCGATCGTTGGGCGCTTATCCAGGGACGCGACGCGGGCTGACCAGGTCTGTCCGTTGAACAACACCAAATCGCCGGATTGATACGGGGTGGACGCGCTCCATGCACTCGACGCGGTCCCGAGACGGTCAATGTTTCCACCCGTTCCGGGTACCCAGCGATAAGCGTAGAGGTCTCCTCCGCCACCGATGTCAACTACGGCACCACGCCGGGTCGTCACGCTCTCGCCAGCGATCACCACGCGCTTTTCAGGCACGCCGCCCGTGGTTACATTCACGCCGCGCGGATCGATCCATGAAAAGCCATCGGGACTGAGCCCGTATGGCAGCAAGACTGCGGTGCCCAAAGTCGAGTTCGTGGCCGAAACGGAAGTAAAGCTTTGCGCGCCCAGCGTGACGCGATCGGCGACAGCAACGGGCAGCACATTTTTGGATATCGGGTCCGTCGGTCCATCAATGTCGCTATCGATCGGGTCGAAGTCAGTCTTCCCATCCCAGCCCAGCGTGATGGATCCTACTGGTGCCCTCAGCACGCCGTCCTGAATAATCGACGAGGCGAACACGTTGAGGTTCGCTCCAACCGAAAGCGGGACCGCGCTAGCGCCTCCGCCACGGATGACGATTGAGCCGCTGCCAAGTTCTGGATCGTAAGCGAACAGGTTGAATGTCGAAAGGGATGTCGGATAGAGCTGGGCCGCGCGAAGGGTAAGATCGCCCCGGATGGCAACGGTGCCATTGCCGCGAATGTCGCCGCTCGAATCGACGACAGCCCGTCCGATTTTCTGAAGGGACAGGTTGCCAATATCGACCAGTCCCGCTTGCAGCTTGAGGCTGCCGGAGCCGAACGTCGGCGCAAATGCCAAATCCTGCACTCCACCGCCGGCTGGGCTTTGCTGAAAGACGGCCACCGGATCATTTGGATTGATCGGCGCACGGAAAGGCTGGCCGATCGAGATATACGAAGCGCGCAAACCAACCGAACTGTCTGCCTGGAGCACGCCGCCGGCAGCGAGACGGAGATAGCCTCTGGCTTCGATGGCAACCGGGCCTCGGAATTGGAGATTGCCACCGACTGGGAACGTCGAGGTCTCCAGAAACTTCGCCCCCAACTCAAGCGAGTCGAATCCACCCCGGCTGAATCGCTCGATCGCGAAGCGGCCAAATCCGCGAATGGGCGCTCCTGACTCCGATAGCACAGGACGACCGATGCCTGTGATGCCCGTGTCCGGTATCACGTTGCCACGTTGGGTGATGACTAGATTGATGTCGGTGCTCCGAACTGATACTGCGATGTTGCCCCCCGAGCGCGGATAGAAGCGTCCGGAATGCACAGAGAGCGTGCCGCCCGTCGCAGTGGGGCCGCCAGCACTACCTAGAAGAGTCGCATCGCTCAAAAGGAGCTGCGAGCCCTCGATTTCGATCAGTCCGCCGGCACTGTCGATGCGGGTGGTTTCACTTCCCAAGGTCCAGAGTGGAGCCGTTACGCCGCTATTGGCAGGCACGATCGGGGAGCCGACATGCCCAAGCGCACTCGGACTCAGATCGAAGCTCGCGAAGCTGCCGGAAACATCAAGCGTGGCTTCGCTCTCCGCAACGATGTTACCGAAGACAGTAATGACCCCGCCACGGGATACTGTGCCCGTCCTTCGCCCGAACGCATCGGGTAACAAGACGGTCGTGCCCGCGGTGGAAATCCTAGCCTTCGGACCGATCGATACCGTCGGTAGCGCGGACAGCGTCGAGCCTTCCACCAAAGGAGCCAGCGGGAAGACCGCTCTCCCCCTGATCGCGATGGTGCCTCCGGGCGCGGTCAGGGAACCCATGATCGAAACCGTGTCGCCTCCTAGCGTGATGCCGCCACCGGGATCGGTTTCGATCAGTGAGCCCGCGCGCAGGACGATGTCGCCACGTGCCTCCAGAATATCGGTCGAGAAACTATCGTCCGAACCGAGCGCGGCGAAACTCATGCTCACGGGCGAACGCACACCCACCTGGTTCGTGAAAGGGCGCAGCACGGTCTCTCCCGAGCCCGGCGGATTGGGGACGGCCATCCAGTTTTCCGCGATGGGTCTGACAACGGTTCCGGGCGCGACCGAAATAGCCGGCGCATAGGTCTCTGGGGCACCGGTCTCTGGCTTCGTGGTCGAATCCCTGCCAATGCCGGTTAGCGAATACGCCGTGAACCCTCCTTGTTGGAACAACGCGGGCTCCAACACGAGGGTGTTCGCAAACTGTGCCCGCCCCCCGATTTGAATCAGCATCGCTCTCAGCGACAGCGATCCGCCGGTCGCTCCAGAGTATCCGCTCAATACGGCACCCGGCCCGAATCGTCCGCCAGTTACGGAAGTGAGTGAAAGATCCCTGCCCGTTAGAATACTGATGCTGCCTCCATTCCCATAAGTCACCCTCCCGCGCGTGCTGATGCCCGCTCCGCCGGAGACATCAATGGTGCTACCGACCATCAACTGAGTACTGAATGCCTCAATACTAATACTCCCGCCTGCAAGCACCAAGGGTCTCGCCAATGCCGAGGGAATGTTCACGCGATCGTCCGCGATCAGGCCGGAGGCTTCCAGCCTGCCAGTCTCCGCCAGGGTGAAAAAGCCGCGATCCCGATTCGGACGCGGGTCTGCCTGTGGCGTTAGGTTTCTAAGGCGCCGGAACTCGTCAACGAAAGATGGCGACAGATTAAACACGCGGAACTTAAGGTCACCGCCTGCTGCCGAGACCGCGCCGCGAATCGTGATGTTGCTCCCACTTAGCGAGAGCGAACCCTTGGCGGGCGCCGCGACGCTAACGCCCTCGGGGACCACGACCGTGCCATCTGGGTTGGCGATCGAGAGGTGGCCGAAACCCTGCCCGGTGAATAGGTCGGGCGACAGCGTCACAAGCTTAAGCCGCCCCGCGGCAAGTGCGGCTGGGGCATCGCCATTCAAAACAAAAGCGCCCGGTGCGGTTTGCGTTGCACCTGGCGTCAGCCTAACGGTCGGAGGCGTGGGGGAATACCGAATCGTGTCCACTTGAGGCAGCGCCGGCCCGTAAAGTCGTTCGGCCTCAAACGCGAGGGTTAGTTGGCTGTGCGGGGCGCGGTCCGTCCGCTGGCGCGGTCCTGCGACCGTCAGCCCCAGAAGAGCGCCGTCGAGGGCCATCCCCGGTGCCGTTAGTGCCAGCGTCCCACCGCTGGCACCTTCGACGAAGCCTTCCTCGAAACGTTCGTTGCGCATCCATGGAATCGTGAATGTTTCTGTGATGCCATACTTCGGATGCTCGAAAGTGGAGATGCCGGTAAATGTGCCGTCGTAAAGTTGATCAGGACGCGCGTCGGCAATGTCGATCAGCCGCCCGCCCTGAAGCAGCCGCGTGGTCCGCACCATGCCTCCCTCGTGCTGGAAAAAGCCGCCCGAGACGTCGATCGCCGCCCCGTCCCGAATGACGATTGATCCACCAGCCTGCACATTCACACTGCCTCCCGCCGCCGTCAGTTGCGCGGCATTCCTTTGGATCAAGCCAGCAAGGCCGGTCACATCGCCCAGTGACGTACCCATCCAAAAGCGCCCGTCGAAAGTGCCCGTCCGGCGAATATCCACGGTCAGCCCGGCCCCGCGCAGCAGCCTGTCGCGCTGGAGCGGCGCATCCGCAAATTCGGAGCCTCGAAACTCCACGTCCAGGAGGCTCTGCGATAAGGGGACATTCACATCCGTGGTTCCCGCGACATTGATGAACGAAGACGAATCAAGGTAGATCTGTCCGCTATCGAATAAGAAACGCTGCTCTCCGCCGGCAAGATGCGTGGACAAACCACTCTCGACCAATCCGTCGGAACCCAAGGTTGTCCGGTCTCCGTTGACATCCCGATAGGGCCACAACCCCGCGCTCAATCGGATGTTCCCGCTGGGTGCCAGCATCATCGAGTTTCTGGAAAAATGAATCGCCAGCCCGTCAACATTGATCTGCGACGACTCTGGAAGAGTGGTGCCGGGGACCGTGCGCTCGCTGAGGTAGTCCGGGAGAATGCGCGTCACGCTACCTTCGCCAAACGTCACGACCCCGGTTTTTTGAAAGACGAATGGCAGAGTGGAGTCGGTGAAGTTGGGGTTGCCCACCGCCCCATAGCTGGCACGGAGGTCGATTCGGCCATTGAGACTGACCGACGTGGCGCTCTCAGCGGCACCGAGTTGATTCACGAATCTTCCGACCATCGAAATACTACCAGTCGGCGCGTCGATCAGGCCGCGATTAGTCGCCTTTCCGGTATCGCTGCCGACCGCACCCACCCATACATCCAGGCCGCGCAGGCTGGGATCATTGCTGGCATGCGCCGCTACACCGACTTGCAGGCCCGCGGCGAGAATCGTCTGCCCTGCCGGCGTTAAGATCGTTCCCGCATTCTCGACGTTCGGTCCCACGAGCATCACCCTGCCGCCATTCCCGGCATCGTTGACGGGGCTGGCCAGGATCGCGCCTTTCTGCACCGTCACGTCCCCGCTCTTGATCGCCGCGGGTGTGTAGGAAATTTTTACGGAGCCACCAGCCACCTTCACAAGACCATCCGGCGTGAACGTCACCACTGACTTTCCCGCCGCATTCGTCGCGAGCGTGTAGTCCGCTGTTGGACTTAGCGTCGCGGCACCGGTTCCAGGCCTCGTTACACTCACTCTAAACTGAATCGGAGCGGCCGGAGTCTTACCATCGCTCGCGACTACCTGAGAAACCGTGCGCGTCGGATTCAACGGATCCACCGAGAAGGCGGGATCGGTGACGACAGGATTAAAAGCGGGCGTGCCATTCTTTCCCGAGGCGATCGGCAGGTTCGAGAAGAGAAAGTGCGCGTCCGGATTATTGAGCAAACCGCGCGCGATCAGACCGTCGTTGATCAGCAGCGAGGATGCGACGAGGGTATGAAGGTTGATCTGCGACGATCCGCCGAAAATGATTCCGTTCTGATTGATGACATAGACCTGCCCGAGTCCCTCGATGGAACCCAGGATTTGCGAGGGAACGCCCGAGGGATCGTTGACCTTGTTAAATGCGATCCATTGGCCCTGATTATCGCCGCCCGCGCTTTGATCGAAGGAGAGAGTCGTCTCCTTCCCGATGTTGAAAGTCTGCCAGGAAAGCAATGCCTGCGGCTTGGTTTGCTTGATCGCAACCTTGGTCCGAACGTTCGCGACCGATTGGGTAGGCAGCGTCGCTCCACGCCATAGCTTCGTATTTCCCACCTGCAGTCCGCCGGTGGTCAGACCGTTGGGAACGTTGGGCAACTGCACGCCCGGTTTGTTGGGGTTTAGGCCAAGGTTGTTCGGCCCCTGGATGGCGGCGTTGCGCGCCGCGGCTTGCATCCCTTTCACTGCCTGGACCGCCTCGGTCGTCCGCGACAGGACATCCTTCGCATTGGCTCTGGCTTGCGCAGTCGGCGCAGGATTGTTGCCAAATCCGGCATTCCCCTGCCGCGTCGCCGCCGGTGCTCCGCCGCGAAGAATATCGCCGGCCTCAGCCATTAGGCTCGCGGCCAACGCTGCCGCGACGCCGATGGCAGTCGTGGTGGAAGCCCGGTGATTGCGAAGCGCGGGTCCATCGCGCATCGGTCCGCCTGAACGAGTCAAGCGTCGCAACTTCATAAGCGCAGGCCTGGACAGTTGACGCTCATGGCTTCGTTGTCGCCTTCGTCTTCGGCGCAGCCTCCTTGCTCTCCGGCGGCTTGATCCTTTGATCCGCCAGCTTGTCTCCATAGTCCTGGATTAGGTTCTCAAACTTTACTCGCGTAATTCCAACGAAAGGCTCCCGCGCGGTGAGTGCGGTGCCGAGGCCGAATTTTTCGTAACGCGAGAGCACCTCGATCCCCGCCTCATACATCTTGGCATTCTTCGCGCGCTGATCGGCAACGGTGCGCTGGAGTTCGATCGCCTGCGCGGCAAGGCTCGCGCGCTGTGCTTCGGTCTTCTTTGCCATCTCTTCGACCCGCTTGCCGGCGGCGTCGGATTTCACGAGCAGTTCGTTGATGCGGGTAATGTCGGCGCTCTTCACCACGAGTTCGTCATTGAGTTTGGCCACAGCCTTGTCCGAAGCCTCCTTGTCTTCGGCGCTTTGCTTGGTGAGCGCGGCAACCTGATCCGTGAGCGTCTTAATCTTCTGATCGCGCTCAGTCTGCGCGGCCTGAAGCGTCGCGCGCTCACTCTCGGCAGTGCGAATCTGGAGCATCGCAGCCTTGAGTTGTTCTTTCAGGCGCTGCTCGACGGGGTTTGCCTGCTGCTGTGCGATGGCGATGTGCGGCGCTGCGCAAAGCAGGCCAGCTAGGAGGATGGCGAGAGGTTTTGCAGTCATGATTAGAATTTTCCGCTGAGATCAACTTGGAGGATGTCGTTCTTAAGCGGTGGGCCGGCAATTTCGTCGGCGCTCATCCACTTCAAGCCAATGGCAAATCGCGGTGAAAGCGCGAGCGTGCCAAAGAGCGAGTAGCCTTCCATATTCGTGCCTCCGTTGCCAAAGTCCGAGTCGGCGAAACCGTCGATCACTGCATCCGACTCGACGTGGCGATAGTTAATGCCGATCTGCCAGTCCCAGCGTTTTTGCAGCGCGGCACTGCCCGCCTTCAATCCGACGATCCACGCGGTGTCGCCGCCCGCGTAACCCCCGAGGGACCCAGTCACGCTGTTGGCTCCGCGGTTGTTGACCGCAATGCGATTGATCGCGCCACGATCAAACCCAAGGTTCTTGATGTGTTCGCCCCAGATGGAAATCGTGACCGGCTCGAACCCGGTGTAGTCGATCTTTCCGGTAAAACTGAGCGGGCGGAATTTCGAGGCGAGACCAAAGTATTGGAACTGATTGGTCGTGCCGAAATTGTTCGTCGCATTTGGCACGATGTTACGCAGCGCCATGTAGGTGTTGCCCTTTTGCGCGAACGAAGGTCGCCGGTTGTCCGTGTTGCCTGCGTCGCTGGCGGAGAGCGGCGTGTACGGATCGCTGAGTTTTCCATCCACTCCGTCGAAATGATAGTAAGCGCCCGCGATCTTGATGCTGAGATCCTTGCGCGGCTTCCAATCGAAACCTCCTTGCGCGCCGTAGAGCCATTTGTCGCTGCTCTCAAATTTCGCCGGCTGATTCGATGAGAAGTTAAAGTCCGTATTGAAGATCGGAAAAGCACCGCCGCTGAAGAATGGCGTCAAACCCTTGAGCACCTCGTATCGCCCGACCAGCGCGCCACCGTCGAAACCAAGATCGTCGTCATAAATGATCTCCGTGCTGAAAAACGGATTGTCGATACGGCCTGCGTTGATGGCCAGGTTCTTGTTTGGCTGCCCGCCGATCTCATACTTCAAGAAAGCGCGATCCAGCCAGATCGCATACTTGCTGAAGTTCCCACCCTGTGCCTGATTCGCGGCACCCAGGCTTTGATTGGTCGTCACCGGCGAATTGTTCTCTCCTGTTGCAATGCGCATCCCGGCAGTGAAGCCATCGCCCATTTCGATCTCCGCGCCGAGCCGCGCCCGGATTCGGAAACGCTGGCGGTCCTGATCGACATTGATCTGCGGTGAAAAGACGGTCCCGCTGATATCAAAAGGCGAGCCCGTGTTGATGGCATTGAAATTCGGGAACGCACCGGTGTTGTCATTGCCGCTCGGGAAGTAGTTTCCCTCATAGCGAATGCGAAGGTCGCCGCTGACGCGAAAGCGCGTGACCCATCCCGGTATGGCGGCTGGTGCCACCCAGTTCTCCGTCTTCGCCGTAGCCATCACGTCGGTTTTGATCTCATCGCGGATCTGCTTCTTCACGTTCTCCGGGATGTAGGTCACACGGACCGCGTCGTCAGGCATTGGCACGGGATCTGACATGGCGCCGGCATTGATCGCCTGCTGCACCACGATCTGCGCGGCAGCGACGGCATCCTGCTGGAGCTGCACGCGCGCGATCACCGCGTCGGCTTCGGCTTGCTTGAGCAAGTCGGCGGCGTCTTCCTTGGTGAGCAGGCCCTTCTGAACCATGCGTTTGATGAGATTGATCGTGACGTTGAACGACGGTGCGTTGGCACCAGCCTGACCACCGATCAAATCAGCCGGACCCGCCTCCGGCGCTGGCTCGGAAGGCGGCGGCGCGACCTGTTGCGATTTCGCCGCAGCTTCCTCCGCGGCTGGTTCAGCCGCTTGCAATGCAGAGGATGGCTCCGCCTGGGCGAACAGCTCGCGCGCAGCGTGCGCGGGCAGCGTGGCGACCCCGCAAATCGCGGAGGCAATCAGCCATGCGGCATGGGCGACCTGACGCGATGCACGCGCGGGAAGTGGGTGATGGGAAGGCTGAGGCATGTGAACTGGGAAAGTCACAGCAGAATTGTGACAACTAAGTGACGCGTCGGTGACAACGGTGAAACAATGCGCCCGGTTTTCTGGGAATGATCAGGGAAACTATTTTTGCTTGCGCGCCGTCACCCGCATCACGATCGGCATCGGCATTCCCTCCGGCGGTGGCTGCGCGAGTTGCGCACCTTTGAGTGCCTCGACGATGGCGGCATCCATCCCCGGGTCACCCGTCGAACTACCGAGGGTGGCCCGAATCACACGGCCAGTCGAAGAATCGGCCCAAATCCGGACTTCGATCCGCACTTCGGCCATCTTCGTGCGGGGATTCCGCTTGAGAATATCCGCAATGGTTGTCTGCACCTGGGCTGCGTACCAGCCCCACTTCGTCTTGCTGCTCTCGGGGCGCTTACCGAAAAAATTGCCCCGCTTTTGCTGGGCGATTTGCAGACCGCCACTTGCCGGTCCTTTCAAGGCCGTGTCGATCACAGGTGCTGTGTCGGGCTCTTCTTCCTTGTCTTCCTCCTGCTTGATCATCTCTTCCTCTTTCATCGTCTGAGGCGGCGGTGGCGGAGGTGGCGGTGGTGGTGGCGGAAGTTGAATCTGTACCATTGTCACATTCTCTTTCCTCACCCCGCTCCCGTCCGCTTTCGAGAGCGTTTTGACGGCGTAGCCGATGCCAGTGAGCGTGAGCAATCCCACAAAGACTGGCATCCGCCATTTCTTGAATCCCGTCACTTTTACGTCGTCGTCCCCCCAATCCGAATGCGCGGGAGGATGCGCGGGCGCGGTTTTTCGATTCGGTGAAACGTTCGTTTCGATCGTGGTAAATCCGCCTTTATCGTCAGGGTTCGGGTTCATGGGAATAGGCTTGTCGAGTTATCTGCCAGCCGCCTTCGTTGCGAGGCCGACTTGGGTGATGCCGATTTTGACGACGACACCCAGCACATCTGTCACGCTTTGATACTGCGTCCCACTGTCACCCTTGATGATGACTGGAACATCCGGGTTATCCGCCTTGGCCTGTGTCAGCCGCGCTTCGAGGATGGCAAGAGTCACTTCCTCGCGGTCAAGATAGATCTTGCCCGCATTGTCCACGGCGATGGCCTTCACCTTGTTCTTGTCGGTCTGCTTCTTCGGCGCGTTGCTGCCGCGCGGCAGATTGGCCTTGATCCCTTGCACCGTCGCCGTCGTCATCAGGATGAAGATGACCAGCAACACATAGGCTAGATCGAGCATCGGCGTGATGTTGATCTCATCGTATGGTTTGTCGTCCTGGATTTGCATGGCGGGTTGGCTGACAGCTATTTCGCGGCTTTGGTGGCCAGGCCGACTTGGGTAATGCCGCACTGCCCGACGACGTTGAGCACATCCATGATGCCCTGATATTGCGCCACGCGATCACCCTTCACGACGATCGGCACGTTCGGGTTTTCCGCCTTGATCTGCGCCAGCCGCGCTTCGAGTTCGCTGAGTGTGACTGGCGACGTGTCGAGGAAAACTTTACCCTCGGTATTGACGGTGATCGCCCGGACTTTCCGCTCGGCGAGGCTCTTGGTGCCTTTGCTGCCTTGCGGCAGGTCGGCTTTCAATCCCTGCACCGCCGCGGTACACATGAGGATGAAGATGACCAGCAGCACGTACGCGAGATCGAGCATCGGCGTGATGTTGATGTCATCGTAAGGCTTGTCATCCTGGATTTGCATGGCCTTTTCCTCAGTGTCCGCTGCCGCCGTCTCGCTCGTTGCCCTTCTCCTTGTAAAACTCGGCCATCTTCGTCACGAACTCGTCGATGAAGATGTGCATGTCGTCCTTCGCGTCCTTCACGCGGGAAAGGATATAGTTATAGCCAAATAGCGCGGGGATTGCGACCGCGAGTCCAGCGACCGTCGCAAGCAGCGCCGCCGCGATGCCTGGCGCGATGGCGTTCACATTCACTTCGCCCGCGGCGGCGACCGCAGCGAAGGTAATCATCACTCCGATCACGGTGCCCAGCAGCCCGAGGAACGGTCCGCCGGAGATGCAAATCGTGAGTAGCACGATGAGCTTGTTGATCTTCTGCGTCTCGCGCACGAGACCGCCATCGAGCGCCGCGCGGATCGCCTGGATCGACCTGCCCGCCAGCCCGCGCCGGATCCCCTGCGCCCGGTCCTCGCTGATACGATGGCGGATCTCCTCCACCCCAATATGGTAGATGCGATAGACCGATGAGCGGCGCATCTTCTTTTGATTCTCTGTCGTTACCCGCCCGCCAAGTGTCCTCGATTTTTCCACGTCATCATCGTCCAGCACCGTCAGGTCCGCGGCGACGAACCGCCACTGCTCCATGAACACTTCATTTCCCGCTGTCAGCCCGTTGAGATAGCGAGTCTTGCTGACCATCACATACCAACTGAGCACCGCCATGACCGCGAGAATCACGATGACTACCCATCCGTCAAAGGTGAGGTTCTTAATGATGACGCCAAAGTGACCCGTCGTCAGCCAGCTCATCCAGTTCGTCGGCTGCTCATGCTCACCCATCACGATCACCTTCGCGACCTTGTCGCCACCCTGGCCAAACGCGGCGAGCTGGACGAAGCCTGGCGGACGCGCGCTCTTGTGGATTTGGAATTCGTCTAGTTCACCCGCAAAGCCAGTCGCGCCTGCTTTCGTATCCCCGCCGAGCGTGAACTGCTTGTTCATTCCCGGCAGGCCTGCGCCGAGCGCGGCTGACTGCTCGCCATTCACATAGAGCGTCGTCTTCGCACCCTCGCAGACGACGGCCAGATGCGCCCACGAACCGGGCGTCAGCGGCTGCGCGGACAGACCGCGCTTGCTGCCGATTTCGATAAACGGCGTTCCATTGTTCACGCCAAGCACGAAGGATTTTTCATCCTCGCGCCGACTGAGGATCACCGCATCCGGCTGCGCCGCGCTGATCTTTACCCAAGCGCTCATCGTCGCCGCATTGCCCTCGGTCCACAGTAGCGAGGGCGACGCGGTGATTGGCACCGGGCTGGCACCGTTGAAAGCAGTGCCGCCGCCGATCTGCGCCCCATCGGCCTTGCCGGCGGTCGCCTCGGCGCCGTTGCCGTTTTTCGTGGAGTCCCCCGCGGGCTGTCCGCTTTCGCTGAAATGAAACACGAGCACGGTGTCGGCGTCGTAGCAGGCTTTCGGATCCTCGACCTTGATGGCCTTGGCGTCGTTTGATCCGTAGTACATCCAGAACGCCGTCTTCGCATTCGGCTTCACATCGGGCAGTTTCACCCAGACAAATGCTTCGCCAAGGAGAGAGTCAATTTTCTCCACATGGAAGGATAGCAGCGTCTTGTTGTCCTCCGCGACAAAGCGCAGATCACTGAGATCGTCCTTCGCCGTCCCAGGGTAGTTGGCATCGTAAAGTCGGATGAGCACCGTCGCGCCGCCGATCGGTTCGCTAATGTTCGCGCCGGTTTGGGTCGTATCGACAGTGACGCTCTTGCGCGCAGTCCATGCATCGTCCCACCATTTGTCCTTCGCATTGGCACAGAGGCAGAGGGCAAACAGCACGGCAAGCGACAAACAGGCGCGCAATGGGAAGAGAGGGCGGGAAAACGATAACATTCTTTCCACAAACAAAACGCGGCATTGTGACAAACGCATGTCGCTTGTGTGACGATTGCGAATCAAACACCACTTCAGTAATGCGGCCGTCCGCATGAATCCAACCCACGCGCACAGCGCCAAACCGATTCTCGCGTTGGTTGGCGAAGTGCTGCTTGCGCCGGTGACGGCGTATCAGGAAGCGGTGAGTTCGCCACGCCTGGGGACCAAGGATTGCAATCGACTGCCGATCAGAACGCAGATCAAAAATCGGCCCAGACTCGGAAGGAGACGCGGGTGTCCCGCAAGCCAGTGTCCGTGAGGCTTGTAAAGGGCATCGCGAGATCGACCGAACCGTTGAAGTGATCGAAAAGCTGGATGCGGCTGCCGATGCCGACGCTCGCCAGATGGAAACTGGATTCCTGCTGTGGCAGCGGATCGTGCAGGGTGAGCGTACCCGCGTCGCAGAAGGCGTAGAAGCGCCATTCGTTGCCGGTAGGCTTCTCGCTCGCGGAATCGCCCTCGCCGACTTTGCGGGTCGTGGCGAGGAAGGATGGGCTGCGGAGTTCGAGCGTGCCGAATATGCCATTGTCACCGACCGCCTCGGCTTCGAGATAGCCGCGCGCAGTGCCGAGGCCGCCGCCGGCAAACTGTTCGTTGCTGACCAGCGGCCCGCCCGATGCCTGGCCCTGCACTTTTCCATAGACCACGAAACCTCGCGGCAAATCCTGCGTGCGCGCGAGGTCGCCGCGAAAGAAAAAGTAGTTCCCGTCAGCGCGAAAGCGACTGCGATCAAAACTGCTTTGGCGGCTACCCATGCCGCGCAGACCCATCGTCACGCCGGCGTTCAGTTCCGTGAGACTTTTTTTTCCAACCCACGTTCCGCTATAGTTCAGGGTGAATGGGTAGTAGTAAATCGGCGTGCGGTCGGTGGTTGTCCCGACGATGACATTCTGATCGTAGCGCTTGTAATCCACGCCTGCCGTCAGCGATTGGTAAAACCCTTCGCGTCCCGGCAGCGCGATGATCGCCCGTCCGCCGATCGTCTCGCCGCGGCCCGTGACTGCCGCGCCACCGAGCGTCGAGACATCGCTATCCTGCTTCACACCCTGCACGAGCAGGCTCAGCCAATCGACGCCGGGGACTTGTGCGAGATAGTAGGCGGTGAAGACTTTCACCTTCGCCAAGTCTTCCGGCGAAACCTGGAAGCTGGCACCGGCAGTGTGGCCCAACTGCCAGAGGTTCGTGTAGGAAACCGAGCCGCTGAGCCGGAGCTGGGGCGTGTTCGCCGAGTAGCGGTTGTTTAGCTCGATACTGCCGTGCAGCGGGAAGGTATCCTTTACATTCAAATCGATGTCCACTGTACGAGGCTCCACTCCGGGGCGCAGCGTCGGCGTGACCCGCCGGTCTGAGAACTTGTTGAGAGCCACAATATCGCGCGTGATGTCATTGAAGTTCGGCACGCTTCCCTCCGCGACGGACGGTGCCTGCCGCTTGATCGCAGCGAGGGAAAAGTAGCGCGAGCCACGCACGCGAAGCCGCCCGACTTTCGCCTCGACCACCTGCAAAATGACAATGCCCCGACTCGCCTGCTGGAGTGGAACCTCCACGCTTACGGTTTGGAAGCCCTTGTCGAAATACACTTTCTCCAATGCGGCGCGCGCCTGCTCGACATCCCGCTCCGTCCGGCCCGGCCCGAGATAGGGATACACGGCCTCTTGAACTTCAATTGCAGGCAGCCGATGCGCCCCAGTGACCCGATATTCCCGGATGTATATGGGCCGTTGGGGAGCTTCCGTGGTCGCCGCATTCTCGCTGTCGCCTAGCGTCGCGACTGCGGAACGTGTCTCCGCACCGAAAACCATGCCAGAATATCCCAGCCACGCCACGACTACACTGCCACACGCGAAGGCGAGTCGATTGAATGGAATGCGAGGTGAAAAAATGTAGGGCACGCCAATGGTGGGTTGGTAGCGGTGGCAGCTTGTATAAGTTGGCCAACGACTCTATCCAGCCGCCGCTTGTTACAATCCTGTTACAGACATCGGGCAAGCTGCCCTGGTTTTTCCACCGCCTGGGAACTACTCAGCAGCGGCTCAGCAAGGCGCAACTGAAGGTGCCGGAAATACAAAAAAGGGACGCCCGCTGATCGGGCGTCCCGCTTCGCGATGACGCGAAGAATACCGCCTATTCGGCCACGACGATCTTGGTAAGGGCGATCGTTTTCTTGCCGTCCTTTTCGGTGATGACCCCCTCGGCCTTCACTTTCTTCGTGTCCATGCAGATGTTTTTATGGAATGCCTTCGCGACATCGTTGATGTCCGCGAGGATCGTTTCCTTTTTCCCATCCGCGCCGGTCACGGTGATCGCGGCCTGGCACGCGCTGACTTGTTTCAAGTTGCACTTGGCGCATACGGCTTCGCCTTCGATTTTGGTATCTTCAGCAAACGCAGGGAGGGCGATCGCAGCGAGCAGACTGGTGAGCAGCAGGAGCTTTTTCATAAGGCAGGATGATGGCCTATCGCGCCCCGATTGCAATGCCTTGCCGCAAGGCGCCGAGCAATCCGTGGATGAAGGCCGCGTTGTCGCCCTGGACGTAGTGCATCGCACCGCCCATCCGGGAAAAGCTTTTGCAGAAGCGCAGGTAGTACGCGGGGTTTGTCTTTGGCGGCTCGCCGTGCGTCCAGTCCCAGCCGCCACCGTCTTGCAAATCGACGACGAAAATACTGTGATCCCGGACCCGTTCGCGGCCTTCCTGAAATCGCAGATTGTGAACGCAGCTCAGACTTTTCTCGAAGATCTGCGGAGCCATGATGGCGGAGCCGACGGAAAGGACCACGCCGCCATCGAGATTTTCCACCGCTCCGGCGAATCGTCGGAAATCCACATCGGCGGCGCGTCCGATCACTGCGCCATTGAACATCGGATGACACGCGATGATGTCGTAACCAATGCCTGGATGAACCGTCGCCGGGACGCCGAGACGCCACGCTTGCGCGAGTGGCGACGCATGTTTCCACGGATGCCGCACCTCGTGCCTGCCGTCCGCGAGGGCGTGCTGGCGCATGGCCGCGAGGAGGTCGGCTTGAGCTGGCGCGCGTGCATCGTCAGGAGCGGTGAGTGCGTGTTTCAGGGACTCTGAAGATGGTAAAGTCACCCCGTCTTCCTGGATGAAACGTCCGATCGCCGCGCCGTACCCTTCGCCCTCGAGTCCGCCCGCGAGCAGCGCGAGGTGCAAATTTCGCCCGGTTTCATCCCAAGCGCCGAAGGTACCGTCCGCCACATTTTCGCTGACGCTTTCGGTCGAGCGTCCGAGCCACGCGAATTCCCAATCGTGAATCGCTCCCGCGCCATTCGTCGCCAAGTGCGTGAGCCAGCCGCGCTCCATCATTTCAGCGATCAGCAGGCCCGCGCCGTTGCGGATCAAATGCGCGCCATACATTAGGATCACCGCGGCTCCCCGCTTTCGCGCCGCGATGATGCGGGCGGCGCATTCCATCACGACTTCGCTGGCAGGCGGCGGCTCGGCGGCGGGGTCGATCAGGATTTCCTCGATGCGGCTGAGGCTGTGGCGTTCGGCGAGTGGTCGGACGCGGAGTCGGTGAAGGTCGAGCTTCATGGCGCGATCAGGATTTCGAGAAGTGCATCGGCGTTTCTATAATCTGCAATCACCACATCGGCACCCGCCGCGAGCAATCGCGCGCGTTTTCCCTCATCGATCCGACCCGACCCAGGCTCATCCTCATCGCTCGCCACCGCCACCGCGAGACCGCCGACGCGCTTGGTATTTTCGGTCTCGATGTGACCATCGCCAAATGACAGCAGCCCCGCGCCGGGACAATCGTAGTCGCGCAGGATCGCCGCGATGATTTCCATTTTGGAAAATCCCAACCCATCCGCCCGCGCGCCGTGGATGCGTCCGCCAAAAAAATGCGCGATGCCCAGCGCCTCCGCCTCGCGGCGCACGGCGGCTTCATCCGTGCCACTCGCGATGTGCAGCGTCAGCCCGCGCGCCGTCAGCATTTCCAGCAGCTCGCGCGCGCCGGGGACGAGCAGCGCTGCGCGATCACCCGCGAGGCGTTCATCGATCATGCGCTGGAGCCTGCGCAGGAAATCCGCGAGGTAATCCGCGCTCATCCCGGCGGGCAGGCCGCGCTCGCGGCGCTGGGCGGCGAGCCATTCCATTTGGTGAATCGTCGCCTTTCCATTCAAGGCCATGATCCCATCCGCGACGCACACGCGATCCGCACCGGGGAGCAAAGCCATGAACATCTCCGTCATCACCGCCGCCCATCCCGCCCGCACGAAAGACAGCGTGCCATCGAAATCAAACAGCACATGCCGGATCGGCCAGCGTGGACGGAACAACGCCGAGAATTCGTGCGTCATGATGCGGTCGTGGAATTCTGAAACATGCGACCCGCAGTCGATCGCAACCTCGCTCGCAAGCCAAGCGCGCGCGCCGCCGACTCGCGAATCTCTTGCGGCATGGCGGACGCGCATTTACGAAAGCCGCGATGCAAGTCAAACTCCTCGCGTTCGCCCATGCCGCCGATGCGCTCGGCTTTCGCGAACGCATCCTCGAATGCGCCGCGCACGAATCTCCGCGCGCGATCCTTGCGCGGATCGAGCCGCGTTTTTCCACGGAAAACCTGCGCGTCGCAGTGGACGAGGAATATGCCGACTGGGATCGCGCGATCGGGGATGCGCGCGAGATCGCGCTGATCCCGCCCGTCAGCGGAGGATGATGCGATGCGGACAGAGATCGTTTTCACGCACAGCCCATTGATTGTCCCGCTGCTCCGTCCCGAGTCGCGCGAGGTCGGCGCGTGCGTGGAATTTCACGGAATCGTCCGCGAGCTGGAGCAAGGCCGGGCGCTGGCCGGACTCGAATACGAAGCGCACGAGCCGATGGCGCGCCGGCATCTGGAGCGCATCTTCAGCGAACTGGCCGTCGCGCACCCGATTGTCGCGGTGCTCTTCATCCACCGGCTCGGCTGGGTGCCCGTCGGCGAGGCTTCGATGTTCATGCGGGTGCTCGCCGCCCATCGTGGCGAGGCGCTGGCGTTTTGCGGCGCGACCATCGACCGGATGAAGCAGGACGTGCCGATCTGGAAACGAGACACGGGAAACTTTCCGCAGGCCCACTGACAACTTATCCTGTGTCGAAGTTTTAGCCTTCAGCTTCCAGAATCGACATCCACTACCGAATGTCTCACGACCTCTGTTTCCTCCCCGCGACCCTTTCAGCCCCGAGGGTGAAAGAAGTAGCCGATTAGCGGCAAGGGTATGGTCAGCCCCTTCATTGTTGTTTGCGAAAGACAAAGCTGAACGCTGTGTAAGGAATGCTAAAGTCTATGTTATTGGCTTCGTTGCGGCGGTTCGTCTCATAGCGAATTTTGAGCAGGGTGCCTTCAGTGGTGACCAAGGCGGGATAGAGAGATTCCACGAGGTAGGTAAAAACCGGCGGCATGGCACGAAGATCAAAATGCAGCCCAGAAACCCGAGGACGCTGAATACCCAAAGACAAGGGAAGGAGATTACGCACCGGCGATCCTCATCCCTGGGGGATTGGCTGCGGCTCGATAGGCACTGCGCGGACCACGGTGCTCTGCGGATTCGCCGCGGCAGACAGACTCTCCGCGATCGTGGGGAGAATGATAATCCGTCCGTCGGGATACACCCGCGCTTCGGCTTTGAGCGTGTAGCTGGAGGAAAGCCCGCCCTCAAAAGGAGCCACGTATTTTTGAACGGTCAAAACGCCAACATACCGGCCCTCCCAGGCAGCGCCGAAGGCTGAGACCGTGATGAGTGTTAGGGCGGCGACAACGAGGAGAATACGGATTTTCATTTCCGCGGAGTGACACGGAATCACGCACCCGTGCAGCAAATATGTTTATTCGGGGAAATGGCGCCTGTCGTACGCAACTTCTTCCACCATCCGTGGCGCAGGGAGCGGGCTCAGCTCTAGAATCGAGCTTGTTTACCCTTGCGCAGCTTGGTGATTCTCGCGTGGAGTCTTTGCCCATGGCTCGAAAACCGCGCGTTGAATATTCCGGGGCGGTTTATCATGTCCTCGATCTGACGACCGGAAATAGCCTGCCCTCCGTGAGGGGAATTCTCGATTCTAAAGAAAGACGCCGCCGGGAAGGGCGCACTTTACACGTACGATCCGAAAGGTCCGGTGCTCACGCGGACGTGGGCGCGCGGAGTGGTGGCGAATTACACGCACAATGGGCTGGGGGAATTGACAGGGATCAGCTATAGCGGCGGGGAACAATAAAGAGACAGACCTGTTATTGCTTTTAATGGTAAAGGGAAAAAATAGACTTCTGACCTGCGCCAAAATGAAATCCATTTTTTTTGCCCTCGGTTTAATTTCGGTTATAGCCCTTTCGGCTTGCGATGCGGAACAGCGTGCGTTTGAAATGCCGAAATATGCTTCATGGAAGGAAATCGCTAGTTCAGGAAGCGAGAAAAACCCGACTGTTGAGCAAATTGTCGATGGAAAAGATTGGTGCGCAGTAATGGTCTTGAAAGCGCGCACATTTGTTGCCGCTGAAGTTCGAATGCGATTGCAGAGCGTATAAAAGGGATTCCAAGACGTTATTCGAACAGGGAACGGGGTCAGCTTTGAATGGCAATAAGTTAAGGGCGATTTGGGATAAAAAGTCACTAACATCGGGGGGAAGGGTCAGTCCGTGCATATGTGCAAAAATGCCGTTTCTCTGGATGAACTGCGCTCTCTCGCCACCGCGCTTCCGTTGAAGTGTGGCGGCGTCCCGCCGCGAAAGTGTTTGCGGCCCGCCCGCCGTGCAGGCATCGCGCCGCGCGAGCGAGCGGGAAAGGGGTCGGTCCGTGCATACGTGCAAGACGGCGACTGCGCTCTCTCGCCACAGCGCTTCCGTCAAGCGACCCCTTTCTAACCTCAAGACGCGACCCCTTTCTACGGCGTGGGCGTCCCGACTTTCACGCGGAAGCAACGCTGGGTGTGCGGGGCGTTCGTCACGGTGATCGTGACGGCGACGGGACTCGTGCCGGTTTCGCCGATGGCAGCTTCGGGAGCGAGTGATGTGAAGACTCTGCCGCTCGTGCTGCGCGCGATTGCGGTCCACGGACCGGTGGCGAGGTTGTCGCAGGCTTCGATGGTGATGGTCACGTCGGTGCGCGCGGGGTCGCGCGAGAGGGTGAGGACGAATGCGCCCGGCGCGGTGGCGATGGTGAAGGGTGCGCCATGATGTTCGGTGGGCGAGGTGAGCAGGGGAAAGGGGTCGGTCCGTGCATATGTGCAAGACGGCGACTGCGCTCTCTCGCCGGTTACGTCCTGAGAGTTCTGCAAAAAGAAAGCGGGTCATGGTAGGGACGGGAGCGAGCAAGCAACCCGAACCCAAAAGAAAACCATGACCCAAAAGAGCAGTATCAAATCCGTGAAAGAACTCAAAGCGATGTTGGCCGAAGAGGAGGATATTTTGCGCCCGATCGTGCAGATCGCCGTGCAGGAGTTCCTCGAAGCCGAAATGAAGGATGCCCTGGGTGCAGCCAAGGGCGAGCGCAGCAGCGAGAGGCTGGGCTACCGCAGCGGCTACTACCCGCGCAAACTCATTACCCGCGTGGGCACGCTCGAACTGCGCGTGCCGCAGGATCGGGCGGGGCGTTTCAGCACGGAGATCTTCGAGCGTTATCAGCGCAGCGAGAAGGCACTCGTGGCGGCGTTGGTGGAGATGTATGTGCAGGGGGTTTCGACGCGCAAGGTCAAGGCCATCAGCGAGGAACTCTGCGGACATGAGTTCAGCGCGAGCACGATCAGCGAACTCAACACGAAGCTCGATGCAGAGCTGGAACGCTTCGCCCGGCAGGCGCTGGAGGGCGAGTATCCCTATCTCATCGTCGATGCCCGTTACGAGAAGGTGCGCGAGGAGGGCGTCATCCGCTCGCGCGCGGTGCTCATCGCCATCGGCATCGACTGGGAAGGACGACGGCGCATCATCGGCGTCGAACTGGCCGGGCGTGAGAGCGCCACGAGTTGGCGGGAGTTCCTCCTCGGGCTCAAGGCGCGTGGCCTGCGCGGCGTGCGCACGGCCATCAGCGACGATCACGCCGGGCTCAAGCGGGCCATCGCCGAAGTCCTCCCCGAGGCCGCCTGGCAGCGCTGCTACGTTCACTTCCTGCGCAATGCGCTCGACCACCTCCCGCGCAAGGCCAGCGACGACTGCCTGACCGAACTGCGCTGGCTCTACGACCTGCGCAATGTTGCCGAAGCCCGCCTCCAACTCCGTGCCTGGATCGAAAAATGGGCCGCCAAACATCCCAAGCTCTGCGCCTGGGTCGAAGAAAGCATCGAGGAGACCTGGACCTTTTACCGCAGCCCGCGCGAGCATCACAAACACCTCAAAAGCACCAATCTCCTCGAACGGCTCAACCAGGAACTCAAGCGCCGCACCCATGTCGTGCGTATCTTCCCAAACGAGGCAAGCTGCCTGCGGCTGATCCGCGCGCTGGCCTGCGAGCAGCACGAGGAATGGCTCGACGGTCCCGTCTTCCTCGACATGCAACCGCTGCGCGATCAGCTCAAACCCTCTCTCCAACTAGCTGCCTAAATGTTCCCCCCGAACCGAGACAAAATCACCAACCCGCCAAACTAAAAATCACCCGCTTCCACCGGCCACTGACCCACTCCTTTTGCTGAACCTTGACGGACACAACCCTCTCGCCACAGCACTTCCGTCAAGCGACCCCTTTCTACGGCGTGGGCGTCCCGACTTTTACGCGGAAGCAACGCTGGGTGTGCGGGGCGTTCGTCACGGTGATCGTGATGGCGATGGGACTCGTTCCGGTTTCGCCGATGGCGGCTTCTGGAAAGGGGTCGCTTTTTGAAACTCGCTCTTTTTCTATTTGCCGTGCTACAATCTACGTGCCAACAAAGATCTCAAAAAGATGCCTTCTTCCGATGCTAAGAGCGAGTTTCAAGAAGCGACCCCTTTCTCCGAAGGCGATTATCGAGGAGGGGTTGGTGGAAGCGGGGTTGGAGCGGGCCGCACTGGCCGCGCTGCGCAAGAGCGATCCGCGCAAAGTGCAACTGGCTCGCGCGGTGAGAAAGGAGTGCGCCGTGCCGTTGAAGTGGCTGGGCGAAGAACTGCAAATGGGCGGTGCCATGAACGTCTCTCGATTGACCAATGCGCCGGCGCGAGCGTTGAAACATGCGCAATTATTCTCCTGACCCCTTTGCTTTCCTTTGCTTGCCTTTGCTTGCTGACCCCTTTGCTTGTGTGTGCTTGCGCAATTATTCTCCTGACCCCTTTGCCCTGTGACCCCTTTGCCCTGCGATTCGTTCTTTTGGCGGAATAGTGGAAATGTCGTCCCCGTCACCGGAGGCAACGCACTGCCCCCAAACCGGAGAATCAGAACATGAAAACAATCACCGCGATCAAACTTGGAATCACGCTGGCCGGAGTGCTGGCGCTCATTGTCCTCCCCACTCTTGTCCATGCAGGCCCTCCGCAATACAGCGTCACCGTTCTTGGTACCGCGCCCAATGCATCCGAAACGAATGGTTTCGGTATCAATGACTTTGGGGAAGTTACTGGCTATTACAGTGCCCCTTACTTCCAACACATCCGTGACAACGCGGTGCGGTGGACGGATACAACTCCGACCAATCTTGGCAGCATAGACGGGGGCAGCAGCCGTGGCATTAGTATCAATGACGTCGGGCAAATCGCCGGCTATTCCGATACGTCAATGGGGACCCGCGCGGTGCGGTGGACGGGCACGACGCCAACCAACCTCGACACCCTTGGTGGTTCGGATAGTTATGGTTATGCCATTAACGACTCGGGTCAGGTCGCGGGGGTGTCCTCCCTCACGGGTAATAGTGCACGTCATGCAGTGCGATGGACTGGGACGACGCCGACCGACCTTGGCACTCTCGGCGGTCCCAACAGCGGTGCCCAAGCCATAAATGCTGCCGGAACGGTTGTTGGCAGCTCCAACGTGACCGACATCGGTTCCTCGCATGCGTTCGTATGGAATGGCACGACCATGACCGACCTGGGGACGCTCGGAGGCGCGTATAGTTACGGCCTTGGCATCAACGCCTCGGGGCAAATCATAGGTGCATCATCCCTCGCTGAAGGTTTCCTGCATGCCGTGCGGTGGGACGGGACGACGCCGACCGACCTCGGCACACTTGGCGGCTGGTCGAGCATCGCCTATGGCATCAACGATTCAGGGGATATAACCGGTGATTCCTTCCTGGGAGACAACGTTACCAACGTTGCCTTTCTTTATACTGACGGGGTGATGTATGACCTTTCCACCCTTCTCTTGCCCGGATCAGGTGTAACCGGCTTACTCGAACCCGGCTATGGCAATAATATCAACAATCTCGGTCAAATAGTCGCCTTCGGCTTCATCGACGGCCAGCGGCAGGTGCTTCGCCTCGATCCCGTCCCGGTTCCCGAGCCCTCGTCTGCCCTGTTGCTGATCGGCGCCGGTTGGATGTTCCCGCTCAAGAGACGCCGCAGACAGGGAGAATAGGGAAAAAGGGTCAGTCCGTGCATATGTGCAAGATCACAGAACGGCGATCGCGGCGAAATTGTAGCGGGGGCGTTCCGTCTGCGGTATCGGGGGTCTCCGGCCTGCGTCATGTCCCCGGATGGTACGCGTGTGGCAGGTTGGAATCCCGCGCTACGGCGTTGTCGTTTCCACTTTGATACGGAAAAAACGATGCGCGGTCACGGTGATCGTGACGGCGACGGGACCCGTGCCGGTTTCGCCGATGGCGGCTTCGGGAGCGAGTGACGTGAAGACTCCGCCGCTCGTGCTGCGCGCGATTGCGGTCCACGGACCAGTGGCGAGGTTGTCGCAGGCTTCGATGGTGATGGTCACGTCGGTGCGCGCGGGGTCGCGCGAGAGCGTGAGGACGAATGCGCCCGGCGCGCTCGCGATGCTGAAGGGTGCGCTGCCATGTTCGGTAGGCACGGAGAGCAGCGCGTACTCGACGAGGTTCACCCAGCCGTCGTTTTCCATGTCGGCCATGTTGGCGGCGTCGCCGGTGCCTGCGGTCGTGCCGAAGTGGGTTTGCCGCCAGGCGAGGAGCGGGGCGGTGGTGACGGTGGCGGTTGTGTCGTCGAAGGTCGTGATGGCTCCGTCGCTGACGGTCAGACGCAGGCGGTAGGTGCCGGAGGCATCGAACGTCACGCCGGTATCCACGGATGTGGCGCTGGCAAATGTCACGCTGCTTTCCGGCAGCCAGAGTGGAGTGAGGCTCGCGGGAATGGGGCGCGCGTCGTCGGTCACGGTGGCGTCGATATTCCACGGACCCGCGCCGGTGAGGGCGGCACCGGCGTTCACGTTCGGGCCGATGTTCGTGGGCAAATAGAAGTTCGCTTTGTCGAATACCGCGGTCGAGGCGGTGGCGGGGACGGCGCTCGTGATGGCGAGGCCCACGAGCGGCGACGCGCCCATGTCTGCGATGCTCTGCGTCGCACCACGCTGCGACCACGCCACGCCATCGGCTCCATAGTAGGCGCTGAAATTATCCCCCACGCGGACGAGCCGGAGGTAATACGGCATCGTATAAACAGTGTTGCCGTCGGACTGATACGGGTCGGTGCCGACGGTCAGGCGGGCCTGGTAAGTATGCGTGCCCGCGCCTTTGAGCATCGTCATCGCGTAGGGCGCGTTCGCGGCGCTGGACGCACGCGCCATGAGGCCGAGGCGGAACGAGCCGCTTGCGCCTGGGTTCGTGAAGCTCGCGACGCGGACGACGAGGTCGAAGTCGCCAGTGCGCGGCGCGGCGAGGAAATAGAATCCGTCGCTCAGGCCGCTGCTGCTGATGCCGCTGCCCGCGCCGGTGATGGTGATTTCACCACCCGCGAGTGAACCGGGCACCGTGTCCGCCTCGCTCCATGTTCCGGCGGCGGTCGTGGTGCCGATGGTTTGCGCGGTGAGTGTCTGGCCGACGTTCACTTTCACCGTTTCGGTGACGGTGTTCGTCCCGTAGGTCGCGCTGGCTTGCAGCACGTATGCACCCGGTGCGGAAAATGACGCGGCAACGCTGCTGCTCGTGGCCGTTTCAAAAGTCACCGTGCCGGGCCCGCTGAGGGTCGTCCAAGTCACGGGGACCGTCACCGTGCCCGCGGGCGTCGTGCGGGTGGCCTCGACGACGAGCATGATTCCGTTGCCCGCAGGAATTGCGACTTCGGGGCGCAGCGGTGATGTGATCGTGATCACCGGCAGCGCGTCGTCGTCTTCGATGGTTGTCGTTAGTTGCGACACCGGACCGAGGTCATAGTTCGGATCGGGCGAAATGGCGATGGTCAGCGTTTCGTCTGTTTCTTCCGCGATGTCATTGTTCAGCGTGACTGACAGCGGCGCACTCGAAGCGCCGATGGGAATCGTGACGCTCGCGGGCAGCGCGGTGTAATCATCCGGCGCGGTGGCAGTGCCGCTTGCGGTGAGTAAAACGGTCAGCGCAAAGGTCGTCCCGCCGCTGCGTGTGATGGCATAGTTGGCAGAGCCATCGGCTTCGACGACATCCACCGGACCGGAAATGGAAACCGCCGGACGAGTGCTGTCTGTAATCGTAATCGTGTGGGTGACAGGCGCGCCGAGCACGCTGCTGGTCGGACTCGCGAGCGTGACGATGACGGTCTCCGCGGGCTCGGGCACGCCGTCCGTGAGAATGGTGAAAGGCAGCAGCTTCACGGTTTCGCCCGCGGCAAATGTGAGCGTGCCGGGTGCGAGTGTGTAGTCGCTGCCCGAGGTCGCCGTGCCGCCGACAGTGTATTGCACCGTGGCGCTGGTCGTGAGCGCCCGGTCCATGACAGCCATGAGCAGCGGCTCGGTTCCGTCGCCTTCGCCCTTGGTTGAAGATGAGACGATAAAGCGCACGCGTGCAGCGAGGTCGTCGGCGTCGCTGATGGTGAGGGTGTGCTTCTCGCGAGTGCTGGAGATTCGGGCAAATCGCGGGTTGTTCAGATCGAGGATCGCCGTTTCATTGCCTTCGCTGACGCCGTCGTTGCGCACGCGCACGCGGACACTTTTCGACAGTTCGCCGGGCGCAAATGTGAGCAGGCCACCGGGAATCGGTGCATTGCCATTGGCTGCATCGAGGAAGGCCCAGTCGATGTCGTCGCCCGCCGCGGTGCCGCCGCCGCTGGTGTATTCCACGGTCACGGAATCGGCGCTCGCGATGTCGAGAGTCACGGCGATGTCGCGGTAGTCGTTGCCCGCGACGAGCGCCTCGGTCGTCGCTCCTGTCGCGCTGGCAAACCCGACCGACACGGGCAGTGTTTCATTATCGGCGAGGTAAAGCGTCGCGCTGGCCGGAAGGTCCGCATCGTAGCCAATGCCCGCGACGACGGTAACGGTGACGGTTTCCGCGCCTTCGAGCACCGTGTCGTTGATCGGCGAGACGATGAGATCTGCGCCGGTCGCAGTGTCGGGAATCGTGATGGTTCCGCTGAGCAGGTCGTAGTCGGTGCCGTTAGTTGCGGTGCCGCTCACGATGTAACTCACCACGAGATCGCCGGTCGTGCCGCCGCGCGAGAAGTAGAATTTACCGGTATCGGCCGTGGTGGCTTCAACCATGCCGTCGTTCCAAGCGGAGACCATCACGCGGTCGCCCGCGTCCTCATCTTTCAGCCGCAGCGTGGCGCTGCCGTCGTTCAGGACTTTGTAAGTCGCGCCGGGTGTGATGTGCAAAATGATCGTCTCAGTCGGCTCGGCGACGGCGTCGTTGAGGATGGGAATGGTCACCGTCGTTTCAACGGATCCGTTTGCCGAGAGCGTCACGCTGCCGCTCGGTGCGGTGTAGTCGGCGCCGACTGTCGCAGTGCCGCTGAGCGTGTAGTTCACCGTAATGTTTCCAGTTGCGGAGCCAGTGCTGCGGATGATGAAAGTCCCTGCCGTTCCTGGCTCGGCCGGCGCGGTGCCGGCGCGCACGTTGACGAGCGGTTTGTCGTCGTTGTCCGCGATATTCACCGTCGCGCTGAACGCTGTGCCGAGCTGGTAGGCGTTGTTGTAAGTCGTGAGGTTAAACGTCACCGACTCCGGGTCGGTCTCGCCGATATCGTCGTCGTAAGGCGTGATCATCACCGCCGCACTCGTCGCGCCGATGGGGATCGTGATTTGCCCCGGCAGCGCGTAGTAATCCGTGCCGTGGAGTGCGCGACCAGAGATTCCGTAATAAACCGTGAGCGGCGCGGTGGTCGGGCCGGTGCGCGTGATGAGCACCATGCCAGGATCGCGTCCCGCTTCGTTCGCGTCAGCGTCGAGCGCGTTTGCGCTCACGACCGGCACGTCGTCGTCCGTGATGGTCACGGTCGCGGTCTGCTCCGCCAAATCGCGGATGTACGCGGCGTTGGTCGAAATCGTGATGATCGCAGTTTCGGGGCCTTCGATGGCCGCATCGTTGGTCGGACCGAGCGTGACGGTCGTGGATGCCGCGCCGACTGGGATCGTCACCGTGGTCGGCTGCGATGCGTAGTCGGTGCCGTTCGTGGCCGTGCCGCTCCATGCGACGACGACATTCAGCGCGCCCGTCGTCGCGCCCGTGCGGGTGACGACAAACGCGCCGTTGTCGCCCGACTCGTTGGCGTAGAAGTCCGGCGACACCACTTTCACGACAGGTAGCGTCGTGTCGTTGTCCGCGATGGTGATCTCCGCGACGCCGCCGGAGCGGACCTGATACCCACCCACGGAGAACTGCAATTTCACATTCTCCGGCCCTTCCGCCGCCGTGTCGTTCACCGCCGCGACATCCACCGTGAGCGATGCCTGTCCCGCCGGGATCGTGAATTTATAAAGCGAACCGCTCGCCACATAGTCGGGCGAAAATGTGTAGTCGGTCGTCTTGGTCGCAGTTCCGCCGACGGGCGCAACGGTCACATCCAGCGCCGCAGTCGTGTCGCCCGTGCGCGTGATGATGAACGATCCATTGGCGCCGCCTTCTGCAGCGCCGGTCGCCGTGATGCTCAACTCCGGCACGCTCCCAGCGGTCCAGTCCCTGCCACTCACGGTCGTGTTCGCGACGACGGTGACGGGGCTCACGTAGCTCTCCGTAAATGTGTAGCCGGTCAGCAGCGTGGTGAACGTGTAACTGCCAGCCGCGAGGTCGCTCACCGCGTAATCACCGTTGCTGTCAGTAAACGCATACTTCGCGTTGTCGCTCGTCACTCGCACGCCGACGACGGGCAGCGCACCATCCGTGATGCGTCCCGCGACCACGCCGCGTCCATGCGCGCCCACATTGACGACGACATGCTTCCGCGCGATGCCGCCCTTCATGTCGGACACCGTGCAGTGAACCGTCATCTGATCCACGCTGGGAAAAGTCCGCGTAAAGGTCGGCGTGCTGGTGCCGTAAATGCCGTCATTAAACTCCCAGTGATACGCCAGCGTATCGCTCTGCGCGTCCGTCGCGTTCGCGGTGAAAGTGATGCTCCCGCCCGCTGCGATGGTCGTCGCGCTCGGGATCAGTGAGGTGAAAGTCGGCGCGGTATTTCCAGGGAAAGGCCCGCGCTGATACGAGAAGTCGAGCGATGCCGGAGTCGTCGCGTTTTTCGACAACACAGTGAAATGAATGTCCGACTCGTAGTCGCTGAACGTGCGCCCGACCTGAATGCCGCCGTCGCCTTTCCCGCCGGGGCTGCCGGGCGTCGTGTCGATGAGGTGGCCGCAATTCGTGCCGAGGCCGTCGATGATCATCAGCAGCGAGTTTGCCCACGCGGTGTTGGAAGCCGGATGATATTCCAAATAGAACCGCCGCTGGGCATCCTTGCCGACGCGGAACCCATACCGCTTCCCCTCTTCGAGCTGCGGCTGGTCGTAGGCGTAAATGCGATAGACTCCGCCCGCGCTGGGCGCGTCCGAAGGGCGATGCAGATACGGATCGTTCAGCCATCCGAGGTCGCGCTTGCTTTTGGAATTGTAGTGCGCCGCGAAGCCGCCGCCGCCGCCCATCACGTCGTAGCTGTTGCCGTATTCCGAGTTCGAGCCGACGCCAATCGCCGAGCCGTCGCTCGTCGTCCAGAAGTTCGCGTGGTTGCGCCCGATGGAGTGGCCGCACTCGTGATTCAGCACGTCCATTCCATCCCACGAAACCCACACGCTATCACCACCGCCCCACGAGATGCCGCTCAGCCGCGGCCCGCCGTTCACGCGCACGATGGTGCAGTTAAATTGATTCGAATCGTAACCGAGCTTCCGCGCCTCCGAGCGGGCGTGGCTGTGGACCAGCCCGAGGCCATCCACCTCGCTGTCCTTCGCGATATACCACGCCTGCGAGTGCGGCAGCGTGATGAGCGGCGTGACGCTGGATGTCGTCGTCATGCGGCCAAAGCTGTTTTCCAAAAAGAACCGCGAGACATTCCGCATGTCGCTGTGCGCGCTGTCCTCGGTGTTCGGTGCCTTGAGCTGATCGGGATACGTGATGCGGATGTAGAGGCAGCGGAAATTTCCAATCGCCTCCGCCGATGTGCCGGGATGGGTGTCCTTGAAAAAGCCCGCGCCCGCATTTCCCGACGCCATGAGCATCGCGTTGTATTCCTCCTCCAGCACGCGGACATGCGTGCCGTTGCAAAGGCGAATGATGCGTTCACCGATTTGCACCGTCGGCGTCTCGTCCGTCACCGGCTCCTCCGGCGCAGGTGCCGGCGTCGCAATTCCCGACACCGGGCAGAGCGCTTCCACGATTGCCGTTTTGGAAATGCGCTCGCCCTTTTCGAGCTGCCGCACCGGGTTCGAGGAAACCGCCAGTTCCCGATCAATCGCCACACCGCGCAGGGCCACCGCGTTCCTGGAATTCAGCGACTCCAGCTCATCCGACACCCGAGCCTTGTAGCTTTTTCCGTCCGTCGTCTCGAAGTAACGCAGCGTCAGCTCCGTCCCATCTGCCACCGCGCCCTGCGGCTTCCCGCGATACACATTCAAATTCCCTGTCGCCGAAACCGGACGCTCCAACTGCGCGACAATCTCCTCCGGCAAATCCTGCAAAATCACGCGCGACACCGCATAGTCCAGAGCCATCCGCGGGCTGCGCACAATCAGCGCCTTCATCTCCGGCCGCCGCTCCGCCGCCAGCCGAACGCCTTCCGCCCGCATCGCCTCCCGCGCCGGCGCATCCGCCGCCTTCCACTGCTTCGCCCAATCATTGAAAGCGGTCACCTTTTTGAAATCCGCGCGCCGTGGAGGTGCGACGAACGCCTCCGCACCGAAATCCGCCGCCGGCGCCACCACCACAGCAGGCTCCGGCTCCGGCACGACCGGCGTGGCCACAAGTGGCACCGCCACCACGGGCACCGCTTCGCGAGCAGGACGGGTGGAAACAAAAACAGCGATCGCCAGGGCGGCGACGCTGGCAACAGCGGTCAGTTTTTTCTTCATGGGATGGGATGCGAGGGGGCGGGACTTGCGAGGGATCGACGCGATGGGAAAAATTCCGGGGACGCTTCGGGTAGTGCGCATGAGACTAGCGGACAAAAAGCCCGCCGCCAACAAGGTGTTTCGGCTACACCCGGCAAGCGTTTCCCGCAAGAACGCGGATGCTTTTCTCTTCAAGCACAGACGGACGTCCGGCAAATCCAGGCTTGAATGACGCGCGCGCATTCGGTCTTGTCGAAACGCGTAACGCAGCACCGCACCAGACGCTCCGGCATCTGACTGCCGCGACAGTTTCGTTCTTATTGTAAAATGAATCTTCACCTCAAAATCTGGCGTCAAAAATCGGCGAATTCGGTTGGCAGTCTGGTCGATGTCGAGGCGCGAGACATTCCCGGCGATGCGTCCTTTCTCGAGATGCTCGACATCGTGAATGAAGACTTGCTTGCGAAAGGTGATGAGCCTGTCGCGTTCGATCACGACTGCCGGGAAGGCATTTGCGGGTCGTGTTCGCTCACCATCAACGGCATCCCGCATGGACCGAGCGAGACCACGACCTGCCAGCTTTACATGCGGAAATTCAAGGACGGCGAGACGATCTTCATCGAGCCGTTTCGGGCGAAACCGTTCCGCGTCATCCGCGATCTTTGCGTGGATCGTAGCGCGTTCGATCGCATCCAGCGGGCGGGCGGATTCGTCACCGTGCGCACCGGCGCGGCGCAGGATGCGAACTGCCTCCCGATCGGGAAAGACACCGCGGACCTCGCGATGGAAGCGGCGGCATGTATCGGCTGCGGCGCTTGTGCGGCGGCCTGTCCGAACAGCTCGGCGATGCTTTTCGTCGGGGCGAAAGTGACGCACCTCTCGCTGCTGCCGCAGGGCCAGTCGGAGCGGACGAAGCGCGTGCTGAAGATGGTTCGCACGATGGACGAGGAAGGTTTCGGCAACTGCTCGAACTACTACGAGTGCGAGGCGGTCTGTCCGGCGGAAATCCCCGCGACCGTGATGACGACGCTCAATCGCGAGTTCGCCATTGCATCGGTAAAAAACACCACTGGTTCAGCGCGGTAAAGTTACCGCAAAAGTAGCCTGCGCCCACGGCTCGCGCCGCGATGTGATCTATGCTGCCTGTCGGCACAATTTGTGATTTTTTCGTGTCACATCTGATCGCCAACCCTCGACCCGGAGAGCGACTAACCGAGGCCGAGAATCCAGCCTTCCAAGCCGGCCTGCGTGCGTTCAGAGGGAGTGAGTCGGGGCTCAAAGTGATCGCCCAACCCGCCGGCGGCATCGCACGCCTGCATCCAGCGCGCGACGCTGTAGGCATCGTGCTGATGGGCGTTCCTTCCCTCATTCGGAAAGGCGCGACTCCACAGAGCGGGATAGACTTCGGCGATGACGGAACACCCTTGCGGCGGTTTCCAACCATCGAACGGCCAGAAGTGAAGCCGCGAACCAAGCTGATTGCGCAGGAAGCGCAGCCACGGCAGCCCCGAATGGGTGGACTTTGCCACGCTGCCCTGGACGTCGAAGTGAAAGACCGACTTCGCCCGGCAGCGCTCTTCCGCCAGCCGACGCCAGCGCGCGCTGCCGGTGCGCTCGGCGCCATTTCCGCGGGAACCATCACGCACGAAATCCACATACAGGTGATCCCCATCGGTCGGCCAGTGGCGCTGGAAGTCGTCGAGAAAAGCGGGCCAGTCGGGCGCGAGCCGATGGACCTCGAAGTAACGCAGCGGAAATGAAAACGCGTGGTCGATCCCAACCAGCGTGGGCGGCCCGGACCGGAGTTCGCTCGCGAGCCACTCGGCGAGACCGCGCCGCGTCCAATACTTGCGCGGGCTGGGCGGCGGCGGGATCTCGGTGGGCGGCTCCTCGGAGGTCGCCGCGAAAAGGCGCAAGCCGGGCAGGCTGTTTGTCGGCGTCTCCGCGCCGGAGTAGTCAATGCCGAGGTAGCGTGCAAAAAGCGACATGGAGGTGAGCGACTACGGACCTGTTCGTTTATACGCGCCGGCTGTCCCTTTGTCCGCCGCCTGGTAGGACGCGCGAAGCGGAGCGAGCCGAAGAGCGCGCAACCTCCGCCTGTTCAAACCCGCAGATCATCCAGAAACTCGGAGGCTGGTTCGACGCTCGTGACGAGGAGATGATCGCGGGCTCGCGTGCAGGCGACGTAGAGCAGGTGGCGCTCGGTGTCATAGACCTCCTGCAAGTCCGCGTCGTCACCGACGGTTTCGATGCGCTCTTGCAAGGGGATGATCTCGTCGTCACAGGCCATCACCACCACGGCGCGGAACTCCAATCCTTTGGCCAGGTGCATAGTGCTGATGGAGACGTGGCCGCTGGCGGTCTCGACGTGCTCATCGAGAATCTTGAAGGGCAAGGCGGAGGCTTGGACGGCGGCTTGAGCGCGGTCTAGTTGGCCTGCCGAGCGCACGAAGACGCCGAACTCGTGCGGCAGCACCCCGACTTTCGACTGCTCGGCAATCCATGTTCCGACGGACGCTGCCTCCTCGCTCTCGTTCTTCAGCACGCGGATGGCGGCGGGCGGGCCGTTGAAGACGGAGACGGTGTCGCTGCGGTTCTCGGTGTTGCCGTCCACGTCGGCTACCTCCGGACCGAGCAGACGGTCGGCTTGCCGGCGGATTTGGTGGGACGTGCGGTAGTTGATGCGGAGGTTGCGGGAGCGTCCACGGATGTCCACGCCGAGGGATTTCCACGAGAACGATTGTTGGAAAATGCGCTGACCAAGGTCGCCAGCGAAAAACAGGCCATTGGGCCGGTCTGCTCCGAGCGCGGCGAGGAAGCGCAGATGAGCGACTCCAATGTCTTGCGCCTCGTCCACCACGGAGAAATCGAACGGCGGATGTTTCGCTGTGGCCAGCGAGGACGCCAGGTCGGTGAACAGCCCGGCGTGCGTGGTGAGCTTCCGCTCCTTCAACCCATCGAGAACGCGATTGAAGATCGACCACAACACTGCTCGCTGCGCCTCGGGCAGCCGGGTCTTGCGACCGAGCCGGGCGACATCGCGATACGACTCCCATGTTTCCAACTGCCAGGCATCCACGACCTGCTCCCATTCGGTGAGGAGAAAATGCAGGCTGAACTTGTGGCCCGCCACTGCCTTCGATGCTTCGCCGAGCAGTTCTCGGACGGCTTCACGGCTGGCGAGTTTCACCGGCCCGCATTGGGCTTTGTAGAGGCGGAGGCCGATGGCGTTCAACGAGTGAACGTCAATGCGCTCGGCCAGACGCGGCTCGCTGCCGATCAGTCGCTTGAGCTTGGTGTGAAGCGCGTTCGCCAGCGTGTCGGAGAACGTGGTGAGCAGCACCCGCGCTTCGGGATGCGTGCGGGCGAGATGCACGGCGCGGTGCAGGGCCACGATGGTCTTGCCGGTGCCGGCTGAACCGGAGACGCGGGCCGGGCCGGTGTAGTCGCGCTCCACCCACTGGCGCTGTTCGGGATGCAGGAAGACCGTCCATTTCTCCCACGGGAAATCCAGGGCGCGTTGCAGCTCCTCGACGTTGGTCATCACGCGGAACCGGCGTTGCGCGTCGGGATGATCGAAAGGATTCGTGACCGTCGTAGCCGGTTGCGCCACGCGGGGTTTGCCGCCGGTGGCGAGTTCCAGCAAAGCTTCAGCGGCTTCTGCGGGCAGACGATCCGCCAGCAGCAGGAGTCTGTCTTCCGTGGCCTGCCGCACATCGTTCAACCACTCCGCCGGCACGCCGTAGCCGAGCAGTTCGTCGTCGGACGTGTCGGCGAACAATGGCGGCTTGGGTGCCTTTCGAGGCGCGGGCAGTTCCGTCTGCACATAGACCGGGATGATGACTTCTTTCACCGTCTCGCGGATTTCCACCAACTGCGCGGCGCCGGTTTTGGGATGCGTCTCCAGCTTCCGCCGCTCGGCCCAGTCGTAGGCTTTGTCGTGATGATTCACGTAGCAGAGCAACAGGCTGCCCTCCGTCTTGTGAACGATGAGCCGGAGGTCGCTGCCCACCCGCACCGACCAGAAGTTTTTGTCCTTCGACTTTTCGAGCTTGTGGAAACTGAGGCCCGGTCCCGCTGGATTCACCTGCAAGTCAAAGGCCGTGGTCTTGGCGGCTTTCTGCTCGTCGCCGGTCAGGCGCGCAAGGCTGTCGGTGAAAGTGTCGGCGATGCGGAAGTCCATGCGTTCGTGGAGGCTCAACGCCTGAATGTAGGCATCGCTCGAACCATAAATTCGTCGAACAGCGGTACCGTGAAGGCCATGTCGCCATGGGCAGGGCTGTAGATCATTCCCTTTTTGATCAACTTCGCACGCACCGGCCCCAGGCTGGTGACTTTCACACCCAAAGTGTCTGCGATGTCTCCAGTACGGTGAGCGCCTGCGCCCAACTCGGCCATCGCTCGCAGGAAATTTTTCTCACTGGGTGTCAGCCGGTCAAAGCGGACGCGGAAGAAGTTTTTGTCCAGTCGAGGGATCACCGTTGCGGTCGCATTCTTGACGACCTTCAGCGTGATGGGGCTGGCCTCGGCGAGATTCCAAGCTTGGTATCCCCATTCTTGAAGGAAATACGGATATCCCTTCGTGAGTCGGAATACTTCCTTCAATGCGTTCGGCTCAAAGATCACGTCGGCAGCCTGCGCTGGGTCGCGGAGGGCTTTCGCGGTTTCGTCCTCCGAGAGTGCTCCAATGTCCGGGAAACTGAACAGCCGCTCGGCGTATGATTTCGATTCACCCGCAAGGCCGGGGAGGATGGGGAGACCGGCTCCAAGGAGAACCAACGGGAGCTGGCGCTGCTGCACCTTGTGCATCGCCATGATCAACGCCCCGAGTTCCTTCTGGTTGAAGTATTGGATCTCATCGATGAGCACCGCAACCGCGCTCTTTCTCTCTTCGGCGGCTTCACCGACCGCGACGAAAAGGTTGGGCAGATCGATTTCCAGATCCCCGCTGTCCGCCGATCCCTGCTCAGGATCGACATCCAGCCCGACGGTGACGTCCTCGTAAGTGACTTTGAGCACGCCGAGGAAACTCCGCAGCACGCGAAGACCGCGTTTTACCTTGTCCCCAGCGCCCGCAACTCGATCCAGATCAAAGAGAAGACTTCGGAGATACGGGGCCAGGAGTGGGCCGAGCGGTTTGTCTTCGTGCGCTTCGATGCCGATCGTGCGGTAGCCATCCGCCTTGGCTTGCCGCTCGATTTCGTTGAGCAAGACGGTCTTGCCGGCGCCGCGCAGCCCGGTGAGCAGCATGCTCTTTTCAGGCCGCTTCGCCTTGATGCGGCCAAGGAGAATGCGGGCTTGTTCGAGAATCGGGTCACGTCCTACGAGTTCCGGGGGAGGCGAGCCAGCACCGGGCGAAAAGGGATTCTTGATTGGGTCCATTTGTAGTGAGTTATACCCATGTATATCTCATTTCGAGTATAAATTGGTAATTTCCCTATAAATCAATTTCACACCCGAAACACCTTCATCACCTCATCCCCCAGGTGATTGATCACCTTCACCGCGATCCGCCCCTGCTTCGGTTTCTCAAACGCCCGTGACGTGTCGCTGTTCAGCGTCGCCCACGCCTCGGCGTTGATCTCGGCTTTGAGCGTCGTCTTCAGCGCGGAATACGGATCGTTTGCGCCGAGGAAGTAGGCGTGGCGGACGAAGAAGCTTTCTTCGTTGTAATCGGTGTCGATGAACCAGCAGGCGATGCCGTCGGCGCCGTCGCTGATGACTTCGCCGGTCTGGGGTTTGAAAACATCCACGCCGTTCACCTTCACGCGCAGCTTGCCGTCCTTCTCGTTGATGAGGGTGATGTCGGGCTCGCCGAAGATGACGAAGAGGTTGCCTTTGCCGGTGTTCTTGAGGTCCTCGGCCATGTGCAGGTCGGCGTTCATGCGGGCCTTGAGCACGGGGATGCGGCCCAGCTTGCTGAACTCCGTGGCGTGCGCCTCGTAGTTGAAGGCGCAGGCGATGAGCACATCGAACCCGGCATCGCCGCACTCGCGGGCGGCTTCCACGAGATCGGCGCGCTGCACTGTGCCAAACTCGGGGCCGATGAAGATACCGGCGCGTTTCTCAGCGTCGCCTTCGAGATAGCGTCCCTCCGCACAGACGCGGCCCTCGCCGGGCCAAGGAGCCAGCGCGGTGAAGGTGATGCGGTCTTCCTTGTGCGCCTGCTGCACGCCGGCGGTCTTGAGGTTTTCCAGAATCATCTGGGGGAAGGACTGCTTGGCTCCGTATTCGGCGGCGTCTTCCTTGAGGGAGTCGATCAGCTCATCGTCCTCATCCACGCCCAGCACGCGATGCGGGCTGAGGCTCTCCACGGTGAAGGGACCGGCCACGCGGACCTTCTTCTTGTCGTCGTAGGGCTTGTCGTAGAGGTATTCAAACTCGGCCTTGGCGGCGATGGACTTGTCGATCTCCTGCTGCCGGGCGATGCGGGCGGTCCAGTAATCAGTAATCAGTGAGTCAGTAATCAGTGGCCAGTTCTCGGGAC
>JANNWY010000032.1:0-18540 GCA_031409335.1 Chthoniobacteraceae bacterium | reverse complement strand
ACGCATCACCTCGCTGGGACTCTCGCCGTCCTCGACCACACGTCGCACCGCCATGAGCCGGAGTGTTTCCAGTGACTTGTGATCGAGTTTCCGTCCGTCTTGCTTCGCCATGTCAAAAACATGGCACATTCGTTACTTGTCATCTATCCTAAAGACGTGTCAGTAGTTGCAGTCCAGTCATGAGTCTCGCCATTGCACAGCCTTGGTCGTCCGGTGTGGCTCGTTGCTTCCCAGCACAGGTCACGGCCACGGGCGGCAGTTTCTCCACGTGCGGCCTTTCCTTGCCCGGGCTTGCCACCCCAGCGGCAACCGCCTAGGCTCAACTTTGAAGTGCAACATGGGTTAGCGGCGAAGGAAGCACTCATTGGGTGTTTTGTATTCATGTCTTTTTCTCGGTTGGTTGTTTAGTTTGTCAGCGATGGCATCGCATTCCTTTTGGGTTAGTCCAGTCATGCTTTGTCCCTTGGGCAGATACTGCCGGATCAGGCCATTGGTGTTTTCATTGGTCCCTCGCTCCCAACTGTGATGCGGTGTCGCGAAGTAGAACTTCAGTCCGCAGGCGGCCTCCATGTCCCGGTAGCCATGGAACTCCGTCCCGTTGTCGGAGGTGATCGTCTGGCAGCGTCCGGGGTGGCGCTGCAAGAGTTTGCGCGTCGCCCGGGTGGCCTCCGCGGCCGTCCGCGCCGCCAGCTTCCCGATGAGCACGTAGCCGCTCTTGCGCTCGAGCAGCGTCAGGATGCAGTCGCTGCTTTCCCCAAGGCTTTGTCCCAGCACGGTGTCGATCTCCCAGTGCCCCATCCGCAGCCGCTTCTCCACCGACGCCGGGCGCTCCCCGATCATCCGCTCCCCGATCATCCGCTTCCCGGCCAGCCGCCCGCGGCTGTCGTGCCGCCCGTAGCGTTTCCGACACTGCCTGCGCGCGCACCGCAGGTGCAGGAGCAGCGTCCCGCCCTTCTTCAGATCCCGCCACACATGCCGGTAGATCGTCTCGTGGCTGATCGCCAGTTCCCGCGTCCGCGCCAGGTGCCCGGACACCTGCTCGGGACTCCTCTCCTTCCTCAACAACTCTTCCACACGCTCCCATTGCTCTCGCTCAAACTGGCTGTTGCGGCGCGACCGCTTCCGCCTCGCCACCGCTCGCTCCTCCGCTCGCGCCGGTCGATACCACCCATCGTAGGGTGCCGCGTTGCGTTTCAATTCCCGCCCCACGGTGCTCCGGTGCCGCCCCAGTTGCCGGCCAATTTCCGCCAGGCTCAGCCCCAACCTCCGCAGCGCCGCCAGCGCACTTCGTTCTTCTGCATTGAGTTGCTCGTAGTTCATTGCCATCCTCCTGCCAGATTTCCCCACATATCCAGACCTTCTTCTTTCACCCAACGCCATTTTTCCCATGTTGCACTTACTCTGTGAATTCGCCGTCTTCGGACGATCACCGCCACGGCCCAGAGTAGAGAGCAATGGCTCGAAGCGTTGCGTGGAGAGTTTCAGGCAAAGACTTGCCGGCCCGCGCCGGTGCGTCGCGCCTGGATCGCCAAGCGCAGCGGCGGTGGGCAACGCCCCTTGGGGATCCCCACCGTGAAAGACCGGGTAGTGCAAAGTGCAGTGTATCTGGTGCTGATGCCGATCTATGAGGCTGATTTTCACGATCAGTCCCATGGGTTCCGGCCGAAGCGCCGGGCGCAGCAGGCGATGGAAGCCAACCGCGAGTCCGTCCGCATGGGCCGCGTGGAAGTGCTGGATGCGGACTTATCGAAGTTCTTCGATACGATCCCGCATCGGCAGTTAATGCAGAAAGTGGTCCGGCGCGTGAGCGATGGGGCGATCCTGGCCCTAATCAAGGCATGGCTAAGAGCGCCCATCGTGGGAGAGGACCGGGAAGGGAGAAGGAAAGTAACGCCGAATCGACAGGGGACGCCGCAGGGCGGGGTGATCTCGCCTTTACTGGCGAACATCTATCTCAATCCTCTGGATCATCAAATCAATGAAAGTAGCCGGGGTCGTCATCGCCTGATTCGTTATGCCGATGGCTTCGTGGTCTTAAGTCCCGCGGGACAAGGCGCACCCATCCGCCAAGAGATCGAAAGCTGGCTTGCAGGCCGTGGGCTCACGCTCAACGCCCTCAAGACCCGCACCGTGAACGTGACCCAGGAAGCCATCCGCCTTCTTGAGTTCACCGTCAAGGTGCGGCGGAGCCAAAGCGGGCGGAGCTATCCGCACGTCGAAGCCTCCGGCGAAAGCTGCCGGTCCCTGCGCGGGAAAGTGAGCCGCATCCTCAACCATCACACCCAATGGCGAGCCATTGGGGAAGTGGTGCGCGAGGTCAATGCCGTGATGCGGGGCTGGAGCGGTTACTTCCATTATGGCAACAGCGCCGGGGTGATGAGCCGGCAGCGCTTACTGGACCTGCAACCGGCTGCGCCGCTGGCTGTGGCGCAAGCACGGCAGCCGCGGCGGCCTCCACAAACACTACCCCAACGAGCAACTCGAAACCCACTACGGACTCTGGACCCCGACGCGCCGTGCGGCGTGGACCGCTGCATGAAAGCCCAAGGCCAAAGCGATGAATGGAACTCGGAAAGCCGTGTGCGGGAAAACCGCCTGCACGGTTTGATGAGGGGTCGGAAGCGAAAACGGCAGCGCCAGCAAAGAGCTTGCCCCCGCAATCGCTTCTCGCCTACTCTATAGCGCGTCGCTACGCGCATCCAGAGAACGACACCAATATGACCGAAGCACAGCGTGAGGCTTGTTTGCAGTTCGCCGTCCAAAGGATTCCCGAGGGCGAGTTGTTCTCCGCTTTCGGAGGCGACTTCAGCCAGACACCCAACGACACAATCCGTCTATTAGAGCAGGCTCGCGACGACCGGAGCGCAAACGACGTTGAGTTCGCTCTCGGCCTTATCTTTCGGTTTCAACCGTCTGCCGATTATGTTCCTCTGCTATGGGAGTTGTTGCTCGCTGACTTTCACACCCGCCACGAGGACATCGCTCTCGCACTCGAAGACCTCAAAGACCCTCGCAGCATTGGCGCCCTGTATCTTGCCGCTCACGCGCATTTCGCCCACCTCGATTACGACGAGAACTTCGCCTTGCCGCGCAAATGCACTTGGGCGCTTGCTCGCATTGGCACGCCCGAGGCATTTGACCGCCTGCGGCAGCTTGTCGAGAGTCCCAACCCAAAGATTAGCGCCTTTGCCCAGAAGCGACTCCAAACGCCTCCATGAGCTCGACCGTAACGCCTAATCGGGTCGGGGTGGCAGGATTGCGCCTGCCACCCCTCCCACACCACCCGGCGTGCGGGTCCACACCGGGCGGTTCCAATTAGACTTTGCGGGACGTGCCTTTGCCTTGTGGCTCGGGTTTGTCCCCGTAGTGCAGTCGGATCCAGATGTCTCTCAGTTCAGGCACTCCCTGTGCCTTCAGGTAACGGTTGTTCAGGGCGTAGCGCACGAGGCTGTTTTGGCTCATGCGCAAATACCCTTTGCGGCTGCGGCTGGCGCGATGCACTTCGCCGGGGTTGATCCCCAGCTTGGTGAGGTTGCGCCGCCGTGAGTGAGCCCGGGGTCAGCTCTAGAACCGAGAGGATTGCATATGCGAATAGCCGATTGAGCGCTTGATCGCGCTTTTTTGTCGCAGCGTTCCGCGGAACGGGCCGTCTGGCCTTTGGCTCTGCCGAAAATTTGTTCGTTCCAGCGATTTGAAGAGACATTCCACTTGTGGCGGAACCTTGTGGCGGCTATACGCGGACTAAAATGCTGCCAACTCCCTCCCTCCAGAGAAAAGGCTCCAATCGGGCTCGATTGGGCGGCCGCATCGTCGCAGGAAGAATCGCGACTGCGGCAGTCGCGGCGGTGCTCGTGACTGCGGCTGTTTCCGCACGGGCGCAGCAGCAGCGCGCGCTGGGCATCGACATTTCGTACTATCAGCAAAACATCACCGCCGCGAACTGGGAGACGCTGCATCGTCCCACCGATCAGCAAGTCGGAGGGGTCTTTGGTGACGGTCGGGATTTCGTTTTCATCCGGGCCAGCCGGGGCGGGACGACTGGCTTTTACAATCAAAGCGATCCAAACAACACCAACGGTCTGAACACGTTTGCGCATCGCTACGACGATCCCTATTTCGTCCAAAACATCACGCGCGCCACGGCTGAGGGTCTGTTCGCTGGCTCGTATCACTTTTCCCGGCCAGACGTGATCGCGAGCACGCCCGGCTCCGGCGGCATTGCCAACACCGGCACGGACGAAGCCGATCATTTGATCCAGATGGCAGGCGCGTGGATGCGTCCCGGCTACCTGCTGCCAGTGCATGACTTGGAAGCTGGGGATGGCAGCCGGACGGATGATCAGATGGCGCAATTCTGCATTGATTTTTCCGACCGGGTCTATGCGGTGATGGGTATCCGCCCCGTCATTTATACCAATGGGAACTACGCTTCGAATGTGCTGGGAAATGCCGCGTCTTCGCTGCGCAATCAGGTCGTGGCGGGATCTTCGCTGTGGAGCGCGCGCTGGCCGAATCAGGCGAACCCGAGCGCGATCGACGTGCAGAATGCTCACCCGAAGGATACATTCGCGGCGATCTACGGGCCGTGGGACGACGCTCCGAATCCGACGCACCCATGGAAATTCTGGCAGTATGCGAGCACCGCACGGCTCAATGGTTATGCGAATGGCGGAGCCAACATTGATGTGGATGTGGCGCAGGGTGGCATCGAATTTTTGAAAGACTCCCTCGTTCCGGCGCTATGGGTAGCCAACAGCGACGGGCAATGGACGACGCTGACGAACTGGAACAGCGGGCTGATGCCGTTCGCACCTGTGCAGGGTCCGGGGCAAATGGCACGCATCGGGCCGCTGACGCTGCCCGCGACGCGCCTGCCGGGCAGCAACGACACCGTCATCCTCGACCGACCCAGCGCAAACGTCACCGTCACCCTCGCCTCCGGCGCGCACACTGTCCGCAAGCTATACGTGCGCGAGACATTGAATGTTACCGGCGGATCACTAACCGCTGGCTACATCCCGTCGTGGGATTCCACACTGATTGCGGCGCAATTCTCCGGTCCCGTCACGCTAAGTGGCAGCGGCGCTCTTAGTATTCACACGTTCCAGGTCGATGCAGCGCAAACGTTCACGCTTGTGGGAGGTTCGCTAACGTTCAATGCCATCCACCTCATGCCGCACGGCACCACGCCCGCTAGAATCGCCGTCGCGGGGGATGTGAATTTCAACTTCCTTTCCGACGCCACCGCCACGATCGCCAATGGGTCTGGCACTGGCGCGTCCGGCCTGCTCGATCTCAGCGGAGCTGCCCGTTCTTTCATTGTCGCCAACGGTGTGGCCGAGCTGGATTTGTCCGTGAACGTCCCGATCACGAATGGCGCACTCACCAAAGCTGGCGCCGGGACGATGAGCCTGAATGCAGCCAACACCTACAGCGGCGGCACGACCGTGCAGGCCGGCCGGCTCGAACTTGCTGGCAGCCTCAACAGTGGGCTGACCGTGATCAGCGGCATCCTCGCGCTCGGCACCGGCACCGGTGCCCGCACGGTCAATGGCAACCTCGCCGTGAACGCGGCGGGCACCCTCCGCGCCCGTCTGAATGGCACCATCTTTGGCGTCCAATACGACCAGCTTGCGCTAACCCATGCCACCAGCACCGTCACGCTCGCCGGCGCGCTCGATCTCGTCGCCGTCCCCGCCCTTCCCGCCGGCTCCACTTTCCGCATCCTCGAAATCGGTCCCAGCAACGCAGCCATCAGCGGAAGTTTCGCCGGCCTGCCGCAGAATACGGAGTTCTATGAAGACAGCCAGTGGTGGCGCATCAGTTACACCGGCGGGACTGGCAACGATGTCGTGCTCACTCGCATCACTCCAAGTCCATGGCAGACGTGGCAGCTCGCCCATTTCCCCGCAGCCGTGAACGACCCTGCCGTCGCCGGATTCCTCGCGGATTTCGACAAAGACCACCTCGTGAACCTCGTCGAATATGCCCTCGGAGGAAACCCCACTGCCGCCGCGCAGACACCGCTCCTGCAAGTGAGCGCCATCGGTAGCAGGCTTGCCCTCACCTTCACCCGCACCCTCGCCAATACCGACATCACGATCACCGTGCAAGGTGCTGACAACTTGGCCGGCCCATGGACGAACCTTTCAGCCAGCGTCAATGGCGGCGCGATGGCTCCGCTGCTGGGTGGCGTGAGTGTGGTCGAAACCGGAACTGGTGCAACGCGCACCGTCGAAGTCCGCGACCTTTACCTCACGAATGACCCGACTCACCCGAGGCGTTTGATCAGGGTGCATTTCACAAAGTAACCCACGGCCGCCCGCGGGCGAGTGGTTAGGAACCGCAGATCCCAAAATTTCCAGAATCGCATATTGACGAAGAACCTGAAATGCGGCTAATCGTTCGACTTGGCTAACCTGAAATAAGCTTTGAAAACATTTACGCAGTTCAGTGCCGCCGCGCGCTGGCTTCTTCCGCCGAAAGTGGCGGCTGCTTTGTTAGCCAAGCTAATTGGGTCCGAGGCAGCTTCCTCGGACTGAAAAGGGACCGCATGTCATGCTCAATCAACCTCTACTAACACATGAAAAGATCGCCTCTCATCCTCGCCGCACTACTGACCGTCGCCGCACCGTTTAGCCTTTCCGCAGCCACGGTTTATTGGGATACGAACGATGTCATGCCGGGCGCTGGCCCTATACCGGATGGCTTCTGGGGAGGTACCCAATTCTGGAGTTCGGACGCGGCTGGGGAAATTCTCCCGTTGGATTGGGTTGCGGGAGACACGGCGGTCTTTTCGGCAGGGACGGATGCCATCAATCCATTTGTGGTCACTTTGAGCGGAGTGCAAACGGCAGCGGGTCTTACGGTTGAAGAAGGTTCGGTTTCGCTCGCGGGCTCGGCGGTTGCCGTTGGGGCAGGGACCATCCTGATCAATAGCGGCGCGAAACTGTCCATTCCCAGCACGCTCAGTATCACCGCGACAGTGGGAGCCAGTTTGAACTTGGAAGGCGGCACGATGCATAGCACCGCAAATGGTGTGGGTTCCTCATTTGTAAGCGCGAATTTCACCATCAATGTAGGCGCGCTGGGCGGGACGGTGGAGACAGCAAATACGGGAAGCAGTTCCACCATCTTTGGCGGAACCATCAAAGGGCCGGGGAACGTCCTCACGAAAACCGGGAGTGGAGAGTTCCGCTATCAGGGATTGGGTCTGCCAAACACGACCTATGCGAAACTGGTCGTGAACCAGGGTTTGTTCCGTCTCGGATTCGCCAGCAGTACTTCGGATGAACGCGGGTTTGGAGCCGTGCCCGCCGCTCCGTTGGCGGACGCGATTACCTTGTCAAACGGCGGGTCGATTGGGACCAGCTTTACCGCGGCCAATTCCCTCCTGCATGTCAATCGTGGGATTACGCTCGGCGTGGGCGGCGGTGCCATTGTCGGCAACATGACGATTCCGGGAGTCATCACTGGCGATGGCTCGTTGAGCCATCTGACGACTGGCACAGTCAATCTGAGGGGGATCAACGACTACAACGGCATCACCTTTATCAACCTCGGCATCGTGGTCGCGGGGAATGCGAATGCTTTGGGCAGTGTCGCGGGCGACACTCAGGTCCTGCCTGGCGGCGAACTGCGAATTGATGGCACGGCCAGCACTTTTACCTTAAACGAATCGCTGCAGATCGCTGGCGGCGGCGGCGGCGGCGGCGGTGCTATTACCGTCCAGAATGCCTCGAATCCGACGATCAGCAGCCCCGTGACCCTGACTGCGGACGCGACCGTCACGGTTTCCGGTACCTCCACGGTGCTGTATAACAACCCCGCCGCTTTTACCGGGTTGGCGAATCAGAATCTCACGCTGCAAGGTGGTGGGATTACGACCGGAGGCGGTGGCACGATTACGGGCGTTATTGCACTCGGCTCGGGCGGCTTGACGAAACTTCAGGGAGGCAGATGGACGCTAACCGCAGGCAATACGTATAGTGGGACGACTACTATCGGGGCGGGCACTCTCCAGTTGGGGAATGGGTTGGCGGGGAACGATGGGACTATTTCCAATAGTGCGAGCATCATCAACAATGGCTCGTTGGTCTTCAATCGCTTCGGCAACGATAGCTATGGTGGCGTGATCAGTGGCTTCGGTTCCGTGACCAAGACTGGGCCTGGCACCCACACCCTTTCTGGCGCAAATACCCATGTCGGCGGGACGACGGTGAGTGGCGGCACGCTGAAGCTCGGAAACGCCTCGGCGCTCGGCTTTGGTGGGATACAAACTCTCGCGACTGGATCGACCACCGTGGTCGCTGGCTTCACGCTCGACCTGAATGGCGCGGGTATCGTCAACGAACCCTTCGTCCTCAATGGCGCCGGTATCGGTGCGGGCGGGGCGCTGGTCAATACCTCCGGTACTCTCGCGACGATCGGCAACGGCATCGCGGGGGCGCAGGTGGCCGCCCTTGTCGGGACAGGCTCCGGCTATGCCACGGCACCGGCTATCACCTTCAACGGAACCGGCTCGGGAGCTGCGGCGACTGCGGCGCTCGGTGTTACCGCCGCCAGCTTTACGCTGGATTTTGGTGATAAGACCTATACGACCGCGCCAACGGTGACGATCAGCGGAGGATCGGGCTCCGGTGCGACGGCGACTGCCATCCTGAGCGGTGGGGCGACGGGCACGCTGACTGGGATTAACATCACCAATGCAGGCATAGGCTACGCCACCGATCCCGTGATCGTTTTTGGGGCCGGAACCTTCACTTCGGGAACCCTGTCCGGGAGTGGCGTCGGCAACTCGACCGAGTTCACAGTGAGCGGGGTGGCGATGACTGCCGCTGGCTCCGGCTACACGGGCACGCCGACTTACACTTTCGACAGTGGCAATGCGACGCCCGGCACGGTGACGCTTTCCTCCGTCACTCTTGCCGCGGACACCAGCATCGGCGGCGCGGGCGACATTGCGATTCGCTCCGCGATCATCGAATCCGGTGGCGTGCGGACTTTGACCAAGACCGGTGTCGGCACGGTCAGCATCAGCGGTTTGCAATCGTATTCCGTCCTGGCGGCCAACGAGGGCCGGACTACACTCAATTCGGCACTGTCCAATGCCACGATCACCAATGGCGTCGGAGCGCTCCTCAACGTCAACGCGAATGCCAGCGGATCGAGTGTCACCGTCGCGGGAAGCACGGAATTTAGCGTGAGTCAGACCCTCGCTTCGCTCGACATCAGTGCGACCGGCGTGGTGACGCTCGGCTCGCCAGCCTTCGCCGCCGCCGACGGTTTGATTGAAGGTTCCATCAACCCGGTGCAGCCAGTCCCCGAGCCGGCATCGCTGGGCCTGCTGGCGCTTGGCGCTTTGGGAATCCTCGGTCGCCGGCGCTCTGCGAGATAGACTTTCTGCCTTGCCGCGGGATTGCACGATGACGCTAAAGGCGTCTTGATCTCCCGCAGCCATGCCAGTCCTCACTTCGCACTTTCGCCCGCCCAGACTCCTCGCGAACGGGCATGTGCAGACGATCCTGCCCGTCCTGCTGCCACGCAGTATTCCGCAGGCATTCGCACGCTCCCGGATCGAGCTTTCGGACGGCGATTTTCTCGATCTCGACTGGAGCCGCGACGGCGGCGACAGGCTCGCAATCATCTCGCATGGCCTGGAAGGCAGTTCCTCGCAAAAATACGTACGGGGCATGGCGGCGACGTTGCACGCTGCCGGGTGGGATGTACTTGCATGGAATTTTCGCGGTTGTGGCGGCGAACCGAATCGGTTGGTGCGGGCATATCACAGCGGCGACACCGCCGACCTGGCGGCAATCATCGCGCACGCAGTTTCAGACTACTCCCGGATCGCGCTCATTGGCTTTAGCCTTGGGGGAAATGTGACGCTCAAATACCTCGGCGAAGCGCCGCCACATCCCGCGATTTTTTCCGCGGCGGCGATTTCGGTTCCGCTCGATCTCGCGTCGAGCGCGCGCAAGCTCGACGAGCACTGGGGCAATCGCGTTTACCTCCGGCGATTCATCGTCCCGCTCATCGCGAAGATCGAGGCCAAGGCATTGAAATTTCCGGGACAGTTGAACACCGATGGCATCCGCGCGATTCGCAGTTTTCAGGAGTTCGATGGGCGTTACACCGCGCCGCTCCATGGTTTCCGCGATGCCGAGGACTATTGGCAGCGCGCCAGTGCCCGCCAATTCCTGCCACGCATCACCGTCCCCACCTTCATCCTCAACGCGCGCAATGATCCGTTTCTCACCGAAGACTCCATGCCTTTCACCGAAGCCGAGGCGAACTCCGCCGTCTTCCTCGAAACACCCGAGTCCGGCGGTCACGTCGGCTTCCTGGATTTCGCGCGCGGGACCCAGCCATGGTCCGAGCGCCGAGTGGTGGAATTCTTCGACGAACAGGCCGCGCGACCGTGTCACCCGCAGCCTTGGCGGTGAACTTGCCGGGACTCGAACGCGGAACCTTCTGATCCTTGGAGCGCAGCGGGAGAGCAGCCTGATTTAGCAATCGGACGAGCGATGCACATTTATGCACAATGACTCATTGCGCAACGGCGCATCCCGGACTTAATTCGGGAAGTGGCGAACCGTTTCGGATCGCCTCCCCTGCCCAATCGACCCCAACCAATCCTTCCCATGAAAATGCAACATCGCATCCTTGCCAGCGGCATCGCCGCCCTCTTCACCGCACTCACCCGGAGCATCGCCGCGGACTGGGTCGGGGATACGAGCCAGGATTGGAATGATCCGCTGAACTGGTCGGGCGACGTCTATCCGACGGGGCAGAACGCGATCGTGAATGTGGGTGCCGGCAGCTTTCCCATCATCTCCGCGAACACGACTTCGGTGGTGGACACGCTCGTCGGCCAGGGAGCGGGCAACTCAGGGCGCGTGGACCATCGGACCGGCACGCACAGCACTGGCTCGGCGAACTGGACCTTCATCGGCGACAGCGGCGGGACGGGGACCTACAATCTCGCCGATACCAACACCGCGGGTGGAGGCGTGACCGGCTTTGCGCAGGGCTTGGGAACTTTGAACTACGGAAATCGACTTTATGTCGGCAGAGGCGGGGGCACGGGAACGCTCAACATCAACACCAGTGGTGCGCTGAATTTCACGAGCGGGGCGAATGACAACGGCGTCTATGTGGGCGTGGACAGCGGGTCGCAAGGGTTCCTGAATTTTGAAAGCGGCACGCTCAATTCTTTTGAGAGTTACGTCGGAAGAGGCGGGGCTACGGGCCTCGTCAATATGACCGGCGGTATTTGGAATACGACCGCCTTTAGCGTGATCGGCCAGGACACCGGCGGCAGCGGCACTTTCAACATGAGCGGCGGCACATGGAATCAGAACCACACCAATGTCCTGGCGCTCGGCCAGGCCGGCGGCACCGGCGCTTTCACCATGAGCGGCAGCAGCCGGCTCAACGATCAAGCCATCGTGGATACGAACAATCGCAGCACCAACAAGGGTAACTTGCTGGTCGGGCGCAGCGGTGTGGGCACCGGCACATTCACCATGAACGGAAACTCGGTGGCGCGACTCCGTCGGCTGAGTGTGGCCGATACGGCCGGCTCCACGGGCTTCGTGCATTTCAACGACAACGCCGCCGCGACGTTGAGCGAGGATCTTTTCGTCGGACTCGGCGGCACCGGCACGGTCAACCTCAACAGTGGGACGGTGACGATGAACACAGGCTGGGCGTTCGTCGGCCAGAACGCTGGCTCGAATGGAACGCTGAACGTCAACGGCGGCACGTTCGCCCCGGCCACGGGCACCATGCGGCTCTACATCGGGAATAGCGGCGCCGGTACCTTGACCGTCACGGGGGGAAACATCGCGGGGCTCGATCAATTTGTGATCGCGTCGAATGCGGGCTCGGCGGGCACCGTGCAGCTCAATGGCGGGGTCGTGCAAGCCGCCGCGTTCATTGCTGGGGCGGGCACCGCAAACGTCAATTTCAACGGCGGCACCGTGCGGGCGATTTCGGGCAACGGAAACTTTTTCAACGCATTCACCACGGGCAATAGCGAGCTGCAGGCTGGCGGACTCGTCTTCGACTCGAATGGCAACACGCCGACCGCGACCAACTCGTTCGACGGCGCGGGCGGCATCACCAAATTGGGCAGCGGCACGCTCACCCTCACTTCCGCTGGGAGCACTTATGGCGGCGTGACGACTATCGCCGCGGGGACGCTGAGTGTGCCCGCGGTGGCAAATGGCGGCGGGGCCAGCACCCTCGGCGCATCGTCGAGCGCTGCGACGAACCTTGTCTTTGATGGCGGCGCGCTGCGCTACACCGGGGGCACCGCCGCGATGGATCGCAATTTCACGATCAACCCCGGTAAGAGCGCGACCTTCGATGTGAGCACGCCCGGCAGCATTCTCACCCTCTCCGGCGGCAGCGCGGCGACCAATGGCGGCCTGACGAAAATCGGCGGCGGCACGCTCTCGCTGACCGGCACGAATCTTTACACCGGCACGACGAATGCGAACGCGGGTGTGCTCGCCGCGAGCGGCAGCTACCCCGGCGCATTTGCGGTGAACAGTGGCGGACATCTCACCGCGCTCAGCCTTGCCGCAGGCACCCTCACCGTCCCCACGCTCGCGCTCAACGCGGGCAGCAATGTGGATTTTGAATTCGGAGCGGGAGCCACGCTCAACGGGGGCCACGACATCATCGCCATCGGCAATGCCAGCGGCCTCGGACTCACCAGCACGGGACTTTTCCTTTACCAGACCGGCGGGACGACGGCGTTCACCGCGAATGGGACTTACACACTTTTCGACTACACCACTGCCTTCACCGGCACGCTGGTCAGTGGTTTCACGATCGCCAACAGCCAGGTTGGGAAACTCTATTCCATCGCCAACAACCCCGGTGCGACGACCATCGAACTGAGCATCGCCGACACGGTCATCACCTCATGGAAGACCAATGGCAGTGGCTTGTGGAGTGGGACCGGCAATTGGACGGCAGGCGTGCCGGACAGCTTCGGCGCGATCGCCACCTTCCCCGTCGTTGCGCTGGAAACGGCAGGCACGAAGACCGTCACCGTGGATGGTGCGAAAACCGTGGGTGTGATCGTTTTCGACAATGGTGCCAACCCATACCTTCTCAGCGGTGGTGCGGGTAACACCATCACGCTCAACAATGGCTCGGGCACCCCGCTCATCAGCCAGGTGCAGGGCAGCCACACGATCGCCGCGCCGCTTTCACTCATCGCAGCCACAAACGCCGCCGCGGTCGCGGGCTCGACGCTCACACTTTCCGGCGCTGTCTCTGGCACTGGCAGCCTCAATGTCACCGACGCGGGCACGGTCGTCCTCACGGGCGCGAACAGCTATGGGAGCACCAGCGTGAACAGTGGCACGCTCAATGTCGGCAACGGCGGTGCCTCCGGCTCGCTGGGCTCCGGCCCGGTCACGCTCGGCGCCGGGACACAGCTTATCCTGAATCGTGCCAACGCCGCGAGTGTCGCCAATAGCATCAGCGGCACTGGCACGCTCAGGGCCGATGGGACGGGAACGCTCACGTACACTGGCAGCGCGACCCATACGGGAGCCACCACGGTCAACGGCCCATTCATCAACCAAGGCACCGTGAATGGCACGGCGAGTCTTAGCGTCGCTGCCGACACCGGAAGCAACGCTTCGTTCACCAATGCAGGGACCGCGACGACGGTGATCCCAGGACCGGTCAACATCGCCAGCGGAGCAGGCAGCATCGGTACGGTGAACGTCACTGGCGGGACATTCACCGCCAGCGGCACGACCTTTGTCGGGCAGGGCGGCGGCGGCTCCTTTGCCATCAGTGGCGGAGCGACCAGCCTTCAGCAGGTGGACATCGCCCCGAGCGGCACCGGTGCCATGACGGTCTCGGGAGGCGCACTCGTCAACCCGCTGCGGATCAATGTCGGGCAGGGCGGCACCAGCGCCAGCTACAACCAGACCAGCGGCACGGTGAACGTCAGCTCGTGGACCGCGGTTGGATTGGGCAGCGCGGGACAATTCAATCTCAGCGGCGGCACCTACAATGCCAACGGTGGTTTTGAAACCGGGGCCGACAACATCGGAACCGCGACGATCAGCGGCACGGGCATTCTCAATACGAGCAACTTTGAAGTGCCAAGCCGCAATGGCGGCGCGACCAGTGCGGCAACGGTTTCCGGTGGTGCGATCACGGCGACGGGTGCCATCACCCTAGGCGGTCGGGATGGTAATACCACAGCATCTGGCACGCTGAATCAGACCGCTGGCACGATCACCGCGGCGACCGTGAACATTGGCGGCGCGAGCGTTGGCACATGGCGACAATCCGGCGGCACGACTCGCACCACGGGCAATTTCGAGATCGGCACCACAGCCGGCGCGAACCTCATGGAACTAAACGGCCCTGGCACGCTGACCGTCGATGGCGAACTGTGGGTCGGGCAGGCAGCCGGGTCGAACGCCACCTTCAATATGAGCGCGGGCACCGTCAACGCGGGCAACTGGATCGCCGTGGGCCGCGATGGGGCGACTGGCGCGCTCAATTTCAGCGGCGGCGTCATCAACAAGCGCGGCTTGAATCACACCATCATCGGCAGCCTCAGCGGCATCGGCACCGTCACCCAGACTGGCGGGCAATTTAACTCGACCGCATCCAGCACCCTCGGCGGCGCTGGCGGGATTCGCCTTGGTGAAAACGGTGGCGGCAGCGGGCTTTGGGATATCTCCGGCGGCAACGCGACCGCCGACTTTATCAGCGTCGGCTGGATCGGCGGCGGCACCGGCGAGTTGAAAGTAAGCGGGACCGGCGTCGTGACCGCGGAAAGCAGCGTGATCGTCGGCGAGGGCGGCACCGGAACGGTGAACCTGAATGGAGGCCGGCTCAACACGAGCTTCGTCAACTCCGGCACCAGCGCGGCCACCCTCACGTTCAACGGAGGAACGCTCCAGGCGCGCGCGGATCAGGCCGACTTCATCCGGGGCTTCACGAACAACGGCATTCATTCGGCGATCTTGCTGGAAGGCCCCGGCGGAACGATCGACTCGAACGGCTTCCGGGTGAAGGTCGCCGCCGGCAACGTGTTTTCGGGAAGCGATGTCAGTTCCACCGATGGGCAACTTGGAACCGTGCTCACCATCAAAGGCGACGCAACCTTGTTCAACGATACCGACAAGGTCACGCTACAGGCTCAAGTGGGCGATGGAGTGAATGGTTACTTATCCATCCGCGTCCTGAGCGGCGGATGGCTCGACGATGAAGTGGGCCAGGTGCTGGATAGTCTTACAATCGACAGCGGCGGATACTATGAACTTTCCAGCCTCAACTCGCCTCCCGGCGCGCCATCGCTCGCCGCGGCAGGCAGCGGCGAACTCGCGGTGGGAGCCATCCCCGAGCCCGGCAGCGCTGTGCTGCTCCTCGGCGGCATCGCCACACTGCTCGGCCTGCGCCGCCGCCGCGCATAGACCGCGCAAACTTCACCCGTCAGGAAAAATCCCGCACCCGCGGCGCGCGCCGACAAACCTGTTTACAGCGGCAGGGCGGCTGCGCATCTTCCCCGCCTCATGCTCCATCGCACCTGGCAAGTCATCGTCCCCGCCCTTCTCGCAGCCGCCTCGGCCCTTGCGCAGCCGAACGAACTCAGGAAGAGCGTCGCCCGCATCAATACCACCGCGCAGGAAGCCAACTACCGCATCCCGTGGCTGCCCGGAACCAGCGGCGGCGGCTCGGGCACGGGCTGGGTGGTGGAAGGCGACCGGCTGGTCACGAATGCCCATGTCGTCAGTAATGCGCGCTTCATCACTTTGGAGAAGGAGAACGATCCGAAGAAATACATCGCGACCGTCGAGCACATCGCCCACGACTGCGATCTCGCGCTGCTCAAGGTCGAGGATCCCGAGTTTTTCAAATACACCAAACCGCTCGCGATCGGCGGCATCCCGGAGCTGGAATCGACCGTGTCCGTGTTCGGCTACCCGATCGGCGGCGAGCGCATGAGTGTCACCCAGGGCGTCGTGTCGCGCGTGGATTTTCGCACTTACTCGCACTCGATCGTGGACTCGCATCTCACCATCCAAATCGACGCGGCGATCAATCCCGGCAACAGCGGCGGCCCGGTTTTGCAGGATGGCAAAGTCGTCGGCGTCGCCTTTCAGGGATACAGCGGCGATGTCGCGCAAAACGTCGGCTACATGATCCCGACGCCCGTCATCAAACACTTCCTGCAGGATGTGAAGGACGGGAAATACGATCGTTACATGGACCTCTCGATCGGCACTTTTCCCACGCCGAACAAGTCGATGCGCAAGGCGCTCGGGCTTGCGGACGATGATCGCGGCGTGTTCGTCACGAACGTGCTGAGCGGCGGGGTCGCGGCGGGTTTATTGAAAAAGGGCGATGTCATCCTCGCCGTCGATGGGCTCAGTGTGGCGAGTGATGGCTTCATCGAACTCGAGGGTGAGCGCGTGCCGATGGCGGAAGTCGCGGAGCGAAAATTCCTCGCGGACTCCGCGAAGTTTTCGATCCTGCGCGATGGGAAACCCGCCGAAGTCGAAGTGAAATTCACCGGCGCGTGGCAATACAACATTCAGGCGAGCCGCTACGACGAGCAGCCGCATTACGTGCTGTTTGGCGGGCTGCTTTTCCAGCCGCTCACGCGCAATCTGATCGGTGCCTACAACTTCCAAAATCCGCGCATCGACTACTACTTCCAGTATTTCATTTCGAAGGAAATCTATGAGGAACACCCCGACATCATCGTCCTCACATCCATCCTCGCCGACCCGCTGAACACCTATCTCAGCGAGTTCCGCGAGCAGATCGTCGATGAAATCAATGACAAGAAGATCAAGTCGCTGAAAGACGTCGCCGCGGCATTCGCGGAGAAGCCGGATTATTTTGTCATCAAATTTGTCGGCGCAGGCCGTCCGCTCGTCCTCGAACGCGCCGCCGTCGAAGCCGCGCGCGAACGCATCAAGACCCGCTACAACGTCACCGAAGAACAGAATCTGCCGACGGGTTGAACGAAATTCGGCGGCAGGCGGCTCGCACCACCTACCCCGCTTCACCGGCGCCAGAAATCACGCCGCCGCACCCGCCAGCACCGAACGGCCATGTCCGTTCCCGTTGCCACGCACCGCCGTCGTTTCGCCCACCTCCGCCGCCGCCAGACTCCGATACCCTACTGCCCTCGCTGCCAGCGGCAGCGTGAAAGTCACCGACTCACTCGCCATCCCTTGCAGCGCCCCATTCACTGCCTGCCCCCAAGTCGTGGACCAGCGCACCCCGCAAACAGCTCGCCAGCACATTACCTTAAATCCGGAATTGGAAACCGCGGATTGCACGGATTGACGCGGATTCAGAGGCACTTCCGACAAAGGCGACTCTCACCCATTGGGTTAACGTCCCGCTGTAAGCGTCCGCGCGAGCGCCCCTATCGGGGCTGGTCGTAAATGTCAGAGGATGGGGGTCTATGACAGCTACGACGCGGGAACCAGAAACGCTCAAGCAGGACGCCCGCGGGCGTGTGTTGGTATCGGCAGGGCGGCGGGAGGCGCTGCTGGATGAGTTTGAGAGGAGTGGGGCGAGTGCGAAGCGGTTTGCGCAGCTGGCGGGGCTCAAGTATTCGACGTTTGCGAATTGGGTGCAGGCGCGGCGCCGGCGGCGGGCGCTGGTCAAGCCGCCGGGGTGCGAGGCATCGGATGGGAATGGTTTGGCGGAGAGTCGGGGTCCGGTGCGCTGGTTTGAGGCGCTGGTGGAGGGTGGCCCGGGCGGGTGTGAGGAGGCGCGGAGGGCGCAAGGAGGTGTGGTCATCGAGTTGCCGGGTGGGTGCCAGTTGTCGGTGGGATCGCCTGCCGAGTTGCCGATGGCGGCGGAGTTGGTGGCGTTGATCGCACAAGCCGTTCGCGCGCGATGCTGAGTTTTACGGGTGGGTTGAAGGTGTTCGTGGCGCTGGAGCCGGTGGATTTGCGCAAGAGCTTCAGCGGGCTGGAGGGGCTGGTGAGTGGAAAGCTGGGCGAGGATTTGCGGGAGGGGGCGCTCTTTGTCTTCACCAACAAGCGGCGCACGCGCTTGAAGGTGCTCTACTTCGACGGGACGGGAACGTGGTTGATGACCAAGAGGCACGCTCCACACTGCTCACATCGGAGGTTTTTCGCGGGTGCTTTACCCGTATCATCCGCTCTTCTGGCAAGACATCGAAGTGTGTGGTGCTGCCGGTGGGCTCAGGGACATCGTTTTTCTCCGGATGCCGGATACCACGAGGCGTGGGGTTCCTGCATGGATGCTCGACGAGGTGGTGTGCGCCCGCGTTCGCTCGGAGGAGCCGCGGATCGAATGCGGTGCCCTGCAGAGACTGGCTCAACTGCTTGATCGCCAGTTGAAGCGCGGGGGTACCGAGAGGTGAGGTGGACCCCGAAAATCGGGCCAGAGGTTAAGCTATAAAATGGCGGTGGGAGCGCGTGTAAAAACGCAGCATAAAACCACCGAAAATGAAGAGCAAACGCAAGCGGCATGAAGCCGCATTCAAAGCCCGGGTCGCCC
>JANNWY010000031.1:0-50176 GCA_031409335.1 Chthoniobacteraceae bacterium | reverse complement strand
CGCGCGGGCATGTGGGGCCGGCGCCCGGCCGCCAAATGTCCGGGGGGCGCCCCCCCCGCCGCCGTTTCGGGGGGGGGGGCGCCCGCGGGACTTTCGCCAGCCGGGGCGGCTGCGCTACTACGGCACCCAGTGCGGCAGTGATTGCTGCGAGGCAGCAAACTCCAAAAATGGATGGCGCAGGAATCACACTTTGTGATGACGGGCAGGATAACTGAATCGTAAGCAAAGCGCAGACGGAGCCGTTAGCAGGGCGCGCATTGTTCTGCGGAGCGATTCCTCACCATGAAACTCCGCCATCCACTCATCCCTTTCCTCGCCGCCTTGGCCGTCACCGCGCGCGCGGAGGTCGTTATCAATGAATTGATGTATCATCCGTCGTCGGAAAATCCGGCGGAGGAATATGTCGAGCTTTTCAACAGCGGAGCCGCGCCGGTCGCGCTGACGGGCTGGCAATTCACGAGCGGGGTGACGTTCACGTTTCCAAATGTTTCGGTCCCTGCGGGTGGGTATCTTGTCGTGGCGGCGAATGCGGCGGCGTTTTCGGCGAAGTATCCGGCGGTGACGAATTTCGTCGCGGGCTGGACGGGGCAGCTCTCGAATTCGTCGAACAACGTGGTGCTGAAAGACGCTCTGCTTGTGACGATGGACAGCGTGGACTACAGCGACGATGGCGATTGGGCGCAGCGGCGGCGGGATGAGCCGCCGAGCTTTGGGCATCGCGGCTGGGGCTGGCACAGCGACGCGGATGGATTTGGAAAATCGCTCGAACTCATCAACGTGCTTTTCGACAACAGCGAGGGGCAGAACTGGGCTGCGAGCGCGACGGCGCAGGGCACGCCGGGCGTGGCGAATTCCACGGCGGCGGCGGACATCGCGCCGGTCATCGACAAGGCCGATCACTTTCCGCTCGTGCCGAAATCCACGGAGAGCGTGGCGGTAACTTGCCGCGTGCGCGACGATCACGCGGCGGCGCTGACGGTGCAGCTTCACTATCGCAATGACGGCGCGGCGTCGTTCACCACGGCGGCGATGTTCGACGACGGCGCGCACGGCGATGCGGCGGCGGGCGACGGCGTTTTTGGCGCGGCGATTTTGCCGAGGGCGAATGGCATCGTCGTGGAGTTTTATTTCACCGCGAGTGATGGCGGGCTGACGCGGACGTGGCCGGCTCCGGCACGCGATTACACGGCGGCGCTCGTGCAGACGCAGAACTGTCTCTACCAAGTGGACGACACGATTTACGCGGGCGCGGAGCCGATTTACCGCATGGTGTTGCGCGCGGTGGATCGCACGGAGCTGAGCAACATCAACTCCGGCACGGGCGCGCCGCCGTTTCCCTACAACGCGGGCGAGACGAACGATCAGACTTACAGCCACGCGCGTTTCAACGCGACGTGGGTGACGCACGATGGCACGGGCGACGCGATCGTGTATCTCGCGGGCGTGCGGAATCGCGGCAACGGCAGCCGCTCCACTTCGCCGCAGAGTTACAACGCGGCCTTTCGCAACAGCGATGCGTGGAAGGGCGTGACGGCGCTGAATCTCAACACGCAGAACACGCCCTACCAGCTCCTCGGCAGCGCGATTTTCCGAAAGGCCGGACTGACGGTCGCGGAGTCGCGCGCGGTGCAGGTGCGCGTGAACGGCTCGAATCTCGCGGGCAGCGGCGCTCCGAGTTACGGCTTCTACTGCGCGAACGAAGTGCAGGACACGGACTTCGCCGGTGATCATTTTCCGCTCGATAGCTCGGGGAACATCTACCGGGGATTCCGCGAGGACAGTGTGGGCGGCGCGAACTTGCGCGACCAGAGCGCGGGCCAGCCCGCCGCGACGGCGGACCCGACGCCGTACCGCGTGAACTATTTCAAGCAGACCAACCAGAGTGAGGACAAATGGGCCGATCTCATCGGGCTGACGAAGACGCTGGCGAAAGGCACGTCCATCCCGGCGAACTACGCGGCGACCTACACGGGCGACTACGTGACCGCGGTGCAGGCGGCGGGCGACACGGCGCAGTGGCTGCGCTTCATGGCGGCGAGCAGCATCGCGGACAACACGGAGACGAACATCTCGAACGGCGACGGCGACGACTACTATCTCTACTTCGGCGTCACCGACCCGCGCGCGGTGTTCATCGCCTACGATCTCGATTCGATCTTCGGTCGCAGCTCATCGAGCGATGCGACGCACAATCTTTTCCGCGCGGCGCGCGGCGACACGGGCGGCAATCCGCCGACGCCGCTACATCCGTTCCTCATTCATCCGCAGTTTGCGCGCGAATATCTCGCGGAGGTAAAACGGCAGGTGGACGGACCGTTCAGCGCGGCGCAGTTCGCGGAACTCGCGCAGGAAACGCTCGGCGGCGTGGTGAGCACGGCGGTGATCGACGCGATGAAAACCTTCCACAATACGCGCCTCGCCTACCTCGCGAGCGTGATGCCGCTCTCGCTTTCCAGCATCGGCGCGACGACGACCGGCGGCGCGGCGCTCACGATCACGAGCGGCTATCCGCGCTCGACGGCGGCGACGTGCAATGTAAGCGGCAAAGCCGACTGCACGCGCACGGCGAGTGTGAAAGTGAACGGCGTCGCGGCGATTTACACACCTTGGAAAGTCACGACGGTTTCCACTTTCGCCACGAGCATCGGCGACTGGCAGGCGAACAATGTGGCGCTGACACCGGGGCTGAATCGCTTGTTCGTGCAAGCCTTCGACGCGACCGGCGCGGAGATCGAGCAGACGTATTTCGACGTGTGGTATGACGACGCGAACGTGGCGAGTGTAAGCGGCGCGATTGCCGCAAACACGACGTGGACGGCGGCGGGCGGGCCTTACCAAGTCACCGCCGCGCTGACGGTGAACAGCGGCGTGACGCTCGCTATCGCGCCGGGCACGACGGTGTATCTCGGCACGGGAATCGGCATCACCGTCGCGGCAGGCGGCAAGATTTTGGCGGAGGGAACGCTGGCGCAGCCGATCCGCTTCAGCCGCGTTCCCGGCGGCTCGGGGGTTGGTGGGACGATCACGATCAACGGTCAGGCGGGCGCACCGGAGACGCATTTCTACTACACCGCTTTCGAGTTTGGCGGGAACCCTGCGGTGACGTGTGCTGCGAACTCCAACGTGGTGCTCGATCACTGCGAATGGCTGATGAACAACACGGCGTATCTCCATCTCGACGGCGGCTCGTTTTTGGTGAGCAACTGTATTTTCCCAGCGGCGGCGGCGGGGTCGAACTTCGAGGGCATCCACGGCGCGAACGCTGCGCCGCCAGCGGGCGGGCGGGCGATTGTGCGCGATTCGTTTCTTGGAAAAATGAACAGCGTCAGCGGCGACTACAACGACGTGTTCGACTTCACGGGCGGCAATCGCGCGGGGGCGATTGTGCAGTTCATCAACAACGTCTGCACGGGCTCGGACGACGACATTCTCGACATCGACGGCACGGACCTGTGGGCCGAAGGGAACATCTTCATGAACGTCCATCGCTCGAATTCGCCGGACTCGGCGAGCGCGGTCAGCGGCGGCAACGATGGCGGCGGCGGCACGGGCAGCCGACGCGCGGCGACGGCGATTGATACCGCGACGGAGCAGGTCACTTGCGGCACGCACGGCTTCACCACCGCACAGGAAGTCACAGCGACTGCGCTGCTCGGCAACACATTCCCGGCGGCGACGCCCGCGATTCGCAACGGTTCGTATTTCGTGCGCGTGATTTCGACGACGGCGGTGAAGCTGTATCCCACCGCGGCAGACGCGAACGCGGATACGAACGCGATCAATTTCACCAGCACGATTGGCACGGGCGTGAGCCTCTCGCTGTGCAAACAGGACGGCATCTCGCACATCACGATGGTCGGGAATTTGTTCTACAACATTGACCAGGCAGCCACGGCGAAAGAGGGCAATTTCTACACGTTCCTGAACAACACCGTGGTGAGCCAAACCAACGCGGGCAGTGAGGATGCGGTGACTGGCGTGCTGAATTTCGGCGACGACACTTACCACGAAGCGGCGGGTATGTATGCCGAGGGCAACATCATCCACAGCGCGGCGGCGCTCGTGCGCAATTACCCCGGCGCGGGCCTCGCGCAAAACGTGACTTTTAATAACAACCTCTTCCCCGCGGGCATGACGTGGAGCGGCGCGGGCAGCGGCAACAGCAACGTGGATCCGTTGCTCAACGGCCCCACGAATATCCCGACTCCCGGCCCGCGCGACTACGTGCGACTCGGCGCGCAAATTCGCCAGCAGTTTGGCCTGCAAACCGGCTCGCCCGCGAAGGGCACCGGCCCGAATGGCTCGGATAAAGGCGGCGTGCGCACGCTCGGCGTCACGCTTTCCGGCGCACCGGGCGGCACGACCAATCTGACGACTGCGAGCATCACCGTCGGCACGCGCATGACGGGCAATGGCATCTCCACCGCAGCGGGCGCGTGGCCCGGCGGCGGCTCCGGCTGGACGCATTACAAATACCGCCTCGATGGCGGCGCACCCAGCGCGGAGATCGCGAACGGCGCACCCATCGCGCTCAGCGGTCTCGCGAACGGCTCGCACACGCTGCAAGTCGTGGGAAAAAACGACGCGGGTTTTTACCAGGACGACGCGGCGTACGGCACCAGCGCGCGCGCGGCGAGCGTGACGTGGATCGTGAATACCGCCTACGTCCCGCCTGCCGCCGCGCCGCTCGTGCAGATCAGCGAAGTGCTCGCGAAAAACTCCGAGACGCTGGGCTTCGGCGGCAATTTTCCGGACATGATCGAGCTGCGCAACGCGGGCAACGCGAGCGCCGATCTTTCCGGCTGGGGGCTGACGGAGAATGCGGCGCTGCCTTTCAAATACACGATCGCGAATGGCACCACGCTCGCGGCGGGCGCGCGGCTCGTGATCTACGCGAGCAACAGCGCCAGCGTGCCCGCGCCGAAGACCGGCTTCGGCCTGAAGGACACGGGCGACACGCTCACGCTCACGAAGTCCGCGGCGGCGGGCGGTGGCATCGCGGACAGCGTCGCGTTCGGCGCGCAGCTCGCGGATGTTTCCGTGGGGCGGCGCGCGAGCGATGGCGCGTGGGATATGTGCCGCCCGACTTTTGGCGCGGTGAATATCGTCGCGGCGCAGGCCACGCCCGTGAGCGTGAAAATCAACGAGTGGCTTGCCGATGCAGTCGCGCTTTTTCCAAACGATTTCATCGAGCTGATGAACACCGCGACGCTGCCGGTAAATGTCGGCGGCTGCCACGTGAGCGACAATCCCGTGGAATGGCCGCAGCACGCGCAACTCCGCCAGCTCACCTTCATCGCGCCGGGCGGATTCCTTTACCTGAAGGCCGACGACGACGCGGCGCAGGGGCCGGATCATTTGAATTTCAAGCTCGCCTCCGAGCAGGGCGAGATCGGCTTTTTCGACAGCGCGCTGCAGCTCATCGACGGCATCGTGTATGGCCCGCAGACGAGCGACATCTCGCAGGGCCGCACACCGAACGGCGCGAGCACGGTGGCCTTTTTCAACCAACCCACGCCGGGCGGACCGAACCCCGGCGTGAGCGGCATCGTCACCACGACGACGAATCTGATCCCGGCGACGCAGGCGTGGCGCTATCGCAGCAACGGCATCAATCACAGCGCGGACTTTTTCCAGGTTGCGTTCAATGACAGCGCGTGGACGAGCGCGCCGCAGCTTCTTTACATCGAGACGAACGCGCTCACGAACACCGAGGGTTTTGTGAAAAACACCGCGCTGCCGGTGGACACGGGCAACGCGAATCTGCCGTTCAACGCGACGTATTTTCGCACGCACTTCAACTACAGCGGCCCGCTCACCGGCGTGACGCTGCGCGCGAAAGTGATGATCGACGATGGCGCGGTCTTCTATCTCAACGGCCAGGAAATCATCCCGACGAACAGCGGCGCGCGACTGCGAATGCCGGCGGGCACGGTGACTTTTTCGACCATCGCGACGGGCAACGTGGATAACGCGAGCGTGGAGACGCTGACCTTCGACGGCGCGAATCTCGTGAGCGGCGACAACGTGCTCTGCGTCGCCGTGCATCAGGAACACGGGGCGGGCGCGCAGACGAGCAGCGACGTGACGTTCGGAATGAAGCTCGATGCTGAAACGATGAACAGCGCGGGCGCGGGCGTGCTCGTCGTGAATGAAGTGCTGCCTGTAAATGCGACGCTGCAAAATCCCGACGGTTCCTTTGCCGGATGGGTCGAGCTGTTCAATCCGAGCGCAGTGGCGATTGATGTGAGCGACATGAGTTTCAGCGACGACACGAGCGTGCCGCGCAAGTTTGTCTTCGGCGCGGGCGCGAGCGTTCCGGCGGGCGGCAATCTCGTCACCTTTTTCAATCCGCTCGCCGCGCCATCCGCGACGAACACCGGCTTCGCGCTGCCCGCGCTCGGCGGCGGCGTTTTCCTTTTTGAAAAAATGGCGGCAGGCGGCGGGCTGCACGATGGCGTGAGTTACGGTCTGCAAATCGCCGACTTCGCGATCGGTCGCACGCCGAATGGCAGCGGCGCATTCGCACTCACCGTGCCGACGCGCGGCGCGCTGAACACCGCTGCCGGACTCGGCGCGATCACTGGCGTGAAGCTCAACGAATGGCTCGCGAACCCGACGGTCGCACCCGGCTTCTTTGAGATTTTCAACACCGGTGCGCAGCCCGTCGCGCTCGGCGGCAACTACCTCACCGACCTGCTCACGGACAGGACGAAGCACCGCATCGCGCCGCTCAGTTTCATCGGCGGCAGCGGTGGCGCGCGCTGGCGGCACTTCATCGCCGACAACGACGCGGGCGCGACTCCGGGCCACGTCAATTTCTCGCTCAATCCGCTCGGTGAAAGCCTCGGCCTCTTCTCCGGCGCGGGCGTGCAACTCGATGCGGTTTCGTTCGGCGCGCAGACCAGCGGCATCGCGCAAGGCCGTTTCCCCGATGGCACCAGCGCCATCGTTTCTCTCACCCCGACGCCCGGCGCCGCGAACGCGCAAGCCGCCGCCGACACCGACGGCGACGGCGACGGCATCCCCGACGCTTGGGAAATCGCGAACGGCCTGAACCCGAACGACCCGCTCGACGCCGCGCTCGACGCCGATGGCGATGGGCAAAACAACAAGGCCGAATACCTCGCCGGCACGAACCCGCAGAGCGGTGCGAGCCGCCTCGCCGCCAGTCTCGTCAGCACCGTCACGCCCGGCCAGTTCGCCGTACGCTTCACCGCCGTCGCGGGAAAAACCTACACCGTCCGCTACAAGAACGACCTAGCCGCCGCGACGTGGACGAAGCTCATCGACGTGCCCGCGCAAGGCGCCGACACGGTCCTCGACGCCGCCGATCCCGGCAGCATCGGCCAGCCGCGCCGCTTCTATCAGGTCGTCACGCCGCAACAGCCTTGAGCTTCCCGACCATCGCCCGCTGGATCTGCCTCTTTCGTTGGAGTGGCCGAGCAAGTTCCGTCTGGCACACGCGTTCGTGTTTCATCCAAAGTCCGCGCGTCGCGACGCACCCGGCGAACAGCTCACACCGATGAATCATACTCCTAGTCGCCCTCCGTCTCCGCCTCTCTCGAATCGAGCAAGGGCGGGAGTTGCGGTAGGAATGATGCTCATCACTGGTTGCGCGAGTTTCACCAGCAAGCCGCTCTCGCCCGCGAGCTCGGCGGCGGACTTCGATGCGCGCCGCCTTCCTGCAAAAGGCACGCGCTGGTCGCTCGCGAAACTGACCGCCGAGGCGCTGGAGAAAAATCCCGATCTCGCCGTGCTGCGCGCTCGCGTGCAGACGGCGGAGGGCGCGTTGCAAACGGCGGGCGAGCGCCCGAATCCGGTGCTGTCGTTCAAGCCCGGCTACAACAGCAGCACGCGCGGCCTCCCGCCGTGGATCATCGAGCCGGGCCTCGACCTCACGATCGAGACCGGCGGCAAGCGCGATGCCCGCCGCGCCGAGGCTGTGGCGAAAGTGCGCGTCGCCCGGCTCGATCTGGAGGCGGCGGCTTGGAAAGTGCGCGGCGATGTGAGGCGCGCGCTGCTCGCGATGCACGCGGCGCAAGCCACGCGCGGGCAATATCGCGCGCAGGAAACCGCGCAGGCGGACGCGGCGCGACTGCTGGAACTGCAACTCAAGGAAGGCGCCGCGCGTCCGCAGGATGTCGCCGTCGCGCGCATCCCGCTGAATCAGACGCGGCTCGCGATGCACGACACGGATTTGCTCGGGATCAAAGCGCACGCGCAACTCGCCACCGCCGTCGGCGTCCCGGTCGCTGCGGTTTCCGGGAAAGATTTCGACTTCACCGAAATCACGCGCCTGCCCGCCGCACCCGCTGGCCGCGCTGCGCGCCGCCACGCGCTCACGCATCGCGCCGACCTCCTCGCCGCGCTCGCCGATTACGCTGCAAGCGAAGAGCGGGTGCGGTTGGAAGTGGCGAAACAATACCCCGACATCAAGCTCGGTTCCGGCTACAAACTCGATCAGACCGTGAACAAATGGACGCTCGGCATCGGCTTCGAGTTGCCGATTTTCAACCAGCACCAAGGCGCGATCGCCGAGGCCGAAGGTAAACGCGCCGAAGCCGCCGCGCGCTTCCTCGCCATGCAGGCGCGCGCCGTTGGCGAGATCGACCTCGCGCTCGCCATCTACCGCGCCTCGCGCGGAAAAGCCGACGCCGCCAACGCGCTCGCCGACGACGTGAAGGCGCAGACCAAAACCGCCGAGACGATGAAAGCCGCCGGCGAACTTTCGCAGCTCGACGTCTCGCAGCGCCGCGTCGAGCAAGGTGCCGCCGATCTCGCGCGCGCCCAATCCCGCATCCAGGCGCTCGAAGCGCTCGGAGCCTTGGAAGACGCGCTGCAAACACCCGCCTCCTCGTGGAAATGAAATACGTCCCATTCTTCCTATCAGTTACATGCGTCGCCGCGCTCGCCGCCGATCCCGCGCCCTCGACCGCACCCGCGCAAGCCGCTGTCGCGAATCCGGTGAAGGAAGCCGAACTCACCACCGTCACGCTCACACCCGAAGCCGCGAAGCGCCTCGGTATCGCCACCGTGCCGGTGGAGAAAAAAGCCATCCGTCACGAGCGGCTTTACGGCGGGGAAATCACGCTGCCGCTCGCCGTCGGCGAAGGCACCAGCGCGCTCATGGCCCTCGCCCCGCCGCAGAATGCGACCGAGATGCTTAAGCTCGCGGAACTCCAAGCCGCCGCCGATGGCGACCTTTCGCAAGCGACCGTGAAGCTCGACGCCGCCAAGCTCGCGCTGGAGCGCGCCGAAAAACTCCTCGCCAACCAAACCGGCAGCGAGCGCGCCGTCGAAGAAGCTCGCGCCGCGCACTCGCTCGCCAAAGCCGCGCACGAACAAGCCACCACCAAGCGCGCCCTCCTCGGCCCCGGCTTCGCCGCTTCGCCCGATGGCAAACGCTGGTGGGTGCGCGTCGCCATCCTCGCCGCCGACGCCACCACGCTCGATCCGCAAGCCGCCGCCACCATCACACCGCTCGGCGAAAAGAAGCCCATCGCCGCCAAGCGCATCCCTGCCGCCCCGCCGACCGCGAACGCGCTCGCATCCACCGTGGATTGGTACTTTGAAATCGAAGACCCGCAGCGCCAGCGCCGCCCCGGCGAGCGCGTGCAAGTCCGCGTGCCCGCGATCGGCGCGGGCGACGAACGCCTCATCGCTCCGTGGGCCGGCGTGCTGCACGACATCCACGGTGGCCAGTGGGTCTATGAAATGACCGGCCCCACGACCTTCGTCCGCCGCCGCATCCAAGTCGCGCGCGTCGCTGGCGCGGACGCGGTGCTCGCGACCGGCCCGGCGGTCGGCGCAAAAATTGTTACCGATGGTTCCGCGGAGTTGTTCGGCATCGAGTTCGGGCCGGGAAAATAGGTCCCATGAGACTCATTCGACGCATAGGTCCCATCCAAGCGCGCCCGTGCTAAAAGCCATCGTCACCTGGGCGCTGAACATGCGCGTGCTCGTGGTCGCGCTTTCCATCGCGCTCATCGTCGTCGGCGTGGAAAGCGTCCGGCACGCGCCGCTCGATGTCTTCCCGGAGTTCGCGCCGCCGATGGTGGAAATCCAAACGGAAGCGCCCGGCCTTTCCACCGAGCAGGTGGACGCGCTCGTCACCGTCCCGCTCGAAAACGCACTCAACGGATTGCCGTGGCTGAAAACCATCCGCTCGAAATCCGTGCTCGGCCTTTTGTCGGTCGTGATGATTTTCCAGCAAGGCACGGACATTTTGAAAGCGCGACAACTCGTGCAAGAGCGGCTCGCGCTTGCGCAGGCGCGATTGCCCGCGGTGGTGAAGCCGCCGGTGCTCATGTCGCCGTATTCGTCGCTCAGCCGCGCGATGAAAGTCGGCATGACTTCGAAGACGATGTCGCAAACCGAGTTGAGCGAACTCGCGCTTTGGACGCTGCGTCCGCGGCTCATGTCCGTTCCCGGCGTCGCAAATGTCGCGATCTGGGGCCAGCGTGATAAGGAGTATCAAGTGCTCGTGGACCCGGCGCGACTGCGCGCGCTCGGCGTCACGCTCGATGCAGTCGTGAAGGCGGCGGGCGATGCGACGGTCATCGGCGCGGGTGGCTTTCTCGATACGCCGAACCAGCGTCTCGCGGTGCGGCAGGCGGGCGCGATCACGAGCGCAGATGACCTCGCGCGCAGCGTTGTGGAGTTTCGCAATGGCACGCCGCTGCGGCTCGGCGATGTCGCGGATGTGGTCGTGGGAAATCCCGCGCCCATCGGCAACGGCGTCATCAACGACGGTCCCGGCCTGCTGCTCATCGTCGAGAAACAGCCGTGGGGAAATACGCTCGATGTCACGCACGGCGTCGAGCGGATGCTCGCGGAAATGCGCCCCGCGCTGCCGGGCGTCGAACTCGACTCCACGATTTTTCGCCCGGCGACGTTTATCGAACTGAGCATCGAAAACCTCACGCACGCGATGTGGCTCGGCTGCTTGCTCGTCATCATCGTGCTCGCGCTTTTCCTGCACGACTGGCGCACGGCGTTCATCAGCATCACCGCGATCCCGCTCTCGCTCGTGGCCGCCGTGCTGGTGCTGCGCTGGCAGGGACAGACGCTCAATACGATGGTCCTCGCCGGCCTCGTCATCGCGCTCGGCGAAGTCGTGGACGACGCCATCATCGACGTGGAAAACATCCTGCGGCGGCTGCGGCAAAACCAAAGTGGCACAGGCGTCCCGCCTGTGTGGCCGCCGGGCATCCTGCCCGGTGCTTCCGAGCAGGCTGGAAGCCCGCTGGCCCCACAGGCGGGACGCCCGTGCCACATTCCGCGCCCCGCATTCTCCGTGGTGCTCGACGCCTCGCTCGAAGTCCGCAGCGCCGTCGTTTATGCCAGCGCCATTGTGGTGCTCGTCTTCCTCCCGGTGTTCTTCCTCGATGGATTGATGGGCACGTTTTTCCGTCCGCTCGCGCTGAGCTACATCCTCAGCATCCTCGCCTCGCTGGCCGTCGCGCTCACGCTCACGCCCGCGCTTTCGCTCATGCTGCTGCGCGGCAAGGCGCTGGACCGGAAGGCGGATGCGCCGCTCGTGCGCTTGCTGAAGGGCGCATATCGCACGCTGCTGCCTCCGCTGCTGAACGCACCGCGCGCGGTGATCGCGGCGCTCGTCGTGGCGTTCGTCGGGACATGGTTTGCGTATCGGCATCTCGGCGAGGAGTTGCTCCCGAATTTCAAGGAACGCGACTTCCTCATGCACTGGGTCGAGAAGCCCGCGACCTCGCTCGATGCGATGACGCGCATCACGATTTCCGCGAGCAAGGAACTACGCGCCATCCCCGGCGTGCGCAACCTCGGCGCACACATCGGGCGCACGGAAGTCGCCGATGAAGTCGTCGGCCCAAACTTCACCGAACTGTGGATTTCCCTCGACCCGAAAGCCGACTACGACCCGACCGTGAAACGCGTGCAGGCCGTCGTGGACGGCTACCCCGGCCTCCAGCGCGACCTCCTCACGTATCTCCGCGAACGCATCAAGGAAGTGCTCACCGGCGCGAGCGCGAGCATCGTCGTCCGCATCTTCGGCCCCGACCTGCCGACGCTGCGCGCGAAGGCGGCGGAAGTCGCGGGCGTGTTCAAGGACGTGCCCGGCGTCACCACGCTGAAAGTCGAGCAACAGGCGCTCGTGCCGCAGGTCGTCGTCACGCCGCGCAAGGAAGCCGCCGCGCTTTACGGACTCACCGAAGCGCAAATCCTCCGCACTGTCGCCACGCTCGTGAAGGGGCAGAAGGTCGGCGAAGTCTTCGAGGAGCAGAAGATTCACGCGGTAGCCGTGTGGAGCGTGCCCGAGGCGCGGACGGACATCACCGCGCTGCGCGAATTGCTCATCGAATCACCCGGCGGCGCGGCAGTCCGGCTCGGTGAAATCGCCGACATCGCCATCGTGCCCACGCCAAACGAAATCAAACGCGAAGGCGCATCGCGACGCATTGACGTGACATGCAACGTCGCCGGGCGCGACCTCGGCGCCGTTGCCCGCGACCTCGAAGCGCGGCTGGCCACGGTGAAATTCCCCGCCGGCCATCACCCCGAATTGCTCGGCGAATACAAGGAGCGCCACGACTCCAGCCAGCGTCTGAAATGGCTCACGCTCGCCGCGCTCGGCGGCATCTTCATTCTCCTGCTCGCCGATTTCCAAAGCCTCCGTCTCGCGCTGCTCGTTTTCCTCACGCTGCCCTTTGCGCTTATCGGCGGGGTGCTCGCGGCGTGGCTGAATGGCGGCGTGCTTTCGCTCGGCTCGCTCGTTGGCTTCGTCACCGTGCTCGGCATCGCCGCGCGGAACGGCATCATGCTCGTCAGCCACTTCCGCCATCTCGAACGCGAGGAGGGCGAACCCTTTTCTCGCGCGCTCATTTTACGCGGAGCGGAGGAAAGACTCGCGCCCATCCTGATGACCGCCGCCACTGCCGGCCTCGCGCTGCTCCCGCTCGTCTGGCGCGGCAACATCCCCGGCCACGAAATCGAATTCCCCATGGCCATCGTCATCCTCGGCGGCCTCGTCACTTCCACGCTGCTGAACGTCTTCCTGCTGCCGGTGCTTTACGGGCGCTTTGGAAACGTTGCTTCCACTCCCGCTCTGATCCCGGAACGAATCGAGCCGGCGTAGGAGGATGAGTCGGAGTTTGCGGGAAACGCGGAGCCGCGTGCCGCCGTGGCAAGCCCCGAGCCGGGCGGATTCTTCGACTGCGGAATGGCGCTTTGAAAACCTTCTGCCACCGTCCTTCACATCCCGTGAAATCGCCCACGCTTTCCGTCCGTTTCATCCTCGCCGCCTGCGCGCTGTGCCTGCCGCTTGCCGCTCGCGCCGATCGTGCATCGGAGACCCTCTTTCTCCGATCCACCGAGACCGACGCGAAACTCAGCGCCATCCAGACGAGCAGCGTGGAGTATCGCCCTGCGGCAGGCGACGGTCCGGCAGTGTGGCTGGTCGCCGTGGCGCATCTCGGCACGCCGGAATATTTCCGCGCCATCCAGCAGCGGCTCGACGCGCAGACCGTGGTGCTGTTTGAAGGCGTCGGATTCGATGAGGCGATGAAGCAGGGTCCCGGCGCCGGAACGCGCGATGCGGGCATCCAAAAGCAACTCTCCAACGCGCTCGGCCTCGTCTTTCAGCTCGATGCCATCGACTACCGCCGCCAGCATTTCGTGAACAGCGATCTGCCTGCGGAGGGTGTGGAAAAGCAAGTGCGCGAGCGCACGGACGCAGTGGAAGCGCCGAACGAAACTTACAAAATGTTGCTGGGGGCGATTCAGGGTTCGCCGGAGACGATGGACATGCTCAAACCCATGCTCGCTTTCGTTTCGGCGTCGCCAGAAATGCGCGAGACCACTCGGCTGCTGCTGATCGAAGTGCTCTCGCACGCCGAGGAAATGGTCGGCCTCGCAAAAAGCATCTCGCCGGAAATGAAGGATCTTTTTGAAGTCCTGCTCACCGAGCGAAACGCGATCGTCATTCGCGATCTCCGCGAGCAAATCGCGAAGCGCAAAGCTGGTGAAACGATCGCGGTTTTCTACGGAGCCGCGCACATGACGGAACTCGCGAAGCGCCTCCGCGAAGAGCTTCACTACATACCCGCTGCGCCGCAGTGGGACACCGCGTTCACCGCCGATCCCGCCAAATCCGTGGTCCCGCCCGTGCAACTAAAGATGATGATCGAGATGGTCCGCGGGCAGTTGAAGCAGGGTGTCGATCCGTTAAAAACGCCGTAGGAGATCGCTACGCGGTCGCTGGGCGATCATCAGATCAGGCCCGTGTCCGCCGTGAAAACGTGAACCCAAAACCGAGGATCAGCATCGCAGCGACCCCGGGCTCTGGCACTGCGACCCCAAAGGCAAACTCCAGCGTGTCTCCACTTCCGACGGCGTAGCCATTCGGAATATCAAACACGAGCTGCGTGACACGGCCGGCCCCGGGCTGCACGCGGAAGAATGCGAACGCGGATTCGCCGTTCGCCGCGGCATCCAAAGTCAGGCTGCTCCCGTTCCAATTGAGCGGCTGTGTGTAGGCGCGGATGCCATTGTCCCACTGCTCGGTTCCCAGGAGTTCCAGCGCGACGGCCACCCCCGAAAACGTCCTCGCCAGCACGCCCATCCCCCGCGTCCCCGCCGTGCCGGAGCCGAAGAGTTGCCCCACCGCGAACACCATTCCCGACAAATCCTGCGCGCCGATTGTCAGTTGAAAATCGACGGCTCCGGCCTGCGGCACCACCTGCACTTTCGTGGTGCTCACGTTTCCGTCGTTTGAAATGCTGTCCGTCACGGGCGGCGCGGTGTTCCAAAAGGCGGCCTGCAATGTGCCCGCGCCGGGGGAAGGCGGGGCGAGCAATCCCGATGTGAGGTCGATCTGCGCTTGCGCCACCGACAGACCGGCGTCGTTCAGCAGATTGAAATGCGTGCGATCCGCGCCGGGGCCGAAGGCGAGCCAGTCCACGATGGGCGCGGCGTGCGCCGCGAGCGGCGCGACGAGCGCGATCAGTGCGGCTGTCCGTTTTTTTGTGAATGGATTCATCGGTTTGTTCGCGGGGGGTTACGGAAGCGTCGTGCGCGTCGCGGATTTGAGGCGGAAGAATTTCCGGTCATCCGCGCCGCCGAGGGTGAGTTGGAAAAGCACACGGATCGAGACTTCCTCGGTCTCGGGATTTCCGTCATCGTCGCCGTTCGGATCGAGCACCGCGTCGTAGTCCGTCGAAGGCAGATCGGTCCACGAACCGCCGACGAGCGTGGCGGAGGATTGCGGGATCAGCGTCACGAATTGATTCGATCCGCGGCGGCGATGCACGCTGATGTCGGCGTAGTAAAACGCGCCGTCGTACGGCCCGTCCAGCGCGAGCCGCGTGCGCGTGGAATCCTGGATGCGCGGGTCGCGCAGGAAGGTCCATTCATGCACGTTGCTCGTGCCGTCGCCGTCCGGGTCTTGCGTCGGATCGGCGCTGGCGAGATCGAAAAGCGAACTCAGGTTCGCGTCCGCCCAGCGCCAGTAGGCGTTGTCGTTCACGAGTTTCACCGTCGGTGCGTAGAGCGATTGCGCCGCGCCCGCGTTCGCCCGGATCGGGAGCGCGTAGATGCCTGGCGCGAGGCCCGCCGTATTCCACGAAAGCACGGCGCGGCCCGTGCCCGGCGTGCCGGAAAGCGCGAGTCCGGCGGGGAGGCCGGGGCCGTTCAGCGCCATCGTCACCGCGTCGCCATCGGGATCGAACGCGCCGATTTCCAAAGTCCGCACGGTGCCGATGAACCAAAGCTGCGCGGGGTTCGCGAGGAATTGCGGCGCGCGGTCGAGGTTCGCGGGATCGACGGTGATGGAAACGAGCGTCGTCGTTTCCAGCGCGGGCGCGGCGTTGTCCGCCGCCGTCACTGCGACGGCGAAAGTGCGATCCGCGTCGGCGATGGCGGGCGTCCAGATGATCGCGCCGGTCACCACGTCGAGCATCATCATCGCGGGCGTCGGGCTGGTGAACCGGTAGCGGATGGTTTGCGCGGGCAGGTCGCCGTCGCTGGCGGAAAGTTGCACGGTCAGCGGGCCGCCGGGCGCGATGCGCTGCGGTTCGACGGGTGCGAAAACGGGCGGCTGATTCGTGTCGAGCACGCGGACGAGGAAGGTGCGCGTGGCGGATTGCGCGGGCACGCCGCTGTCGGTCACGCGCACTTGGACGGTCTCCGCGCGCCCACCATCGGCCTCGCCCGTGGCCCAGCGCACGACGCCCGTCTGCGCGTCGATGGTCAGCCCCGGCGGCACCGCGGCGGCGAAGGCATAGCGCAGCAAATCCGCGCGCCCGTCGGGATCGGTCGCGGCGAGATTCAGCGTCAGGGTTTCGCCTTCGTTCACATTTTGATCGGGGATCGTCGCGAGCGTTGGCGCGATGTTATTCAAAGTGACCGTCGTGGTCGCGTCCGCGCTGGCCGGAGCCGCTTCCACATTTCCCGCCGCATCGAAAGCGCGCGTGTAGAAAGCGTAGGAACTCCCGAGCGCGCCCGCATACACCGCGCCGGTGTCGCGCGTGCCTTGCAGCCAGCGCGCATACGCGCTGCCATTCACGGACACGTAAACATCGAAGCCCGCCACGCGGCGGTCGTCCGTGCCTTCCCACGAGATGGGAAACTCGATTGCGCTTTGCAGCGGCAGCGGCAGCACGCGGCTCACCGGCGCCTGCGTATCGAGGCCCGCCGCGAGCGCGTAAATGAGCGTGTAATTTCCCGGACTGTTTTCATCGAGCAGGTGCAGGATGTTTTCGTAAACGGGCCGCAATCCCTGCCCGATGAACGTGCGATCCGTGACCCACGCATTGACATCGAGCGGGATTTCCAGGCCGTCCGAACGCACCACGCGCTGGAGCACGTATTGCCCGTTCGATGGCTCAGGAACCAGCAGGTAAGCCCATCCGGCGGGCATCGCCGCGGTGAGGCCGATGGTGAGATTTGCCGACGAAAGCGTGCCCGTCACCTGCGCAACTTCGAGCACCGCGACCGATGCCGTCGTGCCGTCGCTGAGATGGATCGTGTCGGGAAGATTGCGCGCGTCGCCGAGGTCGTTCACCAGGAAATCCGGTTTGCCATCGTCGAGCAGGCCGAGTTCGCGGACCTCGTGGATCATTTCGTGAATCTCCACGCTGTCGATGAGCGAGAGCCGTGGATTCCCGCGCCCGTCGATGTGCTGGAAGGTCGCGCTGTAATCCGTGAAAAGCCCCTGCAGGCTCGACGTGAGCAGCCACTCGCCGATGCGGATTTGCCCCGGCGCGATGTCGCCGAAATTCGCCGTGAGCGACGGCTGCAACGGCTGCCCATCGACTTTCGTGGCGATGATTTGGAAATCTGCGAGCAGCCCTTTGTCGTTCTCGATGATCGTCGGCTGCGCGGACGTGATCGTGAAATTCTTCGCCGCCCCGAAGCCCTGATTTTCCACCATGACCGCGAGCACATACGGAATCGCAGGCTCGATCGGCGTGGTGAACGGATCGTCGCTGAAGACATCGCGCTGATGGAAATATTTTAGCGCGAGCCGCGGGCTTGGCAGCACGGTGATCGCGATTTCGGAAAATGGGATCGCGATGTCCAGCCCGTCCACGCGATAGCTCAGCGTGCCGCTGACAAAGAAGCGCACGGGCGCGGTGGGCGCGGCATCGACGGTCGGGATGATCGTCCACTTCGCCGTGCCGTTACTATTTCCCGCGAGCGTGCCCGTGCCATCGACGGCGGTCACGCCCGCGAGCGTGGGCGTGCCGATGTCGAAAAGCGCGGTCGCATCCGCGCCGGATTCCGCGCGGACGGTCACGTTCACGCGGATGTTTCCGAGCGCGGTCGCGGTTTTGTTTTCGAGTTCGAGTGTGGCGAGGAAGGCGTCGCGCGTGAGCACGGCGTCCTGCTCGAGCCGGAGCTTGATACGCCCGCAAATGCCGCCGCTCCCGCCCAAGTTCTGGCGGATGCGCACGGTCTCGACGATGGCGTTGATCGGATCGGTGAAGCCCGCGTTTTCCGCGATCGTCTGGTAGTCGCCCGCGAGCCGCAGCAGGCGCTGGAGTTCGGTCAAGTCGATGAAGTCGAGGCTCTCCCCGGCGGGTGCGTCGGCGCGGCGCAAAATGCCGCGCGCGAAATTCACGAGCGAACGATTGCAGCGGTCGAGGAAACGGTTCACTTCCGCCGCGGCGACGCCCGGAGGCTGCGCGCCGGAGAGTAGCGCGGCGCGTTCGGCGGCGGTCACGTTTCGCCCGCCATCCGAAGACTCGCCCGCCGCGAGCTGGAAGCGCGCGTACCAGTCGCCGGTCGGCGAACCCGCGCTGGGATTCAGCCAGACGCCATCGGGCGCGCCGGTGATTTCGTTGAACACATCCATCATCGCGCGGAGGCCCGGCGTGAATTGCGAAAGCGGATCGGCACCGAGCGCCTGCGAGCCATCGGCGGGTGGCGGCGGCGGGCCGCCGCCGAGGGTGCCGATGACGCATTTGGTTAGGTCGTAAATGCACGCGGGGATGCTGGCCGCCGGGATGAGGCAGCCCGCGGCACCGACGGCGCAATCGAACACACTCCCGAACGAGACGCCCCCGGCGAGACCCTGGCCGCAGGAGTATCCGCTGAAGAAACAGCCGACGGGACCGGGAATGCAACCCAGCGCCGCGAGCACATAACAATCGGGATTGCACACGAGCGTCACGCCCACGCCGGTCGAGCCCGAGCCCGGCCCGATCTGTCCGCCGCAGTTGGTGCAGCCTCCGCCGCGCGGCGCGGGCGCGTCGCCGCCGCAGCCCGCGCGCGCATTCGGCATGGCCAGCACCGCGCAATAGGTGTTCTTGAACTTTCCGCAAATCAGCTCCCAGCACACCGTCGTCGCGATGTGGCACGGCCCCGGATCGGGCGCGGGTGCGGGCCCGCCAAAGGCCGGCGGGGGCGGCGCACCGCCGATGACGCGGCGGATGCGCATCGGCACGGTGATCGAACTTTTCGCGGGCAGCACGCCGATCGCGTCGATGGCGGGCGTGAATTCCCACAGCGGATGCGTCGGCACGGCGAGCTGCGTATTGTCCGCGGCGAGCAGGCCGTGGTTGGTCACTTTGATGTTCACCACCGTCTCGTCCACCGTGATTTCCGCGAGGTCGATCACGCTCGGTTCGACCGTGACCACGGGGATCGGCACCACGGTTTCAAAGGTCGTGTCGATGGTGACTTTGTAGCGATCCTCGATTTGGATCGGCACCACGGTCCAGGTGTAGGAAACCGTCTCGCGCGAGAGGAATGCCTGGATGTTGTTCGGCGTGCCGGGCTGGATGAGATGCGTCGCGCGATAGGTCGCGTGCTGGCCCGCCGTCGCCTCGATCTCGTAGTAGCCTTCGCGCAACGGCCCGAAATCCGCGATGCCGTTCGCATCGCTCACGAGCGTGCCCACGGTCAGCCGCGTCAGCGCGTCGATCACGCGCACCGTCGCGCCCGCGAGCGGCGGATTGCCCGAGGCGTAGTACGTATATTCGTCCTCCGTGCGCACGATGAGCTGCCCCATTTGATCCGACAGCGCGCGGAAACGATACGGGATCGAGAGGAAAATCGCGCCGTCGGTGGCGACGAGATTTCCGCTGTATTCCTGAAGCGGCAAATCGGCGGGCGGCGTGAGCTGGATCGTCATCGGCACCGACGCTCCCGGCGCAAGCGGCGGGACGGGCAGGCTGGTCGCGGCCCGCATCCACGGCGCGCCCGGCGGCAGCAGCAGATTCACCGGACCCGTCGCGGCGCTGCCGGTGTTTCGGATGGTAAATGTGCTGATGTGCTGCTGGCCGCGCAGCATCCCGGCGACGAGTTCCGCGGGCTCGGCGACGAGTTGCGGCGTGTCCGCGACGACGGCGATGGCGACGGGGATTTGCAGCGCCGCGCCTTCGGTCGAGGTGAGGGAAACGGTGAACGCCGTGCGCGCCAGCGGGCCGGTCGTGGCGATGGTGTAGTTCAGCGCGACCGCGCCGCTTCCGGGCAGATTTGAGGCGGCTAAAGTTGGCGTGAAGGTGATGCCCGCGGGCGCTCCGGTGACGGTGGCTTGCAGGCCGGTGAGTGGCAGGTCCGTGAGATTGGTGATCGTGAAAATTCCGGGCTGGCTGCTGTTTTCCGAAAGCCGCAAATCGAGCGACGCAGGCTCGCTCCCGAGGCCATACACTTTCACCGAATCCTGAATCGGCGCGGTGTCCGTGCCGGGGTGCGTGGCGAAAAACTGAAACAGCCCGCCGTCGCCCGGCAGCGGCGTGAAGGTCGTGCTGTACTGCCCGGCGGAATTCGTGAGCGCGGAGATGACACGGTTCACGGTGCCGTGCGCGATGTGGATGTTCACGAGCACAAACGCGGCGGGTCCGCCCGCGCGCAGCGTGGCCGTGCCGGCGATCGGGATCGGCGTCGCGGAAGGCACGGTCTCCGGCGCGATGGTGAGCGTGGTGACGTAGGCGGGCTCGATGTCCAGCGGCGTCGCGGAGACGGCGGTGTTGTTGTCTTCGAGCGCCTCGTCGAGCTGGCGATTGGCGTCCGTCTCGGCGACGAGCCAGAAGCGGCCCGCGGTGCGCGGCAACTTCACGCGCAGGCTTTGCTCGATGGAAAATCCGGCAGTGAGCCGGCCCGCGAAATTCGCCTGGGTGAGCAGGATGTCATCGCCCGGCAGCGCATCGGTGGAGAGATAAAGCCGCTGCGTGTACGGCCCCTGCGCATCGAGCGCGCCCTGATTGCGCAGGAGGATGCGCACGTCGATCCACGCATCGGTTTCCACGCCCGTCGGCGGCGCGATGAGATCGACGAAAAGATCGGGCTTTTGCAGATCGGTGACGGTCAGAATTTTCGACGCCGGGCTGAAGCCGGACGCCGATGCGGTGAGCGTGGCGGGTTGGTTTCCGTCGGTCGTTCCATCCGCGACCGCTTGCAGCGGAAAGCTGATGGATGCTTGCCCGGCGGGGATCGTCACGGAAACGGGCGCGGTCATTTGCCCCGTGTCCGAAGACGCGAGGGTGACGAACACCGCGCCGCCCGTGACCGGCGAGCGCGTGACCGTCGCGGTCGCGGCGGGATTCGCGCCTTCGACGAGCAGCGTGCGATCGACCTCGAGCGCGAGCGCGGGGCCGTCGTCATCGTGAATCGTGAGCGTCGCGGGCGCGGACTGCGCGACCGTATTCGCGCCGCTCGAATCGACCAGATACGCGACGATGGCGACATCGCGCGAGCCGTCGATGGCCGCGTTGTTCAAGACGCCGATCGGGAAAATCGCGCCGAGTGAATTCGCGGGAATATCCACCTGCGGCGGCAGGATCGCGTTCCCCTCCGGCGCGGCGGTGAAGATCATCCGCAGCGGGAAGGCGATGGTGCGATCAAGCGTGATCGTGCCGTGCAAAGCGGGCGACCCATCGCGCTCGCTCACCGCCGCGCGATCGAGCGCGACGGTGAAAGCGGGCTGATCGTCATCGAGGATTTGCAGCGAAGCGCCCGCGCCATCGAAGCCTGCCGCGCTCGCGGAAACGGCGACGCTCACGGGCAGTTCGACGGATTGATTTTGCAAAGCCTGCGCGGTGAAACCGACGGAGGTCTGCCCCGCGGGAATCGTGACGGACTCGGGAACGCTCAACCGCGTCGCGCGTGAACTCGTGAGCGAAATCGTGAGCGGCAAAGCGAGCGCGCTGCTGATGCCCACCGTCCCATTTCGGCTCGCGCCTTCCACGACTGTCGGCGACGCGAAGGCCACGGAAAGCACCGGCAGCACGGCCATGCGCGTGACCAGCACCGGATTCGACGGCGCGCTCGCTCCCGCGAGATTGGCGGACTCGGCGTAGATCAGGTTTTGCCCATCGACCAGTGGCACGGGCACCGCAAACGTCCCGTTGCTTTGCGCCGCTCCGGTGAACACGCGCTCGCCATTCCGATAAATCCGCAGCGCCGGAAACGCGGGCGCGGTGCCCGTCACCTGCACGGTTGCGGGCTGCACGATCGCGCCATCGGGCGGCGAAAGGATGACCGGCGCGGCGGGGACCGCGAGCGAGAGATTTACGCGCCTCGTGATTTCGGAAAATCCGCCGACGGTGTCATAGACCCGCGCGATTAGATCGAAGGCGCCGTCGCTGAGATTCTCGACGATCCACGCGGCGGTAAGGCCATTCGCGGGCGTGTTGTCGGTGCCGAGTGCGGTGGTGAAAACGCTGGCCGCGGGCCGGTAAAAGAACTCCGCGCGCGCGATGCCGTCTTCATCCGTGGCCGTGACGGCGAGCAGGCCGGACCCCGCGACGCTCGCGCCATCCGTGAGCGGCGCACCAGCGAAAGTGAAGCCGTTGATGAGAGGCGGGGGTGATACCGCGCCGGTGAGCGGGAACGAGAAAGTGCTCCCGGAAGCGCCGGGCGCCGCGCCCGCGTCGGTGGCGATCGTGAGTGTCGCGTTTTTTGGGCCGGACGATCCGACGGCGTTGAGGCGGACGGTCACGGGGAGATTGCCGCCTTTCGCAATCACGGAGCCAGCGGTGAAGCCTTCGACGAGGAAGGATCCCGCATCGGCGCCGGAGATGGTGGCGGTGAGCAGCGTCAAGTTCGTGAGGTTCGGATCGGCGGCAATGTCGGGCGTCGGGTTCGTGATGGTCGCCGTGCGCACCGCCGTCCCGATGTGTGGAAGACGGCCAAAATCGAGCGTGCCTCCGCTGGCGGGATTGCTGGCGAAGACGGGGCCGACGCCCGTGCCGGCGAGAGTGATCGTGGCGTTGCCGGCATTCGAGGTGACCGTGACCGGCAAGCTGTCAGCACCGCGCGCCAGCGGCGTGTATTGATAGCCCTTGTCCGTGCTGCCGAATTGCGCGAGCGAGAATGCCGCGTCCGGCGACGGGCCGAAAAACTCACCGCTGCCCGGCGACGCCGAGCCGGTCAGCGTGGAGCCCTGGCCGCCCGAGTTGCGAATCGTCAGCGGCAGCGTCGCCGAGGTTCCGACGCGGACATTTCCAAAAGGCAGCGTGCCGCCGCCGAGCGGATCGGTGAAGAGCGCGGGCACGCCTTCGCGGCTGAAGCTGGAATAGCGGACGCGGGACTGGGAGTAGTTGTAGAAGCCGATTCGACCGGGTGGAAAACCGCCGGGTGGAAACAGGCCCGGCGGCAGATTGGCGAGGCGCACATCGAAGAGTTGCTGCTTCGTCGCAAAAGGTCCGTCGCCCCCTTGCAGGCTGATGACGATGCGATCGGAGAAGTAGATCAGCTCGAAGTTGTAAGTGACGCCTTCAACCCACGATGGCGCGATCGGCGCGGCGCCGAGTTGTGTGATCGTGCAATTCGCGCTGGAGGTGTGAGTCCAGAGTTCGTTCGTGTCGGCGGAGGCCAAAGTGCCGCTGACCTTGGCGAGGCGGAACCCTGGAACGGCTCCGGCTTGGGCGAGCTTTTTCCAATCCAGCAGGAGGAATTCGGCCCGCGCGCCCGCATCGCCATTCGCCGCGACTGGTGCGAGATAGCCAAAAACGAACCCCACGAAATCGTCGTCGCCCGCGCCGGGATCGATCTGAAAGCGGCCGCGGATGGTCGTGTTCTCAAACTGATCCGGGCTCACGAAATAGGTAGGCCGCGAGGCATTCACCGACTGGAAAACGCTTGATCCATCGGTTGCGACCGTCCACGTCCCCGGCAAGGCAGTGGCGAGGTCGCCCTCGCGCCGCCAGGTCCGCAGATCGACGCGCTCGCCGATCCCGGCATCGATCACCGGCCCGTCGTAGGTCGTCACGTTATCCAAAAAAATCTCCTGACTGGGTCCGGCGACGAGGGTGAGAAAGCGGATCGCGGAGAGCTTCGTGCCGGCGGTGATCGGTGAAGCCAGCGCGAAATCGTCCAACACCCGGACACCGTCGATCCACACATCCGCTTTCTGCGAACCGAGCGTCTCCCCGTTTCCATAAGGGATCGTCACCGCCGAGTTATTCGCGACGAAGGAGAGCTTGTGAGCCGCATCCAAAGTATAGGAACCCGCCTGCGCCGGGATCGCGCCATCGCCCGCCACGATCTGCCCATCGAGGAGGCGAGTGTCGAACTGCGTATTCGCCGCCGAATCGGCGGCGCCCGTGCCGAGCCGGACAATGAGCGGTGCGCCGGAGACTGCCGCGGGCTCGTAAAAATCGAACGACAGCGTGAAGACCGCGGAGCTGCGGAAGGGAGTGAGCCCCGCAGTGTTCGTCCGCAACTGCACCGCCGCAGTGTTGCTCGCGTCGAACACGCGGAGGATGCGGTTGGTGGCTCCGGCCCCGAACCAATTCGCCGCGTCCTGCTGCACATCGAGTTCCGCATTCCCATCGTCCACATCGTTGATGCCTTCATTCCACGGCGGATTCGCCGGATCGGCCGTGCCAGTGATCGGCGCTGCGTCGAAAGAGTCGATCAGCGTTTGGGCGGAAAGCCGGGCGGCGACGCCCGATGCCATCCAGACGGCCAGACACAGCACCTTGAAAAAGCGCCGCAGAGGGGAAGTTCGTTCACGCATAGGCGCGCAGCATGGTTTTGAGCGGAGTGAAGCGGCAAGCGTTTTCCCGGAACGTCCCAACCGTTTCTTCGCGCCTTGCTTTCACGAGAGCGCCTCCTACGCTCGGCCCGCATTTGCTCCACCGCTTTCCATGAATGCCCGGCTCATTTTCCTCCCGCTTCTTTTCTTCAATCCAGACGCGCAGGCCGCGCTGAAGTGGGAGCGGCTCCGCGCCGATCTCGCGCCGGGGCCGAAGGAAAAAAGCATTGAGGCGCGCTTTCCTTTTGTGAACGAGGGGACCACGACCGTGACGATCGAATCGCTCAAGTCTTCGTGCGGCTGCGCGACCGCCGCGCTCGACAAAAAAGTGTACGCGCCGGGCGAGAAGGGCGAGGTGCGCGCGCGCTTCGACATCGGCCAGCGGCGCGGCTTGCAGACGAAAACGATCGCGGTGAAAATCCTGAACGAGCCGACCGCGACGATCCTCACGCTGGCCGTCGCGATCGCCGAACCGATGAAGCTGCAGCCTGCGCTGGTCGTTTGGGAAAAAGGCGAGGCCGGCAAACCAAAGGTGATGACGCTCGCCGCGCTGCCTGGCCAGCCGATCCGCGCGGTGAAAGTCACGTCCACCGATCCGCGGATGCATACGACGGTCGAGACGGGCAAGGACGGCGAGAGCTACACGATCAACGTGACGCCGGAGAGCACGGAGATGGCGGGCTTTGCCACGCTCACGATCGAAGCTGAGACGGCCGGCACCACGCAGACCCTTCGCGCCTACGCGCAGATCAAGCCCGCCGCGCAGTGACCCGGATTCGCGCCGCGTTGCGCCAGTTCGCGATCCTGGCCGCTCTGGCAATCGTACCCGCGGTCGCCACTGGGCTGCTGCATCCGAAGCGTTCCAATTTCACCGATCGAATCCGCGAAGGCGAAATCACCGTCGCCGACGCGATGCGCAATTGGTCGGATTGTCTGTGGATCGACGCGCGCACTGCCGGGTACTTCGCGAGCCAGCATGTGCCCGGCGCGCTGCCGCTGAACGAGGATGCGTGGGCCGACCTGCTGCCCGCCGTGCTCCAAGCCTGGCCCACGGGCAGGCCCGCGATTGTCTATTGCGATTCGCAGGCGTGCGAAGCGAGCGAGGATGTCGCGAAGCGGCTGCGCGAGTTCGGGGTCGGGCCGGTGTTCGTTTTGAAAGGCGGCTGGCCGGCATGGCTGGCCGCGCAGAAAAAGTAGCCGCGCTCAGACGCGGACGGTCTGCCGGCGCTGCCTCCGCGCGGGCTCGCACAGCACCAGCGCCGCCATCGAGCAAGTCCTCGCCACAGCGGCGGGCTAACGCTGACTCTCGGCTCCACGCTTTTTCGTGAAGGCAATCTTTCCGTCCACGGCATCGGCGGTGATGCGGTCGCCTTCGCGGAAATTGCCCGCGAGGATTTCGAGTGAAAGCGGGTCGAGCAGGGCGCGCTGGATCGCGCGTTTCAGCGGACGCGCGCCATACACGGGATCGTAGCCTTCGCGGCCGAGGTGGATTTCGGCGGCGTCGGTGAGTTCGAGCGTGATCTTTTGCGCGGCGAGACGCTTCACCAGCCGCGCGACCTGGATCGAGACGATGTGCGTGAGGTCGTCGTCGCTGAGGCGGTCGAAGATGATCGTTTCGTCCACGCGGTTCAGGAACTCGGGGCGGAAGTGCGCGCGCAGGGCGTCCATCACGCGGGCCTCGCGCTGCTCTGGGTTGTCGGCGGCGTCGAGGATGTGTTGCGAGCCGATGTTCGAGGTCATGATGAGCACCGTGTTTTTGAAATCGACCGTGCGGCCCTGGCCGTCGGTGATTCGGCCGTCGTCGAGGACTTGCAGCAGGACGTTAAAAACATCGGGATGCGCTTTTTCGATTTCGTCGAAAAGCACGACGGAATACGGCTTGCGGCGCACGGCTTCGGAGAGCTGGCCGCCTTCCTCGAAACCGACGTAGCCCGGCGGCGCGCCGATCAGCCGCGCGACGCTGTGCTTTTCCATGTATTCGCTCATGTCGATGCGGATCATCGCGCCTTCGTTGTCGAAGAGAAACTCGGCGAGCGCGCGGGAAAGCTCCGTCTTTCCGACGCCAGTCGGGCCGAGGAAAATGAACGAGCCGATCGGCCGCGCTTCATCCTGCAAACCCGCGCGGGCCCGGCGCACGGCGTTTGCGACGGCGGTGATCGCGGGCTTCTGCCCGATCACACGCGCGGCGAGCCGCTCTTCCATTTTGATGAGCTTCTCGCGCTCGCCTTCGCGCAGATTCGTGACTGGAATTCCCGTCCACGCGCTGACGACTTCCGCGATGTCTTCGTCGGTGACTTCCTCCTTCAACATCTGCCGCCCGCTGCCCGCCGCCGCCTTCTTGCTGTGCGTGTCGATCTGCTCTTGGATCTCCGGCAATCGTCCATACTGAATCTCGCTCGCCTTGCCGAGTTCGCCGCGGCTCTTCGCCAATTCGAGTTCGAGTTTGAGCTGTTCGAGCTGCTCGTTGAGCTTGCGCGATTTGTCGATTTCACCCTTCTCACTTTGCCACTGCGCCTTGAGCTGGTCGCGCTTCTCGCGGAGGTCCGCCAGTTCCTTTTCGAGCTTCGCCAGGCGCTCCTTGCTCGCCGCGTCCTTCTCTTTTTTCAAAGCCTGCCGCTCCATCTCGCGCTGCATCGTCTCGCGTTCGATCACGTCGATTTCGGTCGGCATGGATTCGAGTTCGATCTTCAAACGCGACGCCGCCTCATCCACGAGATCGACCGCTTTGTCCGGCAGAAAACGGTCGCTGATGTAGCGATGGGAAAGCACCGCGGCGGCGACGAGCGCGGCGTCCTGGATGCGCACGCCGTGGTGGACTTCGTAGCGCTCCTTCAGCCCGCGCAGGATCGCCACGGTATCCTCGACGCTGGGCTCATCGACTTGCACCGGCTGGAAGCGCCGCTCGAGCGCGGCGTCCTTCTCGATGTATTTGCGATACTCATCGAGCGTCGTTGCGCCGATCGTGCGCAGCTCGCCGCGCGCGAGCTGAGGCTTCAGCATATTGCTCGCATCCACCGCGCCCTCGCTCGCGCCCGCGCCGACGATCGTGTGCAGCTCGTCGATGAAGAGGATGATCTCGCCCTGCGAGTCGGTGACTTCTTTCAAAAACGCCTTCAGCCGATCCTCAAATTCCCCGCGAAATTTCGCGCCCGCGATCATCGAGCCGATGTCCATCGCGATGATCTTTTTGTTTTTCAAAGACTCCGGCACGTCGCCAGAAACGATCCGCCGCGCGAGTCCCTCGACGATCGCCGTCTTGCCCACACCGGGCTCGCCGATGAGCACTGGATTATTTTTCGTCCGCCGTGAAAGCACCTGCATCGTGCGTCGGATTTCGTTATCGCGCCCGATCACCGGATCAATCTTTCCCTTTGCCGCCATCGCCGTCAGATCGCGCCCGTATTTTTCCAGCGTCTGATATTTCCCCTCGGGATTCTGATCCGTCACGCGCTGCGAGCCGCGCACCTGCTGGAGCGCTTGCATCAGCTTCTCGCGATTCACGCCGCCCGCTTGCAACGCGTGGGACGCAGTACCTTTCGTCCGCAACAGCGCGAGGAGAAAATGCTCCGCGCTGAGATACTGATCCTTCATCACCGCCATCTCGCCTTCCGCCGCTTCGATAACGTTGGCGAGTTCCCGCGCGAGCTGCACATTTCCGCCGTGAGCTTGCGCGCGGCGCGAAAGTTCGGCGCGCAGCTTCTCGACGATCGGCGCAGTCGCGACTCCGAGTTTGTCGAGCAGCGGACGCGTCACGCCCTCGGATTGTTCGAGCAGCGCGAGCAGCATGTGCTCGTTCGAGATTTCGGCATGATTCGATTTCGAGGCGGAATCCTGCGCGGCTTGCAATGCCTCCTGCATTTTTTGGGTGAAGCGGTCGGGTCTCATGGTGGTGTGTGAAGAGTATCGTGTTCGCTTAGCAAAAAGCCTTCCCCAAATTTGTTCAGAGAGCGCCCGAGATTGCGCGCGACGCGATGGCGCGAACCGCGCGCCAACTTGTCAGCCCGGCTGGACGATGTGGCGCACGCCGATGCCCATGATCGCGCGCGATGGATGCTCGAAGATTTCGGTGAACGCGATGCCCGCTCCCGCTTCTTCGCGCTTCATCAATTCCCAAACGCCGCACACGCCGCCCATCGTGAGATCGCGATACGGCGCGTTGTTCACGTCGTGCAGGCCGCAGATTTTCGCGGCGCGACCGACGTTTTGATAGTCCGCCCACGCCCACTCGAAACTGTGATCGCCGTCGATGAACACGGCGTCGAAGCGGTCCGCCGCAAAGTCGAACGAAGTCTTCCCGACGACGTAGCGGAGCGGGATCAGGTGCCGCACTTCATGGTGAAAAACGAACGCCGGCCAGAGATCGATCGTCGTCGCGGCAAACGCGGGATTGAAGCGCTGCAAATATGCCGCGGCGATGGACGCGGTCGCTCCGTTGAATGTGCCGATTTCCAGATAAGTCGCGGGCCGGTGCGCGGCGAGGAGCAGCAGCCAGCGCGCAAATTCGCGCGGCAATTGGATGAGCCCTTGCTGGGAGGAATTCAGGCGGTCGCCTTCGCCTTCGTAAGTGATTTCCGCATCGGGAATCGGCACGAGCCCGACTTCGCGGATCGTTTCCAGGAGCCATTCGAGCGACTGCAATTCCTCGCGCGGTGCCGCTTGAATTTTTCGGATGCCAGCGATCACGCGCCCAAAATCGGCGCGCTCGATTTCGTAGGCTTCGAGAGGATCGGACATCGGCGCATCTCAACTGCGCCCGCCCGCTTTGACAAATTCTTCCCACACAAAACCGCACCGAGGCGGCGTTTCTCCGGTGAATCCACACACTCCATGAAACCAACACCAATGCTCATCCTCGCCGCTTCATTCGCGCTTTCCGCCTGGCCACTTTGCGCACAGGAGAATCCACCGCCGCGCGAGGACGGTCCGCGTCGCCCGGAGACCCAGCGCCGCGAAGCGCCGCGCGATCAGGAAGCGCGTCCGCAAATGCGCGAAGGCCCGCGGGCTGACCAGCGTCGCGGCGAACAAGGACCGCGTTTCGATCAGCGGGAGCGGAGGAGGGACGGCGACATGCGCCCGCTGCGGATGCAGCGCCCGGACGATCGTTTCGCCGCCGGTCGCGGAGATTCGCGCTCTGGCCAGCGCGATTTCGGAATGCGCCGTCATCATCGCCAGATGAACGACAAACAAGGCTCCGCGCCCCGTCGTGGGAACGATCAGGATTTCTGCCGTGGCGGCAATGAAATGCGCGCGCCGATGCCGCCACCACCCCAAGGTCGGCAGTCCGATCGCGGTGCCGCTCCCGGATGGGATCGGATGGAACAGCGTCCGCCGCAGGGTGGCCCGCGTCCTGAATTCACTCCTAGCAACCGGGACAATCAGAGTTCCGCGCCGGGTTCGCGCCGGGGCTTTGATGGCCCGCGCCCTGGCTTCGGTTCGCCGTCGCAGGATTTTCACGGGCCACGATCGCAGGGCTCCCATCGCGCGGGTCCGCCGCGTCCGGCTTGGGACGAAGGGCAGTAGCCGGGCTTCGCATTTAGCAACCACACGATCCGCAATGCGGGGCAGCCGAGGGGCTGCCCCGCATCGCTTTCTTTTGTCCATAGAATCGCCGGGACGCGGAGCTATTCTGCTGGAACACTATGTGCGACATCTTTTGCCTGTTTCTCGCAGTTTCCCGATGATCCCCAAATCCCTCCGTTTCCTTTCCTTCATATTTGCCCTCTTCACACTCGCTGCCGGGCTGACGCCGGCGCGCGCGCAGGTCGTCGTGAATGAGATTATGTACCGTCCGGGGACGACGTTTCCGGAAGATACGGCGCTCGAATTCATCGAGCTGCACAATCCCACCGCGGCGCCCGTGGACATCAGCGGATGGGCGCTGACGAGCGGGACGGCGTTCACTTTTCCCGCGAGCACGGTGATCGCGGCGGGCGGGTTCGTGGTCGTCGCGAGCAGTCCGTCGGCGGTTCAGACGGCTTACGGAATCGGCGGCGTTTTTGGGCCGTGGGCGGCGGGTTCGACGCTTTCGAATAGCGGGGAAAAAATCGCGCTCTCGAAACCGGGCGTGACGGCGGGGACTTTCGTGCAGGTGGATGCGGTGACTTATGCGAGCGAGGGCGATTGGTCGGTGCGCGTGCGCGAGACGACTTTCAACGGCTGGGCGTGGTTGTCGGCGGCGGACAGCGGCGGGAAATCGCTGGAAGTACGCAACGCGGCGATCAGCAATGACAACGGGCAAAACTGGCTGGCCTCGACGGCGGCGGCGGGCGGCACGCCGGGTGCGGTGAACACGGCGCTGTCGGCGAATGTGCCGCCGATCATTCACGACGTGAAACATTCGCCCGCGGTGCCGACGGCGGCGCAGGACGTGACGATCTCGTGCGACGTGACGGATGAAACCGCGCCCGCCGGACTGACGGCGACACTTTACTACCGCGAGGCGACGACCACGACACCGGGCCTTTTCCAAACCCAGGCGATGGCGGGCGATGGGACGGGAAAATTTTCCACGGTGCTCGCGCCGCGCGTGAATAATCTCGTGATCGTCGAATTCTACGTCTCGGTGAACGACGGCGCGCTGACGCGGACGTGGCCCGCGCCGACCGGCGAAGGGCAGAATGCAAACTGCCAGTTCATCGTCTCGAACGAGGCGCGGACGGCGACCGATTCGTATTACTGGCTGGTGCTGACGGCGGCGGAAAATGCGGCTTTCAACGGCGTGAACTCGCAGAGCGACCGGCAGTTCAACATGACCTTCGTCTCGACGCGCGGCTCGGAGTCCACGATCCGCTATCGCAGCTCGATGCGCATCCGCGGCAACAGCAGCCGCACTTACCAATTCCGCCCGCTGCGCATTTCGTTGCCAAACGAGGATCGCTGGGATGGCATCAGCGACTTTCCGCTGAATCCGCGAGCGTCGTTTTTGCAGTTCCTCGGGATGCGTCTTTTCCAAGCGGCGGGCCTCGCGGCGGATGATTCGATCCCGATCGAACTGCGGCGGAATGGCGTGGAATCCACGACCTCGACGGGCGGCACACCGGACTATGGAAAATGGGTGCGCGCGGAGCAGATCGGCGGCGACTATGCGGGCAATCACTACCCGACGGCGGCGAACAAGGGCGGGGATATTTACAAAAAGATCGATAACGGCGGCGGGGACAATTGGTACTGGTCGGGCAATTTCGCCGGGCCGGGGAATCCGGACATGGAAGTCCTCGGCTGGACGAAGCAGAACAACGCCGCGGAGAATGATTGGACGGCGCTGACGAATTTTTTCACGACGTGGCAGACCGCCGCGGTGGCGCATTTTCCCGGCTCGCCGGCGGGCGATGTGGCGGGGAGTAACTTCACGCGGCAGTCGGGCACGGGCGTCTGGAATGGCACGGTGCTGAGCGCGGCGGAATACGCGGCGGTGGAAAATGTGAGCGATCTCCAGCAGTGGGCGCGGCACTTTGCGGCGATGACGATCGTGCAGGATCTCGAGACGAAAATCGCGAACGGCGTGGATGACGACTACTCGATCTACATCCCGCCGGCGGATGGCTCGGGGCATCGTAAAATGCAGCTTCTGCCGCACGATCTCGACACGATTTTCGGCCTCGGCGACAACCAGCAGGCGGCGACTTACACGGGCCTTTTTAACATGACCGAGGACGGCCAGAGCGCGTATGGCTTCCGCACGCTGCTGCCGCTGGTCGGCACGACCGCCGTGGCGGGGAACGCGACTTTTCGGACGATGTATCTCGACGCGATCCGCGAACTTTACGGCTCCGTTTTCAACGCGGACACGGGCGTTTCCGCGAACCCGCCGTTCTATCAATTCGTGGACAATCATCTCACCGGCTGGGCTCCGGAGGCGACGATTACGGCGATCAAAAATTTCGCGACCGCGCGGCAGGCGCATTTGCTCGGGCTGATCGGGAGCGGTGCGATCACGCCGCCCGCCGCGACTTCGAGCGGCACGCTCACGTCCGCGCCGGGCACGTTGATGATTCACGAAATCCTCGCGCAAAATGTCGCCGCGCTGAACCACGCGGGGACCTTCCCGGACGCGATCGAGATTTTCAACAACAGCGGCCTCGCCGTGAACCTCGCGGGCAAAAGTCTCACCGACGATCCGACGGTGAAAGCGCGCTACGTTTTCCCCGCGGGCACGATCATCGGCGCGGGCAGCTACCTCACGGTGTATGCGGACGCGGCGGCGACGCCCGGCCTGCACACGGGCTTTGGCCTCGATAGCGAAGGCGACGCGCTTTATCTGTACGACACCGTGGCGAGCGGACAGGCGCTGCTCGATTCGGTCGTCTTCGGGCCGCAGGCGGCGGACTACTCGATCGGGCGCACGGGCGGCACGCGCGACCTTTGGCAGCTTTGCACGCCGACCATCAGCGCCGCGAACAGCGCGGTCGTCACCTTCGCCGAGCCCGGCGGCGTCACGATCAATGAATGGTCCGCGAACAACGACTACCTGCTCGATGAAGATTTCGTGGAACTCTACAACCCCGCCGCGCAGCCCGTCGCGATCGGGCAGATGGCGCTCACGGATGATTTCATCAACTACCCCGCCGGGCACGTCCTGCCGCCGCTGAGTTTCATCGGCCCGGCGGGCTTCGTGCGTTTCATCGCGAAAGGCAGCAGCGCCGATCCCGCCAGCGCGGGCCAGCTTCCGTTCAGCATCGACCAGGATTTCGGATGGCTCGCACTCATCGGGCTGAACGGGACGATCGTCGATCGTGAAGACATCGTGGCGCAGACCTTCAACACCTCGGTCGGGCGCACGCCGGACGGTGCGGCGACGCTCGCCGTTTTCGGACTGCCGGTGAACGTGCCCACGCCCGGCGCAGCGAACGTCAACCCGCCCGCGAGCGTCCTCGCGCTGCTGAACAATTTGCGTATTTCCGAAATCCTCTACACGCCCGGAAACCTCGAGTACATCGAGTTGCACAACATTGGCACCTCGCCGCTCGAACTTGCCGGTGTGCGTTTCACGCGCGGAGTGACCTACACTTTTCCCGCGACGACCACGCTCGCGGCGGGCGCGTATCTCGTCGTGTGTCGCGACCGCACGGCGTTTCAGAATCAGTTCGGCCTCGGCGTGCCGCTCGCGCCCGGCGTCTTCACCGGATCGCTCGACAACGCGGGCGAGGTCATCGCCTTCCAGCCGCCCGCGCCGTGGGATGTGAACCTATTGAAATTTGCCTACAGCCCGACGTGGTTCGTGCCGCAGACAAACAACGGCTACGCGTTGAGCGTGATCGACGACGGCGCGACCGCCGCGCGCGACTGGGGCGACAAAAGCACGTGGACGCCTTCGCTGAATCTCTACGGCACACCGGGCGCCGGACCGCCGCCGACCGTCACCAGCGCAAGCCTCGCGAGTGGCGTCATCGGCGATCCGTTTAGCTACCAGATCACCGCCACGCAGACGCCGACCAGGTACGGGGCGACCGGCCTGCCCGCAGGGGTTTCGGTGAACACGGTGAACGGTCTCATCAGCGGCGCGCCCACTGAATCCGGCGTGTTCAACCTCGTCGTCAGCGCCACCAACATCGGCGGCACCGGGACGAAAAATGTCACCCTCACTGTGGCCGCGAGCGGCCCGATTGCGTCGTTCACATGGAGCACTATTGGCGGCACGCAGTTGTCGGGCGTTCCTTTCGCCGCCACGCTCACGGCGAAAGACTTTGCCGCGCGCACAGTCACGTCTTTCAATGGGAACAGCACTGTTATCGCGCAGGGCACCGGCACCACTGCCGCGATCGTGCTCATCACCGAGTGCGGCACGAATTCGCCGGACTACTTTGAAATCCAAAACGTCGGCAACGTGGCCGCCAATACCGCCGGGTGGTTCATCATCCCGAACGACGCAACCGGCATGGGCACTGGCGGGCTGAACTCGATCCATCCCGCATGGCCGCTGCCCGCCACGATCGCGCCCGGCCAGGTCATCGTCGTCAACGAAGCGACCCCCGGAGTTTATGCGCCGAGCATCAACTGGAGCGGCTTCACCTTTGGTGGCGGCAATCGCAACGGCTGGTGCATGCTCTGCGACGGCACCGGTGCTGTGCGCGACTTTGTCGGCTGGGGCTACACCGCCGCGAACATCACCGCCATCAACATCCCCAGCGTCACCGTCGGCTCGACCACCTACACGAACATCAGAGTCCTCGCCGCGCAGTGGAGCGGCAATGGCGCTACCGCGATCAACTTCCAGGGCATCAAAACGCGCGGCGGCACGACCGACCTCAACACCGCCGTCGATTGGACCGAGGGTGCCAGCGACGCGAACAAGGGCATCCAGAATACTGGCCTGACAGTTCCCTTCATCCCGCCGCCCCCGACCTACACCGTCACGCCATCAAGCGTCACTCTCACGAGCGGCGTGTGGAGCGGCAACCTCTCGATCACCTCCGTCGTGAACACCATCCACCTCGTGGCCAACGACGGTGCCGGGCACACCGGCAACTCGAACAACTTTAACGTCGCCGCCGCGCCGCCGCCCGTCATCACCAGCCCGAACACCGCGCGCGCCGTGGTGGGCGGCGCGTTTTCGTATCAGATCACCGCGACGAATTTGCCGACGAGCTACAACGCATCGGGCCTGCCGGCCGGGCTGACCGTGAGCACGTCCACCGGCCTCATCTCCGGCACACCGTCCGCCGCGGGCGTCGCCATCGTTTCCCTCTCCGCCACGAACTCGGGTGGCCCCGGTGGACGCACATTGTCTCTCGATGTCCAAACCGACCTTGACGGCCACGGCATGGGCGACGCTTGGGAAACGGCGAATGGCTTGAGCGTTGGCACCAACGACGCTGGCGGCGATCTCGACGGTGACGGTTTGCGCAACCTCGCCGAGTGGATCGCGGGTACGGTCCCGAACGATCCGGCATCGGGCTTCATCATCACGAACGTGCAAGTCTCGGGCAGCGATGTCGTGCTCACGTGGAAGACCGTCGTCGGCAAACGCTACCGCGTTCACTCGCGCCCGGACCTGGTCGCAGGCTCGTGGAGCCAGATCACGCCGGCACCCATTGTCGCCACCGGCGCGACCGCGACCTTTACGCACACCGGCGGCGCCAGCGGCGCGCAGCGGAACTACCGCGTGAGCACGGAGCCGTAAGCCGCCCCGTGGCTTGCCGCTCCAGCGGCGAGCCGTCCTGCTCCTGCTCCTGCTCCTGCTCTTGATCTTGATCTTGATCTTGATCCCTCAGAGGCGCGCGGCACATGGATCAGGAGCAGGATCAAGATCAGGAGCAAGAAACTGCGATACGACTTTTTAGACGCCCTTTCAAGCGGTGGAACGCGCCGCCTTTCCCGCTCGCCGCAGGAGCGGCAAGCCACGGGGCGTGTGCGCTACTCCGCGAACTGCGCAAAAATCCGGCCCGCCTCTTCCAGCGTTTCCTTGCTGCCCACATCGAACCACGTCCCCGGCACGCTCCACGTCCGCACCGGCGTGCGCGGATACAGCCATTGCACGAAGCGGCCCGGTTGATCCGGGTTGTTTCCCTCCGCGAGATATTGCGCGATCTGCTTCACCGTGTCCGCCGGATAGTAGTAAAGCGCGATGCCGATCAGCGTGCTCGGCGGCGCGCTTGGCTTTTCCACAAACTCCGTGATCGTCCCCGCGGCGTCGATCGCGACGACGCCATACTTTCTCGCCTCTTCGAGCGAGCCGACATCGTACACGCCGAGCACCGGCTGATTCTTCTCGCGGCAGAAATCGCCGAACGCTTCGAGGCTTTCGCTGAAAAGATTGTCGCCCGCGACCACGAGCAAATCGCTCGTGTCGATGCCGTGCTTCTGGATCACGTAATTCAGATCACCGATCGCGCCGAGTTTGTCGGCATCGGAGGTCGAGCCGTCGTTCACGATTTCAAAAGCGAGCTTCGCGTGGACTTCGTTGTAATGCTTCGCCCATGCCTCGAAGTGCGCGGCGAATTTGTTGTTCGTGACGACGTACACTTTCTCGATGCCCGCGATTGGCGCGAGGTTGTCGATCACCCACTCCATCATCGGCTTGCCGGCGACATCGAGCAGCGGCTTCGCTTTGTTTTCCGTGAGTGGGTAAAGGCGCGTCGCATATCCGGCTGCGAGGATGAGGATGTTCATGAGGGCGCGACTACTCGCGGATGTGCGCGGCGGTGACAAGTAGCGAGTGACGAATCCCGGGCTGCTGGACATCGTCGCCGCGCCCTCCTAGTGTTCGCGCGAACATGAATTTAACCGATCGTCAGCGTCAGGTTTTGGAGTTCATCGCAGCCGCGCAGCACAAGAGCGGGGTGACTCCCTCGACGCGCGAAATCCAGGAGCACTTTGGCTTCGCGAGCCAGACCGCGGCGGTGAATCATCTCCGCGCGCTGGAACGAAAAGGCGTGCTCCAGCGTCACGCGGGAAAAGCGCGCGCGATGGCGCTCGTCTCCACGCTCAATCGTGATCCGATCATCGATATCCCGATCTACGGCTCGATCGCCGCCGGCTTTTCCCAGCTCACCGAAGAGTCGCGCGACGGCGTGCTTTCCGTGGACACACGCACCGTCGGCCTCCGCAGCACGGCTCGCGTTTTCGCTTTGAAAGTGCGCGGGGATTCCATGATCGGCGCGCAAATCAACGACGGCGACCTCGTCGTCCTCGAACAGCGCGGCCCGAAAAACCACGACATCGTCGCCGCGTTGATCGACGGCGAAACGACCCTGAAACGGTTCGTGCTGGATCGCGGCAATGCGTTTCTAAAAGCCGAGAATCCGAAGTATCCCGACCTCATCCCGCTCACCGAACTCTTGGTGCAAGGCGTGATGGTCGCGCTGGTGCGGAAGATAGAGAGCTGAGGCGGGCATCACGGCGGAGGTCTCTCAACCCTCAACTTCCCGATGATCGTCCACCTCGATGCCGACGCATTTTACGCCTCGGTCGAGCAGGTGGAAAATCCCGCGCTGCGCGGAAAGGCGATGGCCGTCGGCGGGCTGCATCGCGGCATCATCGCGAGCGCCACGTATGAAGCGCGGGCGCGTGGAGTTTACACGCCGATGCCGACGCAGCGTGCGCTGAAGGTTTGCCCGGAGCTGATCCTCGTGCGCGGCAGCATGGAGAAATATTCCGACTACTCGCGCCGCATGTTTGCGCTCGTCGAAGAATTCACGCCGTACATCGAGCGCACGTCGATCGACGAGGGCTACTGCGATGTCAGCGGCCACCGCACGCTGACCGCGCGCGAGATCGCGGTGCGGCTGAAGGTGCGCATCCGCGAAGAACTCGGCCTCACCGTTTCGCTCGGCATCGGCGCGAACAAACTCATTTCCCAAATCGCCGCGAAACTCCGCAAACCCGACGCACTCGTGGAAGTGCCGCGCGGAGAAGAGCGCGCCTTTCTCGCTCCGCTGGAAAGCCGCTGGCTGCCCGGCGTCGGCGCGAAAGCGTATGAGCGTTTCAAGGCGCTCGGCCTCCTCACGATCGACGATGTCGCGAACGCTTCCCGCGATCAGCTGCGCCGCGCCGCCGGAAGCTCCGCGGAAGACCTGCGCGCCTGCGCGTTCGGCATCGACGAGCGGGCCATCGTCACCGAGCGCGACGAAGCAAAGTCGTACAGCGTGCAGGACACCTTCGGAGAAAACATCCGCGAGCGTGAACCCATCCTCGCGATCCTCCGTGGCATGGCGGACGGGCTGATGGCCAGCGTGCGTGGCGACGGGAAAGCGATCCGCACCGTCACCATCAAAGTGCGCTACCCGGATTTCACCGACGAATCCCACGGCACCACGCTCGACGCGCCGACCGATCTCGAAACGGACATCTACCCGCACCTTCCCGCGCTCCTCCGCGGCGCGTGGAAAAGGCGCGAGCCACTCCGCCTCGTCTCGCTCAAAGTCAGCAACGTCACCGAGCCTTCCACGCAAACCGAACTCGTGCTCGACGCCAATTCCCTACGCCGCGCCAAGCAGCACAAAGCCGCGCAACTGCTCGACGAACTCCGCGCCAAATCACTGCCACTGACGCGCGGCCATTCGCTACGGAGGGAAAGTCCCCCTGGTCCCCCGTGAAACTGCGCAACAGCGACCGCCATTGCTGCGTTTACCGCGCATCCTTCGCCATCCGCGAGTGCCGGAGTGGACGGGGAAGCTGCCTGCTGCAATCATTCCATGGTTTGACACAGATCAAGGCATGAATGCACCAGACGCCCGATCATGCTTTCGACAACCACCGCCAGCACTGCGACCCATCTCCATGCGATCCATCCGAAGCCTTCTCACCATAGCCTTGCTGAGCCTCGCGCGCCCGGCCCTCGCGGAGGACTTTCAAGGTGCCACACACGCGCTGCCTTACGACGAAAGCATCATCGCCTACAGCGAGCAGACGCCCGCGGATCGCGTGGCGAAACTCCAGGCACGGATCGCGAGTGGCGAGGTGAAGCTGAAGTGGGATGAGAAATTTGGCTGGCTGCCCGCGCTGCTCGATGCGCTGAAGGTTCCGAAGTCTTCGCAGATGCTGGTCTTCTCCCAGACCTCGCTGCAACGGCGCGCGATCAATCCGCGCAATCCGCGCGCGATTTTTTACAACGACGATGTCTATATCGGCTACATCCCGCACGCGCCGATGATGGAAATTTCCGCGGTCGATCCGAAGCTCGGCGGTGTGTTTTATTCGATCGAGCAGGAGGAGGTGAAAAAGCCGTCGTTCGTGCGCAACAGCGAGTGCATCCAGTGCCACGTCTCGGGCCGGACGCTCGGTGTGCCGGGGCATTTTGTGCGTTCGCTCCAGACCGATGGTGGCGGCGAGATCAAGGCTGGGACAGACTCTGGCGAAGTCACGCATTGCGCGCCGCTCGGCGAGCGGTGGGGCGGCTGGTATGTCAGCGGGCAGAGCGGAGCGCAGGCGCATTTGGGAAATCTCATCGGCGAATCCGCCTTCGACCGGCACGCGAGCGAGCCCGGTTTTCGCGGCAATCTGGCCGATCTCACACAGCTCATCGACACCGCAAAATATCTCACGCCGCACAGCGACATCGTCGCGCTGATGGTCCTCGAACATCAGGGGCACATGCACAATTACATCACGCGGCTGAACTACGAGACGCGCATCATGATGGCGACCTACGGCCACATTCGTTACCTCAAAAATCAGGAGAACGCGTTCCTCCGCTACCTGCTCTTCGCGGAGGAAGTGCCGCTCACTGCGCCGATCAGCGGAAATCCGCAATATGCGGCGGACTTCACCGCATCGGGTCTGCGCGACTCGAAGGGCCGCTCGTTGCGCGACTTCGATTTGCAAACGCGGATGTTCAAGCACCCATGCTCGTTTCTGATCTACTCGGAGGCGTTCGACGAAATCCCGGCGGTGATGCGCGAGCGGCTGTTGCAGCGGCTGCACGAGATTCTCACCGGCCAGGATGCGGACCCGCAGTTTTCCAAAATCAGCGCGCCTGACCGCCAGGCGATTTTGGAAATCCTGCGCGAGACGAAACCGAATCTGCCAGGCTACTGGCGACCGCTCGCGGCGCAGCGGTGACGCGCAACGTTCGGCGAGCATTCGGCAAAGATCGGGTAGCCATGTCCCGGAGCCGTGACGCAAGATCGTGGCGAACAAGTCATGCAACCGAGCACCGAACATTTTCGCGAAACGACCACCTGCTCACTCGGTGCGGTTTTCGCGCCAAAGTCCGTGGCGCTGATCGGTGCGAGCGAAGCGCACGGCAGCGTCGGGCGCGCGGTGATGGAAAATCTCCGCGCATTTTCCGGCGCGGTGTTTCCGGTCAATCCAAAGCGGGACTGCGTGCTCGGGAGAAAGGCGTTTCCTTCCATCGCGGCAGTGCCGGAGCCGGTCGAGCTCGCGGTGATCGTGACGCCGGCGGCGACGGTGCCGGCGGTCGTTGGCGAGTGTGCGGCGGCGGGAGTGCGGGCGGCGGTGATTGTTTCCGCCGGTTTCAAGGAGTGCGGCGCGGCGGGCGCGGCGCTGGAGCGAGAAATCCTCGCGCGGCGTGGCGGGATGCGGATCGTCGGCCCGAATTGCCTTGGCATCATGATTCCGTCGCTGGGCCTGAACGCGACCTTCGCGGCAACGATGTCGCGGCCTGGCAGCGTCGCGTTTCTGAGCCAGAGCGGCGCGCTCTGCACGGCGATCCTCGATTGGAGCCTGCGCGAAAATGTCGGCTTCAGCGCATTCGTTTCGATCGGCTCGATGCTCGATGTCGGCTGGGGCGATCTCATCGCCCACCTCGGCGATGATCCGCTGACGAAGAGCATCGTTTGCTACATGGAATCGGTCGGTGATGCGCGCGCATTTCTCTCCGCGGCGCGCGTGGTCGCGTTCACGAAACCGATCATCGTCATCAAGGTCGGGCACACCAAGGCGGCGGCGCGCGCGGCGGCTTCGCACACCGGCGCGATGACGGGCAGTGACGCGGTGCTCGATGCCGCGTTCCACCGCGCGGGCGTGCTGCGCGTGCAGACCATCGAGGAACTTTTCGACATGGCCGAAGTGCTGGCGAAACAACCGCGCCCGCACGGGCCGCAGCTCGCGATCGTGACGAATGCGGGCGGACCGGGCGCGCTCGCGACGGACATGCTCGTGACCTGCGGCGGGCAGCTCGCGCCGCTTTCGTGCGATACGATCGCCGCACTCGACGCGCTGCTGCCGCCCGCGTGGAGCCATGGGAATCCCGTCGATCTGCTCGGTGCGGCGGACGCCGGGAGTTACGCGCGTTCCGTCGAGCTCGCGCTCCACGATGCCAACACCGACGGCGTGCTCGTCGTGCTCACGCCGCAGGCGATGACCGATGCCGACGGCACCGCCGCGCGCATCGCCGCGCTCGCAAATTCCGCCGCGAAGCCGGTGCTCGCGAGCTGGATGGGCGGCGCATCGCTTGCCACCGCGCGCGCCACGCTCAACCGCGCGGGCATTCCCACCTACGACTATCCCGACGAAGCCGCGCGCGCCTTTGCGCTGATGTGGAGCCACAGCGACCGCCTCCGTCTGCTCGCAGAACGATCCGCGCCGCCGCACGCCGCCGAAAACCGGCAGGCTGCGGAACGCATCATCGCCACCGCGCGCGAAGCCGGGCGCACGCTGCTGAACGAAGTCGAATCGAAACACCTCCTCGCGGCCTATGGCATCCCGGTGGTGGAGACCTTGATCGCGCAGCGCGAGGAGGACGCGATCCGCCACGCGGAGCGCCTCGGCTGGCCGGTGGTGCTGAAAGTTTTCTCCGACACGATCACGCACAAAACCGACGTGGGCGGCGTGCAACTCGATCTGCATGATGCCGCGGCCGTCCGCCGCGCGTGGTGTGCGATCGAAAAAGCGGTTGGGGAAAATGCGGGCGCGGGAAGTTTCGGCGGCGTCACCGTGCAGCCGATGATCGCGCGCGGTGGCATCGAGCTGATCCTCGGCAGCAGCGTCGATCCGCAGTTCGGCCCGGTGCTGCTTTTCGGTGCGGGCGGCGAGTTGGTCGAGATCATGGAAGATCGCGCGCTTGGTCTTCCTCCGCTCACGGCCACGCTCGCGCGGCGACTCATGGAGCGGACCCGCATTTTCCGCGCGCTCGCCGGAGTGCGCGGACGCGCCCCGGTGGATTTCGATGCGCTCGCGCAACTCCTCGTCGCCTTCAGTCATCTCGTCGCCGAGCAACGCCGCATTGCCGAGATCGACATCAATCCGCTGCTCGCGAGTCCCGGGCGAATCCTCGCACTCGACGCCCGCGTGGTCCTGCATCCCGCGGCAATCGGCGACGCCGCGCTCCCGCAACTCGCGATCGCCGCCGGGGACACTGTGCATGGCTGAGGTCTTCGGCTTCGACTGCTACTCACCGCGCGAAATCGCCGAACGCGTGGAAACCGTCGGTGTCGCGAAAGCGAATCTGCCGCTCGTCTCAGTGGTCGCGCTCGGCGTGCTGGCCGGCGGCTTCATCGGCCTCGGCGCGCTCTTCGCCACGCTCGTGCTGAGTGACGCCGGACTCAGCTTTGCCATCGCGCGCGTGCTCGCCGGCGTCGTCTTTTCGCTCGGGCTCATCCTCGTCGTCGTCGCGGGCGCGGAACTTTTCACCGGCAACAATCTGCTCGTCATGGCGTGCGTTTCAGGCCGGATCAGCGTCGGGAAACTGCTCACGAATTTCGCCCTCGTGTATCTCGCCAACTTCATCGGCGCCGCCGGTCTTGCCGCCATCGTCGCGTTGTCCGGCCACGCGCAAATGGCTGATGGCGCAGTCGGCAGCGCCGCCGTCGCGATCGCCACCGCAAAGGTCGCGCTGCCGTTTGGCGAAGCGTTCTTCCGCGGCGTGCTGTGCAATCTTCTCGTCTGTCTCGCGATCTGGCTCGCCATGGCCGGTCGCACCGTCACCGACAAAATCCTCGCGATCATCTTCCCGATCGCCGCCTTCGTCGCCGCTGGCTTCGAGCACAGCGTCGCGAACATGTATTTCATCCCGCTCGGCATTTTCCTCCACGCCGATATCAGCCTCGCTGACATGCTGCGCAATCTCCTCCCCGTCACCCTCGGCAATCTCGTCGGCGGCGCCGGCATGGTCGGCCTCGTCTATCACACCATCTACCGCCGCACCCCGCCACCACCGCCAGCTCCCATCCATCCGCAGCCTCAGGCAACCGACGACAAGGCTTCGGCAGAGGATGGGGAGTAATTGGCCACGGATGGGGCGAAACATTTCACAAAGACGGGCGCGCCCGCCCGCCCTGAAACAACCGCATGAATCTCGCGACCACCTATCTCGGATTAAAACTGCGCACGCCGCTCGTGCCGTCGGCGTCGCCGCTTTCGGAAGACCTCGACAACCTCAAACGCATGGAAGACGCGGGCGCGGCGGCGATCGTGATGCATTCGCTTTTTGAGGAGCAAATCCGCCACGACACCCAGACGCTGCACCACCTCGCGGAAGGGAGCGCGGAGACACCGGGATACTTTCCCGCCGCGCATGAATTTCAATACGCGCCGAATCATTACCTGCTCAACATCGGGAAGGCGAAGCAGGCGCTGGGAATCCCGATCATCGCGAGCCTTAATGGGACGACCTTCGGCGGGTGGACGGCGTATGCGCGGGCGATCGAGGAGGCGGGGGCCGACGCGCTGGAGCTGAATATCTACTCCATCCCGGCGCACCCTGAAGTGACCGCCGAGGAGATCGAAATGAGTTACCTCACCATCATCGCTTCGGTGAAGGCACAGGTGAAAATTCCGGTCGCCGTGAAGCTCAGTCCGTTCTTCACAAATCTCTCGCACTTCGCCCGCCGGCTCGATGCGCAGGGCGTCGATGGCTTGGTGCTGTTCAATCGCTTTTACCAGCCGGACATCGACCTCGCAGCGCGCGGAGTCACGCCGACGATCAATCTCAGCGTGCCCGGAGAAATGCGATTGCCGCTGCGCTGGATCGCGATGCTACACGGTCGTGTGCGTGCCAGTCTCGCCGCCACGAGCGGCATCCTCAGAGGCACCGATGCGCTGAAAATGCTCATGGCCGGCGCGGATGTGACGATGCTCTGTTCGGCGCTGCTGCGGCACGGCATCGGCCATCTGACGGTGATCGAGCGCGAGATGCGCGAGTGGATGGCGGCGCACGAATTCGAGAGCGTCGCCCAATTCAAAGGCAGTCTCAGCCAGCAAAACTGCGCCGATCCAAGCGCGTTCGAGCGCGCGCAATACATGCGCGCGATAGCGACCAACCGCGCGATCCAGCCGTCCTCTTGAAATGGCCTACGCTGGCGAACCGAAGCGGTGGTGCGCCTCGGCGCTGTCGATGCCGAGCGAGCGGCAGATGTGCCGGGTCGTGAGCACTCCGGCGGCGGTCTTGATCATCCGGTCGAAATCGACCTTCGGCAGCGCCACGCCTTCGTGCAGGACACTCGTGATCTTGAAGCCGCGCTCGAGCAGTTCGGTGAGGAACTCCTCGCAGGCGACGGGATCGTTGGTCAGATGATGGTGCGGCTGGTCGTGGCGTTGGAATGGGACCGCGTATTCGACGTTGTATTTTGCGAGCATGGTTTTGTGGGGTTGATGTTTGAAAGTGGGTTCAAGCCTCCCGCTGCCAGTCGGCGCGGAGGAAGTAGCCCTCTTCGTCGTAGTGAAGCTTGAGTTCGCCGTGATACGCGTGTTCCACCGCTGCGGCGATGCGATGCGGCAGATGCAGGTCGGTGGTCTCGATCACGATGGAATCGGGCGTTTCCTCGATCAGCAGGATGCGATGCTGCGGATGCGCCTGCTTCTCCGCGGTTTCCTGATGTCGCGCGAGACTCAGCAGTTCCGCTTCGTGCCCGCGGACGAAGCCACCGCTCAACGTCACCCGCCCTGCCGGATACTTGTCGCGGATGCGATGGCAGGCCTGGCAGGAAGTGCGGTGCGCGCTGGCCGGCGCTGGCGTCATCCATTGCCAGCGCCCCTCGTGAAAGACCGCGCCACACTCCGGGCAGACGGTCGGTTCCGGCAGCTTGTGCGCTGTCTTGTAGGGATCGTGAATGTGCTCTTGCATCAGCCGGTCGCGCCGGGTGCCGAGGTCGGATTCGGGTTTCATCTTGGGTAAAGCCTAACGCCACTCCGCAGCCACGCTGCGCAGCGATTGCGAAACGCCAGGCCAATCTTGTCCAACTGCGTCAGCCTTTCCGCCAAGCCTGCCAGTGCCGCTCGCAACTCCGGCGGAACCGTCGCGGCGTTTCATTCAGCGTCTTCCCGCCGAGACGCTCGCTGGCCCGGCGCAAGCGCCTGCTTTGTTTCGCGGCGGACTTCTTCACCTGCGCGATCTCTTCGAGTCTCCCCGGTGTCTTTTCCAAAAGCGCGCACAGGACGACGAGGTCGTGGTCGGCCCCCAGCATTTCTTCCAGCTTGTGCAGACGTCTGCTGAGTTTGCGGAAGCGCCTTGGCCAGACCGGTTCGAGCCATCTGAGTTGATGGAAGAGTTGCTTCACGCGAATGCGCCACCGGTGAAACGCGCGGTCGCCAGGATGAGTGCGGGCTTCTTTCATCCGGCGGCGTGCCTGCTTGTAAACCCGCATCAATCCCGGTCCGACCAGATCCCAGTTTTCGCCGTGAAATCGGAGTTGCTGAAAACCAATCCGCGAGAGTTCGAGATCGCGCGCGGCCTGGCGCATCGCGTTTCGGCGGCTGCCTTTCGCGGTGGGTTTGCGGTCCGCGCGATGCAGCTCCCATAGCAAGCCGGCGGCCTTGCCAAACGCCTTCACCGTCTCAGCCGCGACGGCGCGATCGCGAAACGGTGCAAGCCGGTCGGCGGCTCGTTTCAACCGCTCATTTTCGCGGTCGAAAGTGGTCATCGCGATCATTGGCCGGATGAGTTGAAGGAGCGCGCGCAGCCGCTTGGCGGTCGTGCGGAAAAAATGCACGTCCTCCACCGCGTCGCGGCCCGGATGCCGTGCGCGATGCAGCGCCGCGTCGATCAGTCCGTCCGCGATGCGATGCACTTCCTCACCGGTCGATTTGTCCGCGCGGAAGGTGTAATCGGGCTGCTTCATGCGACCAAATATCGTCCCGTCACGATTGCTGGCGAGTCGAGGCTTTTTCGAGCATTCCGAATGGCACAATCCGGGTGCCTCGCTCCGCTCGTCACTGAATTCTTGCAGAATCTCCAACTATCCGCTCCCATCCGCAGCATCTAAAAAGGGCGCATCCCTGACGACGGGGATGAGCGTATCAGCACCAATCCCATGTCCTTCTTCCAGCGAAACATCGAAACGAAAGGCCGCTTGATCCGCGGCGCCGGAGCCCTCGGTTTGGGCGGAGCCGCCTACTTTGCATGGGCGCATTCGCAGCCTGCCGGCATTGCCCTCGCGGCTTCATCCGCGTTCGTTGCCTTCGAGGCGGCGCGTGGCTGGTGCGTGGCCCGGGCGTGCGGCGTGAAGATGAAATTCTGACCCGCACTTTCATTCGCGAACCCAACACCATGAGCAAAGACGTCATTATCATTGGCGCCGGTCCCGGCGGCCTTGCCTCCGCCATCCTCCTCGCCGCATCGGGCGTGAAAGTGAAAGTCCTCGAGCGGCTGCCGACGGTCGGCGGGCGCACTTCTTCGATCGAGGCGGAGGGCTTCAAGTTCGATCTCGGCCCCACGTTTTTCCTCTACCCGCGCGTGCTGGAGGAAATCTTCGCGGCAGCCGGCACGTCGCTCCGGGCGGAGGTGGAAATGGTGCGGCTCGATCCGCAGTACCGCATCATCTTCGGCGGCGGCGGGCAGATCGACGCGACGCCGGACATCGCGCGCATGGAGCAGCAAATCGCCGCGATCGCGCCGGGCGACGCGCCGGGATTTTCACGCTTCATGGTGGAAAACCGCACAAAGCTGGAGCGCATGGAGCCGTGCCTGAACACGCCGTTTAACAGTTGGAAGGATCTCGTCAGCCCCAGCCTGCTCAAGATGCTGCCGATGCTCCGCCCGCATCAGTCGCTCGACACATATCTCAGCCGCTTTTTCCGCGACCCGCGCATCCGCCTCGCGTTTTCCTTCCAGTCGAAATACCTCGGCATGTCGCCGTTTCGCTGCCCGAGTTTGTTCTCGATTTTGTCGTTCCTCGAATACGAGCACGGCGTGTTTCACCCCCTCGGCGGATGCGCCGCGCTGAGCGTGGCGATGGCGCGCGTCGCGGAGCGGCTCGGCGTGGAAATCCGCACCGATCAGCCAGTCGAGGAAGTGCTTTTCGAGGGTCGCCGCGCCGTCGGCGTGCGCACCGCCGCGGGTGTCGAAAAAGCGGGCGCGATCGTGATGAACGCGGACTTTGCTCGGGCGATGAAACGCCTCGTCCCGGACCGCCTGCGCCGCCGCTGGACCGATCGCCGGATCGCCCGAAAAAAATTCTCGTGCTCCACTTTCATGATGTACCTCGGCGTCGAGGGCACCTTCGATTTGCCGCATCACAGCATCCACATCGCCGACGATTACGTGCGCAATCTCGATGAGATCGAGAACCGCCACGTGCTCTCCGAGGATCCGTCTTTCTATGTGCAAAATGCGTGCGTCACCGACCCGGCGCTCGCCCCGCGCGGCAGCAGCGCGCTCTACATTCTCGCGCCCGTCACCCATCAGCATCCGAACGTCGATTGGTCCCGCGAGCGCGAGCGCTTCCGCGCGAAGATGCTGCGCCACATCGCGAAGGCCGGCTACACCGACGTGGAGCGTCGCATCCGCTTCGAGCGCATCGTCACGCCCGACGATTGGGATTCGAAATACGAAATCCACATGGGCGCGACCTTCAATCTGGCGCACAGTCTCGACCAAATGCTGCACCTGCGTCCGCACAATCGTTTCGAGGATCTCGATGGCATCTACCTCGTCGGCGGCGGCACCCATCCGGGCAGCGGCCTGCCGGTGATTTTTGAAAGCGCCCGCATCAGCTCGCGTCTGCTGCTCGAAGACCTCGGCATTGCCCCCGCCGCCGAGCCCGAGCCACAACTCGCGCCGTTCAATCTGGAGCCTGCGTGATGACCGCGCTCATTGAACGCCCAAAACCCAGCCGCGCTGCGCAAGCGCAATGGGCGCGCGGGCCAATCCACGAACGGCTCCGCATCGTCCGCGAGCTGCGCCACCTGATCGCGGAAAATGCGCACGGCCTGGCCAATGCCGCCGGGGCGGTCAGCGATCGGCCGCTCGCTGAAAAGCTCGTCTCCGAAGTCCTCCCGCTCGCCGACGCGTGCCGCTGGCTGGAGAAAAATGCCGCGCGCATCCTCGCGCCGCGCGCTGGTGGGAAAGGTGGTCGGCCATTCTGGTTGCAGGGCCTTTCCTTTGAGGTCCAGCGCCAGCCGTTCGGCGTCGTGCTGGTGATCGGGCCGGGAAATTATCCGCTCTTTCTCCCCGCCGTTCACGCCCTGCACGCGCTCGTCGCGGGAAATTCCGTGCTGCTCAAACCAGCGCCCGGCACGCGCGATGTGGCGTTCCGATTTTCGGAACTCATCCGCGTTGCCGGTCTCGATCCAGAGCTGCTCACGATCCTCCCCGAGACCGTCGAAGCCGCGCGCGAAGCCATCGCTGGCGGCGTGGACAAAGTCATTTTCACCGGCTCGTCTGAAAACGGTCGCGACGTGCTCGCCACCCTCGCGGAGACGAACACGCCGTCCGTCATGGAACTCTCCGGCGAGGACGCCGTGATCGTTCTCGCCGACGCCGATCTCGATCTCGTCGTAGGCGCGCTACGTTTTGGCACGCGGCTGAATGATGGCGAGACTTGCATTGCTCCGCGACGCCTCATCGTCGAGCAATCCATCGCCGAAGCGCTGCTCGCTCGCCTCACTGCCGCGCGCGTCCCGCGTCTGCTCGTCGAGCGCGTGCGCGATGAAGCCGCCGCCGTCCAGCGTGCGAACGCCGCCGAATTCGCGCTCGGCGCATCCATCTTCTCCCGCGACATCGAGAAGGCGCGCGCGCTCGCCGCGCAGATCAAAACCGGCTTCGTCCTCGTCAACGACCTCATCGTTCCCACCGCCGATCCGCGCATGCCATTCGGCGGCGTGAAAGCCAGCGGCTTTGGCACCACGCGCGGCGGCGAAGGGCTGCTCGAGATGACTTTCCCGCACGTCGTCGCCATCCGCCGCGGCCGCGCGCACCAGCACTTCGACGAGCCCGCTGCCGACGACGCGCAGCTCTTCTCCGCCTACATCCGCGCCGCGCATGGCCGCAGTCGCCTTGCCGCGATCCGCGAGCTTGTCAGCGCACTCATCGCCAAAGCGAAATCCAGAAAACTATGAAACCCATCGGCATCATCGGCGGCGGCCTCGCCGGACTCTCCGCGGCCTGCGTGCTCGCCGCGCGCGGGCGCAAAGTCATCCTCTTCGAGCGCAACGAATGGCTCGGCGGCAAGGCGGCGCAGCTCACCGGCGACGGCTTTCGCTTCGACATGGGGCCGACCATCGTCACGATCCCGTCGGTGTTGCGGCGCATCTTCACCGAGGCGGGCGCGCGGCTCGAAGACTACCTCGAACTCGTGCGCCTCGATCCGCAGTGGCGCTGCTTTTTCGACGACGGCTCCGTGCTCGACCTCGCGCAGAATCCGGACGCGATGGTGAAGACGCTCGACGCGTTTGCGCCCGGCACGAATTCCGGCCAGCGCTACCGCGACTTCATCGACTACAGCGCGCGGCTCGACGGCATTTCGCAGCGCCACTTTTTCTACAAACCGATCGGCGGAATCATGGACATGTTCGAGTGGAAGGCCTCGTTCGACCCGAAGATGCTTGGCGATGTGCTCGCGATGCGCATGGGCCACTCGGTCGCCGCCACGGTGCGCAAATACACGCCCGATCCGCGCGTCGCGCAGATGATCGACCATTTTACACAATACGTCGGCTCGTCGCCCTACGGCTCGCCCGCCGTGCTCTGCGGCATCGCGCACATGCAGACCGACGAAGGCGTTTGGTATCCGATGGGCGGCACGCGCGCCGTCCCACTCGCGCTGGAAAAACTCGCGCGCGAACTCGGCGTCGAATTCCGCACCAGCACGAAGATCGAAAAAATCTTGTCGCGCGGTGGCGAAGTGACCGGCGTGCTCACGGATGCGGACGAGGAGATCGCGCTCAGCGCCGTGGTGTCGAACTGCGACTCCGTCCGCACCCATCGTGAACTCATCAACGGCACGGTCGGCGCGGCCTTCGAGCGGCGGCGCAGCTACGAGCCTGCGTGCTCCGGCGTCGTGCTCTACCTCGGCCTCAGCAAACGCTACGAGCACCTCGCGCATCACGACTTCGTCTTCAGCCGCGACCCGCACGAGGAGTTCGATTTCATCTACAAAA
>JANNWY010000030.1:0-37178 GCA_031409335.1 Chthoniobacteraceae bacterium | reverse complement strand
CTTACCCTTGCCGCGCCCGGCGACCCGGACCTTGCGGCATCCGCCCGAACCCTGAATGATATCCCCGGCCGCCGGGTCGGACGCCACCTGATCCACCGCCGCCTTCATCTCAGCCTCAGACATCCCCGCGTCCTTGGCGCGGCGCAGATAAGTTGGTGTTTCAGCAACCGTATACACGGGCGATAACTACTGACTATCCGTACTTTTGGCAAGCTGAATTCAAAGGCAGCGTCTAAAGATTGGGGACACTCGGCCATGCGGTGCGCGGAGATGAAGTGATAGCACAGGTCGATGTATTCGATCGGCGTCTGCTCGTTCACATTCAGCCAGTCGCCCCATGTGTTCCCGAGCTTCACGCCTTTCAGCTCCGGATCGGACTTCGCGCGCCAGGCCATGAATTTCGTCATCGAGTCCCAGTGCTTTCCGATGAGGCGCGTGTCGCCGTACACCTGCCACATCGTGTAGGGCACGATGACGCCGGCGTCCGTCCACGCCGTGCCATGCGTCGCGCCCGGAGCGCCGTGGGCGAATGGATACGGGGCGTAGTCCGGATACGCGCCGCTGTCGCGCTGCGACTCGCGCACGTCGTCGATCCATTTGGTGAAGAAGGCGGCGACATCCGCGTTGTAGCTCGCGGTGCGGGCGTAGATTTGCGCGTCGCCCATCCAGCCAAGACGTTCGTCGCGCTGCGGGCAGTCGGTGGGGATTTCGATGAAGTTCGCCTTCTGCGTGCGCACGGTGTTGCGCCAGAACTGCGTCATCACCTCATCGCTGCACGCGAAGTCGCCGACGATCGGCATGTCATTGGTGAGCACGAGCCCCGTCACGGTTTCGAGGGGGGGCTTTTCCGCGAGGCCGGTGAGTTCGACAAATTGGAAACCGTGATACGTGAAACGCGGCTGCCACGTCTCGCCGTTCGCATCGCCGCGCAGCGTGTAGAAATCGGTCGCGCGTGCCTTGCGCAGATTTTCCGTCATCAGCGTGCCGTCTTTGTGAAGCATCTCGCCGTAGCGAATCTGGACGCGCGTTCCCGCTGCGCCTTTCACTTTCAGACGGATGATGCCCGCGATGTTCTGCCCGAGGTCGAAGACGAACACGCCCGGCTTCGGCTCGGTGATTTTCTTCGCGGGCAATTCTTCCGTCACGCGGATCGGCGGCGCGGTGTACGCGACGAGGCGGGCGGGTTTTTGAAAACCAAGCTGCACTTCCTTCTCAACACCCGGCTCGAAAAACTTCGCTTTCACGCTACCGTTGTCCTCGGCGCGGATGGCAGGTTGCCAGGTCCACGCATTTTCATCCGCTCGGACAGCATCCGGTTTCGCAATAAACCCTTCAAAGGTTTCCGAGCCGCACCAGTACTTTTCGCGCCGCGCATCAAACGCCTCTCCCATGATCAAATCCGCCTCGCGATACGGCCCTTCGCCCGTGGTCTGCCACGAAGCATCCGTGCCCACCGTCTGCCGTGAACCGTCTGCAAACTCCAAGTCGAGCTGCGCAATGAAAGCGGGCGTTTTTCCGTAAATGTCCCGCCCCGTTTTTCCCGGCCCGTATCCGACGAGCAGGCCGTATCCGACATAGCCCGAGTACCAGCCGTCCGTGACGACCGCGCCGATGGCATTCTCGGTTTCGGTGTTGATGGACTTCGTCACATCGTGCGCCCGGTAGTAGGCCCGCTTCGCGTAATCGGCCCAGCCGCTCTCGAAATAGCCGTCGCCGACTTTCGCGCCGTTCAGGTGTATGTCGGCTATGCCGAGCGCGGACACGTAGAGCATCGCGCGTTTCACGGTCTTTTTGTTGGCGGAAAATTGCTTCCTATAATGCCGCGCTGGCGGCAAATGCAGCTTCGCGCGGTCCGCGTGCAGCGGCGCGTCGTCTTTGAACGAAATCCACTGCGCCTTCCAATCCTCCGGCTTCAGCAATCCCATCGACCACTGCCCCGCCGCGCTCCACGCCGATTCGACGCCATCCTTGTCCCAGACTTTCACCTTCCAAAAACACGCCTGCCCCGACGCGAGCGGCTTGCCCGCGTATTCGATGTTCAGCGTCTCATCGCCCGCGACTTTCCCGCTGTCCCAAAGATCGCCCCCGCTTTTCTCCAAAAGCTCCGCACTCGACGCCACGAGCACGCGATACGCCGTCTGCTTTTGCCCGCGCACGCTCACATCCGATTCCTCCACGCGCCACGAGACGCGCGGCTTTTCCGCGTCGATCCCCTGCGGATTTGGGAGCCATTCGGTGCGCAGATTCGCGGGTGAAAGCGCGGCGACGGCGGGCAGGGAAATGGCGAAGAGTATTAGTAGGGTGGCGGTTTTCATGGGCAAACAAATGGGGTCAAACAGATGGGTAAGAAAGGCTGGGACACATCACAAAATCATTTGTTTGACCACATCTGTTTGCCCCATTTTCCATCACGCCGTTGGAAGGAGAGTGGTGAGTGTGATGGTCGCGTGGTTGAAGTTCAGCCATTGCAGGGCGCGCAGGGAAGTGTGGCGCAGGAAGCGGCGCAGGTGCGATTCGATGCGGTCCAAGTTCTCCGTGTGCGCGGTGAGCTGAAAGGCGACGCCGGGCGCGATGAGCCGCACTTCCTGCATGCCAAGGGCGAGGCCGTCGCGAGTGAGCGGGATGCGGGCGGGGATGGGATTGACGCAAGACCACGCGAGAGCTTCGGCATACAGGTCGAGATCGAGAAACGCACCGAGGGTGCGGATGAGGTCTTCGGCACTTTCGCGGAAAGCGGGGCAGTGGTCGGAGACCGGTTGCCAGCGTGAGATGTCGAAGGCGATGGCGCGCCGCTTTTCCAGGGTGAGCCTGGTGGCGACGAACTCCGATTCGACTTTCGCCGGGCGGAAGTTGAGCAGTTTGCCTGAAGGCAGGTCGAGCAGGAGGATGTAGTTCAGGAGTTGCGCCTGGTGGTGGCCGGTGAGTGCCGCGGCAACTTTCAGCTCGTAGAGGAGAGCGTCGGCGACCACCAAATCGAGGAAGTAGGTTTTGCGGAAGCCGCGCCACGCGACGGTGATGGGGACTTCGGTGTGTGCCACGAGGCCAGCGGAGTTGAGGCGCGCTTTCAGGTCGTTTTTGTAAATGTCCTCATCGCACAAACGACCGAGTTCGTTGTGCGCGGCAAAGACGTGGGACATGACCGCAAAGTCGAGCGGACGACGTTCGGCGTCGGTCAACGGGATGAATTTGATGGGGCAGGTGACGGACAATTTTTGGTCAAACAAATGGGGGCAAGCAGATGGGGAGCAAGGGACGGAGGCTACCCCTTAAAAAATCATTTGTTTGCCCCCATCTGCTTGACCCTTTCCGGGAGCTTCACTTCGGATTTGATCGAGCCGTCGGCCTGGCGCTCGTGGCGGACATGGATCGGGCCGCGCGGGGTCGGGTAGGTGCCTTCCGCCCATTTGAGCGAGCCGAGTTGCGGGGCGATGCGGACGGTGGCGAAACCCGGTTCCATTGGTTGAATCCCGAGCACGTTTTGGCTCATCCACGCGGTCGGGCCGCTGGCCCAGCCGTGGCAGAAGCTGTGGCGGAAACCTTCGTAGCAGTAGGCGCCGAAGTCGCCGTGCAGGTCTTTCTTTCCGGCGGGGACGAGTTCGTCGATGCGTCCGCTGCCTTCGAGCCAGTCGAGATTGAAGTCTTCCCAAAATGTCGTTGCGCCACGGTCGAGCATCGCGCCCCAATAGGTGCGCACGATGTCGAGCGCCGCGTCCATCTCGTCTGCTTTCGCGAGGGCTTGCAGCACGTAGAAGCCGTAGAAGGTGGACACGTCTTTTGCGCCGCCCACTTTCAGGACTTCATCCGCCGTCTTTTTCGCATCGGTCATGCCGGCGAGCGCGAGCAGGGCAGCGCCGGATTTGGAGCCATTCACATCGGGAATCACTTTGCGTCCGCGCGTGGCGGCATCGGTGCAAAGCCTGGCCACATTAGCATCGCCGAGCGTTGTCATCATCCGCGCGCCGCTTTCCAGCGTCATCACGAGCAGACCTTGCAGGCCCGCGGCCACGCCTTGTTTGTTCGGCGAACTCGGCCAGTCGAGGAAACGCATTCCGTCGATCTTTTCGCGCCCATCTTCGCCGATGAGACCCGCGAGCTTCTTCAGCAGCGCCTGCATGTAAGGCTTCTGCTTTTCCAAGTAGGCGCGGTTGCCGTGGTGCTTCCACCATTCCTCGTGAATCAAAACCCACCACATCGAATAACTGCTGATGCCGTTCATCCATTCCGTCACGGGCGTCACGTCGCGCGTGAGATCGAGGCTGCGCGGCACCACGTCGTTGAAGCCGAACACCGCGTCGATCGTGCTCACCTCCGGGTGCATGTCGCCGATCCACACGAGCCGGTCGCGCTTGATGCCGTCCCACAAGTATTCCTGCATGTTCAGATGCACGGTGTAAGCGCCGACCTGCCAGATTTTGTTCAGCCGCTCGTCGTCGCATTTGAATGAGCCAACGTACGGGATGTCGCGGATTTGCAGCACGGCGCGGACTTGGGAAAGCTGCACGGGTTTCGTGCCGACCGCGTCGATGCGTACGAAACGAAATCCCGACGGCCCGACGATTTTCTTACCGAGCCACGGCAGCGTCACCGTTTCGTCGCGGATCGCGTGATCGTTCTGCGCCCCCTTTTCCCCCAGCTCCGCCATCGCCTCGCTCGCGGATTCGCCAAAGCGGATGCGCACACTGCGCGGTTCCTTCTCGGGAAGCATCGGTGCAAAAAGCTCGATGTTGCCTTGAAGCTCCACGCCGAAATCCAGCAGCAGCGCGCCTTTCGGAGCGATGACACACGGCGGCTGCGGTTCCTTCAGCACAGTCTGGCCGGGCTTCGGCGCGAGCAGGTTTTCGGCGTGCTTGACGCCCTCGTCGGATTTCCAAAGCACGCGCGTGGGCGCGATGAAGCAGGAAGTCAGCGGTGACTTTTCCGCCCCCGAGACGGCAGGTGAAACGAGCAGGAAAAGTACAGCAGATAAACGCAGATGGTCGCAGATCATAAAAATGGGTGTTTGAGAGAATGCACGAAAGGGAACCTCGGCAATTTGCGCAAACCCGGGGTCAGAAATCGAACCCGTCTAGGTTCTCATGGTTAAAGGTGAGCGGCATGGCTCAACGGGTGCCGCCCTTTCAAATGCCGATTCGCTTTTCACCTGCCCTGCCCAACGTCCTAATCCTGTGTCCGCTTTGCGAAACGCTCGCTTACCACGTCCCAATTGATGACGTTCTGAAATGCCTTCAGGTAATCGGGACGACGGTTTTGGTACTTCAAATAGTACGCATGTTCCCAGACATCAAGCGCGAGGATCGGGATACCGCCGGTCGAGATCGGTGTGTCCTGATTTGCGGAATTTTCGATCGCCAGCGTGGTGCCGCGCAGCACGAGCCACGTCCAGCCACTGCCAAAAACTTTCAGCGCGGAGGCGGCGAATGCTTCCTGAAATTTTGGGAAACTCCCGAAGGTTTTGTCGATCGCCGCCGCGAGTTCGCCGACGGGTTTGCCGTTCTCGTTCTTCTTCAGTATCTGCCAGAAAAGCATGTGATTCGCGTGGCCACCGCCGTGATTTCGCAGCGCGGCGCGCACCGCCTCGGGCGCGGCATCGAGACTCGTCAGGATTTCTCGGATCGATTTCTTTTCGAGCCCAGGCGCCTCGGCGACGGCGGCGTTCAGTTTGCTCACGTACGCGGCGTGATGTTTGTCGTGGTGAATTTTCATCGTCTCCGCGTCGATGAAAGGCTCGAGCGCATCATAGTCGTAGCCGAGCGGCGGCAGCTTGAAGACGCCCTCGGCTGGCGGAGGTGGCGCATCGGCGGCGAAGGCAGGGCGGGTGATGGCGGCTGCTCCGGTGGTGAGCAGGAGCGTTTTGAGGGCGAGGCGTCGGGTGATCATTTTACAAGGGAGCGAGTGCGAGTGCGTGTGCGGCAGGATGCGGAGCGGAGGGCGAATCCAGCAAGGGCAAATCCGAAAATGCACGAGCCGGGTTCGGGCACTATTGGCGCATCGAGCCGGCGAAGCTGAAATGCGTTCAGAAGATTGCGCGGGGCCGGTCCGGTGAAGGTGATCGCTTGCGCGGCGGAAGCGTCAGCCGTGAACTCGCCCAGTGCGAACTGGCCAATGTTTTCCGGCCCGAAGCCCGTGCGATTCAGCGTCACGCTGTTGCCCGCGGTGGCGGTGGTGAAAGGGACGGCGGGTGTCGGAGCCAGGGGATCGAATGAGGCGGGATCGGATTGATTCGCCCACCATTGAAACTGGTATTGCGCGCCCGGCGTCAGTCCATTCAGCGCCAGCGAAATCATGGCCGGCGCCGCACCCGCAGTGGCGCTGCCGGTGAAGCTGGCAGACTCCAGCAGCGTCTGGTAGTCCGCCGAGAGCGCGTCGAACGGCCCGAAGATTTCACCGAAACCGGTGTCCCTACCGAAGACGGTCGTCGCGGCGCTCAGGGTGACGTTGCCAGTCGTATTCACCGCCGCGCTCGTGACGAATGGCGTGAAAGTCACGCCGTTCACCATCGCGCTGGGATTGTCGAACGAGCCGAGATTGTGCGCGACGACGAGCGCGCCATCGGTGCTCACATCGAGGTCATCCACGATCGTCCGCGGCGCGCTCCAGGTGATGACTGCGGCATTTGCGGACGCAGTCGCGATGAGCGCGACGAGCATTGCCCGCGCTGGAGCGAGGCTTTCAGCGGAGTGAACCAGCAAGCTGCCTTTTCTCATGGTGATCTTTGTAAATTTGCCGCGATGAACGAACCCGCCCGCTATTTCCCCGCCGGGCCGTAGCCCGCCTTTGGCTTGCCGTCGGCATCGAGCTTGTCGCAGGCCCAGAGCACGCCACGCGTCACGAGATCGAGATAGCGGGCGTCTTCCACCGTCGCGTTGTTGTGGCCGATCGTGGTGCTGAACACGCGCGTCTTTTCACCAAACTTATTTGTCCAGACGACCACGGCCTCGACCGCTTTTTCCTCGATCGTCTCAGTGCCATCAGCCTGCTTTTTTTTGCTCTTCACGATCTGCTTTCCACGGGCCAGCGCCTGCGCGGTCGGGAGCACCTGGATGTTGTTGTAAAGCTCTTCCTTCATCGTCGTCCAATCGTCGAGCCCCTTGGTGATCGGGCTCTCCTTGTTCACGTAGCTGATCGCGATCGGCTCCTGCGGGCCGTGACTGGTGGTTTGCAGACCGAGGTATTCATACCAGCTAGCGTTGTCCGCGCCGGCAGCGACTGGCTTCCCGATGTCGCCGAAGCGATAGCTGTGCATCGCGCAATGCAGATTCACGCCGGGAAGGCCGTCGCGATGCGGCTTCAGCACGGCGGCGATTTGCGCGGGCTCCTTGATGTCGGCAGCGCATTCGTCGTGCAGCACGAGGTCGTAACCCTTGGCGTAATCAGGGTTCCCGAGGATCGCGAGCGGCGGCTTCGTGCTCTTGTCGTCGGTGTGGATTTGGTCCACGACGACATTGGCGCGCGCCTCGATCCCCTTTTTCAAAATGTCCTTCTGCGCCTTGTAGTCGTGGCAGCAGCCGCCGGTGATCAGCAGCACTTTCAGCGGCGCTTCGGCGGCGTGAGTGAGCGGGGCGAGGGTGAAAAGGGCGAGCGTGGGAAGCAGGAGGAGTTTCATAAGATTGCGTGGTGCAACGATTGACCCGCGAGCGGTGAAAATTCCAAGCGCCAATTTTCCGCGCGGCTCAGAAAGCTCAATTCACCGGCGCGGCCGGAGCGGCTGCTTTCGGCGGTGGAAACGGCGGATTCGTCAGCGCGCCCGGCGCGGTTTCCGTCAGGTTCGGCGTCACATCCGCCTTCGCATCGCCGAGCGCCCATGCGATGCCGCCACTGAGGATGTCCTGGAAAATCGGGTTCGTCCAAACGTCCTCGCGATGTCCCATCGACGTGTAAAAGACGCGCCCCTTTCCATGCGCACGCGCCCACGTCGCGGGATACGCGGGCCGCTGGTATTCGATGCCCTTCATCGACTCCGATTCCTGCACGAGCAGCACATGGATGTCCGCCCGAAAATCTTTCAGCGAATACCACTCCTCCTTCAGATCGAATCCCGCCGCGTATTTTTCCAATCCCGGAAATTTCGCATCCACGCAGCGCATTTTCGCCGACTGCTGCGCGCCGTGTTTGATGAATTCGCCGCCGAGCATTTTCACGTAAGGATCAGCCGCGTCGCCGAAATTCTGATAGCGAGCCGGCCCCTTGTTCGCCTCGTTCTTCGTGTGAAAAGTATCGCTCGCGCTGTGCGACCCGATGAAGCCTTTTCCGCCCGCCACATAGGCGAGCAGCGCCTGCTTCCCCTGCTCCGTCATCGCCGGATGTTTGTCGGTGCCGGGATCGCACAGATTTCCCGTGGTGTAGAAAAAGAGCGCGTCGAACTGCTTCAAATAGTCCGGCGAAAACAACGAGCCATCCTTTGAAAACACGAATTCCCAATTCTTCTTCGCCCCGAGATCGACGAGGACTTTCTCCGCGAAACTCGGCTGCCCGTTTTTGTAACTAATGACCTCATGCTCGAAGCCGCTCGATTTCGTGAAGAACAGAATCTTCCGTCTCGGCGCGTCGGCGGCATGGAGACAGATCGGGGCGAGAGCAAGCGCGGCAGTGGCGACGAAGAAGTGGCGGCGGGTGAACATAGCCAGCATGATCTGCACGTGCGCGGGTCGGGACACAAATTCCAAATGAGCGCGTTCCTCTCCTTCCGACTTCGAAGTCGGAGGGGATTTCCGAATTTGAAGTTTGTTTGGAATTTAGCGCCGCCCCGTCGAAGTTCCCGCTCCCGAAATCAAAATGAAGTTTCCTGCCATCCTCGCCGCCCTGCTCGCACTCGCACCGTGCAGCTTTTCCGAGAACATCGTGAAGCCCGCGCCGCTCGCGGAACAAGCGCCGAAGATGAATCCCGGCCTGACGGTCACTTTCACCGCAGGCGGAAAAAGCGACACGCGCGATGCCCGCATCCTCGCGCTGCATGTACCCGCAGGCGCGGCGGTCACGCCGTTTCTGCCCGCTGGCGCATTCGCGGCAAAATGGGAGGGCGAGATCGTTTCGCCGCTGCGCTCGGAATACACCATCGCCGCCGAAGTGCGCGGCGCGCTGAAGCTCACCATCAATGGCAGCGAGGTCTTTGAAGGCGCGGGCGATTCGACCGTGCAGGTGATGAACAAGACGCTGCAACTCAACAAGGGCGGCAACAAAATCGTCGCGGAATTTTCCGGCGACGGAAAGGAGGATGCCTTTCTGCAAGTGACGTGGAGTTCCAAGGAATTTCCCGCCGAGCCAATCCCGCCAACTTCTTTCACGCACAATATTTCCGCACCCGAACTCCGCGCCGGCCAGCGCGTCCGCGAAGGCCGGATGCTCTTCGCGCAGATGCGCTGCGCGGCCTGTCACGCCGACGCGACGCTGATTCCCGCGAAGGGTGAAGGCATGGCCGAACTCGCGCAGGATGCGCCACTGCTCGCCGACCTCGGTGGAAAATTCAACGAGGCGTGGCTCGCGCAGTGGATCGGCAATCCGCACAGCATCCGCCCGCACGGCCTGATGCCGCGCGTGTTTGCGGTCGATGCCGAGGGAAAGATCGACCAGCGGGCGCGCGATCTCGCGGCGTATTTCATCTCTCAGGGAAAACGCGATGACACCGCACCCGCGGCGGAAAACGCGCCGCTCGGCGGAGCGCTCTTCGCGAATTTCGGCTGCATCGCCTGTCACTCCACGCCGGATTTTCAGGGGCAGGATGAATACGATCGCGTCCCGCTTTCGCACCTCAAGTCCAAGTGGCAGCCACCCGCGCTGCGCGAATACCTGAACGATCCCGCGAAGAATTTTGCGTCGTCGCGGATGCCGCACTTTCGCCTGACTGAAGAGGAGGCCGAGCGCATCACCGCGTATTTGCTGAGCGGCACGCAGCGCGAATTTCCCGCCGGTCCCGCGGGCGATGCGGCGAAAGGCGCGCAGCTCCTCGTGTCGGCGGGCTGTCTGAATTGCCACGCCGGCGTGCCGCCAACCACCCAGCCGGCGCTCGCTGCGACACTCGCGAATGGCTGGACGAAAGGCTGCGTCGGCGATGATCCGAGAGCGCGCGGCGACGCTCCAGACTTTGTCTTCGACGCGAAACAACGCGACGCGCTCCGCGCTTTCGCCGCGAGCGGCTTCGCTTCGTTGAAACACGATTCGCCAATCGAATACGCGGAACGTCAGCTCAAGAATCTCCGCTGCGCCGCGTGCCATGCGCGCGATGCGGAATCGAGCGTGTGGTCGCAACTCGAAGGCGAGACGGGCGCGCTCACGGCGGGTGCGCCGTCGGAGCCAGTCGAGGGACATCCCATCGCGGGAACGGTCGCGCCGATGCTGACGTGGGCCGGCGAAAAACTGCGACCGGAATGGATGACGCAATTCATCGCTGGAAGGACCGCATACAAACCACGGCACTATCAAATCGCGCGGATGCCCGGCTTCGCGCTGCACGCAAAAGGCATCGCGGAAGGGCTCAGTCACGAGCACGGCTTCGCGCTCGCGATTTCAAAAGAACCCGGTCCCGCGGAGGACATCGTGAAAGCGGGCGAGCAACTCATCGGCGAAAACGGCGGCTTCAATTGCACGACCTGCCACACCCTCGCCGACCGCGCCGCGACCGCCGTCTTCGAGGCACCCGCGCCAAATTTCTCCTACACCCGCGAGCGCCTGCGCAAAGGCTACTACCTGCGCTGGGTGCTCGCGCCGCTGCGCATCGACGCGGAGACGAAGATGCCGCGTTTCGCCGACGACGAAGGCAACACGCCGCTCGGCGATGTGCTCGGCGGAAAAGCGGCAGCGCAATTTGAGGCGATCTGGCAATACCTCAGCACCGTGCCGATGCCAACGCGGCAATAGGAAAAAGGCCGCGCATCGGATTTCCGGGTAGCACGCTCGTCCCGAGCGTCGGTCTTCGCGTCCCGCGGAGACGAACTTTCCCATACTATCGACTCAGGAGACGTTCTCGCGTTCTCGCATTTCGAGCGGTTTTGAAAGTTCGCGAAGGCGGGACGCCTTCGCCAACGCTCGAGACGAGCGTGCTACCCGGAATTCCCGCGTGCTGCGCTACCCCAGCAGGTTTTTCAGCGCGGGATCGAGCTCGGGAAACTGGAATCCAAACCCGTGTTCGACAGCCGCGGCGGGGAGCACGCGTTTGCTGTCGAGCAATTCATGGGAAAAATCGCCGAGCATTCGCAGCGCGAATGCGGGCACGCGGAAGAGCGCGGGACGGCGCACGGCTTTCGCGAGCGCGCGCGTGAAGTCTGTGTTCCGCGCGGGCCACGGCGCGGTGGCATTCAGCGCGCCGCAGATTTCGAGATTCTCGACCGCGAACAGGATCAGCCGCGCTTCATCTTCGAGATGAATCCACGGCATCCACTGCCGCCCGTCCGCGATTTGCCCGCCGAGGCCCGCGCGAAAAACCGGCGTCATCACCTCGAGCGCACCGCCGCCTTTTCCCAGCACGATGCCCGTCCGCAGCAGCACCACGCGTGTCCGCTCCGCCTTCATCGCCTCCCCTTCCCACGCCCGGACCGTCTCGGCGAGAAAGCCATCGCCGCTCGCCGAAACTTCCGTCAGTTCCGCATCCCCCGAGTCCGGATAAAGACCAACCGCCGAGCCGCACACGAACACCTCCGGCGGCCCATCCATCCGCCCGATCGCCTCGACGACACGCCGCGTCCCGAGCACGCGGCTTTCAGTAATGCGCTGCTTTTTCGACGCAGTCCAAAGCCCGACGACGGACTCGCCCGCGAGATGAATCACCGCATCGCAGCCACGCAAATCCGGCGGCGCATCGACCGAGAAAGCGCGCATCTCGCAGCCGGGAATCCCGCGCTGCGGCGACCGCGAAAACGCGACGACTTCGTGTCCGCGCCCGAGCGCGATGTCGATGACGCGCATTCCGATGAAGCCGGACGCGCCGGTGATTCCGAGAATCATCGCGCAGCTTAATCGAACTTCCCGTGCTGCCAGCGGTACGGAAAGCGATCGCCCGGACAGTCCGTCGGCCAGCGCGGCGGATTGATCTCGCGGTGCGCTTTCACGATCGCCCATTTGTGATCGATCTTGCCCACGCGGATGCGCAAGTAGCGCACCAGTTCCTCGGTCGCTTCGAGCTGGCGCTGCGTGGGTTTGTCGCGATTAAAATCTCCCACGAAACAAATCCCTAACGCGATGTTGTTGAGATAGTCGCTGTGAACGTGCCCGCCTTGAATCTGCCGGCGCCAGCGATTCCCGAGTTCGATCTGCCCGTCGCCGGACGAAGTGCCGTTGCCGATCACGAAATGATACGCGAGCCCGTTCACCATGCGCCGGACGTTGCGGTGATAGTGTTCAAATGCGCGCGCATTTCCCTGCCGCGTGCCGCTGTTGTGGAGGACGATGTAACGCCAGCGGCCCTTGCGCACTTTCGCGCGATCAATCTCCGCGCGCAGGGACCGGGGCAGATATTTCCAGCGCTCGAACCAGCCGACTGGCGGCGCGGGTTGAATGTCGAGCGACTCGCGTTTTTCGATCGTCACCGCGGCTGGCGGCCTGTCATCCGTCGCGGGCTTCGGACGCGGCGGGACGGGGCGCGGTGTCACCGGCGGCGGCTCGGGTTTTGGCTTTGGGCGCGGTGGTGCTTCCGGTTCCGGTTTCGGTTTTGGCCGCGGCGTCGGCTCTGGCTCGGGCTTGGGTTTTGGACGAGGGGTCGCTTCAGGCTCCGGCTTTGGTTTCGGTCGCGGCGTCGCCTCCGGCTCGGGGAGCGGGACGGGGCGCGGCTTTGGTTTCGGTCGCGGCGTTGCGTCGGGCGAGGGAGTCGCGGGGACGGTCCGCATTTCCTCGCGTGCCTTGAGAAATTGGCGGCGCTTTTCCGCGTCATCGAGAGGCGCAGTCTGCTGTGCGCGCAGGCCCGCTCCTGCGATCAAAATAACGACAACGAGCAACTTCAAAAAGCGACGCACGGCGCGGATGCTTATGCAATCGCACCGCGCTGAGAAGCGAGAAGTGCGCGGCATCGAGCTTAGCCGCGAAACTGCGCGTGATTCAGGATCGCCTGCGCGAACGCAGCACGATCGTCGCCGGAAACATCGGCGGGAAATTGCGCGCCGGATCGCTTCCACTTCGCGAGCCATTCCTCGCCGAGCAATTCGTGACGGGAAGAAAGTGCGGCGGCAGGCGTCACCGCGATCGTCGTCTCCTGCTTTTCGCCGATGCTGCGCCCGCGTCCGATGTAAAATCCCGCGACCAGCAAAGCCGCCCGAATCGGCGTGGAGCAGGTGTAGGTGAAAAGCTCCGCGGCTTTGCCCTGACACGCGGCGAAAAGTTTTCGGAACGCCGCCAGCGTCCATTGATCCGCCGCGCTGTTGCTGGAAAACATGTCGAAAAAAATCAGATCCGGCGGCGCGGGAGCGTCGGTAAGCGCGGATAGAAAATCCCCGTTCACCAGCGTCCAACTCAACCCCGCGCACTTGCCCGAGTGCCAGGCGCCGGTTTCCAAAATCGACGCCGGGCCGGGATGCCGCAGGTAGATAAATTCGCGGTTGTGCCGAAACGCGAGCCGCAGCGGATCGAGATCGTTTTCAAAACTAATCACGCGCATCGGCCGCATCGGCCCGTGCGCAGCCTGCACTTCGTAAGAATGAATCGCCGCCATCGCATTCGTCGCCGCGCCCAGGCCAACATCCCAAATCACGAGCGGCTCCGCGTCCTCGCCGCGCACGCGATCCGCTAGATGCGATTGCCCGACGTAAAGCCGCTGCGCCTCCTCCATCGGCGGCGTGCGCGAGTGCATGATTTCGCCCGACGATTTCTGCCGGATGCTGCAAAACCCTTCCGGCGCGCGATGCACTTCATAATCCCCGAGATGGAACGCCATCTTCACCTTCCCGATTTTGGGCGCGATCACCGGATTCTCCAAATCCGTCTCGTGCAAAAACGCCCGCTTTTTCCGATACAACTCCAGGAAACTGCCATCGAAAATGCTCGCGCGGATTTCCCGCATGAGCTGGTGGTAAAAGTAGATGTTGTGCTGCCCGAGAAGCTGCCAGCCGAGATGCTCGCCCGTCTTTGCGAGATGATGCAGATAGGCCCGCGAGTAGCGCGCGCAAGTCGGGCACGGGCACTCCGGGTCCAGCATCTCCTCGGAGAATTTGTAAACGCTCCGCCGCATTTGCAGATACCCGCGCGACGTGAACGCCGCGCCGCGCTGCGCCACCTGCGTCGGGATGATGCAATCGAACATGTCCACCCCGCGATGCACCGCCTCCAAAATATCCAGCGGCGTTCCCACGCCCATCAGGTAACGCGGACGATCCTCCGGCAGCAGCGCCGCCGTGAATTCGCACACATCCTCGCGCTCACTCCGCGCCTCGCCCACCGCCAGCCCGCCGATCGCGAAGCCATCGAACGGCATCGTCATCAGCCCCTCCGCACTCTCGCGACGCAACTCCCGAAACAGCGCCCCCTGCACGATCGCAAACATCGACTGCGCCGAATCCCCGCGCGCCGCCAGACTCCGCGCCGCCCACCGCTGCGTGATCCCCAGCGCCGCGCGCGCCGCCGCTTCATCCGCCGTCGAAGGGATGCACTGATCCAGCACCATCATGATGTCACTCCCGATCGCCACCTGCGTCCCGATGCTCACCTCCGGCGAAAGCAGGATCGTCTTCCCGTCGATATAACTCTGAAAAACCGCCCCCTCCTCGCTCATCGAGCGCGAATGCGGCAGCGAAAAAATCTGAAACCCGCCCGAATCCGTCAGCACCGACTTTTCCCAGCGCATAAACGGATGAATCCCCCCCAGCCGCCGAAACACCTCCGCCCCCGGACGCAGCAGCAGATGATAAGTATTCGCCAGCAAGATCTGCGAACCCGCCTCCGCCAGCGTCTCCGTGAGCTGCCCCTTCACCGTCGCCTGCGTGCCGACAGGCATGAAAAGCGGCGTCCGCACTTCATTGTGCAAAGTGCGAAAAATCCCCGCCCGAGCCCGCGAGCCCGTCGCCTGGGCTTCCAGGCGGAAGTGCAAACGCGAGGGCGTCATGAGTGCGCGGGCATCGGTGGAAAGCAGAGAGTCATTTCCCCGTCAGATACCGGATGGAAGCGGTGCGCGCCAAACTTTACGTCACCGATCTAGCGTCCTCGTTCCCTGTCTCCGTTTGGAACGCGGACAGGCGAACCCGCAGAGCGAAATGCTTGGAATGGCCCTCGTACTGCAAATGGCAATTTGAGAACGGCCCGAACGTCATTGACGCCTGAACACTCGTCCCGCTATCACACGTTTGTTAGCCAAGACGGAGTTAAACCATACTGCGGGGCTTGGCGCACCCGCTTCACCATTACCAAACTCAATGAATACAGAAGACATCGAACACACGATTGACCGCCATGAAGAGGCCATCACACAGGATGCGAAGTCCATTGCGAAAATCCAAAAAACACAGGCACTCATTGTTGAGGTCCTTTCTTTACTGCCGAGTTTAATTCCGCAGCAGAATGGAGTTGGAGAGCATCAGCATCTCAAGGATCGCCGGCAACTTGAGTCGATACTTTCTGGCCTTCGTACGCACGTAGCATCTGACTGTTCCCAATCTTAAATATGAAGATTCTCATTTCCTTCATCGCAACGGTCTGTCTAGCCCTTTCCGCAGAGGCGAGGCTTGGCGACACTCAAGCTAAGGTCACCGAACGCTACGGAAAACCGGTGGAAGTGTATCGTGACGTGAAGGGTCGCACCGGATACATCTACCGCTCTGACGGCTACCGCATCGTGGTAGAGTACATAAACGACATCAGCCAATCAGAGGTTTACGTGAAGGAGAACGACGCCGAGTTCACGGAATCGGAGTTAAACACCATACTGTCGGCCAACGCGCAGAATGAAAAATGGGAGGAGTGGAAGAAGCCGACGAAGCCAGTTAATGGTTCTACCTATCGGAGCTGGGTCATTCGCCGCACGCTAACGCTGAGCGCATACGGACCTTGCATAATCAACGGCAAGCAATTTCAACACGCCCATTCAGTGGGAACCCGAGCTTACAACGAACAAAACAACGCGCTGGACAAGCGCTAGCGCCAAAAAGCACCAACGATGAAGCCACTCGATTTTGTGCTGCGCACCCGCTCACGCGCCGTCTTCCGAGTCGCGCAGGCCGATGTCGCGTACGGCGACGGCTTCCTGACCGAGTTCGCACAGCAACGCGGCGAGCGCGGGCGGAAGCTGCGCATCGACGACGAACTTCACGCGACGACGAGCACAGCGTGATCGGCCTGCGCGGCGGCGTATTGCAGACACGCCTTGATGTCACCGGTTTCGAGATCGGGAAAGTCAGCGAGGATTTCCGCCTCGGGAACGTCGGCGGCGAGCAGGTCGAGCACGTCTTTCACACGGATGCGCATCCCGCGGATGCAGGGCCGCCCGCCGCATTGCGCAGGATTGTAGGTGATGCGGTCGAGGTAGTTCATGCGGCCTATGATCGCGGAGTGGGACCGAAGGGTAAAAGAGCTTTTCGTTTCGCTGATAGAGCGAGAGCAGTTTCAATCCGCTTATCGCCAACCATGTCCTTTCAGCTACGCGGATTACTTCGAGCGCCGCACGGAGCTTTTCCGCCCGAAGCCGCTATTCGGCGCTCACGCCCACGCGGAAAAGAAGCGTCCCGGAGGCGGGCGGGGCGAGTTTGAGGACGGTGTGAATTGCGGGCGCGGTATGAACGGGGTCGCTTCTAGAATTTCGCTCTCCGAAGGATATTTCAAACCGCTCCTCTTCGCTGATCTCCGCTCACTTCGCCGGAATACGACGCAGGACCGGGTTTATTTAACTGACGGGGACGAGTTTTTGGAGCGGAACGCCTTTTTTGACGGCCCTCTTGACCGCCTTTTGAAAGCCCTCCCGCATGGCCTTGGCGCGCAGTTTTCCCTCGGCTTTTAGTTTGGGATCGAGCGGCTTCGTAGAAAGCCTCCGAAAAGTATAGGCTTTCCCCTCGGGCGTCGTGATCTGGATCGCGCGAACGCCCTTGCTGGTCTTGATTTTCGCGAAACTCATTGAGGACAGACTGGCCGAGTTCAGCGAGTGCGTCAACGGAGGGGTGCAGCTTCCGGGCGAATTCTTCCTCGCTGAGTTGCCGCAACTTTCCCGCGGAGTTCGCACGCAATTCGATCAGAACCCGGGGTTCCTCCCAATAGTTCACGATGGCTTCGAGCACTGAGCGTTGCGCGCCAAAATGCGTCCTGGCCATGTCGTCGATGGGAACGATGCGCCCGGATGCCGGGTCGAGCGCCCTCTCGATCATGGCGATGGCCGATTCGCGAAAATCGCGATGGACGTAATAAATCTCCACTTTGCGCCCGGCAGCGAGCGCGAGATTCACCTGATTCAAAGCCCGCTGGACATTCGAGAACGTCGTATCCACGACAAAATCGACTCCGCGCTTTCGCCCCGCGCTGCGCAAGATCGAACTCTTTCCGGTCGCTGAACCTCCGGCGGTAAAAACGATCGTGTCGTCCGAAGTGGCAGGACGCGCCAGAAGCCGGGCATAGGTCGCGTCGGTGAAATCGCGCGCCACAGGGTAGAGCAACGGTCCGAGAAACATTCGGTCGGCGGGGCGGGCTTCATATCGCGGCAGCATTCGGAAGAGGTCGTCGGAATTCAGAATGATTTTCCCGCTAATCGGATCGCGCATCCTCGTCAGTGTTGCTTCCTGATTGGAGCAAAGGAGCCGGTCAAAATCCGCCCGCAAAGTTGCGACTGCCTTTGCCGAAAGTTGGGATGCGATCTTGGAAGGCATGGACTCGAATACCTATGTGATTCAGGGAGGTCAATCAGGGTGCTGGTGGCAAGGCACGTTGCCTCCGAAGAGAATTTCAAGCTGCTCTTCTTCGCCGAGTGCCGTTCATTCTGGCGAAACGCCATTTCTTGCCAAGCGGCACGTAGCATTTCATTGTCCCGGCATGTCAACGATCACTCTCGCGCTTCCCGATGATTTGGATGCGATGCTCGCCAAGCGCATTCGGGCTACGGGGGCGGAATCGAAAGAGGCTTATCTCCTGACATTGGTGGAGTCGGACTGCGCAGCGGGCGCATTGGAAGAAACCCTGAGCGCCCGGTTGAACGGCCCGTTTGAACCGCTGGAAGAGGATTGGAAGGAACGCGTCCGCCAGTCGGCCACGAGATTGCGCGCGGAGTGAGGATCGAGCGGCACGGGGCAGTCATCGAAGATGATTTGCCAGCGATCTGCGCGTTTATCGCGAAGGATGATCGAGCGGCGGCGGAACGCGTGCTCGATGCGGTGGAGACGACGCTGGCCCTGCTCGCCAGCCAGCCGGAATGCGGTGTCCTTTTTCCCTCTCGAAACGCAAGCCTGCGCGACGTGCGGATGCTGCCGGTAACCGGCTTTAGCAACTATGTCGTGTTTTACCGGATCACCGGGGATGCCGTCCGCGTGCTCTACATCGTCCACGGCGCACGGCATCTGCCACGGCTTTTCCGGCGCGAGTCGCGCATATAACACTGTCCACCGACGAAAAACTTCATGCGTGGAAGAAGGAGGCCCCTCGTGAATCGTGAATCCCCGACTTTACCGCCCTCCTGACCAAGTGGCACTTGGTAACGCACCCGTCCCCGAAGTTGTGCTTCCCGACCCCGCCCTCCCACGAAGTGAAACTTCGCCCGCAGAGGCGTTCCCAAGTGCAACTTGGGAACGAGGGAACGAGGGGACGAACGGCTTGCCCGCGGAGGCAGCGCCACCCCGCTTGGGACCGGATTTGCCGCGGGCCGCACCCCGGGGCTGGACGGCTGCGCTTTCCGCCGCGTGCCGTTGGTATGGAAAATGTTCCCCATGAGCCGATCCACTATGAGCAATCCCGAAACCATTTCATTCGACTCCGTGCTAACCGACATGCTGAAGGCGGGGGACGGTGTCTCGGATTTACTGTTCGTGGTCGGGCGTCCGCCGCAGGTCGAGGTGTATGGGAAACTCAAGGGTGTCGATATTCCCAGCTTCATGCCGGTGCTCCAGCCGCAACACACTCAGGGCATTGCGACGAAGCTGATGGGTGACAACGAGCGGGTGAAGAGCGATTTGAAAAACAACGGCTCGTGCGACACGAGTTACGCGGTGCCGAACGTCGCGCGCTTCCGGGTGAATATTTTCCGACAGAATGGCAATCACGCGATCGTGATGCGGAAACTGAACACGCAGATTCCCACCATCGACGCGCTGAAACTGCCGCCGCTGTGCCGACAGATCGTGAAGGAAAAAACGGGGATCATTTTCGTCACGGGCGCTACGGGCTCCGGCAAAACGACGACGCTGGCGGCGATGCTCAACGAGTTGAATCAGACTTCCGAAATTCACATGGTGACGCTGGAAGACCCGATCGAATTTCTCCACCCGCATCTCAAGGCCACCTTTTCCCAACGCGAACTCGGGCGTGATTTTTCGGACTTCGCCACCGGCCTCCGCGCCGCGCTGCGCCAGGCTCCGAAAGTTATCCTCGTCGGTGAAATCCGGGATCGCGAGACGATGGAGATTGCGCTCACCGCAGCGGAAACCGGCCATATCGTTTTCTCCACACTCCACACGATCAGCGCGTCGCAGTCGATCAACCGCATCATCGGCATGTTTACGAGTGACGAGGAGGAGCAGGTCCGGCAGCGGCTTGCCGACACGCTGCGCTGCGTGATCAGCCAGCGCCTTGCGCCGAAGAAAACCGGCGGGCGCGTGCTGGTGACGGAGATCATGGGCAGCAATCTGCGGACGCGCGAAGCGGTGCTGCTCGGCGAGTCGGAGCTGCGCAATTACCACGAGATCATCGAGGCGAACTTTCAGAATGGCTGGCACAGCTTTGAGCAATCGCTCATCACGCATTTCAAGGAGGGCCGGATTTCCGAAGACACGGCGATGCTCTACAGCGTGAACAAACCGGCCATGCGCAAGTCGCTCGATACGGTGAAAAAGGAGCTCTTTCCCGAAGACGACGCGCCGACGGGGATGCGGCTCAATCTCGAGGCGCTGCACATCACGCCCGGCGCTGCGTCCCGGCCACTGGCCCGTACTACCGAGTAGTTCGCCAGCGTCAGATTTCGTGTTTCCGATTGCGGAAATTTCCGCGAGAAGGCGGACGTGCTCGCATACTTCGTTCATCAGTTCAGTCCATTCGTCGTCGAAATTCGCGAAGGCGTGGGTCTGCGCTGGTACGGCGTCGCGTATGTCGCCGCATTCCTGCTCGGCTACCGGCTCTACCGCTGGCTCGCGGAGCGCGGCTACACGCAGATGCCCGCGGAGCAAGTGGGCGATTTCATCACGTGGGCCGCGGTGTTCGGCGTGATGCTAGGCGGACGGATCGGGTGGGCGATTTTTTACGGCTGGCAGGATGTGGCGGCAAATCCGCTGACGCTTTTCAAAGTGTGGGAAGGCGGCATGGCCAGCCATGGCGGCATCATCGGTCTGGTGCTGTTCACGTTCTACTGGGCGAAGCGCCATCGTCTTTCGTGGACGAGTATTGGCGACTCGCTGTGTGTCGTCGCGCCGATCGGATTGTTCCTCGTACGCTGCGCGAACTTCATCAACGGCGAGCTTTTTGGAAAGCCTTCCGACGTGCCGTGGGCCGTCATCTTTCCCGCCGAGCCGGAGTTTCCACGCCATCCCTCGCAGCTCTACGAAGCCGGGCTCGAAGGCATCGTGCTCTTCGGCATTCTCTGGCTCCTCCGCACCCGTGCGCGGGTCCCGCGCGGCGTGATCACGGGCGCTTTTTTCATCCTGTACGCCGCGCTGCGGATCGTCGGCGAAATTTTCCGTGAGCCCGATCCGGCGTGGGCCGTCGGGAGATTTTCGGCGGGGCAATTTCTTTCCCTTTTTCTCTTCGTGATCGGCGCGGCCTTCATCGTCTGGGGCAGGCGCGCGCAGCAGTTTGAACGGGCTCTCACATTGACGGTGGAACCCAAAACTGGCACTGCACACGCATGAAAATACTCCTTCGGCTCGTCCCACAAATCGTTCTCGTTTCCACGCTCGTATGGACTTGCACCAGCGCGCTCGCGCAGGAAAAGGAGGACGGGAAACTGACGATCGAAATCCCGCTCGCGGTGCAGGCGGCGATCAAGCAGGAGCAGGGCGACGGAAAGGTGCATGACTTTCGCCGCGTGAATGAAAATGACGGCGCAACTTACGTCGTGGGTCTGCTGATCGAAGGGCAAAACTATCTGCTGACGCTGGATGCCGCGGGTCGCGTGATGAGCAAGGAACGCGACGATGAACACAAGGAGGAGAAGCCTTTGACGGTCGATAGCCTGCCTGCGGCGATCAAGAAAACGCTGTCGCGGGAATCGAATGGCGCGCCGATTCGGGAGGTGCAGGTGAACGCGAAGACTTACCTCGCCGAGATCACGGTCGGGAAACGCAAGTATCAGATCGAGATCGACGAGCAGGGAAAACTCATTCGCAAACGATACCTCGGCGAGGACGACGGGAACTGACTTTTCGCCGCCGCGAGAAGGAAAGCCGAAGGCTCTGGACTGCGGGGTCGCGCGTTTGTGCCATCCACCCACCCACCGTCCTTCAGAACGTCCGCTCGACGCTCAGCCGTCCGTCCTTTTCGGCGTCGCCGAGTTGATCGTTGAGATTCAGCCAGGGTTGCAATTGCCCCGCCTGATACGTCCGACTCATCACGACATAGATGGATGTTTGCGCCGCGCCGATTCCCACTTCGCGGACATCCACCCACGATTCCGCGATCAGCTCATCGCTCACGCGCAGCCCATCCGCTTCCCACGCGATCGCGCGGACGAACTGAAATGGCGCGGATTTCTTCCCGGTGATGAGCAGCTTTTGCAGCATTTTGCGGATGAGATTTGGGAAGAATCGCCCCACCGTGAACATCAGGCCGCGCAGCACGACGAGGTTGAATGTCGTCATCTGCTTCGTCTTTGCCCAGCCGAGCTTTCCGCGGATCGTGATGCCATCAGCCGCAATGTCCGCGTCGTATTTCCCGACGAGATGCGCCACTGCGGTCCGCACTTTCTTGCCGCTTGCGACCTGCACGGAGAATTGCGTGTCTGAATAAACGAGTTCGTCGCCGCGGAAGAATTTGAAGACGCCGCCTTTGTTCAACGCGAGGTAAAGCGAGGTGTTGTTGCGGCGCTCGATGAGCAGCCCGGCTTTTTTGAAATGTAGGCGGCCTGCCGGGCGTTCGCCCGCGGGCGGACGCGCTTCGATGAAATGCTGCCACGCGAGCAGGTAGCTCCACGCGTGATGGCCGAGGATGTGGTCGTCCGCGTAACACGCGCCCAAACCGCGCGCGAGCCCGGCAAGCATGCGGTCGTTGATCTCCAACGCCTCTGGCATCCACTCACCGGCGATTTCAAAGCCATGCGGGAAAAAATTGTAGGTGTTCCGGCTCGTGTATTCCCCGCCAAAGGAACCGTCGGGATGCACAAAGTTCGCGGCAAAATAGATCGCCTTTTGCAGCGCCGTCTTGATCTCCGTCGCAGGTGCCAGCGCCTGAAGTTGCGCGAGCAGCGCGATCGTCAGCGTGTGGTAGCCGGGATCGCAGCCTTCGTATTCCTGAAACCAGCCTTCGTCATTCTGCCAGTCGAGCACGCGCTTGAGTCGCTTTGCCTTTGCCTTGTTCCAGCGATCGCTGGAAAAAAGCCGCGCCGTCTTTTCCAGGCAAAGGACGATCAGCGCCTGATGATTCGTCAGCCTGCCGCTCTCGTGATGATCCGCGAGCCAGTCCGCGCGCTGGCCGAAGAAATCGAGCAACTCAGAATCCTGCAAACCGAGGAGCGCATAACTTTCGATGCACGCGAGCAGCGAAAAGGCCGCTGCACCCGCCGCTTTTTCAAACGGAAAGTAGTCATCGCACGACCCATCCGGATGCGCGCTGCGGGCCGCGTAGCGAATACCGGCTTCGACCCATTCCTTGATCGCGGGGATTTGGAAAAAAGGATTGCCCGGAATCGGCAGCGCGTAAGCCAGCGCCAGCGGCCAGACAAATTCCGCGGCCATGCCGCTTGGGAAGTCGATGATCTTGTAATGCCAGAAATTCCGGTCGAAACAGCCGTAGGTCGGCGAGTGCGGATTGCGATCCTGCAGCGTCAGGAGCTTCGGAATCAGCGCCAAAGCCTCATGGGCAAAGAGTTCGCGGCTCATTGGTACTCGATCCGCTTCACCCGCACCTGGATGTCTTCCAGCAGGCGGCGGTTCACCGCCACGATGTCCGCGACGATGCCGACGATCCAAAGCTGCACACCGATCAGGATGAGAATCGCCGCGAGGATCAGGCTCGGCAGACGTGTGCGCGTGCTGCCTTCCATCGCAAAAAGCCACAGCCATCGCATGCCCAGCCCGGTGCCAATCACAAACGGAACGGTGCCGAGCGTGAGGAAGACGCGGAGCGGTTTGTAGGTCACCGAGATGCGCAGGATCGTGAGGATTGATCGTTGAACATAAGCCGGGATCGACTTCACCAGCCGCGAAGGACGCAGGTCTGCGTTCGTGCGAATCGGGACGGACAAGATGGGAATGTTCTTCTGCCCGGCCTGAATGATCGTTTCGAGGGTGTAGGTGTACCGCGAGAAGACGTTCAGTTGCAGCGCTGCCTCGCGACTCATCGCGCGGAAGCCACTCGGCGCATCAGCCACATCGGTGCCGCTCGCCTGCCTCACCACGCTCGATCCGAGGCGCTGGAGAAATTTTTTCAGCGTTGAAAAATGCGCGATCTCATCCACTGGTCGCGCCCCGATGACAATCGCCGCGTCGCCGCGCAGAATGGGTTCGACGAGCTTTGGGATGTCATCGGCGCAATACTGATTGTCCGCGTCGGTGTTCACGACGACATCCGCGCCGGCACGGAGCGAAGCGTCCAGCCCGGCCATGAACGCGCACGCCAGCCCGCGATGGCTGCCAAGTTCCACGACATGCTCGACGCCATTTTCCCGCGCGACCGCAGCGGTGCGATCCTCGCTGCCATCGTTCACGATCAGCCACTCGACTTTGTCGAAACCCGCGACCTGTCGCGGCAGCGCGCGCAGTGCGACGGCGAGCGTTGCCTCCTCGTTGTAGCAGGGAATCTGAATGATGAGCTTCTTCACGTGGCGCGACTGTGCATGGAGGCGGTGAATGCAGGCATAGGCGGTCGCCGGTATGAATCACTTTGCTCCGCGCGCGGCGAGCGCCATTTCCGCCGAGCGGCTTGTTGACAAAGGGATCGTCCGCAATTGCAGTGCGCGCGCATGTTTTTCAAACCCCTGCGTCATCGCGCGCTTTGCATGGCCTTCGTTTGCGCTGCCGCGTGCGCTGCCGAGGCGCGCGAGCCTTCCATCAAACCACCGCCTGCGGCCATCAATCCTGATCTCAACACGAAAGATCGCGTGGGGAAGATCGGGGAGAATCGCTACTACACACCGGCGAACCAGATCCTCACGCCAGCGGGCATTCAGGTGGATTTGCCCGGAATTCGTCCCCAGGCGATCGCGCTGAGCCCGGACGGCAAACTGCTCGTCACCACGGGCAAGACGAGCGAGATCATCGTCATCGATCCGCAGTCCGGCGTGCTTCTGCAAAAAGTCAAGTTTCCGGGGAAGCCGGTCGCGCCCGATCCCGTCGAAGAGGCAGCGCAATCCGGTGAAGCGCCGGGTGTCAAAACGAAGCCCGACACCGGTGCGCAACTGAGCTTCACGGGACTCGTCTTTTCGCCGGATGGGTCGCGCATCTACGTGTCAAACGTGAACGGTGATATCAAGGTGTTCGCCGTCGCGCAGGGCAAAGTATCGGCATTGCGACTCATCGTTTTGCCAGACGCAAAAGCGCCGAAACGCAAGGCGGAGATTCCTTCCGGGCTCGCGGTGTCGCGCGACGGACGGTTGCTCTACGTGGCAATGAATCTCGCGAACAAGCTCGTGGAGATCGATACGACGACGGGGGTCGTCCTGCGCACTTGGGACACAGGCGTCGCGCCGTTCGATGTGGTGCTCGCCGCCGGCAAGGCTTACGTCAGCAATTGGGGCGGACGCCGTCCCGGCAAAGGCGATCTTACCGGCCCCGCAGGTCGCGGAACCGCGGTGCGGGTCGATCCCGTGAGGCACATCGCAAGCGAAGGCACCGTGACGATCGTGAATCTTGCGGAAGGAAAAGTGAAAACGGATTTGGCGGTCGAATTGAAGCCCGGCGCGCTCGCGGTTTCGCCCGATGGGCGGCACGTTGTCGTCGCAAATTCCGGCAGCGACACCCTTAGCGTCATCGAAACGAAGACGGATTCGGTCGTCGAAAAAATCTGGACGCGCCCGCCGGCCGACCTATTCAGCGCCACGCCAAACGCGCTGGCTTTCGACAAGAGCGGCAAACGGCTCTTCGTCTGCAACGCCACGCAGAACGCGGTCGGCGTGATCCTGTTCGACGCCGCGGACAAGGAATCCACGCTGCTCGGGTTGATCCCGGTCGGCTGGTTTCCCGGCGCGATCGTTCACGATCCGTTCCGCAACCAAGTGTGCGTCGGCAACATCAAAGGCATTGGCTCCACGAAGAAGTTGAAGGAGGGCGAAAAGCCGAAGCTCAGCTCGAAGGATTACTTTGGCACCGTCTCGATCGTGCCGGTCCCCGATGCGAAGGCGCTCGCGACCTACACCGCAGTTTCCCACACGAACATCCGCCAGGAAACATTCGAGCACGCCAAGCTGCCCGCGCGTCCCGGCCAGCCCGCGCGGCCAGTGCCGGAGCGGGTCGGCGAGCCGAGCGTGTTCAAACACGTCATTTACATCATCAAGGAAAACCGCACTTACGATCAGGTCCTCGGCGACGTGAAGCGCGGCAATGGCGATCCGACGCTCTGCACCTTCGGTGAAAAGTACACGCCCAATCAGCACAAACTCGTGCGCGCATTCGTGCTGCTCGACAACACCTACTGCTCCGGCATTCAAAGCGCCGATGGGCATCAATGGACCAACAGCGCAATCACGACCGACTACGTCGAGCGGCAGCACGCGGGATGGCCGCGCAGTTACCCAAATGTGAAGACGGAAGACTCAATGGATGCACTCGCGTACTCACCGGCGGGTTTTATCTGGGACAACGTCGTGAAGCATGGCCGCACCATTCGCAACTACGGCGAAGCCTGCATCTCCGAATGTGGCTGGAGCGACAAATCCCGGAAGGGAAAGCCAAAGTGGAAGGACTACTACGACGACCACCTCGCGAAGACGGGCCTCACCAACATTCGCTGCCGGCCGGGCATTGAATCGCTGCGGCCATTTTTCAAACCGGACACCGTTGGATGGGACCTCAGCGTCCCGGATGTCGTCCGCGCCGCGCGTTTCATCGATGAACTTTCTAACGCGGAGAAGACGGGAAACTTTCCTCAGTTCACTATCATGCTCCTGCCCAATGACCACACCGGCGGCACTGCCGCGGGCACCCCGACGCCGGGATCGCAGGTGGCCGACAACGACCTCGCGATGGGTCAAATTGTCGAGGCACTCAGCCACAGCAGATTCTGGCCGGAACTATGCCTCTTTGCCATCGAGGACGATCCGCAGAATGGATGGGATCACGTCAGCGGCTACCGCACGACTTGTTACGTCGTGAGCCCCTACACAAAGCGCGGCACCGTCGTCGGCACACAATACAACCAGACAAGTCTCGTGCGCACGATGGAACTCATGCTCGGTCTTCCACCGATGAACATCATGGACGCCACCGCCACGCCGATGACCGACTGCTTCACGGACACGCCAAACTTTGAGCCCTTCACATCCGTGCCAAATCAAGTCCCGCTCGACCAGGTGAATCCCGCGCCGAAGAAAGTCGCCGATCGCGTGCTTCGCAATGACGCCATCGCCTCCGCCCGCCTGAAACTCGACGAACCGGATCGCTGCCCCGAGGACGTCCTAAACCGCATCCTATGGCACGCGATGAAAGGCACGAAGGCTCCCTATCCCGAATGGGCGATTACTAAAGTGGATGACGACGATTGACGGATCATCTCGCAGGCGATTTACGGAGCGGGTTCAGGCTCGTCGGACTCATCCGGATCAGCGGAATCCTCCACCTCTTGCGGTAACGCGGTCATCTTTTCGATGAGCGCGACTTCGTTCAGAGACGGATCTCGATACACCCGCACGTAGTCGATCAGGAAGGAGTTGGGAAACACGGTGTTTTCATCCGGCTCACCGGAAGGCCCGACTGCGGAACTCACGCCATTGCTCAGGATGAGATACATCGCCGCGTTTGGGACGTAGTCCGCGGAAATCACCTTGCGCACTCTGCCGTCGATGCGCCAAACGGCGCGTCCGCGCGTCCACTCCAGCGAATAGACGTGCCAGTCGCTTTCAAAGTCGGTCTCGCTGTCCCAAAAGCTGTCCCACTTGGAATCATACAGGCTGCCATGCGCGAGGCCGTGGTGCATGGTCCGCTTGCCTGCGTAGTATTCCGCGATGTCGAATTCCGGCGGCCAGCCTTGCGTTTGCGGCATCAGCCACAGACATGGCCACAGGCCCTTTCCGCCGGGATACTTCGCCCGGATTTCCACATAGCCATGCGTGAATTCAAAATTGCCGTGCGAGGTAATCAAGCCCTGAGTGTAATGAAAAACTCCTGGCTTCTCGTCCCCGCTGACCGTGCGCCGCTGGGTCTGCAAGCGCAGCCAGCCATCACCGACGATCACATCGTCATCCTCGCTGTGGCTCAGGTAATACTCGTTGTGGTAGCGCGGACCGTGGGTTCCGATGAAACCCATCGTCGTGCCCCATTTGGTCTTATCAAGCGAGATACCGTCAAATTCGTCGCTGAACACCAGCTTCCATCCGTCTGGCGGAGCGGCCGTGAGAGGCGCGAGATTCGCCATCACCGCGAAGACCGCGGCGGTGACCGAAGATGTGTGAAAGCGCATTCTCTGTCTGCGAGTGCAACATAGCACAAGCTGCCTCCATTTCAGCTTGGCTCATGCCATCTCCTTTCGTTCAAAGCGCCAACCTGCATTTCTAAAACCCAGACAGGAACAGACCGCAGCCTGTTTTAATTCCCCTCCCCTTCCTCTCAATCTGAATCTTCCTCTGTCACGCAAGAAGGAAGAGCAATATTTGGTGCCAGCGTTTGCTGAAGCCAGCGGCCAGCCGGTCTTTTCTGATATGACTGCACCCAGGGCGCCCGCGCCTTGAGCCGCGCTCCGAGCTTTCCCTGAAGCGCTGTCAACCGAAGTAGGGCGATGCCGAGCCGCGTTTTCATCGTGAAGTCACTGCGCCGGTGCTTCTTCTTTCGGTGGGCGTGTGGCTTCGCGTGCCTTGTTTGCGTCCGCGGGCACGGTGTAGTTCACCGTTTTCATGAGTTGGTCTAGCTCAGCATTGAGCCTCGCGGTGAGGACGATGTCCGATGCCAGGTTCTTGATTTCGTATGGGTCGGCAGTGAGGTCGAAGACTTCGGTGAACTCGGGGAGATTAGGATATTTGACCAGCTTGTGAGTCGTGGTGCGAATGGCATAGCAGGTCGGCACGTCGCCGAGTTCCTTGTAGTATTCGGCGAAGAACGACGTGCGCCATGTCGCTGGCTTGCGGCCTGCGGCGATGTCCTTCCAGCTTTCGCCCTGCATCTCCGGCGGCGCGGGCACGCCTGCGAGGTCGAGGAAGGTGGGCGCGAGGTCCACGTTGAGCACCATGTCATCCACCGTGGCTCCTTTGCCAAAGAGGCGCGGATAGCGGACGAGGAGCGGGATGCGAAGCGACTCCTCGTAGAGCGAGCGTTTGTCGCCGGAGTTGTGCTCGCCGAGGTAGTAGCCATTGTCGCTCGTATAGACGACCACGGTGTCTTCCGCGAGGCCGAGCGTGTCGAGAGCGGCGAGCAGTTTGCCGATGTTTTCATCCACGCCGCTGATGTGCCGCAGGTAGTCGAGGTGAATGGCGTTGTCGGCAAGGCCGGTGGGATTTTTGCCGTCTGCGGCGGGCTTGTGGAAGATGGCGGGCACGCCGCAGTTTGGCGTCGGGCGCGTGGTCTCTCGCGCGTGCAGGCCGCGCAGACGCTCCGGGAGATTGTTGCCGCCGCGCGGGCCGTGCGGGCTTTTGAAACCGAGGACGACGGAGAACGGGCGCTCCTTGTTCTGCTTCATAAACTCAATGGCGAAGTCGGCGGCCACATCGTCCACCCAGCCCTTCGTCGGCGCGGAGGTGCCGTCTATTTCAAACGGGCAATCCTGATAGCGTCCATGCCCCGTGTAGCTGGCCGAGTAGTCAAAGCCGGGCCGCTGTCCGCGCTGATTGCCCATGTGCCATTTGCCGATGTAGGCCGTCTTGTATCCGGCGGCGCGCAGCAGCGACGCGTGCGTAACGCTCTCCGCAGGAAATGGCGTGCCGTTATTGGTGATGCCGTTGGCGTGATTGTAGCGCCCCGTGAGAAACGCCGCGCGGCTCGGCGCGCACAGCGATAGCGTGACGAAAGCATTGCGAAACCGCACACCCTCAGCCGCAAGCCGGTCCATACCCGGCGACTTAAACCACGGAAACCGCGCCCGCTCGCCCTGCTCCCGCTGCACCGCACCCACTGCATCCCAGCGATGATCGTCCGCGTAAATGAAAAGGAAGTTGGGCTTCCGGTCTGCGGCGTGGGATTGGCCGCAGATGATGGCAACAAGGGTGAGTAGGCAGATGAGCTTCATGGTGAAATGTGGATGCGTGAGCTTTGGCTGGTTTGACCCTATTCTGTTTGTACGCCTTCAGTTCCGCGCTCAAGGCTGGCGCGGCCTTTGCGGAGTCCAAGGATTCCCGTAGGGGCAGCGCAATATGGGTCGCGCGAAAGCAATTTCCTATCGGAAAGACATCTCTGACGTGTTGGGACAAGCACACGTCCCTGCGATGAGGCGCCCGGTGCCAGTGAGCCTCATGAATCGATACCGCCCTATTTCGTCTCGATCAGACTTGCCATGGTAATGTCGATCGCGCCGCGCAGTATCCAAGCTCGCTGCCGGGCGGATGTTTCCGCGCGCGCTGCTTTGAGCGCCTTGGCCAGCACTTTGCGGGATTCTTCCGGAACGTCTCCCATGGCCAGCAGTGCTTCACTCGTGATCTCATAGATCGCGGCGCATCCGGCGACATCGCCGTTGTTAAAAATCGGCACACCGCGTTCGACGGCCAGTTCGATCAACCCAGTCGCCTTCAGCGGCCCAGTCGCCGTCTTGGCGGGGATCAAGACTTGGTCGATGACATGGATGATCCCGTTGGATGCCGCGATGTCGGCTTTCACCAATGCGGCGTCCCCAACGAGGACGCGCCCGTCTTCAAATTTGAACGCGATTTTCGACCCCTGCAATGACGCGGCCTCGCGTGCATCGAGCGCCTTGGCGAGAGTCACCCGACCGGCGATTACGTGATTTTTGAGAATCGCCACGAGCTGGTCGCGACTTTCCGGACGCAAGAGCGAATCCACGGTGCCCGCGGGCAGCTTTGCAAAGGCCTCGTCGGTCGGCGCGAGGACAGTCAGCGGCCCTTCGCCCGAAAGCACACTGGCAAGCTCCGCGACCGTTGCTGCTGCGAGGAGCGTTTTGAAGCGACCGGCAGCCTTCGCGATTTCCACGATGGTTTGCCCGCCATTTCCGGCAGCAGGCGCGGCGTCGCCAGTAGCTTTCACATACTCAATTTCCAAGGCGAACGGACCTTCCTTCTTGTCTGCCAGCGTGAATCCGACGGAGGCGATCGAGGCTGGATCAATCGCCTTATATGGAAGGTCGCGTCCGAAGGCTTGCAACTTGAAATCCTCGAACGGCACACGCGTCTCCTTCCATTCGCCTGCGGTCGTGGGAAGAGTAGCCCGATAGGAGGTTGCGCTCATTTGATCCACAACGCGCAAATCCAACCAATACGTCCGGCCATCACCCTTCGTTTTCACGACGATTGCGGACATCCCCGCCAATCCGAGGTCGCTCTGCTTCATTCGGATGGATGCAAAACCGCCATTGTTCGCGAGCGAAAGCTCCCCGCTGAAAAGGAGCGTCCCTTGCTCGGAGCGCTTGAATCCGCCTTTGGAGACTCCGCCCATCACCCCGTCATTCACCGATGTCCACGATTTCAATGCGTCATCGTTTCCAAAAGAAGCGACCGCCTTCTCAGATCCCTCGAGAGGCTGTTGAGCAAAAAGCGCCGTCACCGCAAAGGTGAGGGCGCAGGCTTGGGATTTGAGCAGTGCTGTGATTGTTTTCATAAGTCTGTGAGGCTCGACTGGAGTTCACTGGCGGTCGCGAAACTCCATGTCCGTGCGTTCGGGTACGCTCCGAATGTTGGCCCGGATTCAAGAGTCGCACACAACCACCCGCGGAGCACTCCGAAAGCGGTGTGGCGCTGACGCTTCCCATCGCAGTCCAAGGCGCGCGTCCGATTTCCTAACCGGGGCAGGAAGCAGCCATCCGCCGTTTTTTCAACACCGTGGGTTTGTTCATCATGATGTCATCGCCGGGGCGTCGCGGTGCCGACCACTTTGGCTCCGCGGCATCCGGGTCGGAGGTCACGATGGCACACACGCCGATGCGGTCATCTTCCATGTTCGCGCTCTGCCGCCACGACACCCACAGCCGCCCCTTCGCCGTGCGTTCAATGCCAGCGACTCCTTGCCGCTTCGTCAGCGGCATCCAGTCCGGCCAGCAGGGCGGTGAGGAGTGTGCGGATGTGTTTCATCAACTATTCCTTCGAAGCTGCGACGTTCGCCTTGTTCACGACGATCGGCACGTCGTTCGCCTGCTTCCGGCCGAGTGTGCTGCGACCGTTGGCGATCGTTTGTTCGAGCAGTTTTGTGAGCCACTCGACGATGTCGCGATGCTCGACCTGCACGTTCTTCCTCTCACCGATTTCCGCGCTTAGATCGTAGAGTTACACATCGGGCATCCTTGAGCGCGTCATAGGCGTACACCGTGACGTAAGTGGAGAAGATGGAGAGCTTCAAACCGCCCTGCGTCTTAGTTCGTAGGAAGTCGGCGACCGTTCCCCTGATGCGGTTGTCGCGCAGGCCGGAGTTGTTGGTGGGCGCGGGCATTTGGTTGTGGGAGAATTTCAGAGCGTTGTCCGAATCGAAGCGCAGTTTGTCGCCACGGGATTCGCCGAATTTTCCAGACTGCACAAACCTGCCGCCGGAGCCGCAGGTCGCGTCGCGGGAAACGCCGAATGAGGCCGTCATGGCTTTGCTGGCATCGTTGCCGTCTTGGGCAGTGCGCCCCGGTTCCTTGTGTTGATTTCCTGCGTCAGCATGGAAGCGAGACTGGCGGAGGGGAAGGCGGTTGCAAATGCGGTAATCGCGTTCAGCGCCAACATAGCGTGGCGCGCGTATCAACGTCGCCCACGAGGCAGGAGTGCATTCCCCACCGCGTTGATGCGTGTCTCGTCCGGCCGGCCATCGGTGCCGAGTGTGGGCAGGAGCCAGCCGCCTTCGTCGTTCTCGTTCCAGCCGTAGATGATGACGGCGTTGGCGGGATTGAGGTCGCGATTGGCTTTCGTCCATTCGAGCGCCTCACGGATGTGGGCGGCGAGTTCGTCGAGCGTGGCGGTCACGGAATCTAAGAGCGGATTTTGCTGCGCAGGTGGTGTCTTATCCGGTGTCGCGGTGACCCATGTGCACCACGGCGGCGGGCGTTCATTGCGTGGGCGCGTGTCCCAACCGGCACTGGCGAAGGTCACGCTCGGGATGCGGAGGGCGCGGCATTTCTCCCAGCGGTCGCGACGAACGAGCGCGCATTGCTCGGCGTAACTCGGCTGCGTCATGCTGTAGCTGCCGCCGCGCGCGTAGGCGGAGATGGCATCAAAACCGAGCGCAGCCATGTCTTTCGCGTCCTGCTCGGGATTCCAGCCCATGAGCACGAGATACGGTGCCTTCAAGCCAGCAGCGATGGTCTGGCGTTTCAACTCATCCCACTCGGCCTTGGCGAGTTTCTCGGTTTTCACAAACATAAACACGAGCGGGCGACCATCGAGCACGGTTTGGTAATCAGGATGCCGAAAGTGCTCCACGAGCCGTTTCCAGGCTGCGGTGCCTACGCCGTCCAAGCGCGGACCTTCCTCGACGAAGCAATAGCGAATCCTCTTCTTATCCTTCGCAGCCCTGTAGCGATTCAATGCGATGTGCATGTCCGAAGCTTCATCGCAGTAATCGAGGAAGGCCCAATAGTTCAGCCCCGCCTTCGCCGCATAATCAATCTCCTGCTCCACGACGGCCTGCGAGTCACCGTTGATGCTCACCTTATCCTCGCCGAGGACACGCGCGAACCACGGAAGGCGAAAATGATACTTCGGCTGCCCGAGCGATGCCTCCAGAGCCTTCGTCGCGCCCCCATCGCCATACCAAGCATCCCAACGGATGGCACCCACGATAGGGGCATTGCTGTCCGTATTTGCTTCCGAGCGTCTGCCACAAAGGGCTGCAACTGGAGTCAGCAACAGTGCGGCGACGAGTGTGAGGATGTATTTCATAGCAAGGATGCAACGGGAAACGGCTTGCCATCTGCGCCCGGTATCTCCGCCAGCACGTCGGTGAGGCTGGTGAGCTGCGCACTGGTGGTGCCGACGGTGCGTGTCATGGCGATCTCATTCATCCTTGTCTTTGGTCTTGAGGTATTCCTTTGGCAGCGTGGCGACCGGCGGCGCAAGAATGTTTCTGTAAAATCAGCGAAGGTCAGGAAGAAGGCGGGATGGATGGATTCAAATCGAGGTAGATTTTACTGGTTTCCCAATCGTCGTAGAGTTCGACTTCGCCATTTTTCTTGCGCGTGGGGTGACGCAGTTTCCATTGGCCTTCGCGAATGAAGGACTCGCTGCCGGTCAAGCTGGTTCTCCTGCGGAGCGGCTTGGATTCGGCAGACAGCAGGGAGGGGCCACGCCACACCAGCAGCGGGAAGAGCTTCAGGAAGAAACGGCGGGCGATGTTCATGAGATGTGAACTCAGTTCTTCCCGAAGGATTCACTGAGCACCACGGCGCGGATGAGATCCTTGAATCCGCCTTTGTTGGCCGAGAGGTTTTTCATGATTCCGTCGATCACGGCGCGGTCGGTGAACTCAGGTGCGCGGCCGAGGGCGTAGGTGAGGAGTTTGTCCGTGAGCGCGCGGGTGAATTGCTCGTGCCGCGCGATGAGCAGGCTGCGAAAGTCGGTGACGCCGGTGAATTTCTCGCCGGTGGGCAGCGCGCCGGTGGGGTCGATCTTTTGATCTTTCGCGTAGTTCGCGCGCCAGCCGCCGATGGCGTCGAAATTCTCCAGCGCGAAGCCGAAGGGGTCGATCTTGCGATGGCAGGAGGCGCAGGTTTCGATCGTGCGATGTTTGGCGAGTTGCTCGCGGATGTTGGTGGCGCCGCTGGCGTCGGGCTCGATGAGCGGGACGTCGGGCGGCGGTGGTGGCGGCGTGTAGCCGAGGAGTTTCTCCTGCACATAGACGCCGCGCACGACGGGCGAGGTGTCCACGCCATTCGCGGAGGCGGTGAGGAATGAGGCTTGGGTGAGCAGGCCGCCGCGCTCGCCTTTGGGCAGCGACACCTGGCGGAGCTGCACGCCTTCTACCGGCGGCAGGCCGTAGTGCAGCGCGAGTTCGCGATTCACGAAGGTGTAGTTCGCGGCGAGGAATTCGCGCGGCGGCAGATTTTTGTCGAGGATGTGGCGGAAGAACATCTCGGTCTCGGCGCGCATGGCGTCGTCGATGTTGTCGCGGAAGAAGCTGACGAAGTCGGTGGAGACCGGCATCTCGCCGATGTGATCGAGGTTGAGCCAGAGGCGGATGAAGTTCTGCATGAAGCGCTGCGACTTCGGGTCGGCGAGCATGCGATCCACCTGCGCGCTGAGCGTGGCGGGCTCGTGCAGTTTGCCAGCAGCGGCGAGCTGGTAGAGCGTCTGGTCCGGAATGGAGGACCAGAAGAAATAGGACAGGCGTGATGCCAGCGCGTAGTCATTCAGCTTGCCGGTGCCCTCGTGCAGGTGGAGGAATGCGGGCGAGCAGAGGATGGTCTCAAAGCCGAGTTGCAGTGCGGCCATCGGATTCATTCCGGCATCTAGTTTTGCTGCGACCAGCTTCTCGATCGGGGTCAGTTCGCCGGAACGCAAAGGACGCCGGAACGCTGTCGCGGCAAAAATGCGCAGACGCTCGGGGATGTTGGCGCGACTTATCTGATCCGGTGTGAGCTTGCCATAGAGCAAGGTGTGACCACGCGTCGGCCACTGATCGAGTTGCGGACCTTTGACCTGCATCTCCCAGATGCGGAGCTTCGGACCGCGATAGGCCTTGAGCATCGCCAAAGCGAGTTCGCCCTTTCCCAGCTTCAGCTTTGCAACAGCTTCCAGTTCGGGATGCCCTTTGACGTTTTTGCTCAACTTGAACGCCAGTCCCTTGGCCGCAGGCGCGCCATTGCGAAAGCGGACCTCCGGTTCCTCGCCGCGGTCGAGATCGACAGTCCACTCGAACCACTGCGGCTTATCGCTGGTGAGTTCCACCAACGCGAGCGTGCGCTGTGTGGTGATGTTGCCCGTGCTCTCGACGCTCCCCTCGCGATTCACGGCGGCGAGTTCCATCACGATCGGATCGCCGTTGCGGAAGTCCTTCAGGAAGTCATAGGAATGCGTGCGATCGATGGCCGCGGCCTGGATGCGGATGGTGTAACGTCCGCTCTGCGGTGCGCCACCGCGCGCCATCGGCTCAAATCCGATGTGCCCGCCGCGATAATGCCGTGCGACGAGATCGTCGTAGCCCTTGTCCGAAATCCAGCGGTAGCGGTCGGTTTGAAAAAGCTTGGGCAGGTCACGTGTTGCCTTGCCTTCGAAGTAGAACGGCGACTTCTGCACGTAGGTCTTCATCTCCGGTTTCGCGCCAAATGCCGTCGCGCGCTCGATGGTCTCATCGGCGGCGACAAAGTAGTGATCGAGCAACATCCCGCAGGTCACCTGCGCGCCGGCATTGTTGTCAAAGCCGTTCACGCGCGTTTCCGGCGGGAAATCGGCGGCGGGATTCCACCCCGCCACGTTCAATCCCAGCAAGTCGCCGATGGTCTGCTGGTATTCGTAGCTGTTCAGCCGGCGCAGCACGGTATGAGCTGCCGTGCCTTTGAAACGCAGCGCAGCCTCGCCGATGGATTCCGTGATCGCATCCACGGCCGCGAGCAGTTCCGCCGTCTGCGGCTGCTTCTCCTTCTTCGGCGGCATCTCTCCCTTGTTGAGCTGATCGAGAATCTCCTGCCACGCCAACGCGTCGTCGGGAGTCTTGATGGTGGGCGTAAGCACGTCGAAGCGCCGGTCCCCCTTCTGCTTTTCCGGCCCGTGGCACTTGATGCAGTAGTCCTTCAGGAAATTCTCACGCAGAGGCGCGGAGACGCAGAGCGATGGGATGATGATCAATGCCGCAAGCGTCACGCGGCGGACGATGCGCTGATAAGAGCGATGCAAGTTCATGTGAGTAGCTAGTGAATGAGTGGTTCTTCCTCTGCGTCTCAGCGCCTCTGCGTGAGACCTTATTCCTCAGCCAATCTTCATCGGCGTAAACGTCCCCGTGCTGCGCCCGAAGCGCTCGCGCTCCACGCCGAACCACTGGAGCGTGGACAGCCAGAGATTGGATAGCTGAATGCGCTTCCGCTCCTCCGCCGGGCACACGACGTGGCCCTGATGCTTGATGCCGCCGCCCGCGAGCAGCACCGGCAAGTCACGATTCGAATGGTTCGAGGCATTGCCCATGCCGCTGCCGATCACCACGAGCGTGCTGTCCATCAATCCCGCTTCCTTCAATTTCCCGAACAGGTGCGCGAACTGCGTCATGAGATATTTCTCCACGACCTGCAACTGGGTGAGCAGACCCTCCTGCTTGCTGTGATGCGACAGCCCGTGATAGCTGCCGACATCGAGGTCGTTGGTGTGGAACTGAAGCGGGACTTCAAAGGTCGCCACGCGCGTCGAATCCGTCTGCAGCGCGAGCGTCATCAGATCCAGAAACAGCGGGATCTCCTCGATCTGCATCCGCTCCTCATCCTTCACCGGGTCGATGGGCGACTTCGGCTTCGGCTTTTCCAGCCATGCCTCGGACATTTTCAGTCGCCGCTCCACATCGCGCACCGAGGTCAGATATTGATCGAGCTTGCCGCGATCCGCCGCATCCAGATTGCCGCCGAGTTGCTTCGCCGACTCGCGCAACGCATCGAGCACGCTCGCCCGGTTCGACAGGCGCTCGCGTTCCGACGCCTTCGCGCCCGCGTTCGATTCGACAAACAGCGCCTCAAACAGACGC
>JANNWY010000029.1:0-34368 GCA_031409335.1 Chthoniobacteraceae bacterium | reverse complement strand
GCAGAATATTTTGCCACCGAAATGAGCAAGGAGATGTGTATAAGCCTCAGGGCAACGCCCTGGGTATGCGTCCCCATTGGATCAAGCCATGAAATGGCGGCACAACCGGTGTCTCGCCGCTTCAGGGCTTGGGATGTTTTTGACGATCGAACCCAGGGCGTTGCCCTGGGCTGGCATCTCTCGCCCCTTTGGGGCTGAGCGCGCCATCTCGACGATGCAGTTCATCGAAGAACTGATCCAACTCGCCAAAGACCGGGGCAAATGTCGAATGGCGAATTCGGAATGTCGAATGGCCGGAACTTCGTAATTCGCACTTCTGCATTCGCACTTTTCCAAGTCACCCAAGTGAAGAAGAGCGTGACCATCGACTGGACCCTCCGCGAAAGCGCCCGTGCGAAAATCAAGGTGATGGTGAAACGCATCCTGAACAAACACGGCTATTGGCTTCCTCGCTGCCGCCGCTCGGTCGGGCTGCGCCCAATGCTGCGCATTGCCTGTCTCAGTCGCCCTGCTCCTTTGGCTCACCGGACTTTGCAGGAGGAGGCCGTGAAGACCGTCCTCGCGCAGGCGGAGCTGCTGTGCGCGGAGTGGGTGTGAGGGAGAAGCGAATGCCGAATTTCGATTTGCGAACTGAGTGAACTCTGACACTCGAACTCCCCCGGCTGGAAGCATTCCCAGGCGCGTCCTTGGCCTGGCTGGTGGTGCCCCTTTGAGGCTGGGCGTCGGTTCATCCCTGCGAATCGTCGAATCATTTTGGCGATTTTCAGCGCCTCTTCAGGTGCGTAAGCTCACGGGCATCCTTTACCAGTTGATTGATAGCCAAACGTTGTCGTCGCTTACCGCACTGGGCGCGAGTTTCCTCGCTCTCCGCCGCCGATGAGCAAAAAATCCTCGGTGGCAACGCCCGCTCACTTTTCCGCTTATGAAAATCCAATCGCGCTTACTCGCCTCGTTGCTCCTCTGCCTGCACGCCCATGCGCAGACGACTCCGGCCAAGCCGCGCACGGATTGGAACTTCGATGACGCTGCGAACCTCGACGCACTGCCCCGGGTGCCAGAGGGATTCGGCGTGACGATGTTTGCGCGGGAGCCGCTGGTGCGGCAGCCATGTTCCATCGCGTTCGATGCGCGTGGGCGGATGTTCGTCGGGATGGGGCCGCAGTATCGGAATCCCACGCCGCAGACGCCGCCGGACAGCGTGGTCATGGTGCAGGACACGGATGGCGATGGCGTGGCGGACAAGACGCACACGTTCGCCACCGGCTTCAATTGCGTGCAGGGACTCGCGTGGCATGGGCGCGATTTGTGGGTGGCGAATGCGCCCGACCTCACCATCGTGCGCGATACCGATGGCGATGATGTGGCGGATGAATATGTGCGCGTTTTCACGGACATCGGAAACATTGAGCACGCGCTGCACGGCCTGAACTGGGCACCGGATGGCAGGCTCTACATGACGAAGGGGAACAGCAAAGGTCTCGCCATGAAGGAAGCGGTGAAAGGCGAGCCGGAGCGTATCGCGCCGAAGCCGTTTCGGGAGCTGGCGGGATTTTCCGGCCCGGCGGGTGCGCCCGATTTTCCTGTGCCGAAAACTTTCACCCGCGACACGTATCAGCGCACTTACCAGAACCCAGCGGATGACTGGGGCCAGAAAGGCGGCGTGCTGCGATGCGATGATCTCGGCGCGAATCTCGAGATCGTTTCCCGCGGACTGCGCAATCCCTACGGGCTGGCGTTTGATCATGGCTTTGAGTGGCTGAGCACGGATCAGGATCAGAATGAAGGCGACCGTTTGTTCATGCCGTTTTTCAGCGCGGACTTCGGCTGGTCGCACGCGTGGAGCACGCATTGGACGGGCGAGAATCATCTGCCCACTGCGCCGGTCGCCGGGCCGGTTTTCACCGGCAGCGGCACGGGCGTGATCTATGCGGATTCGCCCGCATGGCCGGCGGCGTATCGCGGCGTGTGGCTCATCAATGACTGGCTGCTGAAGTCCACGCAACTCTATCGCGCCGACTGGAAAGGCGCGCTGCTGCAACCGGCGGGCGGGAAGTGGCAGGACTTCATTTCGGCCAAGGAAGATCGCGCGCTGTATCGTCCGGTGGACATGGCCTTCGGTGCCGATGGTGCGCTCTACATTCTCGGCTGGAGCCGCGGCTATGGCGTGGAGTGGGACAAGGACGGCAGGATGAGCAATGAGGGCCGCATCTACCGCATCATGCCCACGGGAGCGAAGCCGCTGCCGCCGCCCTCGGCCATTCCCGTTGCCACGATGAGCGTGCCTCAATTGCTCGCGGAGTTCGACAGCCTGCTGCCCGTGCGGCGCATTGATGCGCAGGATGAAATCGCGCGCCGCGGCAAGGCGGCGCACGGGGAACTCATCGCCGCATGGAAAAACGGCACGCTGAGTCAGGCGCAGGAAACGTGGACGCTGTGGGCGCTGATGCGCGCAGGCGCGGAGGACGAATTCTTTGCCGGGATCGCGGCGGATGCGGCCTCGCCGCTGAATCCCCGGCTCCAGGCGCTCCGCATTTTCGGCCATCGAAAATCCGCTGCGCTCGGAAACGTGCTCGCGTCTGCGTTGAGTAGTGCGGAACCGCGCGTGCGTTTCGCCGCCGTGCAGGCCGTGCATCAAGGCTGGCTGGCGACTCACATTGCGCCGCTCATCGCCCACGCCGCCGTGGAAAAAGATCGCGTTACCTACTACGCCACGTGGCACGCGCTGCGCGATCTCGCGGGCGCGGAAAAACTGCGGCCCCTGCTCGCGGACAAGCGCAGCGGCGTGCGTTGCGCGGCCTTGCTGGCCTTGCTCGATCTTCAGGCCATGACGAAAGCGGAGCTGCACCTTTTCGTTCACGATGAAGATGAACGCGTGCGCGGCGTGGCGACGCTCGGCCTCGGCCTCGGCACGCGGCCCGGCCCGAAAGCGAAGCCCGCCGCTGCGCCGCCTTTCGCGCTCGCGACGAACATCGTGGCGGAGAGCGGACGCAACTACCACGCCGGCACGCTGAGCAAAGGCCAGCCGAGTTACTCGGATCGCAAATATGTTTTCAAGCAGGTGCCGGAAGCCCTGCGCGACGCCTTCATCATCCGCACTGCGAACGAGGACGACCACTCGCAGGGCCAGAGTTTTCTCAGCTTCGACCTCGCGCTGGAGTCCACCGTCATCGTGGCGCACGACACGCGCATCAAGGGACGCCCCCCGTGGCTCCGCGCCTTCGCGGACACAGACTACCCCGTCATCACCGACGACAGCACGTTCCATTTGTGGTCGAAGGATTTCCCCGCCGGCAAGGTCGTGCTCGGTGGCAATACCGCCGCTGGAAATGGCCGAGGCTTCGCAAACTACTTCGTCATTGTGCAGCCCAAGCCGCTGCAACCACCCGCCTCCGCGACCAGCATGGACGCAGCGCTCGCAGCGATGCCGTCCGCGAACCCGCGACGCGGCGAGGCGCTCTTCTTTCTCAATGCAGGCTGCGCGAGCTGCCATCGCGTCGGCGAGCGCGGCATCAATTTCGGCCCCGACCTCACCCATCTTGGCGAGCGACTCGATGCGAAATTCATCGTGGAAGCCATGCTCGAACCGAGCGCGGTCATCACCGAGGGATTCTCAGCGCATGTCGTCGAAGCCGGCGGCAAGAGTTACTTCGGCATGTTGCTCTCGACCGGCCAAAAGCTGAAGCTCGGCCTCGCCGGCGGCGAGGCCGTGGAGCTGGCCGCCGACACCATCACGAAGCACGAGACGCTGCCCGTCTCGCCCATGCCAGCGTTCAGCGCGCTGCTCGGCGCGCAGGAGGTGGCCGATGTCACGGCATGGCTGCTCTCGCAAAAGGGTGCGCCGTCCGCCAACGCAGCGCCGCCAGCGTCGGATGGCTTTCGCGCCGAGCCGCGCGCGGACTCGCTCGCCATCTCGTGGCGCGGCCGCGCGGTCGGCGACTATGTCTTCCGCGACGCGACGATTCCGCGCCCGTATTTCGCCATTCTGCGCGCGCCCGACGGCACGCAGGTCACGCGCAATTTTCCGCCCGTGAAAGGTCAGGACGCGATGGACCACGACACGCTGCATCCGGGGCTCGCACTCGCATTCGGCGACCTCAATGGCGTGGACTTTTGGCGCAACAAAGGCCGCATCGAGCATGGGCGCATGGTGCGCGAGCCGCGCGTCGAAGGCGGGCGATTGTCCTTTGCCGCGGAGGAAAAATATCTCGCGCCCGATGGCACCGAAATCTGTCGCGGCGTGAATGAGTTTTGCTTCGTCGCCGGTGAAACGCTGAAGCCCGCGCTGCCCGGCACGCTGCTGATGTGGAGCACCACGCTGCGCCGCGCCGACGGCCCGCTCGTCTTCGGCCCGCAACACGAGATGGGTCTTGGCTTCCGCATCGCGACGCCGCTCGTCGTGAAAGGCGGCAGCGGCAGCATCGTCAGCAGTCACGGCGGTAAAAACGAAGCAGGCAACTGGGGCCGCATCGGCACGTGGTGGGACTACAGCGGCACGCTCGGTGGAAAGCACGCGGGGATCCTCGCGCTTGCCGCGGCGGACAACACGCGCCCCGTCTGGTCGCACGCCCGCGACTACGGCTTCCTCGCGATGAATCCCACCGGCCCGCCACCCGGAGCGAAGGACGTGCCGTCCACGCCGTTCACAATTCCGGCGGGCGAGTCGCTGCGGATGAAGTTCGGCATCCTGCTCCACTCGTCCGCTACGCCGCTCGATGCTGCGAAAGCCGCGCAGGCAGTGGACGTGGAGTTGAAAGCGTGGAAGGCGGACGCGCAGCCTGCGGCGAAAAAGAGCGCGGCCACTGCGCCGCGCGCGGGGACGGAACACGCGAAGCCTGATCGCGGCGCGTATGAATTCAACGCAGTGCCGTGGCCGTCTGGTTCCAGTCTCAAACGAGCAAAGTGAACTGCTGTCATACGGCGGACCGCATTGCCGAACTCGAATCCCGACTCAGACTTCCAACGCCATGAACCTCCTCGCCAAACTCCGGGGCGATTCCGCCGCCCTGCCGCCCCGTGCTCCGGACAAAACCATCGCGCTCGCCTTGCTCGGCGGCTTTCTCGCCATCGCTGTGATTGCGCTGCTGGCGGAGAGATTGCATGTCGCACTCGTGCTGGGGTCGTTCGGCGCGAGCTGTGTGCTCGTGTTTGGATTTCCTGAGGTGCCATTCAGTCAGCCGCGCAATGTCGTGCTCGGCCATCTGCTCAGCACGCTCATCGGACTCGTCTTTGTCCATCTGTGCGGCGCGCACTGGTGGAGCGTGGCGCTGGCGGTCGGCTGTGCCATCGCGGTGATGATGCTCACGCGCACGGTGCATCCGCCCGCAGGCTCGAATCCGGTGATTGTCTTTCTGATGAAGCCGGCGTGGGACTTCGCGCTGTTCCCCACACTTGCCGGGGCAGTGATGCTCGTGCTCGTGGTGCCCGTCTTTCACAACGCCACGCGTGAAACCCGCTGGCCGAAGTATTGGTGAAATGACAACGGAGCCATGAAAATCCTGCTTTTGACCCTGCTGAATGCCGTCACGTCGCCTTAGCTTCACACGGAGGTTGCGAGCGGTGCGCCGCCCGTTCCTACGCTAATGGTCTTGACCGGATGGAATGACCCCGATGGCTAGACTTGCAGTCAGGTGCAGCGCTGCACGGAGAGCGGTGAAAAGCGCGTCCGGTGAGTGTCACCGCGCCTGCGGCGGGCTGAAATCTTAACTTGGAACTCGGAACTCCGAACGTGAGCCGACATCCCGAGGGTCGCACCCGACGCCGATTTTCGCAGCAGGGGTTGCATGGATCTTCAAAGTTCCAAATTCCAAGTTCAGCCCGCCGAAGGCGCGGTGGCTGCGCCCCGGATTTGGACTCGGTTCTAATCACGCCCGGCTCGACCGAGGGCAAGAAAACCGTTGGCGAAAACACTGGTTCGGCGGAAGGAATATCGGCTCGTCCGTAGGCAAAATTAAGCACATGAATTTCTTCAAAATCGCCTCTCATCCGATGCACTACCAACTGCCGAGCGGGCGGCCTCCTGCGCTCTGCTTAGTTTGGCGCTGGATCGCGGCTTGCGCCGTGGCCGTTGGATTTCTCGGCGCGACTCGCAGCGCGGAAGTGGATCTCACGCCGGTCTCGACGGCGGATGGCCTCTACACCCAGGTGACCGTGGCCGGGCAGCCGGTGTGGCAGAACACGGGCACCGCCAACTTCCTCTATGGCCGGCGGCCGAATTCCTTCAGCTTCACGGTGGGGCAGACCCTCTATGTTCGCGCCACGTATTACGACGACGAGGGCGGCGGTAAGCTCAATCTGGAATACGATGCGCAGACGGCCATCTATAAGACTTCGGCTCTCCACACGCGCACCTCGCGCGTGGGTTCGGGGCGGTTTGTCGATTGCTACTTCGAGCTGCCGGATGTGCTCTTCAACAAGCGCCAGAACGGCAGCTCGGACTTCCGCCTCACGTGCGGCGATCCCGGCGGGGTGTATGTCTCGGTGCAGAGGATCACGCTCTCGGATACACCTTTCGCCGATCCGGATTTCCAACTCGTCATCACCCGCGCCTGGCAGACGCGCTACACTGGCCCGGCGAAGGACTATGTCGAGACGACCACGTTGAAGGGCAAGGTCATGGCCGGCTATCAGGGTTGGTTTGGCACGCCGAACGATCTCGCTGACAACGGAGGCTGGAGGCACTGGTCCAGGACCAGCACGATGATCCCGGAGAATTTCACGATCGGTATGTGACCGGACCTCACGGAATACGACCCGGCCACGCTCGCCCGCGCCGCGGATGTGGTGACGGGCGGCGGCGCGCCCGCGTATCTTTTTTCCTCGAGAAATTATGCCGCTGTGAAGCAGCATTTCCGCTGGATGCGGAAGCACAATATCGATGGCGCGTGGCTCCAGCGCTTCAACCCAAAGGCGGGCGCGGACACCGAATGGCCGCTGCGCAATGTCTCGCAGGCAGCGGCCGAGGAGGGCCGTATCTGGGGCGTGGAATACGACGTCTCCGGCATGGCCGACGCCACGGTGGCCGCAAAGCTCCAGGCGGATTGGGAGTGGCTCACCACGCAGTTCGACATCCTGAATGATCCACGCTACGTGCGTGAGGGCGGCGAACCGGTCGTCTTCATCTGGGGCCTCGCGGTGCCGGACCGGAACTTCACAACCGCCAGCGCAAATGCCGTGGTTGATTATTTCAAAGCCCAGGGAGTTCACGTCATCGGTGGCATTCCGAATAGCTGGAACTCGCTCAGCGCGGCCTGGAAGACGCGCATCGAGAAATACGACGGCGTCCTCGTCTGGCAAAACAACAACACCGCGGACGCCGCGTTCTTCCGCAACCGCGGGCAGGATTTCTACCCGCACATCTGGCCGGGCTTTTCATGGGCGAATCTCAAGCAACTCCCGGCGACTCCACTCACTCAATACACGGACCGCACCGGGGGACAATTCTACTGGTCCAAAGGGCGCGACTGGATCAATGTCGGCGGCGGCGCGGACCGGCTCTTCATCGGCATGTTCGACGAATACGACGAGGCCACCGCGGTCATGCCGATGACCGATGACCCGCCGGCCCCCTCGGCGGCTTACGGGCGCTTCATCAATAACCAGGGCAAACCCAGCGACTGGTGGATGAGCCTCACCGACGAGCTGAAACGCATGATGTTCGAGCAGCGCACCAACACGAACACGCTGCCCACCGTCGCCTCGCTCGCCAACCGCTCGAACATCGGCGCTGAAGCCAGCGTCGATCTCGGTGCGACCGACCTCACCGCCTCCCTCTCCCGCGTGCAGCAGGCCGATGGGGACACCATCGTGGAAACCGTGGGCGGCAGGGAATGCCGGGGGAACACCACACTCGGGACCGACCGCTACCTGTATTTCAATGTGAACAACGCCTTCGCCTACCAACTCGCGAACGGCGACGTCACGGTCGAGGTGGAATATTACGACAATGCCGACAGCACTGTGCTCGGCCTGCAATACGACGGAGCCAGCGCCAACTACACCACGCACCCGCTGCCCACCACCACCACCGGCAGCAATACCTGGCGCACCGTGCGCTTCGAGATCGCCGACGCCTACTTCGGCGGGCGGCAAAATGGCAGCGCGGACTTTCGCCTCACCTTTGGTGCCAGGAAGCTCAACGTGAATCGCGTCTGGGTGCGCCTGCCCGAGGGCAAATCCCATCCCTTCACCTGGACGAAAGCCACCGCCGACCCCGCGCTCAATTGGTCGCAGAATGCGAACTGGCTCGGCGGCATCGTCGCGCAATCCGACCCCGCCAGCACCGTGTGGTTCTTCCCCGGCCAGCCCATGCTTGGCGGCGCGATCCCGATTTCAAATAACCTCACCGGCCAGCAGTTCGGCGTCCTCCAACTCGGCGGCACCGCATCGCCCATCACCGCCACCACCGTCACGCTCAGCGGAAACGCTATCAGCCTCACCGGCACCGCGCCGACCATCGCGCTCGATGCCACGAAGACAGCCTTCGACTTCACCTACGACATCGCGGCACCCCTCACGCTGCTCGGCACGACCCAGGTCGGCGGAGACGGTAACGCCACCTTCCGCATCTCGGGCGCGATCAGCGGCACCGGCGGCCTCACCAAAACCGGCAACTTCACCCTGACGCTCACTGGCACAAACACGCTCACCGGCCCGACGACGGTCTCGGCAGGCATCCTCCTGGTGAACGGTGCGCTGGGCAATGGCGCGGTGAGCGTCGCCACTGGGGCCGCGCTCGGCGGCACGGGAGTCATCGGCGGCGCGGTGACAGTGCTCTCCGGCGGCACCCTCTCGCCCGGAACCAGCGTTGGCACTTTGACCGTGAACAGCTCGCTCACCCTCACCGCGGGCAGCACCACGGCGGTGGACATCAATGCACAAACGCAGACCGGCGACCAGGTGCAAGGCATCACGCTGGCCACTTACGGCGGAACCTTGATGGTCGCCAACGTGGCAGGGACGCTCGCGGTGGGGCAGAGCTTCCCATTGTTCAGCGCTGCGAACCGCGCCGGGAACTTCAGCAGCATCAGCCCGGCAACCCCGGGGCCGAATCTCTCGTGGAGCTTCAACCCCGCCACCGGCACGCTCTCGGTCATCAACAACGCGCCCACGATCAGCGACATCGCCGCTCAGACCATCGCGGTGAATGCCGCAACGACCGCGCTTCCCTTCACCATCGGCGACCTCGAGACCGCCGCATCGTCGCTCATGCTGACGAAAGCCTCGTCGAACTCCACGCTCGTTCCCGCCACGGGAATCGTCTTCGGCGGCAGCGCAGCGAATCGCAGCGTCACCATTACCCCCGCCCCGAATCAACTGGGCAGCTCCACCATCACCGTCACCGTGAGCGACGGCACCCTCACCGCGAGCGACACCTTCCTCGTCACCGTCACCGGCACCGCCTTGGAGACGTGGCGCTTCGCCTACTTCGGCACCACCGCGAACACCGGCAATGCTGCCGACCTCGCCGATCTCGAACGGGATGGAGTCGTGAACCTCCTCGAATACGCCCTCGGTGGAAATCCGAACATCGCGTCCGCCGCTCCGCTCCCACGAGGCACAACCGTCGGAGGCCGACTCGCGATCACCTTCATTCGCACGCTGGCGAATACCGACATCGCCATGACCGTGCAGGGCGGCGACACGCCCGCCGGTCCGTGGACCAATCTCGCCCACAGCGCCAACGGCACCGCATTCACCGCACTTCTGGGCGGCATCGCCGTCTCGGAGACCGGCACCGGTGCCACTCGCAGCGTGGAAGTCCGCGACCTCTACCTTACCAGCGACCCCCTGCATCCGAGCCGCTTCCTGCGGGTGATCGTGACACGCTGACGATTGCTGCTACTTTCGGGGCGTTGCGCGAGCGAGCCGAGCCGTCGCGCATCGCTCACCGTTCCCTCTTCATATGCGTACTTCTTTCCTCTGCCTGGCTGCGCTCATCTTCGTCACCACGTCCGCGGCCCGCGCGGTGGAAGTGGTCGCGGCGGCGACTGGGAACTGGTCCAACACCGGCACGTGGGTAGGCGGGTTGCTGCCGGGTGTGGAAGATGACGTGAAGATCCCGACCGGTCTGACGGTGACGCTGAATGCGAACGTCGAATGCGGCGGGATTCTCGTGGAAGGGCGGCTGGAGGTGGAGCGGGCGAATCGCACGCTGCTCTGCGATACGCTGCTGGTGCAGGGCGCGACGGCAGTATTCCAAGTGGGCGCTTCGGCGGATCGCTTTTTGCAAAATTTCACCCTCACGTTGAAGGGATTGTCCACGGAGCCTGCTCTGGTGATGGGATCCAAAGTGCTGGGTGCTCACAACGGCGGCACGCTGGACATTCACGGACGGGATCGCATCGAGTGGACCCATCTCGGTGTGAATGCCGCAGCGGGCGCGACATCGCTGACGCTCGTGGAGCCGGTGGATTGGGTGGTGGGCGATTCCATCCTCGTCACGTCGAGCCGGGGGAACTGGAACGAGGCGGAGACCCGCACGATCACGGCGGTGAGTCCAGATATGCGGACGGTGTCGTTCACGCCCGGACTCGCCTACTTGCACAATGGCAGCACCATCACCAAGACCCGCAGCACGGATGGGAAATCATGGACGGGGAATCTGCGGGCGGAGGTGGGACTCATGAGCCGCAATGTAAAAATCCAGGGCGACGCGGAGTCGGAGACGGCGGGATTTGGCGGACACCTCATGGTGATGAATGGCGGCACGACCTGCTGCGTAACGGGTGGTAAAGGATACATCGAGGGTGTGGAGCTTTTCCGCATGGGTCAAAAGAGCGTCATTGGCCGCTACCCGATGCACTGGCACATGCTCGCCGAGGGCGGGGCGGGGCTGTATTTCCGGGACAGCGTGGTGCGGCGTTCTTTCAACCGCGCGATCACGATTCACGGCACGGAGTCCACGCTGGTGGAGAATAACTTCTGTTACGACCATCTCGGCCACGGCCTCTTTTTGGAGGATGGCTCGGAGCGTTTTAATGTCATCCGCAAGAACGTGGTGGCGCTGAGCAAGAAGCCCGTGGAGGGCGAGGAGATTCTGGAGACGGACAATGGCTTTAACGAGCCGCAAAACCGCTCGCCCTCCAGCTTCTGGATCACCAATCCAAACAACACCTTCACCGACAATGTCGCGGCTGGGACGGAGGGCACGGGCTTTTGGTTCGCCTTTCCGCAGGATCCGCTCAATCAGTCGTTGACCCACCCGCGCTTCGCCGGCCTGGAGCCGCACAAGCAGCCGCTCGGCGCGTTTGATCGCAATACTGCGCATAGCTGTAAGATGGGCCTCGACATCAATGACCAGGTGTCTTCCACCGACACGCTGGTCCGCAACGGGGAATGGGCGAACACCGGGCCGTTCTATTTCAACGACTGCACTTGGTATAGCAACGACAACGCCATCTATGCGGGCATCGGCGGCAAGCGCAAAAACGTGGTCTATCGCAACAACGTTTTTTCCGACAATGAGCTAAATCTCTTCCTCGCGACTTACCAGCTCTGCGAGGAATCGCTGATGGTCGCGGACTCGGGATTCGGACTGCAATCCTCGAGCACGCTTCGCGTGGTGTATGCCGTGTATGATGGGGCCGGGCGGATGACGAAGAATCACCTCGTGGGTTACAACGCGACCAACGCCCGTTTTCTCCAAAACATCGGAGCGGCGATCAAGCATCCGAATCATTACTTTGAGAACCTGACTTTTGACCCACCCACGCCAGTGCGTTCGGTGCTGACGAACTACAACATCATCCCACCGGCGGACATCGGCGCGAATGATCCCGGCCATCCGCGCATCTGGGCACAGGTGATCGTGGATGTGGATGGCTCGATCTCTGGCGTGCCGAACAGCTCGATCATCGGCAATCATCCCTTCATGCTCACCGGCGGCGAGACGCGACCCTCGGTGTGGACGAACATGTATCGCAGCGACCACCGCTTCGCCCAATGCCGGCTCGAATACGGACTTTCATTCGGCTCCATCCCAAACGTCAGCGTGGTGCGGACGAAGGCGGGCACACCGACCAGGGGCGTCTATTACATCAATGGCTACAACGAGTGGCACCAGCTCCCGCTGATTGTCCGGGAGGATTTCCTCTACACCTACTCCTATGAGGCGCTGCCATCGACCAAGAAGGTGATCGTGAACTTCGACGATGCAGTTGTGGGTGATCACTTCGTCGCGCGTTTCAAGGATTTCGGCAAGCTGTCGTTCCTCAACGTGAGCGGGATGACCTCCCGCTCTTCGCTGGCCGCACTGAAGGCCAGCACTACCTCCGGCTACTACAAGGAAAACAACGGGGACCTCTACATCCGCCCCGTGGCGACGGCCACGCAGCACAGTTACACGATTACCTGGTTAACCAATATCACCACGCCAACTGTGGACTCCGATGGCGACGGAATCAGCGATGGTGCGGAGGCAGCGGCGGGGACCGATCCTTTCCGAACCGTGACCGTGACCAATCCATTTGCGGACAGCGAATTCGATGTCCCGGGCAACTTCGAGGGATGGGATTCCTTTTACGGCATCGGCAGCACGTCGGTCGCGGGCGGCAGCCTGAGCGGGCAATCGACCCTCGGCGATCCGCAGATGTTCAAAGAGAATCTGAGCTTCGACGGGGCGACGGTGCCTTACCTGCTGGTGCGGATGAAGGCCTCGCAGGATGGCCTCGCACAATTCTTTTGGGGCCAGCTTGGAAATGGCGGCTACTCCGGCGAGCGATCCGTCACCGCGAATTACAATGGCGGCAACCAATGGCGCGTGCTCGCCTTTCGCATGCTGCACCTCGCAGACTGGAAGGAACACGTGATCTCCGGGATGCGGTTCGATCCGGTAACAAATTTGGGTGTGAACTTCGAGATCGATTGGATCCGTGCCTCGGATGGCAACTTCATCAGCACCGTCCCGGCACAAACCATCGCGGAAGACACCGCGACCGCTGCGCTCAATTTCACGCTCAGCGCCGACATCGCGGACTTCACGGTCACTGGCACCTCGTCGGATACGGCCCTCGTGCCGAATGCCAACATCGTCATCGGCGGCTCGGGCGTGAATCGCACCGTGACCGTGACACCCGCTCCGGACATGGTCGGCACGGCGACGATCACCCTCACCGTCAGCGACGGCACGCTGACCGCCAACTCGAACTTCCTGCTTACCGTGGTGGATGCTCCCGACGTGCTCGTCGCTGCTGGCTCGACGTGGAAATATCTCGATACCGGCGCGGCCCCCGGCGCGATGTGGATGCAGAATAACTTCGCCGATACCGGCTGGGCGAGCGGGCGGACCATGCTCGGATATGGCGACTTGAACGGGCAAGCGCCGGTGACTCTCGTCAATCCTACTCCGACGCGCATCACCACTTATTTCCGCCACAGCTTCAACGTCGCCAACCCACGGCAATACGGCGACCTCACGCTGCAACTCCTGCGCGACGACGGCGCGGTCGTCTGGCTGAATGGCGTGGAGGTTCACCGCAGCAACCTGGCGGCGGCACCAGCGGTCATCCTTGCCAGCACGCAGGCGCTCGCTTCCGTGCCGACGGCGCAGGAAAATGTCTTCTTCACCACCACGCTCGATGCCCGGGAACTCCGCGCCGGCACTAACGTGATCGCCGTGGAAGTCCACCAGTTCGGCAATGGCAGCACGGACCTCGGCTTCGACCTCGCGCTCAGTGCGACGCCGGACCTTCCTGCGGAATTCATCGCGGGCGGCGCGACGTGGATCTATCGCGACACGGGCCTTGCTCCGCCGTCCGATTGGAAGACCACGGCTTTCGCCGACGCCGCATGGTCCAGTGGTCCGGCACGCCTTGGCTACGGCGATACCCAGGCCACCGCCGTCGGCTACGGCGGAGACGCCGCGAATCGCCACCGCACGACGTGGTTCCGCCACACCTTCACCGTCGCGGATGCCACGCTCTTTGATGCGCTCCGCCTCGAACTCCAGCGCGACGACGGCGCGGTCGTCTATTTGAATGGCGTGGAAATCCTCCGCGACAACCTCCCATCCAGCGCCATCACTCCCACCACGCTCGCGACCGCCAGCGTCGGCGGCGCCGGTGAAACCGCTTGGAACGTCTTCATCGTGCCCGCCACCGCCCTCGTCAGCGGCGCCAACACGGTGGCCATCGAACTTCACCAATCGGCTCCCGACAGCAGCGACCTCGGCCTCGACGTGCGCCTCTTCGGCCTGCGCCAGTCCGCAGCCACCTTCGCCGACTGGCAAGCCGCGCAATTCGGCAGCGACAAGACCAACGCCGCCCTCGCCGGCCCGCTCACCGACCTCGACCAAGACGGCATCGTGACCCTGCTCGAATACGCCTTCGCCAGCGACCCACGCACCACGAACCAGGACGCCCTGCCCACACTTGCCACCGCTTCCGGCAGACTCGCACTCCAATTCGAGCGCAACGCCCTCGCCACCGACATCACGCTGACCGTCCAAGCCGCCGACGCGCTGACAGGCCCATGGCTCGACCTCGCCCGCAGCACCGCCGGCAATCCTTTCGCACCCATCACCGGCGGCGCGGCCATCCTCGAAACCACCACCGGGCCTCTACGCAGTGTGGAAGTGCGCGACGTTTACCTCCTCACGAATCCAGCCCATCCCCGCCGCTTCATGCGGCTCCAAATGACGCAACCATGATCAATATGCATTCATTAAACCTGTTCGCCGCCCATGCTTGGGCTTTGGCCTCCGCCCGTTTCCGTTCCATGGGCTCGGCATGGCTCGCGGTGGCGGCTCTCGTCTTGATCACCGTTCAGTCGCGGGCGGCCGGCCCGGTGCTCAGCGATGCCAACCTCTTCGCTGCTCTTAACCTCGACTACCCCGGCATGGAAGTCGTGAAGACCAACGTGACTGCTGGCAACTACGCCGCCGCGAAGGCCAGCCTCGCTACTTACCTGCGCTCGCGCACGAACGTGACGTGGTATTGGGACCCTCATACCCTCACGACCAATGTCGGCTACAACCAGACCAGCGCGGACCAATACGTCGGCGGGTATGTTTTTTACTCGGGCGTCGGGCACACGTTTCCGGGCGGGAATATTGACTGGTTTTACAACGTCACGAAAGACCCGGGCAACAGCTACCCCGATAACAACGAGTGGCAGTGGCAGCTCAATCGCTTTGGGGAATGGGGCAATCTGGGTGCTACCTACTGGGGCACTAGCAACGAGAGCTACGCAGTTGCCTGGGTGGGGCAGCTCCGGGACTGGTTGACGAGTTGCCCGGTCCCCACCACCGAGCAAAACGTCGCCCCCTCGGCCTGGCGCACCATCGAGAGCGGCCTCCGCATGGGCGGCAACTGGCATAATGCCTATCACCGCTTCCTCCACTCGCCGTCGTTCACAGACCAGGATGTGTGCGACTACCTCAAGTCCTGCATCGAGCACGGGCGCTACCTGCTCGCGTACCCCAGCTCGGGCAACTGGCTCATGATTGAAATGTCCGGCCTCTACACGGAGGGCGCGCTGTTTCCCGAGTTGAACGAGGCAGGCAACTGGCGCACGACCGCCGCGAACAGTCTTGCCGCCGAGCAGGTGATTCAGTTCTATCCCGATGGGCCGCAGAAGGAGCTGTCGCCCGTTTACCACAGCGGGACATTGGGAAGCATTCTCAACATCTACAATATGGCCACGCTCCAGGGGCGCCGAGGCGAATTGCCCGCAAACTTTGTGTCCGGCTTGGAGAAATCCTACGAACACTACCTGCGGCTCATGGCGCCCGACCGTAAGTTGCCGCAGTTCAACGACTGCAATGGTGTGATCGACGCCAAGTCGGGGCTTTCCGCCGGCTACAGCTTGTTCCCCAACCGCACCGATTTCCAGTGGGTCGCCAGTGACGGAGCCTCCGGCACGCCGCCCAACTTTACCTCCACGACGTACCCCTGGGCCGGCTACAACGTGATGCGCTCCGGCTGGTCCACTTCGGACAACTATCTCTGCTTCGATGCCGGCCCGCTGGGAACGGGCCACTACCATCAGGACAAATTGAACGTGGTGCTGTCGGCTTACGGGAAGAAGATCCTTTTCGATTCCGGCGGTGGCGAATACGAGTCGAGCATCTGGCGCACCTACGGCAGCGCCACGTGGTCGCATAACACCGTCATCGTGGACGGCAATAACCAGGTCGGCGGCGACGGCTCCGATACCTACACCGACCCGGATCACACCACGCAGTCGCCGCAGACGTGGCGTTGGGAAAGTGATGTGGCCCACGACTTTGCCGCCGGCACCTACAACCGCGGCTATAACAACTACTTCTTGCGCCCCGCCACGCACACGCGCCGCGTGTTGTTCGTGAAGCCGGACCTTTACCTCATCGCGGACACGCTGGTGGGGAACGGTCTCAGCCACTCCTACCAAGCGCGCTGGCATCTGCTGCCTACCACCTCCGTGACGGATCCCGTCACCAAAGTGATCACCACCACGCAGGCAGGCCAGCCAAACCTCGCCGTCGTCCCGTGCCTGCTCTCGGGCCTCACGGTCGGCTCCGCAGTGGGGCAGTCCAGCGGGAGCGCCTCCGGCCTGCTCGGCTGGGACATCGTCAGTGATTCGGTGGGCCACTATCCCGCCACCACCGTGACGCACCAGCTCTCCGGCACCGGGACGAAGCATTTCCTCACGCTGCTGATGCCGCTGCGCACGGGTGAAACCAATCCCGTCTCGGCGGTCGTCAACCTCAGCGCGACCTCGGCCCGCGTCGAACTCGCCGATGGACGCAAGCTCATCGTCTCCGCCGATGCGAATTCCGCACGCGGCCTGAAGCTCACCGAACTTCTCGCGGACAACTCGACAAACCGGGTCGTCGGCGGTGGCTTCACGCCGCCGACTATCTCCGCCATCGCGGACCAAGTCACGGCGGTGAGCACGCCGGTCGGCCCTGTCGCCTTCACCGTCGGCAGCACGGCACATGCGGCGGCCAGCCTCGTCGTCAGCGCGCGTTCGCTCGATACGAGAAACGTGCAGAGCAGCGGCATCGCCCTCGGCGGCTCAGGCACTGCCCGCACCGTCACCATCACGCCCGTGCCGAACAGAAACGCCACGGCGACCATCATCGTCACGGTGATGGACCCCGATGGCGATACCACCTCGACGGAATTCACCGTGACCATCGGCACCGGAGCGCAGGCGGACGAAGATTATTTCTGGGGCAACACCAGCGACTCCTCCCCGATGAGCACCGCCTTGAAATGGGCGTGGGATAGCGAAGGGAGTGGTCTTTGGAACAATGGACCGGGCACCGGCGATGTGGCGCATTTTGGAAACTGGCACGGCTTCCAGCCATCCGACGGCGGCCAGACCTACGCTTGGGGAGGCATCCGGTTCACCCGGCAGGACTGGTTCATGAACACCGCACCCGGCGGGCAGATTGCCCTCAAAGGCGTGGCGAACGATTGGATCATCAAAGCCGATTTCACCGGCGGCGGCGCGAACGTCATCCACAGCCCGCTCGCGCTGAACATGAACGACGGATTCATTGATATGGTCGGCAGCGGCTCCACGCTGACGCTGAACGGCATCATCAAAAACGGCACCGGCACTGGCCTCGGCATTCGCGGAAACGGCACCGTCGTCCTCGCTGCCACGAACACTTACACCGGCGCGACCACCGTGAATGGCGGCACCTTGGAGATCGTCGGCAATCCCATCGCCCCGAGCAGCGGCGTGTTCATCAACAGCGGCACGGTGGTTTTGAAAGACTTCAATTCCCTCGGCATGTCGTTCTGGAAACCCGTGACCATCGCCAGCGGCGGGCGGATGACCATGAACGGGGACTACAGTGTGAACATCGGTCCCGTCACCCTGAACGGTGGCGACTTGAGCAGCGACGGATTTTCCACCGTGACCTGGGGCAGCTACACTCTCCAGGGTGATGTGACCGCCGGGGCCGGAACCTCCACCATCAGCGCCGTCAACGTAAACGGCTCCGGAGCACGCACGTTCACCGTGGCCAGCGGCGGCAACCTGAATGTCACCGGCACCTTTAGCTACATGACCGTGATCAAGGCTGGCGCTGGCACCATGACTTTCTCCGGCGCGAACACCTACACCGACCCAACCACCGTCAGTCAGGGCACGCTGGCTTTCGTCGGCGGCAGCCAAAGGTCCCCGATCACCGTGAGCGCCGGGGCTTCCCTCGGGTTCACCCTCGGTTCCCCGACCACTTCCACCAGCTCGTTTAACCTGTCTGCGGGCACGATCAAACTCACCGGCACACCGACGCTGCCGAGCTACACTTTGATCACCGCGTCCTCCGGCATCACCGGCACGCCGACGCTCAACGCCCCGATTTCCGGCTACGGATTAGTGGTCGAAGGAACGAGCCTCAAACTCGTGCAGACAGTCACCACCACGCCGCTCATCGCCGCAGGCTCGACATGGAAATTCTTCGACACCGGCACCGCCCCCGCAACGTGGATGCAGAATGAGTTCAACGACGCCGCATGGCCCGCAGGCCCAGCAATTCTCGGCTTCGGCGACCTCAACGGCCAAGCTCCCGCAACGTCCGTCAATAGCACCCCCTCGCGCATCACCACATATTTCCGCCGCACCTTCACCGTCGCAAACCCGCGTCAATTCGCCGACCTCACACTGCGGCTCTTGCGCGACGACGGCGCAGTCGTCTGGCTCAACGGCGTCGAGGTCCACCGCAGCAACATGGTCACAAAACCCGCCCTCATCGGCTCAAGCACGCAAGCCCTCTCGACCGTGAGCGGCGCGGATGAAAACACCTTTTTCACCGCCACACTCGACGCCCGCGAACTTCGCACCGGCACCAATGTCATCGCCGTCGAGGTCCATCAATTTGGCACCGCGAGCAGCGACCTCGGGTTCGACCTCTCGCTCGACGTCGCGCTCGACATCCCCGCGCCACTCATCGCCGCCGGAGCCTCATGGAAATACCGCGACACCGGCATCGCCCCGCCCGCCAATTGGACGAGCAACGACTACGCCGACACCGCATGGACCACCGGCCCCGCGAGACTCGGCTACGGCGACACCCAAGCCACGACCGTCGCCTACGGCACCGAAGTCAACAACCGCCATATCACGACGTGGTTCCGCCACACATTCACCGTGGCCGATGCCACTCTCTTCGACGCCCTCCGCCTCGAACTCCAGCGCGACGACGGAGCCGTTGTCTATTTAAACGGCGTAGAACTCCTCCGCGACAACCTCCCATCCAGCGCCATCACGCCCACGCGACTCGCCACCACCGCCATCGGCGGCACCGACGAAACCGCTTGGAACGTCTTCACCGTCCCCGCCACCGCGCTTCTCACAGGCACAAACACCGTGGCCATCGAACTCCACCAATCCACCGCCAACAGCAGCGACCTCGGGCTCGACCTGCGACTCTCCGGCCTGCGCCAAACCGCATCCACATTCGCCGACTGGCAAGCCGCGCAATTTGGCAGCGACAAAACCAACGCCGCCCTCGCAGGCCCGCTCACCGACCTCGACAAAGACGGCCTAGTGACCCTGCTCGAATACGCATTCGCCAGCGACCCACGCACCGCAAACCAAGACGCCGCGCCCACCGCCACCACTGCCTCCGGCAGACTCGCCCTGCAATTCGAGCGCAACCCCGCCGCCACCGACATCACAATAAAAGTCCAAGCCGCCGACACGCTCACCGGCCCGTGGACCGACCTAGCCACTAGCACCACCGGCAACCCCTTCGCCGCAACAACACCCGGCACCACAATCATCGAAACCACCACCGGCCCCCTCCGCACCGTAGAAGTCCGCGACCTCTACCCACTCAACGACCCACTGCACCCGCGCCGCTTCATGCGAGTGCATGTCACGCAGCCGTAGAGCGAACCGAAAGACCGAGAGGAGAAAGCTGCCATGAATTACGTCGGAATAAACATAGGAGCAACCGCCGTTCGGAGAGTGATATGGTTTCTTCTGCTCAGTCTCTGTTTGGTCCTGTCCGCTTCGGCAGCAATCGACACAGAAAATCTTCTCGGTCGCTATGAGCGCGATGCACCGACGAACGACTGGCATAGAGGCAATCTGACTCGACACCCTACCGACCCGTCGAAGCTGCGCTGGACAAACGACGCGGGTGTTTTTTGGACGCTCACGCCGGATGTTGCGAACGGCGTTCTCATCACGGGGGCAGATTTTCCTTATGCTCAAAGCTCGCCCAATATGCCGATGCAATCTCTCGGCGTGGTGGGGGCTTCGGCGGTGGCTTCGTTTCAGATTAATGGCGAGGCCTATTCGCGGAGGTTCACGATTCTAAATGCCTACGCCAACAAGACGACGAACTGTAATTACATCATTCGAGGGCCGTTCATCGTGTGGTGGGAATTTGGCAATAATTTTCAGGCGCACGCGACAGCTCTTTTGGCGAATGCGGAGCGGATTCGCAATCAATGCTGGGCTTTTGGAATGAGGGATCCGTCCATTGTTTATGCGAGGCACTATCAAAATATCTATCTGAATACCGAGGCGAATACGTTCTCCTGGCCGACCGGAAATGGAGTGGGAGGCGACAGCAATGGCTACACTCTCATGACCACTCCCGGGTGGTACAATGATTCCTCCAATCACGAGCACGAAGTGTTTCATTTGTATCAGTTCAATATGACTTCGCCGGGGTTCCAGTATTCGGCGGATACGTCTTGGTTTTTCGAGACATCGGCGACTTGGTTTCAGGCGATAAACTCCCCGTCTTTTCCCTTTGTCATGAGCGCTCTCATCCCCGCCAATCCTCATTTGCCGCTGTGGCGGGGCCTCCAGCACAACAATGGCGAGCCGGGCGATCCTGTGAATGCGAATCGAGAAGGGCGTCCTTATGGAATGAGCGCCTTTTTGCACTTCCTCACGGCGGCGAAAGGCGTGCCGCAAATCCTCATCGCTGGCGGCTACTATGCGGGCACGACGCAGAATCCGCAGCAGTATCTTTATAATCAAATTGGCCCGGCAAACTTTCGCCAGTATTTCACCGAGTGGACGGCGCATAATGCGGCTTACCAGGACTATCTCACGCGGGCTCAGTGGGCTGATGCAAAAGACTGGCTCAACACGTATGGCGACCCGGCTGACGTTGCTCCGTATATTCAGACCTATACGGACAGCGGCACGAGTGGCGTGTGGGTTTCGCCTCCGGCAAACCTGGCCCCGCGCAGTTGGGCCTCGAATGTATTCCGCGTCATCATTTCCTCAGCCGCGCCCTATACTCTCCATCTGAACGGCAATGCCACCGGAACGAGCGGTGCGGCGGCTGTATTCTCGGGAACTGCGGTTGTTATGGACGTTGCGGGCAATCAATTTCATCCATTCGTGATGAACACTTCTACGCAGGGGACGGTGACTGTGTCGGTGCCCGCGACCGCAACCGAGATGTTCTTCGTGATCAATGCGATTCCTGCACAGTTCACAGGTAATCAGTCGTATCCCTATCAAGTTAGGATTGATCGAGGCTATGCCCCGACCATCACGGACATCGCGAACCGGACGATCAACGAGGATACCAACACGGGAGCCCTGGCTTTCACCATTGGGGATGTGGACACCGCGCTGGCTTCCCTCACGGTGACTGGCAGTTCCAGCAATCTGGCCCTGATTCCGAATGCCAACATCGTCTTCGGGGGCAGCGGCGCGAATCGCACCGTGACCGTTACGCCCGCTCCAAACATGAACGGCACGGCGACGATCACCCTCACCGTCAGCGATGGCACGCTTACCGCCAGTTCGAGTTTCCTGCTCACCGTCACTGCCGTGAATGACGCCCCGACCATCACGAACATGGCGAACCGGAGCATTAACGAGGACACCAACACCGGGGCCATCGCCTTTAGCATTGGAGACGCGGAAACAGCGGCGACCTCGCTGGTCGTTACCCGCGCTTCCAGTAATCTGGCTCTGGTCCCCCTGGCCAATGTGGTGCTCGCAGGCACTGGGGCCTCGCGCACAGTCACGATCACCCCCGCGGCCGATTTAAGCGGGACTGCGACCATCACGGTCACGGTCAGCGATGGCGTCTTGACCGCGACCGACACCTTTCTCCTCACCGTAACGGCTGTGAATGACACGCCAACGATCACGGACATCGCGAACCGGACGATCGACGAGGATACCAACACGGGAGCCGTGGCCTTCACCATTGGGGATGTGGACACCGCGCTGGCTACCCTCACCGTGAGCGGCAGTTCCAGCGATGTCACTCTGGTCCCCAACGCCAGCATTGTCTTCGGAGGCGCGGGGGCTGCGAGAACCGTCACCGTGACCCCTGCAGCCGATCAGAATGGCTCCGCGACGATTACGGTCTCGGTGAGTGATGGCAGCACCTCGGGCACCGACACCTTCCTGCTCACGGTCGCGGGAGTGAATGACGCGCCGACCATTTCTGATGTCCCGAACCAATCGATCAACGAAAATACGAGCACTGCGGCCTTGGGCTTTACCATCGGTGATCTCGAAACAGTCCCGGCGCTGCTGGTCGTGACTGGCAGTTCCAGCAATCCGGCGCTGGTTCCGAATGCAAACATCGTCTTCGGCGGCAGCGGCGCGAACCGCACCGTGACCGTCACGCCCGCCGCCAATCGGCTCGGCAGCGCGACCATCACCGTGACCGTGAGCGACGGCACGCTCACCGCCAGCGACACGTTCGTCGTCACCACCACCGGCACCGCCCTGGAGACGTGGCGCTTCGCCAATTTCGGCACCACCGCGAACACCGGCAACGCCGCCGACCTCGCCGACCCGAACAACGACAGTGAGAAGAACCTCCTCGAATACGCCACTGCGCAAAGTCCCACCGCCAACAGCCGCATCGTACTCTCAGCCGCCCGCACCAGCAGTGCTGTGGAGATGACCTACACCCGCAGCAAAGCCGCGCTCACCGGCGGTGTGACTTTCAGCGTCGAGTGGAGCGACACGCTCGCCACCAACTCCTGGTCCGCCACTGGCGTCACGCAGTCCATCCTCACCGACAACGGCACCATGCAAACCGTCAAGGCCACCATTCCCACCGGCTCGACGATTCCCGTGCGCTTCGCCCGGCTCAAAGTAACGTCCCCGTGAATCCACCCACGACTTGAGCCAGGGTAGTGAACTGTATGCGTCGCCACATCCTCCTTCTCACCGCGCTGCTTTTGGTCGTGCATGGCTCCTTCCGGGCGGCTGCGCAGGCGCCGAATGGCGCGTGGGTCTATCCCTCGGCGACGGGGAATCTGCTCTACCAGTTCGATGAGCGCGGGCAGCGCATCGCGGATTTTTCCCAGTGCGGCTATCGCGGCGGCACCGAGCCATTGCCGAATGTATCGGTGCTCATCCCGCAGAGCCGCTGGGTGTATGTGAGCCCCGGCACCGGCGATGACACGGCGCTGATCCAGGCGGCGATTGATTCCGTGGAGGCGATGACGCTGGATGCGAGTGGCTGGCGCGGCGTGGTCTATCTCAATGCAGGTGAGTATCAACTCGCCACGACCATCACCATCAATGCCAGTGGCGTGGTGCTGAAAGGTGCGGGCGATTCCTCCATCAGCGGCACGCGGCTGCGGGCGACGGATGCGCGGCAATACAACCTCATCTCCGTGAGTGGTTCCGGCAGTCGCAGCACGGTGAGTGGCACCACACGCAACCTTACACAGAAACTCGCGCCAGCAGGCACCCGGACCTTTGAAGTGGATAGCACCAGCGGCCTCGCGGTGGGGCATACGGTCATCGTGAAACGCCCGAGTACGGCCAACTGGATTGCGGACATCGACATGGACCAGCTCGGGCCGGGAAGTAGTGGCGGCGAAGCGGATGACGTGCCGTGGACCGCTGGGTCGAAGGATCTTACTTTCGACCGCACCATCACGCGGATCGACGGGAACTGGATCACCGTGGATGTGCCGCTGCCGCAAACCTTCGAGTCGCAATACGGCGGCGGACAAATCTGGCGCTATACTTGGAGCGGACGCATCCAGCAGGTCGGCATCGAAGACCTTTACGGCGTTTCGGACTACGCCAGCAGCACCGATGAGTTACACGGTTGGAAATTCATCCAAATCAGCAACGCGCAGCATGGCTGGGTGCGGAACATTACCGCGCAGTATTTTGGCTTCGCAGCGGTCAGCGTCGCCGATGGTGCGAAGTGGCTGACGGTGGCGGACTCGCAATGCCTCGATCCCATCTCCGAGATCACCGGTGGCCGCCGCTATTCCTTCAATAACGATGGCGCGGAATGCACCCTGTTTGTGAACAACTACGCACGGAAAGGCCGGCATGATTTTGTCTTTGGCTCGGTGGTGGCAGGACCGAATGCGTTCGTGCATTGCACAGCGGACACGGCGTATTCGGACACGGGGCCGCATCAACGGTGGGCGGTCGGCGGATTGTTCGATCTGCTCACGATCAACGGCAACGAAATCAACGTGCAGAACCGTGGCAACTTTGGCACCGGCCACGGCTGGGCGGGCGCTTACATGGCGGTGTGGAATTGCACTGCGAACGGCTTTCGCGTGCGCAATCCGCCCACCGCACGCAACTGGCTGGTGGGCTCCATCGGCAACATCAACGCCAGCTCCAACCCTGTCGGTGCCGACCCCGCGGGCACCTATGACAGCAGCGGCCCCACGGGCGTGGAGGTGCATCCGCGCAGCCTTTACTTTGGCCAACTCCAGCAGCGGATGAAATGGCCGGACTCGGAGTTCCGCGAAGTGTGGCTCGGCGATGTGGACCAGCACTTCAGCACCGGTGGCACCGGCAGCGCGGTGAACTGCGATGCCACCTGGCTCACGCAAGTGGAAGCCATCGGCGCGCTGCCCGCGGATGCGAAGTTTGATTACCTCGTGGGCAATCGCTCCACCGCGTTCACCTTCGACTTCCCGCTCGACCCCGGCGACACCGTCGTCGCGGCCTCACTCACCGTGAGCCTGCGCGCCATCGGCAGCGCCGCCGGGGATAGCATTTGGCTGGACAACACCACCACCCCGCAGACCTTCACCAGCCTTGGCTGGACTCCCATCTCCACTACCGCGCCGACCGTGCGCACCATGGAGGTGACGCCTGCCTTGCTGACCGATGGCCGGCTCAATGTCGCCCTCGGCACCAACAGCGCGGTGGACTTCGCCGTGCTGCATTTGCAGGTGCAAAAGCCGCAGCCTTCCGCGCACACCATCACGCTTACTCCAGTCGCCGATGCCTATGTGCAGGGCGGAGTAAATGCCGGCACCAACTTTGGAACGGGCGCGTCGCTGCAGACCAAGGACATCACCGCCAGCGACGTGAATCGCGAGACGTTTCTCCGCTGGGATCTCAGCGGCGTGAGCGGGAAAATCATGCAGGCCAAAGTGAGACTCGCCGGCACAGCGGCCAGCCAGGTCGGCAATGAAAGCTGCGCGACCTTGGTCAGTAGCAATAGCTGGAGCGAGACCACGCTGACCTTCAGCAACAAGCCGGCGTCGGGAAAACTCTTCGCGCAGTGGCTGCCGGTCACTGGTCAGCCCGTGGAGTTCAGCGTCACCCCGCAGGTCACGGACACCTTGCTCGGCGATGGGAAGCTTTCCCTCCGCATCCTGTCCACGGACAACTTCGGCGGACTTGGTAACGTCACCTACGCCTCGCGTGAAAACTCGAACGCCGCGAACCGCCCGCAACTCATCCTGACCTTCGAAAATACCGCCCCCACCATCAGCAACATCGCCGACCGCAGCATCGCCGTGAATACCAACACCGGAGCCATCGCTATCACCATCGGTGACATCGAAACTGCCGCGACCTCACTCACGCTGACGAAGGCTTCGTCGAACCCGACGCTCATTCCGCTTCCAGGCATCGTTTTCGCCGGCATTGGCACGAGCCGCACCGTCACCGTCACTCCCGCCGCAAATCAGCTAGGCAGCTCCACTCTCACCGTCACCGTGAGCGACGGCACGCTCACCGCGATGGACACCTTTATCCTCACCGTCACGGGAACCGGGTTGGAAACGTGGCGCTTCGCCAACTTCGGCACCACCGCCAACACCGGCAACTCCGCCGATCTCGCGGATGCAAACAACGACGGCGAGATCAACCTGCTCGAATACGCCACCGCGCAAAATCCCAACGCCACCAGCCGCGTCGTAATCTCGGCCATCCGTACCGCGAGCGCCGTGGAGATCACCTACACCCGCAGCAAAACCGCGCTCACCGGAGGCGTGATCTTCGCGATCGAGTGGAGCGATACGCTTGCCCCGAATTCCTGGGCCGCTGCGGGCGTCACACAGACCATCCTTAGCGACAACGGCACGGTGCAATCCATCAAGGCTACTATCCCGGCCGGTCCGACCATTCCCGTGCGCTTCGCGCGTCTCAAAGTAACCTCACCGTGAAGCTAGCGATGCATCTCCCGTGAAACATGTCCTCACACTTCTAGCTGCTCTGCTGCTCGCGCCGCTGGCCGCGCTTCCTGCTGCCGATGCGAAGAAAGCCAACATCCTCTGGATCGTCATGGATGACGTGGACGCAGAGTTGCCATGCTATGGGGAACAGAAGATTGAGACACCGAACATCGACCGTCTGGTTCGCGAGGGCACGCGGTTTGACCGGGCCTTTCTCACGGCATCGGTCTGCTCGCCGTCACGCTCGGCGATGATCACTGGAATGGTTCAGACCACCATCGGTACTCACCATCACCGCAGTGGCAGGGGCACGGAGAAAAGCCATCTGCCGGCCGGCGTGGAGCTGGTGCCCGCGTTGTTTCAACGCGCCGGGTATTACACCTCCAATGGCGACTATCCCGGAAAGGGCAAGAGACTGGGTAAGACTGACTATAACTTTGAATGGGATCAGAAGATCTATGACGGCAATGATTGGTCGGGACGCAAGCCGGGCCAGCTATTCTTCGCCCAGATCCAACTGTGGGGCGGAAAAAATCGCAATGACGATGGCCGCTGGTATCGCGACGTGGCACCCAAGGCACTGGGCACGTTGACCGACTGGAGAATGTTTCCCTGCCACCCTATTACCCGCGTGATCCTTTGTTGCTCGAAGATTGGGCGCAGTACCTGGATTGCATCCGGCTCTGTGACCGACAGGTCGGCGAAATTCTCCAGCGCTTGGAAACCGAAGGCATCCTCGACCAAACCATCATCGTTCTGATGGGCGACAACGGCATCAGCCATGCGAGGGGTAAGCAGTTCCTGTATGATGAGGGGATACGGACTCCCTTCATCGTGTGCGGCCCCGGCATTGCCCGCGGCGCCGTTCGCACCGACCTCATCGAGCACATTGACATGGCAGCCACCTCGCTGGCTTGGGCGGGCCTGCCGGTGCCATCATGGATGCGGGGCCGCGATATCTTTGCCAAAGACTACCCACGGCGTGACGCCGTCTTCGGCGCGCGCGATCGTTGTGGTGAAACGGTGGATCGGATTCGCAGCGTGCGCACCGAGCAGTTCAAATACATCCGCAATTTCCACCCGCAACGACCCATGCTGCAGCCCAATGATTACAAGGACACCAAGCCGTTCCTCCTGCGGCTCCGCGAACTCCACACGCAAGGCAAGCTGAGCCCGTTGCAGGAGGAAATCCTATTCTCGCCCACCCGCGCCGCCGAGGAACTCTATGACGTGCAGGCCGACCCTTTTGAGATCCGCAACCTGGCCGATGATCCGCAATTGCGCTCCACGCTGCAAACCCTGCGCGCGGCTCGACCGCTGGATGGTGGAGACGCACGACCTCGGCCCGGAATCGGAAAAAGCCTGCGATGCCAACCTCGCCGACGAACTCAATCACCCATCTGCCAAAGACCGCAAAGAGGCCATCCGAAAGAACAGCGCACGCATGAAGCAGTGGGCCAAGGAAGGCAAATAGCAGCAGGCACCCCATTCACCCAACTAGCATCAGAAAGAATTGCTCATGAAACCCATCGCCACATTCCTCATCACCGTGCTCTTCGCCGCCGCCAGCGCGGATGCGAAGCCGCTCAAAATCTTCATCCTCGCCGGGCAGTCGAACATGGAGGGCCATGCGAAAAGCGAGACTTTTGACTACATCGGCGATGATCCGGCCACCGCGCCTTTGCTGAAACAAAGGCGCGACGCGGACGGCAAATTGCGCGTGTGCGACGGGGCGTGGATTTCCTATTTCACCGGCAGCGGTGACAATAACGGCGAGGGGTTTGGCAAACTCACCGCGGGCTACGGCTCGCGACAAAAGCCGGAGCAGGATGGCGGCAAGATCGGCCCCGAGTTCACATTCGACATCACGATGGACGAGGCGCTGGATGAGCCGATCCTCATCATCAAGACGGCGTGGGGTGGCAAGAGCCTGCATACCGATTTCCGCCCGCCGAGCGCGGGGCCTTATCCATTGAGTTCGTTTCAGCGGGACAACTATCCCAAGCAAACCGGGCACGGCATCCCGAAGGATTTCGAGCAGTGGAAAGTCGAGAAGGCGAAGGAGACCGGGCACTACTACCGCCTGATGATCGCGCATGTGAAAAAAGTGCTCGCCGACCCGAAGCGCGTCTATCCGCAATACGACCCCGCGCAGGGCTTTGACGTCGCGGGCTTTGCCTGGCTCCAAGGCTGGAACGACATGGTCGATGGCCACGTTTATCCGGGCCACAACAAGCCGGACCGATTCGCCCCTTACTCGGACGTGCTCGCCCATTTCGTCCGCGACGTGCGCAAGGAACTCAACGCGCCGAAGATGCCATTTGTGATCGGCGTAATGGGAGTCGGCGGCGCGAAGGCGGGCGCTGATGTCGTCGCCTTTCGCGAAGCCATGACGGCTCCGTCGCTACTGCCTGAGTTCAAAGGAAACGTCACCGCCGTGCAAACCGCGCCGTTTTGGTCGGAAGAACTCGGAGCCATCGCCGACAAGCGTGAAAAGGTGAACCAAATGCGACACTTCCTCGACTCGAAGCACAAGGACCACGCGAACGCCGATGGTCAAATGACCGACGAGCAGAAGCGCGTGCATGTGAAGGAGTTCGAGGCCAAGCTCATCTCGCCCGCGGAAGTCGCCGCATGGAAACGCGGCGCCTCGAACGCCGGCTATCACTACCTCGGCTGCGCGAAGACTTTCGCGCCGATGGGCAAGGCTTTTGCGGAAGCCACGCTCAACATGATGAAGCAGGGTTGCCCGTGAAGCGTCGAATTTCCCGGCATGGACGGTGGCTTCAAGAGGCGGCGATTCAAAGCCGTTCGGTGAAACCAAGCATGGCTTCAATGATATCGTGATGAAGTGTCTCTCATTGTTGCGTTCTACTATTGCGGCTCGTCTTTTGTCCGGCCTGGTTCCGCTGCCAGCGCTGCATGCTGCGGATGACGTTCCCATCGTGGGTGCCAACCGCTGGGACGCATGGTATGGCGATGGCAGCGTGACAAAAGCGGTGGAGGCGTCGCCGGGACAACTCAAGTATCATTTTCGCCTGCCGTGGTTCGCCAGGGTGGTGAGCGAGCGCAAGGTTGGCATCAATGGTGACTTGCAGACCATCATGGAGCAGGAGATCGCATATGCTGCGCAAGCGGGGCGGAACTATTGGGCCTTTCTCGAATACCTCGATGAAGCTCCGGGCATGAGCATCAGCTTGAATCGCTACCTCGCGGCGAAGGACAAGAAAGGCATCCGTTACTGCCTCGTCGAGGAAGGGGCGCGACTCGACAAAGTGGTCACGAAAGCATGGAGCAAGATCGTGGAGCGCTTCCAGCACCCCGATTTCCAAACTGGGCTCGAAGGGCGACCGCTGCTGTGTTTGTTAGCAAGGATTGCGAAAGTCGGCAGGGTCAAGTGGGATGAGTGGAAGCGGCAAACCATCGCCGCAGGGTTGAAAGCACCCTATCTCGTGCGCATGGGATGGAAGGCGCAAAATGACCGACGCGTCGGAGTCTTTACCAACCAACCATCACCATGAAAACAAACGCCTTCCTTTTAGCCACGCTATCCTTGCTGTTACTGAGTCGCGACATCTTTGCTGTCACCGAGCCCCACTCGGCTAAACCCAATGTCGTTTACATCATGGCCGATGATCTTGGCTGGGGTGACATCAGCGCGCACGGCGGCGGCGTGCCCACGCCAAACATTGACCGGCTCTTTTCCCGCGGTGTCGAGCTGAGGAACTTCATGGGCTGGTGCGTGTGCTCGCCCACGCGCGCGATGTTGCTCACCGGGCGCCATCCCATCCGCGTGGGTACTGCGCCGGAGGTTGGCGGGGAGTTGGCGCTGGAAGAGACGACCATCGCCGAAGGGTTCAAGGCCAACGGCTATCGCACGGGCGTCTTTGGCAAGTGGCACAATGGAAGCGACCCCGACGCGCCGGAATACCGCGCCGCGTTCGCCGAGGCGTTCAAACACGTGCCGAACAAGAAACCCTCGTTCGGTCACGGTGCCAACGCGCATGGGTTCGATGAAGCGTGGGTTTATTACGGCGGCGGCCCGGACCATTTCAATCGCCGCACCATTAACGGCGCGGGGCCGGTGTCGTGGTGGCACAATCGTGAGTTCCGCCCGCAGGACGAAGGCTACACGGACGATCTTCTCACGCAGCACGCGCTGGAGTTTATTCGGGCCAGCAAGGACCAGCCCTTCTTTTGCTACATCCCTTTCCAGATCGCCCACGGGCCGCTTCAGGCGAAGGAGAGTGATTTGGCAAAGATGGATGCGAAAATGGCCGTGAAGCTCCCCAGCGCCAGCGGCAAGACTACCGACGAGAACAAGCACATCCACGCGGCCATGCTCCACGCGCTCGACAACAACGTCGCCGCCATCATCGCGGAACTCGACAAGCTCGGCTTGAGCGAGAACACCATCTTCGTTTTCACCAGCGACAACGGTGCGATGGAAGCGGGCAGCAGCCTGCCGTTGCGCGGCCACAAGCACACCCTCTACGACGGCGGCGTGCGCCTGCCCACCGCCATTCACTGGCCCAAGGGCGGGCTGGTCGGCGGCAGGAAATGGAACGGCCTCTGCGGCGCGCTGGACATGTTCCCGACGCTGATGGCGATGACTGGCTCGACGATGCCGCAAACGCGACCGCTCGATGGCAAAAACATCTGGCCCGTGCTGCGCGACAACCAGCCCAGCCCCGTGGAAAGTTACTACTGGGTCTGGCGCGATGAGGACGCGATCCGCACCGCGCAGTGGAAGCTCCACCGGTTCTTTAATCGCTACGAACTTTATGACATCACCAAGGAGGAGATTGAAGCGAACAACGTCGCCGATACTTATCCCGACGTGGTCAAATCGCTCACGGCCAAGATGGATGCCTGGGTCGATTCGATGGGTGTCGGACTCAGCCACCAGCCTGCACCCGCCAAGTATTACCAGCCCGCTGCGCCAGAGGGCGAGGTGCTCGCTGTCACCGTCACCATCACTGACAAAGCCAAACCGAAGGATCGCCTCGCCATCTCGCTGGCGAACTGGAACGGCACGCAATACGCCACTGACTGGATCGAATACGACATCGCCTTTTCGCCGAGCGCACCGAAGCGGCGCCCGTATTTCTCCACACTTGAAGGCAACAACAGCAAACTCTTCGGCCCGCTCTTCAAGCCCGGCACGGGCGTGGATCAGTTTGGCCGCGACCAGAGCACCGGCCCCGGCATCGCTGATGGCAAGAGCGCCTGGGAGCATCGCATCGTGGGTCTCGGCAGCACCGCGCCGGGTCCGCTAGGCAAGCACGGCGTCGTCTTCACCGGCGGCACCGCAGGCACCTTCACCATCTACCTCGACAACCTTCGCATCCGTCACGCGGACGGCAGCACCACGCCGCTCTGGACCAGCGGCAAGGACACGCGTGCCGGTGCATTCAAGGCAAATGAGCTTTTCAAAGACCTCCAAGTCCGCGCCGTCAATGTGGCGGAAGTCGGCAAGTGACCGCATTCCCGAACTCGCTCATCAAAAAAGCATCACCATGAAAACAGCCGCACTCCGGCTCGCCGCCTTGTCCTTCCTGTTCCTGGTCGGCAATGCCTTCGCAGCAACCAAGCCCGGAGCGCAGCAGACCAACATTGTCTTCCTCCTCGCCGACGATCTAGGGGGGCAGCGACCTGCATTGCTACGGGCATCCGTATTCGCGCGCGCCAGAAGGCACCGGGAGTTTGACCGTAGGGTTGTTTGAAGACCGCCTGAAGATAGTGGCGGTGGGCGAGGCCGGTTTGTTCCGCGATGATGTCGATGGTGAGGCGGAAAGAGTTGTTCAGCTTCTGAAAAAATCTCCGGTCACTTTGGCCTGTTCCGGTCATACAACTGTGAATGGATCTGCCAAAACAGGCCGACATGCCCAATGAGCGTCACGAGCAATTCGTGGGGCTGCTTACGGCGTCGCATGGCAAGCTGTTGGGCTAACTGCTTTCGTTGCTCGGGCGCTGGCACGATGCGCAGGATGTGCTGCAGCGGGCATCGTTGCTGATGTGGCAGAAATTTGGCTCGTTCGAGAGCGGCACCGACTTCACGGCATGGGCGAGCACCATCTGCTTTTACGAGGCAAAATACTTCCAGCGCACGGCGTCACGCTCGCCTTTGCATTTCGATGATGACCTGCTTGCCTTGCTCTCGACGGAACGTGCCGAGGACTTGGAGCAACATGAGCGGCGCATGGAAGCGCTGGAGGTGTGCATGGAATCGCTTCGGGAGGATGATCGCGGTTTGCTGCGGACCTCGTGCGCAGGCCATGGCGACATCACCGCGCTGGCGGAGAAGATGGGCCGCGCGCCGCGCACGCTTTACAACAAACTCGCGCTTCTCCGCCGCCTGCTGGCGGATTGCGTGATGAAACGATTGCAGGAGGAATCTCTATGAACCCGGACCAGAAAAAGCGATTGTTCGAGCTGTTCACCGCCCACGCGGCAGACTCACTCACACCCGAGGAGCACGCGGAACTTCAGGAAACCCTGCGTCGCGATGCCGAGGCGCGCCGTCTGTGGTTCGTGCATCAGGATGTCGAAATGGGACTGCATGCGCATCTGGCTGCTGAGCCTGTCATGCCTGCAAAAGCGGTGGTCGTCACACCGCACCCGAGTGTCTGGCGCCAATGGCGTCCGCTCACAGCGGCAGCGGCGGGGCTGGTGATTGGATTGTTCAGCGCGTCGGTGGTCTTCGGATTTGTGGTTCAGCGCGGGGTGGAAAAGAGGACGCCGCTGGCGGTGTTTGCGCCGAGTTTCGAGAGGGCGCAGATGCCGCTGGCGAATGGCTTCCCCAGCGGGCCGGGACAGTGGAGTGGTGATGCAGCGCATGTGGTGGCTGCGGAGAACGGGGTGCAAGCGAAGGAGGGCAAGTTCATGCTCAGGATGGAACCGTTGAGCAGAGGTGTGCTGCGGATCTACCAGGTGCTGGACCTGCAATCGCTGCCGAATGGCGAGGGCGGTGAGTCGCGGGAAATCGAAATCTCGGCATCATTCGCCGCGGCAGATGCCGAGGCACCGGTGCGTTACGTCATTCGTGCGTTTGGGGTCACCGAAGCGCCGGAGAGTCTCGATGCGGCGTGGTTTCACCGGCGGGAGGAAGCGATCGCCTCCGCCACGAGAGGCGTGGATGTCATGCCGGGGACCAAAGGCTGGCAGACCGTCAGCGTGAGGATTCAAGTGCCCCGCGCTGCTCGCAGCCTGGTGCTTTTTCTCGGAACGCGGACGCCGGACAAGACCGCGCGGACGTCCCCGCATTATCTGGATGACGTGCGCGTGTCGTTGCTCACGCCGCCGCCGTTGCCGTGAACAAAGTGGCTTCGGCTTTAGCCGTATCCTTCAACTCAACATGCGGCTGAAGCCGCAACTACTTTCCAATCCCACGAACGCACACAACACCATGAACACACACCACACCCCCGTCATCGACCGCCGCCATTTCCTTCGTGGATTTGGAATGGCGCTCGCACTCCCGGCTTTCGAAAGCCTCAACGTTGGCTTCGCGGTCGCGGCACCGAGCGTCACGCCGAGGCGGCTCATTTTCATCGGCAATCATCTCGGCTTTTGGCCGGGCGGATTTTTTCCGACGGCGGAAGGGCGCGACTACACGATCAGCCAGACGCTGGCCCCGTTGCAGGCGCATCGCGGGGATTTCACGGTCTTCTCCCATCTCGATCACGGCGCGAAGGGCGGTCACGGCGCGGTGCATTCGTTTCTCACGGGCGTGAAGAAGGAGGAATCGGCGGGGTTTCCGGAGAAGAATATTTCGATCGACCAGGTGGCCGCGGAGCATGTGGGTTCCGCGACGCGGTATCCTTCGATCACGGCGGGGATTGGTGAAGGCACGAACATGTGCTGGAACCGCGCGGGCGTGAACCTTCCGCCGGTGGACAATCCGGCGCGTCTGTTTGAGGCGCTGTTTGTCGAATCGAACGCGGGCGCGAAGGCGTCGGAACGCGAGCGCCTGTCGAACCGGGCGAGCGTGCTCGATGCGTTGCGCGAGTCGGCGAAGCAACTCGGCGGCAATCTGGAT
>JANNWY010000028.1:0-2031 GCA_031409335.1 Chthoniobacteraceae bacterium | reverse complement strand
TGCTGGGCCTGCGCCGCCGCAACCGCCACGCGGCAATTTCCCTCAACTGATTATCAACGACCACCACCCCAGACACCGACTCATTATGAAACCACAGCCTCAATCCATCCTCTCCACGTCCATCGCCGCCGCCGCGGCGCTGCTCTACCTCGCCCCTTCGCTCCACGCCGCCGAGCGCTTCTGGATTACGCCCACCGGCGGAGGGTTCGGGACGCCAGGTGTTGTGGATTCGGACTGGTCTCTCACGGATGGCGGTGCCGGTGGAGCGACCGCGCCGACGACTCCCGATGTCGCGAACTTCACGCTCAACAGCACCTACACCGTCACATTTTCCAGCGCGGTGACGAACAACGGCCTCGATGTGGATAACGGGAACGTGACCCTCGATCTCGGCGGCTTCACCTACACGTTGACGAGCGGTGGCGCGGTCTTTGCGGGCAATATCTCCGGGCAAACGGGCCGGTTGACCGTGCGGAATGGCATTTTGGCGGTGGATACCAATGGGGATAATGTGACCATCGGGCAGATCGCCGGTGCCACGGGGTTCCTGACCGTCACCACCGGGGGGCGTATTGGCGACGGCACGGTCCGCCCGAACGTCAACGCAGGCTCCGCCGGGACGGGCACGCTGACGGTGAACGACAATGGCCGGATCGACGGGACCACTTTCACGGTCGGGAACAACTCCGGCGTCGCGGGCGCGGCGACGATCACCGGCCCAAACGCCGTGGCGAATTTTAGCGGCACCACGACCGTCGGGACCGCCGGCACTGGCAGTATGACCGTGACCAACGGCGGCACGCTCACGAGCACTTTGGCCGTCACGCTGGGCAGTTCTCTGGGCGCGGATGGCACGGTGGCGGTGAGCGGCGTCGGCTCGTCGTGGACGATAGGCTCGACCGCAACCATCGGCAGCGCTGGGGACGGCACGCTCACGGTCTCCGCCGGCGGGCTGGTCTCCTCGGCAGGCGGGTTGGTGCTAGGCAGCGCCACCACGGGCTTTGGCACGGCGACGGTGACGGGTGCGGGCTCGAGGTGGAATCAGTCGGCACAGCAGACGATCGGCTCGCTCGGCCTGGGAGTGATGACCGTCTCCAGCGGCGGCGAGGTCGTCTCCACTTCCAACGCCGTCCTGGGCAATTCGGCGGGCAGCGAAGGCCGCGCCACCGTCACCGGTGCTGGTTCGCGGTGGACGCTCGGCAACTCGCTCAATGTCGGCAATCTCGGCACGGGGGACTTGATGGTTTCCGCCGGAGGCGAGGTGTCCACGTCGACCCTGTCCCTCGGGACCACAAGCGGCATCGGCGTGGCAACGATCACCGGGGCCGGCTCGAAGCTGACGACCACCTCAAACGTGACCGTCGCCAACCTCGGGACCGGGACGCTCAATGTCACCAGTGGCGGCGAGTTCTACGTCGGGTTTAGTCTCACCGTGAACGACCCCGCCGGTGCGCCGGTCGGCACGCTCAATCTCGACGGCGGCGCGATCTACGTCACCAGCGCTTTCACCAACAACAGCGTCTTCAATTTCACCGACGGCCTGCTGCAAGTGGCGGGCAACTTCCAGCCAAGCGGGGCGGCGGTCCCGCTGACGATCGACGGCAGCGACAACGGCGATCTGCCCACGCTCGAACTCATCGGCTCCGGCACGACGACGAACGTGACGGTGCTCCAAGTCGGCGACGAGCATCGCGGGCAATTGCTGCTGCGCCAGGGTCGTGTGCTGAATGTCGGGGCGAGCACCATCGGCATCGGCATCGACGCGGGGAGTGAAGGTTTCGTCAGCGTGGAGAGCGGCGCGCAGCTCGTTACCACGAGCATTTTCGGAGTCGGCGGGTCCGGAACCCTGGTCGGCGGGAAGGGGACGCTCGACATCAACGGCGGCACCGTCAGCACGTCCACCATGCGGCTTTTCCGCGATGGCACGATCAATCTGCACAGCGGCACGCTCTCGGTGAATGGGTTCGGTGAACTCGACGGGCAGTTCAACTGGACCGGCGGCACGCTGCAATTCGGCGGGGCCACGACCCT
>JANNWY010000027.1:0-14158 GCA_031409335.1 Chthoniobacteraceae bacterium | reverse complement strand
ACGGCAAGCCCGCGTCCTTCGGCCCGGCGAAGGGCGAGGGGAACGATAGTGGCGATGGTGAAGGCGTGGACTTTTCATGGGGACCGACCAAGGGCCCCAAGGAAGAAAGCAAGGATTGGAAGGCGGCTCAATGGGCGTTGGCGCAACTGTCCAAGCCATCGGAAAAGCCATTCTTCCTCGCGCTGGGCATTTCCAAACCGCATCTGCCCTGGTACGTGCCGCAAGAATACTTCGACCGTTTTCCGCTGGAGAGCATCAAGATTCCGGAGTTCCGCCTCGATGACCTCGGTGATATTGTGGATGCCAAGGGCAAAGCCAAATTCAAGCCCAGCGATGATTTTAATTGGGTGCAGCAGGACACGAACTTGTTCAAGCGCGCGGCGCAGGCCTATCTGGCCGCCTCCAGCCATGCGGATGATTGCGTGGGGCAGGTGCTGGATGCGCTGGAAAAAAGCAAGTATGCCGACAACACCATCGTCGTCATCTGGGGCGACCACGGCTGGCATCTGGGCGAGAAGCTGCGCTTCCGCAAAGCCACGCTCTGGGCCGAATCCACCCGTCTGCCGCTCACCATCCGCGTGCCGGGGATGAAGTCGCGGCAGGATTGTTCACGCATGGTGAACCTGATGGATCTTTATCCGACGCTGATTGACTTGTGCGGTTTGCCGGCCAAAGCGGAAATCGACGGCCGGAGCATCGCCCCGCTGCTGCGCGATCCGAAGCTGCCCTGGCCTTACCCGTCCATCACCATCGAGGGCGCAGGCAACGCCTCCGTGCGCGACGAGCGCTGGTATTTCATTCGCTACAAGGAGGGAACAGAAGAGCTCTACGATATGCAACGCGACCCGATGCAGTGGACCAATCTCGCCGCTTCGAAAGATCCCGAGATTCTTTCCCAGAAAGCGCGGCTGGCGGCTTTGTATCCTGCCTCCTTTGTGCCAGGTGTAGTCGGCTCCAAAAAAAGCCAAGGCGACAAAGAAGAAAAAGATGGCGAGCCCGACCCGACCATTAAAACCAATCGAGCCGCGGCTAATCTGAAGTAGTCGCCGTGCGATCGGATGGATTCAACTGGGCAAACACACTGCGACCCGGAGGTGCTTTCCTCGAAGTCGATCCATCAAACCACAAACCCAACGACAAACCACGCTACCATGAAGCTCTATCGAACTATCCCGGCGCTGCTCTCCTGCGCCTGCGGCCGCCGCATCGACACGGCTTGCGCTCGCTCATCGAAGCCGTGGTGACCAGCGAGCTGTTCAGAATCCGTTGAACTCTTCGTGATGCCGTTGCTAAAACAAACTTTTAGGCAACCGCTGATCTGCAGAGACGGGAAGACCGCAGAGGATGTAATGTGAAAAGCTGTCTCTGCAGTCCTCCAAACGGTGCGGCGTTCAACAACTGATTTCGTAGCAATTCTATCCAATGAAATACTCCATCCTCCTGATTCTGTGCGGTCTCACATTGTCTTCGCTGAATGCCAGCGGCAGGTCCCACTCACCCGCCCCGTTGCATGATGTCGTGGTGTATGGCGATTCGTCCGGGGCGGTCGTTGCGGCGATTTCTGCCAAGCGCGAGGGGCGTTCGGTCATCTGGGTGAATCCCACGGGCTTCCCCGGTGGCATGAGTGCGAGTGGACTCGGGGCGACGGATTTCCTCGGCAAACAGGGCACGTTTGGCGGGATTGCGTCCGAGTTTTATGCGGGCGTCGCGAAGGCTTACGACAAGGATTTCGTCCGCAGTTTCGAGCCGCATGTCGGCAAGCAGGTGTTTGAGAAGATGATCGCCGCTGCGGGTGTCACCGTGGTTTACAACGAAAAGCTCGACCGCATTTCCGGAAAGGGCGTGACGATGGAGGGCAAGCGCATCACGGCCATCACGACGCTGAGCGGCAAGACCTACAGCGGAAAAATGTTCATCGACGCGACTTACGTCGGCGACTTGATGGCGGCGGCGGGTGTGACTTTTACTGTCGGGCGTGAGCCGGAGAGTCAATACGGCGAGGACCTCGCTGGCGTGCGGCGCGGAGACACCAACCCGCGCGTCCACTATGGACAAAAGGACAAGGATCATTTCGTGAAAGAGGTGGACCCCTACGTGAAGCCCGGCGACCCGAGCAGCGGGCTGCTCCCGCACATCAATAAAATCGAAGGACTCACGAACGGTCAGGGCGACAAAAAGATTCAGGCCTACAACTACCGCGTCTGTCTCACGACGAATCCGGAGAACCGCATCCCCATCGAAAAACCGCCGGGCTACCGCGAGATCGATCACGAACTGTTGCTGCGCAACTTCGATGCGGGCGACACGCGTCTGCCCGCGCTCGTCGAGCCGCTGGAGGGACCGGGCAAGAAGGTCGATTGGAACAACATGCACGCCGTCGGCTCCGACTATGTCGGCGCAAACTATGACTACCCCGAGGCCAACTACGAGCGCCGCCGCGAGATTGAAAAAGCGCACGAAACTTACATCCGCGGCTTTCTGTGGACGATGTCGAACAGCCCGCGCGTGCCGGAAAAAATCCGCCAGAAGACAGCGGCCTTTGGTCTGCCAAAGGATGAGTTCACCGACAACGGCGGTTGGCCGTGGATGATCTACATCCGCGAAGCCCGCCGCATGGGGACCGACTACGTCATGACGCAGCTCGACTGCGTCGGAACTCGCAGCGCCCCCGACCCCGTCGCGCTCGGCTCATTTGGCATGGACTCGCACTGCGTGCAGCACATCGTCACCGACAACGGCAAGGTGCAAAACGAAGGCGTCATCTGGCGCGTGCCGCCCAAGCCGTATGGCATTTCCTATCGCTCGATCATCCCGAAGAAGGGCGAGTGCGAAAACCTTTTCTCCCCCATCTGCCTTGCCGCCTCCCACGTCGCCCACGGCTCCATCCGCATGGAACCCGTCTTCATGGCGCTCTCGCAAAGCGCCGCCATCGCCGCTGGCCTAGCCATCGACAAAAGCGTGAGCGTGCAAGACCTCCCCTACGAAGCCCTGCGGGAGAAACTCGAAGCCGCCAAGCAAATCGTCCGGCCCGAGTCATGGAAGCGACCGCCTGCGGTGAAAAAGCCTGCCCCCGCGAAAGCCGACATCTTCGAACTCGAGGGCAACAATGCGTTCGTTTATGCCGCGCCCCAGCCAGCCAACGGCAAGCCTTGGATTTGGTATGCGCCTATCGTCAAAGGCGACTTCATCATCGTGAAGCACAAAGCGTATTTCGACGCCTTCATGCAGGCAGGCATTGCCGTCGCCGGATTCGACCTCGGCGAAGTGCGCGGCGCGCCGGGGAGCACCGCCAAGTTCACGCCTTTCTACGATGAAATGGTAAAACGCGGCTACTCATCAAAGCCCATCCTGCTCGGCCAAAGTCGTGGCGGAATGATGACCCTCGCGTGGGCGTTTCGGAACCCCGATAAAGTGCAGGCATGGGCAGGCATCTACCCCGTCTGCAACCTCGCAAGCTACCCGCTGAAATCCTCGAAAAAGGACACCCTCGCCGACTTCGCCTTGACCGAGGAAGCCCTGCTCGCCCGGATTGGCGAGTTCAACCCTATCGACAACCTTGCCGCTCTCGCTGCGCAAAAAGTGCCGATGTTTTCCGTCCACGGCGACAAGGATGGGACGGTGCCCTACAACGACAACACCAAGCTGCTCAAAGAACGCTACGAATCCGCCGGCGGCACCTGCGCTGTGAAAATCATTCCCGGCGGAGGCCACGAAATTGCGCCCTCGTTCTTCGAGTGCCCCGAGCTGGTTGAGTTTATCCTCATGCACGCCCGGCTGTGAGAGCGAAGTTATCAAAGTGGCTCCGACGAATATTCATTGCGGCACGGCTCTTTGCCATCCTCGCGCTCACCCTGGGCGTATCCATCGCCGCCGAAACACGGAAGCCCAACATCGTCCTCATCCTTGCGGATGATTTGGGCTACGGCTCCCTCGGTTGTTACGGCAACGTAGAAGTCAAAACGCCCCAGATCGACCGCCTCGCCGCTGGCGGCATGAGGTTCACCGACTTCCACGGAAATGGCGCCCTTTGCTCCCCGACTCGGGCCGCGCTACTCACCGGGCGTTACCAGCAGCGCTGCGCACAGGTCGCCGACGAGGAGCTTTCGCCGGTCTTTCGCGAACAGCGCAAAAAGAACCCTGTGCAAAGGTGGGCGTGGGGAATTTCCAAAACGGACCTGACGCTGCCAGCATTGCTGAGGCAGGCCGGATACCGCACTTCCCTCGTCGGCAAATGGCACCTTGGCTACGACCACAAATTTCACCCTATGGAATATGGCTTCGACGAGTTTCGCGGGTTTATGGGTGGCAACGTGGACTACCACACGCACGTTGCGGGCTACGGCACAAGGGAGCTGGATTGGTGGAACAACCGCACCATCGAAAACGAAGCGGGCTACTCCACGGACTTACTGACGCGATACGCCACCGACTTTATCGCGCGGAGCAAGAACACGCCGTTCTTTCTCTTCCTCGCGCACGGAACGCCGCACAACCCGCTGCAAGGCCGCGATCTGCGTAGCAAGAAGTCACCGGTGGAGACCTATAAGGAGATGATCGGCACCTTGGACGAATCAGTCGGCACAGTCGTCGCGGAGTTGCGCAAGCATCAACTCGAATCCAACACGCTCGTGATTTTCTGCTCCGACAACGGCCCGGCGGCTCCTCGGGGCTTCGCGGCGAACGCCAACCTGCGCGGTAAAAAGGACACGCTGTATGAAGGCGGGCATCGCGTGCCTTTCATCGCCTCGTGGCCGGGAGCGATCCCCGCGGGAGCGACCAGCGATGCGCCACTCATGACCATGGATTTGCTGCCTACCTTCGCAAAGCTCGCAGGCGCGAGTCTGCCAGCCGACCGGGTCTTCGATGGCACGGACATCGCGCCCATTTTCAAAGGCACCCACCCTTCTGCGCCACGCGACCTCCACTGGCAGTCTGGAGACGACTGGGCGATTCGCAGAGGGCCGTGGAAGCTGACTGGCGACCGCCGCAAACCGGTCTCACTCGTGAATCTGCAAAACGACCGCGGCGAAACTGAAAACCTCATCGCCCGCGAATCAGAGCGCGCTGCGGAACTGCTCAAAGCACACGCGCAGTGGGCAAATTCACTCGCAAAAAAATGAAACGCGGCGGACCGACATCTCTACGCGCCGCATGGGTTGCCTTGTGCTTCTTCGCCCTCACTTCCCTTGCTTCCGCAAAACCCAACGTCCTCCTCATCCTTGCCGATGATCTCGGCTTGGAATGCCTTTCCGCCTATGGCGGCACCTCGCATAAGACACCGAACCTCGACCGGCTTGCGAAGGAGGGCATGAGGTTCACGCATTGTTTCTCGAATCCGTTTTGCTCGCCCTCGCGGGGCACGTTACTCACAGGGCGGTATCCTTTTCAAAACGGACTGAAAGTCGTGCTGCACAGCAAGAGCCAGGAGAACATTTACCTGCGGCCTTCGCAGCCGAGCTTCGTGCGCCAGCTCCGGCAGCACGGCTACGCCACGCAGCTCGTCGGCAAGTGGCATGTGGCCCTGGAGCACAAGCACAACACCATCCGGGAATTTGGCTTCGACCATTGCCAGACGTGGGGCATCTTTGATGAGCAGGGCCAGAAGACCACGCGCTACTGGAACCCATATTTGATGCGCGACGGGCGCATCATCGCCGACGAACTCAAAGACCGATACGGCCCGGACGTGGACCTCGAAGTCTATCTCGACTTCATCAAAGCCAACGCGAAAAGCAAAACACCCTTCTTCGCCCACTACGCGACCTGCCTGCCGCATTACCCGTGGGAGCCTACGCCGGACAGCAAGGACAAGACTTACCGGGCACCCGAGGCCGGTCACAAGGGCGACCCGAGATTTTTCCCGGATATGCTCGCCTACCTCGACAAGCAAATCGGCGCGATGCTCCAGTCCCTCGATGACCTCGGCATCGCCGAAAACACCATCGTGCTTTTCCTCGCTGACAACGGCACTGACCGTGACCTCGTGAATACTTGGGGCGACGGCAAGAAGATCGCTGGAGGCAAAGGCACGATGACCGACCGCGGCACCCACGTCCCGCTTCTCGTGCGCTGGCCGGGGCGCATCCAGCCCGGCGGCACCTGCGAGGGTCTCGTCGATCTCTCCGACATCTTCCCCACTATCTGCGAACTCACCGGGGCCAAACTACCCGAGCAGAGCATCCACGGACGCTCATTCGCCCCGCAGCTTCTCGGGAAACCCGGCCAGCCTCGGGAATGGATTCACATTCAGAATGCCGAAGACCGCCAAGTGAGAAATCGTGACTACATGCTGGATAACAAAAACCAACTGCGTCGCGTCGTCCAACTATGGGAGGAGTCGTCCAAGCCCAACCAAAACCAAGAGCCAGAAAAGGAAGCCGCTGCCCGCAAAGCATTGCAGACAGCTTTCGATACTTTGGGAAAATGAGTCGCAACTCCACGCCAACATCAATTCAGTCTCAACCACTCACAGTCATGCCACCTGCACCACTATCCGCTAACTTTTTATCCGGCAAAAAAATGTTCGGTAAAAGATGGGGACTTCTAATTTCCGTATTTTTTACCGCCCATCTTTTTGCCGGCCAACCTGATAACGCGCCTCTGTCTCTGGATAGGGATAGTGGACTCTCCCTCCGACCAGGCTTCGACGCTGAGTTGCTTTACGAGGTGCCGAAATCCCAAGGCTCGTGGGTGGCGATGGCTTTTGATCCGAAGGGCCGCCTCATCGTTTCCGATCAGGATGACAAGGGCGCGTTCCGCGTGACGCTGCCTGCCGGGGGGGCGGCAATCAAAGTCGAGAGCCTGCCGGGTTTTCCTTATGAGCCGGTGGATTGGGGGAAACGCAAGGTCGGCGGGGCGCTGGGTTTTCTTTACGCATTCGACAGTCTCTACATGTCGAACATGCGGGGGTTTTATCGCATTCGGGACACGGATGGGGACGACCAGTTTGACGAGTTTACGCTGCTCCAGAAATTAGACATGGGATATGAGCACTCCGCCCACTCCATCATCCCGACCGCCGACGGCAAGGGGTTGTATTTGGTGAGTGGAAATTTCACCCGCGTGCCAAAGGGAACGACTTCCATGCAGCCGCCGGTGTGGCGGGAGGACACGCTCCACCCGGTCATTCCCGATCCTTCGGGCCACGCGGTGGGGCTCAGGCCACCGGGCGGTTGGGTGTGCCGGATTTCGCCCGACGGCAAGGACTGGACAATGATCGCTTCAGGTTTCCGCAACTCCGTGGACATCGCGCTGAATCGCGAGGGCGAGCTGTTCACTTATGATTCCGACATGGAGTTCGATGTCGGCGTCCCGTGGTATCGGCCCACGCGGATCAATCACATCACCAGCGGCGCGGAGTTTGGCTGGCGGGCGAACACCGGTGTGTGGCTCGACTATTTCGCCGACAGCCTCGGCTCGGTGCTCGACATGGGACCGGGTTCACCGACGGCCATCAGCTTCGGGCATCACTCAAATTTCCCGGCGGAGTTTCAAGACAGGCTGTTCGTTTGCGATTGGACCTTCGGCACAATTTTCACCGTGGAGATGCAGGAAAGCGGTTCTACTTACACCGGCACGAAGAGGGAGTTTCTGCACGGCAGTCCGCTGAACATCGCGGCGATGCGCTTCGGGCCTGATGGCTCGATGTATTTCCTCACCGGTGGCCGCACGACGGCATCGCGGCTTTATCGAATCCGCCACACGGGCGAACGTGGCACAGGCATCCTGCCTGTGGGGCCAACAGGTGTCCCGCCTGTTGCATCGGGCGGGACGCCCAATGGCCACACAGCCGAGACGGCTGTGCCACATCCCAACAGCGAACTCCGGGCCTTGCGTCACTCGCTGGAGAAATTCCACGTTCGTGGCGAAGGCAGCGCGGATGCGGTGGCGAAGGCTTGGCCGCATCTCGCGCACGCGGACCGCAACATCCGCTATGCCGCGCGCGTCGCCGTCGAGAACCAAGACGTGGCGCTGTGGCGCGAGAAGGTCTTCGCGGAGCGCAATCCACGGGCCGTGATTTATGCGGGCATCGCGCTGAGTCGCCATGGCGACTTATCCGAATCCGCTCGGCTTCTCGACAAACTTGGCGAGGTGCCTTTTGGCTCGCTGGAGCGGGAAGACCAACTGGCGCTGCTCCGTGCCTATGCGCTCTGTTTCATGCGCATGGGCCAGCCTGTCGGGGAGAAAGCATCGGCCGTCATCGCCAAGCTGGATGCTCATTACCCTTCGAAGGACGACACCGTGAACGCCGAGTTGTGCCGGGTGCTGGCCTCGCTCGACGCTCCGACGGTCGTGCGGAAAACCATCGAGCTGATGAAAGCCACCCGCACCGCGACGGTGGACTACGACAAGGCAATGCTCGGGCGTCACGAGTATGGCGCGGCGATATTGAAGATGATGGCGAACACTCCCAACATTCGGAACATCCACTACACGTATTGCCTGCGTCGCGTGCGCAGTGGGTGGACGATTGAAGACCGAAAATACTTCTTCGGCTGGCTGAACGAGGTCTTGGCAAAGGACGGCGGCAAAAGCTTTGCCGGATACATCCGGGCGATTCGCAAGGATGCCATCGGCCAGCTTGAGACACAGGATGTCGAGCTGATGGTTGGGTTGCTGGGTGACTTCCCCGCATTCGATCTTTCCAAACTGCCAAAGCCCAAGGGTCCGGGTGAAGCGTGGACCGTCGAGACAGCGACGAAGCTGTTTGAATCGGAGCTTCGCGGCCGGGATTTCGAGAACGGCAAAAAGATGTTTTCCGCCGGACTGTGCATCGCCTGCCATCGCGTCGGCGGCGAAGGCGGTCACTCCGGCCCCGACCTCGGCGCACTGGGCAGCCGCTACTCCATCCGCGACATCCTCGTAGCCATCTGCGAACCCAGCGCGTCCATTTCCGAACAATACATGGCCAGCATCGTGAAACTTAAAGACGGCGACCCGCTCTATGGCCGTCTGATTTTCCGGAATGACCAGGAAGTGGGCGTGGCCTCGAACCCTTTTGATTTGAACCAGATCACCAAAGCTCCGGCGGATAAGGTGGAAGGCATCGAGTTCTCCCAAGTATCCATCATGCCTCCGGGAATGATCTCGGGCTTGAACCGCGAGGAGTTGATGGACCTGATGGCCTATCTGCTCTCGGGCGGGGATTCAAAACACAAAGCCTTCCAAAAATAATGCGCACACGCATTGCATTCTTCAGTTGGGTGTTTGCCGCTCACGCGATGGCTTTGGGCGAGGATGCCGCGCAAAGTTCCCGCATCCGCGTCCAGGGCGATCTCAAGCTTGCAGGCCTCTTCACCGATCATATCGTGCTTCAGCGTGATGCCACCGTGCCGATTTGGGGTTCGGCAAATCCAAATGAGCAACTCACCGTTTCCTTCGCAACCCAGAACAAAGCAACCACTGCCGACGCGAACGGCAATTGGATACTAAAACTCGATCCGATGCCCGCCTCTGCCCAGGGACGCGAGCTTGCCGTTCAGTCCAGTATCGAGAATCGAAAATTCAAAATCAGCGATGTCCTTGTGGGTGATGTCTGGCTCTGCTCCGGGCAGTCGAACATGCACTTTCGGATGAAGAGCGTCGAAAATGCCGCCACGGAAATCGCCCTGTCGGAGCACCCTCATCTGCGTTTTTTCACGGTGGATCATCAGTTTGACCAAAAAAAATGTGGAGACGCAACGGGCGCATGGATGCCGACATCGCCGGCGACAGTCGCCGAGTGCTCGGCAGTGGCCTATTACTTCGGCAGAGACCTCGTGCAGAAAGTCGGAGTGCCGGTCGGATTGCTCGTCAGCTCAGTCGGCGGCACCCGGATTGAGTCATGGATGCGCTCCGAAACGCTCTTGGCGACTGGCGAATCAGGTGCTCTGATCGAAAAGTGGGCAAACGTGTCACCCGCTGAATTCAAGAACATCGCCACGACTTATCGAGAGTTCCAGCATCAGCGTGATGAAGTCCACCCGCAAGCAGTCAGAGCGGCCAAAGCCCAAGGCGTGCCGGTACCGCCCGAACCCAAGATGCCGAAACAGCGTTGCCACGACTGCCCCAGCGCCTTGCACAATGGCATGATCGGTCCGCTGGAGCCTTTTGCCATCCGTGGCGCAGTCTGGTATCAGGGCGAATCAAATTCCGGCCAGGCCGCTGCGTATGAAAAACTGCTCCCCGCGCTGATCTCGGATTGGCGGCGAGTGTGGAGGCCCGAGTTACCCTTTCTCTTCGTCCAATTGGCCCCGTACCGGGACACGCACCCAGCCTTTCGCGAGGCGCAGGCACGCATCTGGCAAGCAACACCGCACACCGCCATGGTCGTCACCACGGACGTGGGCAATGCGGAAAACATCCATCCCACTCGCAAGCAACCAGTGGGCGAGCGCCTCGCCCTCGCAGCCCGCGCCCTCAGCTATGGAGAGCAAATCGAATACTCCGGCCCCGTCTTCAAAAGTATGAGCATTGAGGGACAACGCGCCGTGATTTCTTTCACACACATCGGTGATGGTCTCATGGCCAAGGGCGATACACTCAAAGGGTTCACCATTGCGGGTGCCAATGGAAAGTTCATGCCCGCCAATGCCATGATCGCAGGTGACAAGGTCGTCGTGTCATCCGAGAAGGTCGCCGCTCCGAAGGCCGTCCGCTTCGGCTGGGCTCAGGTGCCCGACGTGAACCTCTTCAATCGCCAAGATCTACCCGCTGCCCCCTTCAGAACCGACGCACCATCCCAATAACACCATCAACATGATCACATCACGCTCATCAGCCTTGGCTATAGCCGGTAAAAAATTCTCGGTAAAAAATCAGAGCCTGTATTCATTTTTTTCCGGCCATCTTTCACCAGCCAAAATCCTCCTCTCATTTTTTGCCGCCCATCTTTTCGTCGGCCATGCTTTGGCCGCCAGCCTCAATCTGACCAACGACCCCTCCACCGGAGAACCCGGCAAGTTTGCAGAAGCAGAGATTCGCCGTGAGGCTGCCGCCAGACCCACCGAGGCACAAATCACTCTCAGCATCGAGAAGGACGCCAAAGCCCCCGCCCCCCAAAGCTATCGCATCACCCGTGAGGGCACCAATATCCGCGTGTTCGGATCCGATGCCGCCGGTGCCATGTATGGCGGGCTGGATGTGGCGGAGGCGATTCGCACGGGCACGCTCGATTCGTTGAAGGACTCCGACCACACGCCGCACATCGCGCAGCGCGGCATCAAGTTCAACATCCCGCTCGATCTGCGCACGCCGACATATTCCGAACCCTCGGATGCGGCGCAGGCAAATATCCCGGAAATGTGGAGCATGGATTTCTGGCGCGAGACTTTCGACGACATGGCCCGGCATCGCTACAACGTGATCTCGCTCTGGTCGCTCCATCCTTTCCCCAGCATCGTGAAAGTGCCGGAGTTTCCGCAGGTGGCGCTGGATGATGTCTGGCGCACCAAGGAGAAACTCGGTGCCGATTTTGATCCGCAGGGGAATGACTTCGTGCGCCCCAAGATGCTGGCCAACCACGAGGTCGTGAAGCGGATTACCATCGCTGAAAAAATCGCGTTCTGGCGCGCGGTCATGCAGCTCGGCAAAGACCGCGGCATTGATCTGTATTGGTTCACATGGAACGTCTTTCTCCACGGAGCGGAAGGCAAGGACGGCATCACCAGTGACAAGACTGCGCCGCGCACGATCGAGTATTTCCGCGCCAGCGTCCGCGAAACCATCACGACCTATCCGCTGCTCGCTGGCTTTGGCATCACGGCGGGAGAGGCCATGAAGGAGGATGACTTCAAGGATGTCTCCAAAGAAAAGTGGCTCTGGAAAACCTATGGCGAGGGCATCCGCGACGGGCTGAAAGACACGCCGGAGCGGAAGTTCCGGCTCATTCACCGTTTCCACATGACAGGACTGAGTGAGATCAAAAAGGAGTTCGCCGAACTGCCCTGCACTCTCGATGTCAGCTTCAAATACGCCGTTGCGCACATGTACTCCGTGCCGGCGCCAGCGATGATCAAGCCGCTCCTCCCTGAGCTCAGCCCCAAGCTCCGCAGTTGGCTCACCGTGCGCAATGACGACATCTACAGCTTCCGCTGGGCTGACGTGGATTACGCCCGCGCCTTCATCAAAGCCATTCCCAGCGAGGACAAGATCGCTGGCTTCTACATGGGCCCGGATGGTTATGTGTGGGGTCGCGACTTCCTGACCAAAGACGCCGGCGCGCCGCGCCAGACCGTGATGCAAAAGCAATGGCTGTCCTTCGCGTTGTGGGGACGCCTCGCTTACGAGCCTGACCTCTCCGCTACTACGTTCGAGCGTCTCACCGCTGCGCGCTTCGCGGGTGCTGATGTTCCGAAACTCACCGCCGCGTGGGCCGATGCCTCGAAGACGTTTCCCGACATCACACGATTCTTCTGGGGCGACATCGACTTGAAATGGTTCCCTGAAGCGTGTCGGAGAAAAACCGGCTTCTACACCGTGCGCCACTTCATGGAAGGCGGCACGATGCCCGGCGCGGGTGTGCTCAACATCATCGAGTGGCGCACTGGCCTGCTCGCCAAGCAGATGCCCGCTGGCGTCACTCCGCAGGAAATCGCCGCCACTCTGCACTCCAATGCCACCGGGGCACTCGCCGCCCTGCCCGAACTCCGGCGGGCCAACATCACTCCCGCCGCCAGCGCGAGAGAATACGCCGCCACGCTCGGTGACATCGAAGCCATGTCCCATCTCGGTCTTTACTACGCGGCGAAGATTCGCGGTGCCTGCGACCTCGCGCTCTTCGACAAAACCGGCGACGTGCCACAACAGACCTCCGCCGTGCAGTACCTCGAAGCCGCGCTCGGTCATTGGAAAAACTATTCCACCGCCTACACCCGCCAATCCATCCAGCCCGTGCTCCACAACCGTGCGGGCATAGTGGACATCCCCAAGCAAACCGATGACGTGGCCGCCGACGTGCGGATGGCGCAAGATTGGAAGCCCGGCACCATTCAAGAATCCAAAGTGAAACGCTCCGGCACTGAAAAAGGCTTCCGCAATTGAGGGAGGAGTGAAGGCGTTCGGTATTCCATTCGACTTCGGGACGCCGTTGCAGGCCGCGCTCTCATTCGTGTTGGTCTTGGCCAGCAGTTCAAAGATGCGTCGCTGTGGAAACCGTGAAACAGCGTCCCCCCTTCATACGAGTTCATCTCGGAGCGCCCGTGCGACGGCGGCGGCGCGACTGTGGACTTCGAGTTTGGTGAAGAGATTCTTGGTGTGCGTGCCGGTGGTATGGATGCTGACGCTCATTCGGTCGGCGATTTCCTTGGCAGTCAAGCCTTCGACCATGAGCGTGAGGAGCTCTTTTTCCCGCGGCGAGAGCGCGACTTTCTGCGGCATGGGCTTCATCAACTTTGCCAGCAGCGAAACGACGCGGCTGGCGACGCTGGGCGACATCGGGGAGCCTCCGTTGGCGGCTTCGAGGATGGCTTCCGCGACGACTTCGGCACTCGCTGTTTTCAAAAGATACCCGCTGGCTCCGGAGCGGATGGCATCGCAAATCTTCGCCTCATCCTCGAACACGGTGAGGATGACGATGCGGCAGTGCGGTGCGTGGCGGTGGATGTCTTTGATGATGTCGAGTCCACTGCGCCCCGGCAGTCCGACATCGAGCAGCATGACTTCGGGAGAATCATCGGCGCCCGCGTGCTTGAGGGCGGCGAGCATCGTTTCGCCGTTGGAAAGAGCGCGGGCCGGAGCGAGGCCGCGATCCTTTGTGCAGAGACGTTCCAGACTGCGCCGGTAAGTGGCGTGGTCTTCGGCGATCCAGACGCGGATCAGCGAGTCAGATTTGGAATTGGTGGCCATAGTTCAGGAGCGGTGCCAGCGACTGTTCGCAGCAACGTCGAGCAGGACGGTGGTGCCGATGCCGGGTTTGGAAGAAAGGTGAAGTGTTGCGCCCATCATGCTGGCACGTTCGCGCATATTGCCGAGGCCGTGTCCGGCGGAGGCGCTGTCGGGATGCCACCCCACGCCGTTGTCGGTGATGGACACATGGAGTCTAATGGCGCTCAATTAGTGCGTAAAACAAACGCGCTCAGGCATTTATATTGTTTACATGCAACGTGTTCTGGGAGAACATGTTGCATGTCAACACGCCAATCCGACTTCCCAGCCTTCCGTCCACAACTCGCACCCATGC
>JANNWY010000026.1:0-10827 GCA_031409335.1 Chthoniobacteraceae bacterium | reverse complement strand
GCGAGTGTGGATGGAAGTGTCGTTTTCATGGTGGAGGATGACTTAGTGGTGGGGCGTGCAGCCGGTCGCGGCGAGGACGGTGGCGATGATCGCCAGCGTCAGCAGCGAAGGCCGAAGCCATTTCGATTGTGTCCCCGCGATGATCCTGCGGATGACCGTGTCTTTCGTCTTCATAGCTGTGTCTTTCTTTCTGTTTGTTGTGTTTTGCCCCGCACTGCGCAGTGCCGAAGCGCTGCGCAGTGCATGAGCGAGTGGAGTTTCACGTCATTGCTGACGTTTGTTTTTTGCGAGCTGGTCGAATAGGCGAAGCGTAAAACCGCCCTTCACCTCCTCCTTGCCTGAGCTTGCGTCCTTGCCAGAACCGGTGCTGTAGAGCCAGTCATCCACTTCGTCGATGGGAATGTGCAGGTCGGCGCCTCGCGCGACCTTTTTCAGCGTCGCGGGATCGTTGTCGAGTTTCCCGTGAACGAGCTTGTCGTCTATGTCGCTGACTTGAAGCCAGAGATATTCGCCCTTGTCACCCTCAAGGATGCGGCCTTTAACCGCAAAGTATTGGTCCTTGCCGCGTTCTTTGAATGCGCGCAGAAACTCCGGCCAGCGCTCGTCTGCCTCCGTTTGCGCCGCGATGAGCTGCGGGTCGTCGCTGCTGATGGTGACCTTGCCGTCCGCAGCGGCAGCCACGCCTGCGGGATACAGGTCTTGGAGCGGATCCTCGCTTTTCAGATGAACTAAAAGAGTCGCGTCGCTGAGGTGAAACTGGTCGGTGTCCGGGCTGTAAACAGCGAGAGTGTCTTTTCTCACCAGTTGCGCGAGGATCAGACCGATTTGCTGATAGACTTTGCGAAGGTCTGCCTTCTCATCTTTTTCAATCCAGTCCACAGACAGCCAGGCACGGTGTTCGCGAATGGCCTTGGCGAGGGTGGAATCCTTCAGTTCGGCAGCGAGCTTGTCGCTTTCCGCAAAATACGGCTCGTCCACGCTATTGATGGCGAACCGGCCGGGACCGACCTTGACGATGAATGAAGGAGGCTGGGCGACGACAGCACCTTCCGGCACTTCGCTTCCCACGGCTTTGGACACCGCGTGCGCAACGGCGCCGGCATCCATGGTGCGAGGTTCACTGAGAAGCAAAACGAGTGAGACCAGGCGCTGCGATTCAGCTTCGGCTGGCGGCGACTTGGGCGGCGCGTCGGCGGCCCGGAGCACCGAGCCGGAGATGAAACAGAGCGCCGCAAGCAGGGCGAAGCGCTGGATGAATGCGGACGAGGTTGTCGGTTGAAATTTCATGGTGTGTTCAGTTATCGAAGATTGAATTGCAAGCTTAGTGAATTGTGGCGGTTGCGGCCATAGTTGCTGTGGCCGTAGCTGCTGTGACCTCGGTAGCGGGGCGAATAGACGGGGTAGTCGTCGTAGTAACCGTCGTAGTAACCGTAGGAGGGAGTGTATCGGTCGAAGTTGCGGCCTCTTGAGTGCCCACCGGAGTGCCCACGGGACTGGCCGCCGTAATGGGAATTGTATTGATGGGTGTAGCTGCCATGACCTCGGTTATGTTTCTTTTTGCCTGCGAAGGCGGGCAATGCGATGGCGATAAGTGCGGCGCAAAGCAGCCATGTGAGCCGACGCGTGGGATTGAAGAAGGTGCGATTTGTATTCATAACTTTGCCTGTCTTTCTGTTTGTTGAGTTTTCGCCCCGCACTGCGCAGGCCGAAGCGCTGCGCAGTGCATGAGCGGGTGGCGTTTTAGCGGATGGCAGCCGAAGACGTTTTCGGCGCTTCCTTTTTCTTGTCGCAGCAGGGCGCGCATTTATCGTGGGCGCACTTGTCGCAGCAGTCGCCGCCTTGTTTGCAGCAGGTGCCGCATTCTTTGGTGGCCTTCATCTTCTCGTGCTTGGGCTTGTCCTGTGCGAGCACGGGAGAGGCGGCGAAGGCCAGTGCCATTAGTGCGAGTGTCAGTGTCTTCATGGTCGTTGTTTTTTCGTTTGTTGAGGTTATCGGATTCTGCACGAGCCGCGTGATTGCAGACTCATGGAACGCACACTTTAGAGCCGCGGCGAAAACTCCGCTCCGCATCCCTTCGGAAATAGTCCGCACTTCCTCGGTACGACCCGTCCGCTGCGTTCTGCGTCGCTGCGAATGCAGCGCGACATTCTCGCGGCGATTGACCGGCGACTTTCTTGAACGCGCGGTTGAACTGCGAGAGCGACTGGAATCCCACCTCGAACGCCACTTCACTCACCCGCCGGTTGGGATTTAGGAATAGATTGCGTGCTTTCTCGACGCGCGTGCGCGCCACGTAATCGACGAAGTTGATCCCGCCGTCCTCCTTGAATTTCTCGCTGAAATAGGTCGTGCTCATGTTCGCCACGCGCGCGACGGATGCGAGCGACAGCTCTTCGTCCGAGTGGTCCGCGATAAAGGTGCGCGCCCGCCCAATGGCCGGCGAATCCTTTTGCTGGGACTGCAAAATGAGGTCGCGGCAGCACGAGGCGAGTTGCCGGGCGAAGGCGTTCAGCAACTCGATCAACGCCTGATATTGCTTCAGCTTGAGGACGCGCGTGCGGAAATAGCATTCCTCCAGTTTTTTCAAATCGACCTCCGCACCCCATCTGAGGAGCGTCGCGGCGATTTGTTTGAACTGCACTTTGTCGGGTCGCTGCAACAAGACCTGCCCGGTATGGAGAAATGCGATCACGGTCTCGCCGACGCGCACTGGCACTACGGTTTCGCACAGTCCCGCGAAGCCCTTGAGCGTCCTCGGCGCAAACTGCGCCTCCTCCTCCAGCCTGCATTGCAAAGCGTAACATTGCGCGCTGCTCGGCGTGCAGTTCCGGTCGGTTTTTGCCATGAGCGCGCAGAATGGATTCTCCTGTTTTTTCGCGTAGCGGACGATGTGGAGCAGGTTCGGCCCTTGCAACCGTAGCGGGAGTCCCGTGCCTTCGGTGAAAGCCCGTTCGTAGTCGCGATACATTTGCGACTCGGAGAGCACTTCCAGCGTGCGCTGGCCGGAATTGGCGGGATCACACATCGTCAACTCAGGTATCGGCCCCGCCGGAGTCTTGGCCTTACGCAATTCGATCCCGCTGACGAGAGAACGCTGCCCGCCGGGCTACGAACCCGGCCTAGCTCATCCCGTCGCGCGTATTCACCACCAAAGCCGGAGGCCTAGGACGAGGGCGACGGTGTCGGTGGCTTCGCCTTCCTGCCGGGAAATGCGGGCGGTTTCGCCGTAGCTGCGCAGCCAGGAGACGCCGATGTAGGGTGCGATCTCACGGCGGATTTCGTAGCGGAGGCGGAGGCCGATGTCGGTCTCGGTGACGCCGGAGCCGGTGCCGAAGCGGTCGTCGCCTTGAACCGACACTTCACCCGCAAAACGCGGCTGCAAGACGAGGCGCTGGGTGAGGTAGAGATCGGCACTCACGGTCAGCTCGGCGGAGACTTCGCCGCGGTCGCTGATGTAGATGGCGGGCTCGACCTCGAAGTTGCCGGGGGCCAGCCCTTGCAGGCCGATGACGGCGTAGGTGCGGGTGTTGTTTTTGAAACCGGAACCGAGATTGGATTTGCCGCGGACGCCGATCTGGAAATCCCAGAACGGTGCGATGAGCCTGCCGTAAAGAAGCTGAAGATCGCCTTCGCCGCGATTGCCGTCGGATAGATCCTGTCGGCCTTCGGTCTTGATCCAGAGCCGATTGTAGTCGCCGCCGAACCAGCCTACGAAGTCCCATACGAACGAATTCGGTCCCGCGCTGTTCGCGCGGTATTCGAGCAGTTCGGTGAGGAGAAAGCTGTGCAGCATGGAGTCCTCGACGGGCGGCGGCAGCGGCTTCATGAGCTGTTCCAGCGCGGGGCGCGAGAGCAGTTCGGCGGCGCGGTTGTCGCCGCGTGGCGGCACCCACTTTTGCGGCGGGCGGAGAATGAAGACGCCGGGGGCGCTCATGCGCTGCGGAGTGGATGCGTCGCCTGCCGGCATCCCCGGCATTCCGGCCATGCCTTTGGTCTTGGATACGCCGGGGGCTGCCATGCCCGGCATTCCCGCCATGTCGTTCTTGGCGGGCGCGGAACCGGCGGATTTGCTGGCGGAGGGTTTAGCCGGGCTCATTCCCGGCATGGCGTCCATCTCCGCTTGGGACGTAGCGGCTTTGGCGGGCCTGGCAGTCGAGGTCGCCGCGGGCGAAGCCTTTTTCGGGGCCATTCCCGGCATCGCATCCATCTCCTGCTGGGACATGGCGGCAGCGGCAGGTTTGGGAGTCGCTGCGGCATCGGATTTCTTCGGCGCGGGCGTGGCTTTTGGAGCCATGCCGGGCATGTCCTTCATGTCTGCCTGCGCCCACGCGGCGCTGGGCTGGAAGACACTCGCGGTGAGCATGAGCGTCGTCGCGAGGGCGGTGCGTGCGGTGGAAAATTTGAGTTTCATACGCGGCTTCGATCAGTCTTTTCGCGCGACGGAAACCACGCGGAACATGCCCATTTCCATGTGATACAGGATGTGACAATGAAAGGCCCAGAGGCCGGGCGCGTCGGCGGTGATGTTGAGCGAGAGCTTTTCCCCTGGCTTGAGGACGACGGTGTGTTTGCGCGGATTGTGCGCGCCGTGGCCGTTGTCGAGTTCCATGAACATCCCGTGCAGGTGCAGCGGGTGATCCATCATCGTGTCGTTCACCCAGGTGAAGCGGAGGCGCTCCCCGTAGTTGAACTCGATGGGCGCTTTGGCTTCGGAGTATTTCTTGCCGTCGAAACCCCACATGTAGCGTTCCATGTTGCCGGTGGCGTGCAGTTCGATTTCGCGCTCGGGCGGGCGCCGGTCGTAATTGGCGACGAGGCTTTGGAGGTCGTTGTAAACGAGGACGCGCCACGGCATTCCTTCTAGTCCGGTGCCGGGTTCGCCGAGCCGGTTTTGCGGAGACATGGCGACGGCCGAATTGCCAGGGCCGTGTTTGTCCGGGCCGTGCATCGCGGGCGCAGCACCGCCGGGCGCGGCGTCCATTTTCATGCCCGGCATCGAGTTGCCCTTCATACCCGGCATGTCCGGCATCGCTCCGCTCGCGGAATCCGCGGTTCCTTTCATCCCCGGCATTCCCGGCATGTCGCCGGTCATGGCCATGCCCATGTCGGCCATCGTGCGCACGGGGCGCTTGCGTCGCTCGGGCAGAGGCGCGCTCATGCCGGCACGCGGGGCCAGTGTGCCGCGCGCGAAGCCGCTGCGGTCGGTGGTTTCGGCGAAGATCGTGTAAGCGCGGCTGTCGTGCGGCTCGACGATGACGTCGTAGGTTTCCGCGACTCCGATGCGGAATTCATCGACCGTCACCGGCTTTACATTTTGTCCATCGGCGGCAACGACGGTCATCCGCAGGCCGGGGATGCGCACATCGAAGAACGTCACCGCCGCCGAGTTGATAAAGCGCAGCCGCACACGCTCGCCGGGCCGGAAGAGGCCGGTCCAGTTGGAGTCCGGCGCGAGGCCGTTCATGAGGAAGGTGAAGTCGTGGCCGGTGATGTCAGCGATGTCCGTCGGGTCCATCCGCATCTTGCCCCACGCCCAACGATCCGCGAGCGCCGCCCGCAGGCCGTCCTTGCCGGCATCGCCGATGAAATCACCGACAGTGCGCCGCTGGAAATTCGAGTAACTGCTTTGCTTCTTGAGCTTGGCGACCATCGCCATCGGATCGCCGGAAAGCCAGTCCCCGAGCATCACCACATACTCGCGATCGTAGTGAAACGGCTCGCCGTCAGCCGGGTCTATGATCAACGGCCCATAGAGGCCAAGCTGCTCCTGCACCGCCGTGTGGCTGTGATACCAATAGGTGCCGTTCTGCCGGACGGGAAAGCGGTAGGTGAAAGTCTCGCCCGCTCCGATGCCCGCGAAACTCACGCCCGGCACGCCATCCATCTGAAATGGCAGGATCAAGCCGTGCCAATGGATCGACGTGCTCTCCTTCGCGAGCCGGTTCGTCACGTGGATCACGGCATCCTGGCCCTCGCGCAAACGCACGAGCGGTCCCGGCACCGTGCCATTGACCGCGATGGCCGACGCGCGCCGGCCGCCGATGTCGATGGACTGTTTGTCGATGGTGAGTTCAATCGGTCCTCCCGTTTCGCGCGCCTTTTTTCCGGGTCGCGCGTAGGCCGGGACGAGGCTTTCAAATCCCGCCAGCGCACTGACGGCGGCGGCGTTGCGCAGAAAGTGGCGGCGGGTGAAATGTTGGGTCGTGGATGTCATGGGCGTTTTGTTCAGATTCTCGCTAGCGCCGCGTTTCCGCGAGCACTTTGCCGATAAGCGCGGCGCGGAATTTCTCCGGCTCCGAGAGGTGTGGCATGTGGCCCGACTTTTCGAACCAGACGATTTGCTTTCCGCGCGGCGCGTCGAGCGCCCGGAAGTATCGCTCGGCAACTTCCGAGGTCACCACGTAGTCGTGTCGTCCGAGAAAGAAATAGACGGGCACCTCGATACGCGGGGCCTGCTCGAAGAGATTTACGTCGTTGAGGGGCCGCCACAGACAATCGAGCGAGAATTTCATCCCGCGATAGAGTCGCCAGAAATCCGCGATGTCGTAGGAGGGCGAACCGGCTGCATCGCGAAACAGCTCCCATCGCGGAAGCCCAGGGTATTGTTCTGACGTTAAGCGGGAGACCCAGCGACAGACGCGCATGTGATTGGCGCTTTGCATGAAGGTTGGTCCGAGCTTTTTGAGATCGGCAATGGCGCGACGGTTTCCCGCGCGTTCCGCCGCTTCCATCGCGAAGCGATGCAGGATGCGCTGGCTCTCCTTCACGTCGGCGACCTGTCCGATCCCCACGCACGCGTGAAACAGCTCCGGATGGCGCGACGCAGTAATCGTTGCGAGAATCGAGCCCCATGACACGCCGACGAGATAGAGTTTCGGCGTATGAAAGCGCGCCGTCAGCAGCCGCGACAACTCGTGCGTGTCGGAGACGAATTGCTCGACATTCATCGTGTCGCGCGGCGTGTCCGGCGAATACGTCTTGCCGGCTCCGCGCTGATCCCACTGCACGACCACAAACTCCTTCTCCAGCTTGGCGTTGCGGTGCGAAAGGGGCATCTCCGAAAAGCCCGGCCCGCCATGAACGACGAGCAAGAGCGGCTTGGAGCGGTCGTGACCGCGGATGAGAATCCACTGCTCGATGCCTCCCATCTGCACTTTTTCCAACGACTCGATTCCGGTCTGGGCGTCGATTTTCGTTCGTGCCCGCACTTGTGAGCGCTCGTAAGCGCGGAACGCGAGCGCCGCCACAACCGCGAGCGCGACAAAGCCCACCATGCTCCCGAGCGCCCATTTTAGAGTTCTCCGGGCGCGGCCGGCCCGGCGCTTCATCGCGATCGTCATGGCTTCGCGGTGGCGGTGAAGGTTGTCTCGCGCCTGCCCACGCAACCCTGTTCCACAGCCACGCTCGTGCCGTCAGCGGCGAGGCGTTTTGTTGCTTCGGCGGTAGAAAGTCCGGTCGCTGCGGGGCCAAGCTGCGCCAGCGCTTCCTCGGAAGACTGGCTGTGCCAGTCCCGTTTCGTTGGCTGCGGCGAGATCGGTTTCATTACCTACGGTTTGATCGCGACCTTTAAGACACCGTCCGAGCGGTCGCCGAAGAGCTGGTAGGCTTGGGGAATTTCCTCCAGCGAGAAGCGGTGGGTGATGAGCGGAGTGGGATCAAACCGCCCGGATTGCACCAGACTCAGCAGCCGCCGCATCCGCTCTTTGCCACCGGGACAAAGCGTGGTGACGATGCGGTGATCGCCGAGGCCAGCGGCAAATGCGTCGTAGGGCATTTGGAGTTTGCCGGAGTAAACGCCGAGGCTCGAAAGCGTGCCCGCAGGTCGCAGGCTGCGCAGCGCGCTTTCAAAGGTTTGCTGCGTGCCCAAGGCTTCGATGGCCACATCCGCTCCGCCGCCCGTCAGACGTTTGACTTCGGCCACCACATCCACGGCGCGGTAGTCGAGGACCACATCGGCGCCCATGCGACGCGCCATCGCCAGCCGCGTTTCATCGCCATCCACTCCGATGATCAGCGAAGCACCCATCAGCTTTGCTCCGGCGGTGGCGCACAATCCGATCGGTCCCTGCGCGAACACCACGACGGCATCGCCGATCCGCACTGGTGCCGCCTCCGCACCGGAGATTCCCGTCGAGGCGATGTCGGAGAGCAGGACCACTTGCTCGTCCGTCAACTCATCAGGAATCTTCGCGAGGTTGGCTTGAGCAGACGGCACGAGAAGATATTCGGCCTGCGCGCCGTTGATCGTATTGCCAAAGCGCCATCCGCCGAGCGCTTCGTAGCCGTCGCCGTGTCCGCATTGAGAGAGATGTCCGGAAAGGCACGCGCGGCATTGGCCGCACGGGGTGATAGCGCCGACTAGCACACGGTCGCCCACTTCATACCCAGTCACGCCCGGTCCAAGTTCCTCGATGACGCCCACCGGTTCATGCCCGATGACCAAGCCCGGCTTTACCGGATACTCCCCGCGCACGATGTGAAGGTCGGTGCCGCAAATCGTGGTCAACGTCACGCGTATCACGGCCTCCCCAACTCCGGCATGAGGTCGCTCTACTTCTTCGACACGAATGTCGTTCGTTCCGTGAAATACAGTCGCTTTCATTGTGCTCATTTGAATGGTTTAGGAAATTCGGCGGCGGAAAAGTCAGATGGAGACGGCGGGCTCGTGCCACGCAAGGAGCCGCAGGGCGTTCAGGACGACCACGATGGTGCTGCCTTCGTGCAGGACGACCGCGACACTCAGCGGGATGACCCCAAACCCCGAGGCAATCAGGAGCAGGGCGATGACTCCGAGCGCGATCACGAGGTTCTGGCGGATGATGCGCGCGCTGGCCCGGCTCAGGCCGATGGCAAAAGACAGCTTGCCGAGATCATCGCCCATCAACACGACATCGGCGGTCTCCAAGGCAACCGCAGTGCCTCCGGCACCCATCGCCACGCCGACTGTGGCCGCGGCCAGCGCGGGCGCATCGTTCACGCCATCGCCGATCATCGCGATGACGCCACGATCCTTCTCCAGTTCGCGAACGATGGTCAGCTTTTGTCCCGGCAGCAACTCCGCGCGGACTTCGGTGATACCGACTTTTTCCGCAACCCGGCGGGCGACGGAAGTGTTGTCACCGGTGAGCATCAACAGGCGCTCGATGCCCTGCGCCCGCAGGCGCTTCATCACCTCTTCGGCAAGAGGACGCGGCTCGTCGGCGAGGGCGATGACGCCAATGAACTTTCCGGCGCGACGAATGATCACCGTTGTCTGGCCATCGGCTTCCAGCTTGGCGATGGCTTCCGCCAGCGGCTTCCCTTTCTCCGCCGCGGCATCTCCGGCAAAGGCGCGGATGGCTCCGACCAGAACTTCAGCGTCCTCCACACGCGCCTGGATTCCTTTGCCCGCGAGGTTTTCGATGTCGGTGGCCGAGGGGAAACTGATGCCGCGCTCTTTCGCTGTCTTCACGATGGCGGCGGCCAGCGGATGACTGGATTGTTCCTCGACGGCGGCGGCGATGCGCAGGACCTCGTCCTCCGGTGTGCCGTCAAAGCCGATGACCTGCGAGACTGCGAAAAGACCGGTGGTGAGCGTGCCGGTTTTGTCGAGCGCCACGGTGTTGAGGCGTCCGAGGCTTTCCAAGTGAATCCCGCCTTTGATCAGCACTCCGCGACGCGCCGCCTGGGCAATGCCCGCGAGCACGGCCGCGGGCGTGCCGATGGCCAGCGCACAGGGCGAAGCGGCCACCAGCAACAACATGCCGCGGTAGAAACTCGCGCTCCACGTCCAGCCGAACACGAGCGGCAGCAGCACGATGACAAGGGACGTGCCGATGAGCACCGTCGGAACGAAGCGGCGCGCGAAGGTTTCGGTGAACCGCTGCGTCGGGCTCTTTTGTTCCTGCGCTTCGGCGACGAGCTGCATCACACGGGCGAGGGTGTTGTCGCGGGCCAGCCGCGTCATGCGCACGTCGAGCGCATTGTCCTGATTGATCGTTCCCGCAAACACCTCGTCGCCGGGATTGCGCTCCACCGGCACGCTCTCGCCAGTGATCGCGCTTTGATCGATGCTGCTTTCGCCCGCCATGATGACTCCATCCACCGGCACGCGCTCGCCGGGTTTTACGACGACGATTTCATCCACGGTGAGTTGTTCCACCGGCACTTCTTCCAGGCGGTCTCCACGTTTCGTGAACGCGGTGCGGGGCATGAGTTTTCCGAGAACGCCGACGGCATTGCGCGCCCGATCCATCGCGTAGTGCTCCCCGGCATGGCCGAGCGAGAAGAGAAACAGCAGGAACGCGCCCTCCGCCCATTCGCCAAGCAATGCCGCGCCAGCCGCCGCCGCGATCATCAGAAGATCGATGTCGAACTTCCCGCGAAGGAGCGCGGGCAAGGCCGCGCAAGCGAAATCGTAGCCACCGGCCACGTAGGACAGAATGTAGAACGCAAGGGCGACGGAATGCGGCAGGCCAAAATACTTCTCCCCGAAGAATCCGATGACCAGCGCCAGTCCGGCGACAGCTACCGTCAACACGGTCCAGCGCTCTTGCATCCAGTGTGGCAGGAAGTGCGGCGCACCGCCATGCTCGTGCTCGTGGTCGTGGCTACGTTCTCCAGCGCCGGATTCAGTTTTAATCGGGGGCGACTCACGGGGCGGTGGTTCAGCGATCATGTCTGCGCCTCCTTCCGATGCAGCACGCCGCTGAGTGTGGTGCCAGGGGCCACAGTGTTGAAGACCGTGCCAAACTTTTTCACATTGTCGTGCAGCAGTTCCAGTCGGTGGTCGGGTTCATCGGTGTCCACGATGATCTCATAAGTGATCGACTCCATCTTCGGCGGCAC
>JANNWY010000025.1:0-2337 GCA_031409335.1 Chthoniobacteraceae bacterium | reverse complement strand
ACCGGCCGGGATGGTCATATTGCCGTCCTTGTCTTTCGGCCCGACTTTCAAAACTGCCGTCGGATCACCGTTGCCGAGATAGGCTTCGAGACCGGCGATGCGCTGTTCCAGCGTTGGAGCCGGCGGGGGAGGCGGCGTAGCCGCTGCGGGAGCAGCAGCTTGGGCAAAAGCAGACACGGTGGCCAAGAGCGCCAGACATGCCGCGACGAGCGAGCTGAGGGGTTTGATTCGAAGTGTTTTCATATGGTTGGACGCAAACCGCTATGAGCAAAATCGATGCCGAGCATGAAATTCATGCGGGATTTTCCAAAAAATTAACGGGGTATGCAGTTGACTGACACTTTCAGAGGATCAGAGCCGGGCTCTTGGGATCGGCTCATTCTTGAGGACTTGGACCAGCAGCCGGTGGAACAAAAGACCGCGACTCGACGCGGCTCTTCGGTTGAACCGAAACACGAACTCGTCGAGGTAAACCTGAAGTCGCTGATGGCTGACGGCGCCCTGATGCGTGCCGAGCAGCCAGCGTTTCAACAAGGCGGCGACCCGGTGAACGTGCGGCAAGAGGTTCCCGCCGACTTCGGGTGCGTGGCGCGAGATCGTGTGATTGTAGCCGCTCTTGGTCAGACCTGCGTAACTGCTGAGTCCGTCCGTGACGACGTTGCTCCCACGTTCCACCAAGTCTTCAATCGTAGAGATGAGCGTGGTGGCGGTGCTGTCGGGAATCACAAGCAGCCGGATCCGGCCGATGCGCACTCCCCTGACTTCGGCGGCGATCAACACGAGCGATTTTCCGGCCGCGCCGCGGCCTCTTTTCCCGGTTTTGACGCCACCGACAAATGTCTCGTCAACTTCCACCTCTTCGGTGAGTTGCAAGCGGGCGGGCAGAACGACCGCGCGTCGCATGCGGTGCAGCCATTCCCAACTGGTGTGGTAACTGCCAAAGCCCAAACTTCGCTGCAAGCCGAGCGCGCTTCCACCGTTCTTTTGACCGCACAGGTGCCACACCGCCTCGAACCAATCACGGATCGGCTTTCGACTGCGGTGCAACAGAGTCCCGGCAGTGACAGACACCCAACGGCGACAAGACTTACACCGTCGAAGTCCCGCTCCGGCGATCCAGGCCTCTTTCCCTTCGCACTTCGGGCAGGAAAAGCCATCCTGCCACCGCAGCGCAGCCAAGTAAGCCAAACAGCTCTCCTCGTCACCGAACCATTGCGCAAACTCGGGTCTGTCCCGCGGAAACGGTGGGTTAAGTGCCGCGAGGTTTGCGGCTGCACTTCGAGCCAAGGCCGACATGTTCGCTGGATGGGGACGGACGACATTTGGACCTCAACGATGAGTGTCAGTCAACTGCATACCCCGTTATGTTTTTGGGTTATGGGCCGGGTGGCCCGGTGAAAAAATCAGAGGACGCGGGCAACCTGTTCGATGGTGGTGAGCCCCTGCGCGGCGGCGGCGAGGCCGTGCTGCCAGAGCGTGGCACCGCCTTCGCGGTCGCGGAGCGCCGCCAGTTCGGCCAACGGCGCGTTCGCCGCGATCAACGGCAGAAATTTCTCGGCCGGGATCACTTCGTGGATCGCGAGCCGGCCCTGAAACCCGCGCGCGCGGCACGCGGGACAGCCGACGGGCCGGCAAAAGTGGGCGTCGGGCATCCGGTGCGCCTCGCGCAGTCGGGCGTTGTCGGGATGAGGCTCCTTACACTCGGCGCAGAGCCGACGCACGAGCCGCTGGGCGGCGACCAAGCGCAGCGACGCGGCCAGCAGAAAACTTTCCACGCCCAGATCGCGCAGTCGGGGAATGGCCGCCAACGCGTCGTTCGTATGCAACGTCGAGAGGACGAGATGGCCGGTGAGCGCCGCGCGGATGGCGAGCTGCGCCGTCTCGGCATCGCGGGTTTCGCCCACGAGCAGAATGTCGGGATTCTGCCGCAATAATGCGCGGAGCGACGTCGCGAACGTCAGCCCGATTTTTTCGCGAATCTCCGTCTGCCGGATGCCGGGGAATTCGTATTCCACGGGATCTTCCAGCGTGTGAATGACACGGCCTTCGTGATCGAGCGCGTGGAGCGCCGCGTGCAAGGTCGTGGTCTTGCCCGAACCGGTCGGCCCGGTGAGGTAAACGAGTCCAGCCGGACCCGCCAGCGATGCGCGGAGCGCCTCGGCTTGCGGCGGTGCGAGCCCGAGTTGGGAAAAATCCTGGCTCGGCATCGTCTGGTCGAGCAGTCGGATGACGAGACTCTCGCCGTGGACGGTAGGCAGTGTGCTGAGACGCAGGTGAAACCGCCGGCCCTTCTCCCGGAGCACGGCGCGTCCGTCTTGCGGCAGGCGTTTTTCCGTG